>CAZPWS010000026.1:28380-46219 GCA_964590225.1 uncultured Fibrobacterota bacterium
ATAACAATTCCATGTCACGATTATCATTAAATTCGTTATCGAAGAATTCGATTTTTTCAGTCATCTTATTCCCCTCCAGCCATTGTTTCATTCTTCAGTTCACTAAAAAGTTCAACCGCCGTCTCTCCAACCTTTTTTGTGTCATATTTCGCATACGCACCAACAGCTAAAGCTCCAACAAACGGCACGAAACGGCTGGCTGTATTACCGATAACTCTTTGGGTAACCCTTATCCCTATCTTTTCAAGAATGGTCTGCATATTTCGTAAAGCGACTCTCTTTATCATAAACCGGCCCCCAACCCTAACAGCTATATCGCGTAAAGCCTGTGCCGCTGCATGACGAAAAAGACAGTAAACCATCTGCTCCCTTGTAATAACTGCCTTATAACCATAAGCTGCGGCAATATCTGATACAAGCTGCGCCTGCATTTTCCATATAGCGACTAAATCCGGCAGTATTGTTACAAAACCGAGAGGTCCCGGTGGAATGGCAAGCGAAAATGAGACTACACCGCATCGCCAGGAGGCAGATTCAATTAACTGTGAGCTCCTATCTTTCGGATCGCACGCTTCAATCTCCTTACTTGAAGGCACACTCAATACAAGATTCATTATTTCGTCGGCGATTTTTCCGTAAAGTCCGTTTGCTTCAATCTTTTCCATTAAACCCTCCCCCTTTGGTTACTACTGCTCTCTACTACATTATGACGGTGGATATAAAGTGATATTCCGAAAAAATTATAACCCACCCCCGCCCTTCGGGCACCCCCTCCCTTTTTCTCTTTTGTTACATATCAGTAATAGAAAAAGGGAGGGGGAAATGATAAAAAACCGGAAAATGCGCCGTAATGATGCGTCAATACAGATTGAACTTAATTAACGGAGGGCAAATACAATGCTTGCATTAACAATAATAGGACTTTCATGCGGCCTTATCTCAATCTTTATGATCATCCTGGAGATCGATGCATCTATGAATAGTCTCAACAACACATGGAATAGCCTTCATGGAATTAAAAAAATCGCCATGCTTTGGCTGTGGCCTAAATGTGTTTTACCAGTACTTTTAGATGTAGGGATAACACTTTCTGTTATATGGCTTTTTTCTATGGGAGGTATGATAGGTATGATGATATCGTTAATGGCTTCGGCTATGATATCAAGTTATCTGTATTTCAGGGGGAAAAGAAGAAGGCGGGAATTGGCAGCTATAAAAGCAGGTAACTATTGAATAAGTTAGAAAAAGAATGAATCATTTTGTTCTTGCATAATGTCCGTGTCAATTTGTATAAATATGTAAGTAAAGGAAAAGTATGAGAAAAAACAATCTTGCAACAAATCTGCAATACTGCAATCTAAGAATAACAATTCGCTTTCTTATGTCAGGCCTCCTGCCAGAATATAAAGGTTCTATGTTAAGAGGCGCTTTTGGTAATGCTTTTAAAAAAGCAATATGCATGCACCCTGGATCTTTTTGTGATAAATGCGTAAGTAGAAACAAATGCGGCTATATTTTTGTCTTTGAAACACCTGTTTCCGAAAAAGCCTTGGCAATTACAGGCAGTAATAACGCCCCCCACCCATTCGTCATTACCCCAATCGATAACAGACGACGAAAAGTTGACGAAGAGGATCGTCTCGCTATAGACCTAACACTGTTTGGCGAGAAAACGATAGTTCTTCTTCCTTATATAATTAGAGCTTTTGAGACCGCATCAGTAAAAGGATATACAAGTAAGGAAGTTAAATCGGTTGTTGAATCAGTAGTCTCAATTTCCGATGGGAAAAGGCTCTATACTGCCGAAACAGGCTTTTCTTTAATGCCAACGCCTGAACGGTTTTCTCTTAAAGAAAAATTTCCCAAGAACAACAATATTGTAATGACTTTTCTTACTCCCGTTCGTATCCAGAAAAATGGTAAAATTCAGAGCCATTTCGACTTCTACACCGTAATGAGTACCCTTTTACGGCGATACAGCAGCATCCTTTTCTACCACTGCGGCCTTGAACTACCTATTGACGCCAAAGCATACCTGAAAAACACCGAAAAAGCCAAAGTTGTTGATTGTTCGCTAAGACGCTACGAATGGACACGAATGTCAAATAGGCAAGGAAGCGTAATTGATATGGATGGCATGGTTGGGTCAATAACATTTAGTGGAGTTTCGTCTGAATATATGGAACTCCTTAAGCTTGGGGAAATTATGCATATAGGCAAAGGGACAGCTTTTGGATTGGGGAGTTATAGAGTTGATATAAATGAGCAGGAGGACAAATGATAATAACAAGATTTCATGATTTGGAAGAAATCAAACTCGATGTTGAGTTTCTCACTCCATGTTTTTTGGGTGGGGCTGATCAGAATGCTGAATTGAGGAGTGCGCCATTTAAGGCGGCTTTAAGGCAATGGTGGAGAATTTTGTACGGCTGTGAATATTTGACGCCCGAGAAGCTCAAAACGGCAGAGGATTCAATATTTGGTTCAACAGAGATATCGGCGCAAGTTCGAATATCTGTAAAAGGGAATATCAGCACTAGCCAATCTGGATTTTCTAACGGCAAAAAAATACAGGTAACATCAAAGGGAAGATCATTTCCCATAAATATAATTGACTATTTAGCATATGGAAAATATGACTACATAAAAGGGCAAGGAAACAAATATCATAAAACACACATTATTGCTGGCAGCAAGTTCCAACTGTTAATTTGCTACCATAATCGCCTCAAAAAAGAAATCTCATCGACCATTAATGCTTTTCTCATGTATGGTTCTGTTGGTTCAAGGTGCAGAAACGGCTTTGGATCACTACAAGCGACAGAGCTTGTTAATTCATCATATTCCATACCATTTAACAGCATCAATAAGAAATCATATCCTATCCTTAGCAAGGAAAGCCGACTTTATATAACAACTCATGGTTATACAAGATGGGAAGACGCTCTATCTGACCTCGGCACATACTATAGGGAAGCTCGTACCTCGCTGGAAAACAGGCATCAATTTAAAAGAAGAGGCTTTATTGCAAGACCTATCGAAGTGAAGAACGAGTATAATATTCCTAAAAATGTAAGAGAAGGTCGTCATCCTAAACAATTTTACATGAGCCTGAAAAAAATGGCTGATGGTAAATTCTTCGGTCAAATTCTTGTATTGCCAATACTCTTCTACGAGGAAACAAGCATAAACCAATATAATCAAGCAATACAAGATATGTGCAAATACTTATCCACTAAAATGGAAGATAAAACAAGCGAGATAAGATCATATTTAGGAGTCAAACAATGAACAGAAAAGAAAACTACTGGCAAAATAAAATATCCCTCTTTCTTCATGACCCGGTGCATAAAGCCTTAAAAATCCCAGGCCACGAAACAAGAGCGGCAGAAATAGCGGAACTCCTTAAGGTATCAACCCCCTCAAGAGAGGCCTACCAAGCTGCGGACAGAATAGCCTCTGGTCTAACAAGAGCGCCTCTACCAGGCCATTCAGATAATGAGTCAGAAAGTGGTAGCATCGATTTTTATACTAATCCAGTCTTGACGCATCCGCTTGTAAAATCAAAACCATTAAAAGCGGAAATACCATCAACAGCAACAGTTGATTCAATCCAAAAGGAAATACTAAAACTTCTCGACGAAGACTTAGGTCTAACGGGCGAAAGGGATGCTCTAAAAGAAGGTCAGCTTAACAAAAAATTCAACAACAAGACAGAAGAAGAATGGAAAGAAGCCCTCTTCAATTATCTCTTTTTCGCCTTTAGAAAAAGGCTTCGCGTAAAAAACATAGGCGGACTTGGAGCCCTGTGGGATCTTCTTCCTGCCGATACAAGAATGCCTGACCATTCAATATGGCATCATTGCGGTTTAACCTCTGCAATTGGTTCTTCAATGAAAAGCGATCCCAACGCTTCTGTTTCCCTTGTTTCGTTCGCTATTACACCGGTTCAGCCTTTTATTGCTAAAGCAAGGAAGCTCCGCGATTCATGGACGGCCTCGGTTATTCTTTCATATTTGTCATTTACCGGAATCAAAACCGTAATGAAAAATCTCGGTGCCGATCATGTAGTATATCCATCGCTTCACGATCAGTCACTTGTGGAAAAATGGCTCGACGCTGAATATAATATGGGAAATTTCCTGATGGAACAGGAGGAAATTAAAGCACTTAATTCTGGCAGTGCCTCTATTGCCTCTTTCCCTAACAAGTTTGTCTTTGTTGCCGGAACCTCAACTGTTGATGAAATAGTTACAGAAATACAAAAAGAGATACAGCTTGAATGGGAACGGATAGCCGGAATAGTCAGAGATTATTTAGGAAAGGGCGAAACCTATAAAAAACTTTTCGATTATCAGATATCAGACTACTGGACCTTTTCTTATGCTTCGACAAAATTAGCAGGAACAGACGATAAGGAAGCGATTTTCAATTTTATTCCAGAGTCTAAGATTAAAAAGGAGCTGAATACAATTACAAAATTCGCTTCTGTTTATTCGAACGGCGACAAAACGGCAAAGCTATACAGCACAACACACTCTCTTGTGCAATCACTTCTTGCGGCAACAAAATCAAAACCAGTTAAAGTAAGAAAACCGCAAAGCGGTAAAAAGTGTCCTCTATGCGGAGAGCACGAGGTTTTACACGATTTTTCATATGCCGGTAAAACAGCAGCAAGCGAATATAAAGGAAAAATCGAAGGCTTTTGGAAACAATTACGCGAAAGATTTAATAGCGACGGTTCTTTCGCGCAGATTGGCGAAAAAGAGGAGATTTGCGCAATATGTTCCATAAAAAGATTTTTGCCCGTTGTTATTAAAAAACAGGGCGACAGCGAACTGCTTTACAAAACTTTTCATAGCGCCAACAATAGTGATTTCCCTTCCACTACACAACTTGCATTGAGCAGATATCTATACAAACTTACTGGCAAAGTGACTATAAACAGCAATGACCATGAAAAACTTATTCAATATGTCCATAATTCCGAACTTGAAGAAAGTAAAGATGAAGACTCCTTAAACATAAAAAGAATTATCGAAGAAGGTAAAAGCAAAAATATTACTATTGAAGAAAAGGATAAATATTACGCCATTTTGCTAATGGATGGCGATAAAATGGGTGATTTAATAAATGGTGAAACACTCAACGCAACATGGGACGATGTAATTCATCCCAAATTGTCTGAAAAATTCAAGAACCCAAAATTTGCGGGAAAATCACCTTTTAAGGATAGGCTGTTGATTAACGATACAAGGATAATCAATCCAGCTTTGCATGCGGCCATATCCGAGTCTCTCAACAGTTTCGCGCGTTACGCTGTCGCTCCAATTATTGAAAAAGCTAATGGTAAACTTATTTATGCCGGCGGTGATGATGTTTGCGCTATTCTGCCTCTTCATACCGCCCTTGACGCCGCGGATGAAATTCGCAAAGCCTATAATATGAGTTTTGTTAAGTATGGTAAAAATGGAACATCAGAAACTGATAAAATTGACTCTGCAACAATTAAAGCATCGCTTCATCTTGGAAACGCCGAGAAAATATCTATTTCGGCGGCGGTAATTATCGCTCACCACAAAGAGCCGTTAAGAGAAGTAATAAAAGATGCCCACTCAGTACTTGAAGGAGTCGCAAAGAAGAAAATTGGAAGAAATTCAATCGCTATACGCCTTAAAAAAAGGAGCGGAGGAGATAGGGATATCGCATTCAAATGGAATGCCGTTAACCCATTCTTGGCTTCAGAAAAAATTCTTGATTCATTCAGGAATACAATGAAGTCTGTTTCCGCTGAGCTCACAAGTACAGGTCTTATTTATCGGATGAAGGACATGGAAGAGTTGGTCAAACCTCTGATATCAGACAAACAAAGTATAGAAAAAAATAAAGATAAAATTATCAAACTATTTCTATATGAAGTGGAACATTCCAGAGTAACAAGCATTCGGACAAAATCAGAGGAAGGTAAGAAGGAACTTAAAGATACAGCCGCCCGTTTTGCTGGATTATGCGTTAATCCCGATTTTTCTGAAGGAGTGTTGTTTAATCCGGAAGGGGTTGTTATCGCCCGCTTTCTTGCAACTAAAAAGGAGGATGAATAAAATGCAATTCTATGAAATAACCCCTTTCGATACAGTTTTTTTCAGAGGCTCCGAGCCCCTTATAGCAGGTCAGTTAATTGTAAACGGTCTTTTTCCACCTCCTGTAACCGTTATAGAAGGAGCAATAAGAACAGCTGTATTAAAACAAAATGGCATCGCCTTTTCGTCATACAACAACGGTAATGGCGGTGAACAAATCGAAAAGCTGATAGGAAAGAGTGTGGATGAATCGCCCCCATTCAATATAACAGCCATACTTCTAAAAAAGGGAAATGACATATTCGCGCCGACGCCATATTCCTGGCATATCGACTTTGACAAAAAGATTGATTCCGGAAGAGATGTTGCAGGACTTGAGGTTACCGCTGTAAAATGCGTCGCTAACGCTGTATTGGAACAGCTTGCAGTTAAAACTTCTTCTAATCCCCTCCCTATCGTCTCGTTGAAAAACGCCGTTTCTCTTGGCAGCAACTGGATTAGATTATCACTTTTGCAAAAAACACTACCATTGAAACTTTCCGAAGGTGATTTAAAAACTGCGGCGGAACTTTATGCTATTGAGGCGCGAACTGGTATCAGCCGTCTTGATGAAAACAACCGCTCAACCCAAAAGACCAAAAAGGGAGCTCTTTTTACCGCCGGACACATTAGATTAAAAAATGATGTAACAATACTTGTAGCAGTTGACCGCGAATGTGGACTTCAACCACAGGGAACAATTGTTTTGGGGGGAGAGAGACGGACAAGCGCTTACTCTAAACTAAAAGAAAATCCCCCATTAACTCTATCAGATAAATCAGAAGCGTTTGTATCTCTATCTCCCATTAAAATGAATCAAGAATCTCTTTCAGCCTGTATCTGTACCGGAAAAGCTGTAGTTACAGCCGGATGGAGTATGCACAATAAATTCCATAAGGAAACTTGTTCTTGGTTACCTGCGGGTTCAGTATTCAATCGAAACATTAACAATCAATGCGCCTCCTTGGCGTAATAAAAGGAGCAAACAAATTATGAAAACAGAAAGCTCAATTCTAACCGCGTACGCTGTAACACCGTGCCACGCTGGAAGCGGATCTTCAATCGGTGTTGTTGACCTTCCAATCCAAAGGGAGCGCCACACAAATTGGCCAGTAGTAGCAAGTTCAGGAGTTAAAGGAGCTATGCGCTCACATGTTGACTCAAGAAGAAGTATCCTTGAAAAGGAACTTGGTTCAGAAAAGTCACAAAGGGCGGTTGAATACATATTTGGCTCAGAAAAAAATGAATATGCGGGCGCAATTTCAGTTACAGACCTTAAAATGCTCGCATATCCAATGCGTTCAAACATTGCTCCTTTTGTTTGGATTACATGTCCAGCCGTTCTAAAAAGACTTGTAAGAGATCTTCAGCTTGTTGGTAAACCTGTACCCTCGCTTTCGCAGTTATCAGTGTTAACAAAAGAGGAGGACGCTTTATGGCTTTGCGGTTCCTTTAGTCCTAACAAGAAAATTCTTCTTGAGGATATGGAAGTAGAGTGTAAGTCGGAGATCAAACTTGATAACATTTTGCAATATTTCAAGGGCGCAGATAAACTGCTTATAGTACATGATACAGTTTTTGATTATGGGGTTTCACATTGTACTTCTATAAACGCTCAAATAAAGATTGATCAAGCTACGGGTACTACACAATCAGGTTCTCTCCGTTATCAGGAAGAGCTGCCCTCTGATACAATCCTTTATTCGCTTGTATTCTGGGGTGATTCGCACGATAAGGACAGAGAAATGAAAACCGACGCAATAAAGTCTTTGGTTACAGATAAAATCTTGAAGGATTTTGTCCAAATTGGAGGCGATGAAACCTGTGGTCGCGGTATTTTTCAGATAACCTGGAATTAATGGAGTATAAATATGAGAACTAAAGAACAAATACGCTCCGAATTTGCGCTTAATAAAATTGAGCAAAAATTTAACGGTAGAGTAGCAAAGGATACGGCAAATTTTATCGTAGGAATGCCTACAATGATTCTTACAAATGGTCTTGGGCAATCACTAGCTTTTTTATTGTCAAAAAGTGATCAAAAGCATAAGGTTGTTTTTGATATAATAAAAGAATGGCTGACCATCGAGAATAGTAATTTGTCAGCTAATTCGGACATTGGTTTTCTTGGAAGGTTTTCAACAATTGAGCAGAAAAAATATCTTGAAGCACAAAACGAAGCGCTTGCTATGTTGAATTGGCTTAAACGATACGCTCGCGCGTTTGAGGAGTAAATATATGCGCCCAATACCAGAAAACCAGATCAATCTGTTATGTAGTGACAATGGCGCGAACGGCAATTTCTCGCTTTATTTTCCAAGAATGGTAGAATGGAACGACAATTGCTCAAAAGATAAGGATAGTATTGTCAACCTCGGAAAAGCTAGCGTTACCAGATACAATGCTGCAAATAATGCTCTCCAGTCTAACCATGAAAAGCAGTCTTATGTTGTAAATAGTGTTGCGAATGAAGGCTTTTTAGCTTTTGAAATCAGAGCGGTTCTCACTTCCCCATTTATTTCAGGCCTTGGTTCGGGCCACCCAACGGAAACAGGTATGATCCTTGACCGTAATACAGGTCTCCCTTTTTTACCGGCAAGCGGAATTAAAGGGGTTTTGAGAACAGCGCATACATTAAATCTTTACAACAGTAATAAAGACAGCGCTTCGTTTCAAGAAAGATGGATTAAAAGAGGTGACTTGGATAGTAAAGGCAGATTACATGAGTCAAATACCGGCAAAGAACTGATGCTTGACGACAAAGAGCCGTCGCTTCGAAAATACTTTGGAGATACCGATACTAACCCGGGCTCTGTACGAGGACAGATTGTTTTTCTTGATGCCTTCCCAGCCAAAGTGCCACTACTTAAAACAGATATCATGAACCCTCATTTCAGTAAGTACTATAACGGAAATGGAAGTGTTGAGCCGGTAGAAACAGAAACACCTATCCCAATTAAGTTCCTCGCTGTTACAGAAGGAACAGAATTCATATTTCGCTGCTACGCTTCTCCATTGCAGAAGCCGGATAAAAATGATGAAGTACCACGAGAATGGGGTGAGGAGGACGAAAAAGCCATCATTGATATGTTCATGAAAGCAACACAGGAAATTGGTTTTGGCGCCAAAACAGCCATTGGATACGGAAGGTTTTTTATTACAAAAATTACCGTTAACGGCGAAACCAAATATGAAAAGCCAATGCCGGAGATTGTTCCAGCCCAACCAATAAAACCGATTCAGGAACAACATCACAGCCATCATTCAAGCAATCACAGCTTTCAAAAGAAAAAAGATCCTTTTGAAAAGAAAGAAAAGAACAATACAATGAGCGACAAAGAGAGAAAGAATTTAATGAAAAGTTTTAAGAAATTCTAATGCCTTACACACTAATAGCATCTATCGGCACGGGCCTGAGAAAGGAAAGCGGATACCGTAAAACAGTTTACCGTTTTCCGGACGGTTCGGAGTTTGAAACCGCCCTTTTTTTACAGGCGATACTTAAAAGTAATAACTTCAAAGAAATTGACAGTGTACTTTTATCCGGTACAAGAACATCAGACTGGGGAGCGTTACTCTCATCTTCCGATACGCCAAACGATGAGCTGTTTTATAAGATCATTCAAGAATCAGAGAACAAAGGAATAACAGACTCTTCGCTTTCTCTACTGCAAACATTTTTAACAGAAACATGGCGTATTCCCTTTCAACTTAACTGCCATACTCATAAGATTGATAACGACACAATTAGTGAAATTTTTGCCTCATATTCAAAGCTTGTAAGCAGTGTTCCCTCCGATAAGCCTGTGTTGCTCGATATCACACACGGCTTTCGCTCCATGCCCCTTTTAATGTATCAGGCCATACAGTATTGTACCGCAAATGGTCAAAGGCGGCAAATAGAACTTATCTACGGCGAGTACATTGATACCGAAAAAATTTCCTATGTAAGAGACCTTTCTTCATATTGGAAGATTAGCGAATATACTGCGGCATTGCATCTATTTAGAGAACGGTTTGACGGTTTTTCGCTCGCAGAACTCATAAAGGAAGAATGGTCAGATGGCGCCAACTGGTTATCAAAATTTTCCGGCATGGTACAGGCAAATTTCTCATTACAATTACATGAGCATATACGAATTCTTAAAAACTATCTCAAAAGTTTTAATAATCAGGAAGCATCAACAATGGTTTTAGAGGTTTATGCTGAATTAGAAAAACTATCTACATTGTATAGTAACAAAACAAGTAAAACAATCCTCAAGTTTGCAGAAGTGCTTTCTAATAAAAAGATGTTTACTCAAGCCGTTATTGCCCTTCAAATAGCAGTCGAAGCCGCGACAATGGAGCAGATAAACAGAGAAGACGAAATTGGAAATTATGATTTTTGGCATGAACAGGGAAAGAAAGAGCTCAAAAGGTTGTGCAAAAAAGATAATAACCTTTATAAAAAGCTCAAAAATCTTGAATATATACGCAATCAAATAGCTCATGGCGGAGCCAAAAATCCCGATACCGGCGGTTTCCCCGCTCAACAAAACCTAAAAAATCAGTTCGAAAGCGCATTTGCCGCCGTTCAAAAGGTATGTAATGGCAATGTTTAATCTATATACACTACTCAACCACCAGCTTACAACAGAACAGCACAATAACATTATCTCGTTCTTTAACAGCGAAGCTGTAATTACTTCCCCGCCAGCAGTAGTAAGCGATTATTGGTGTAATGTTAATCCAAACGGCTCGCTTTCCGATACAGGAATATCAACTGTTTTTGATTGGCTTAAAACAATCAGTAAAGATTCGGCAATAATAGTACAGGGCGAATATGGCGCAACATATATGGTAGTTGACTGGTGTATTAAAAACGGAATAGCGGTTTATTACATCACCACAAACCGTAATGCGGATGAACAAACAAACACTGATGGAAGCTCAACAATAACGAGGATTTTCAGACACGCAGGTTTAAGAAAGTATGAGCCCTATGAAGCATAAAGCTACATACTCCTTATCTCCCTTTGATTTTTTCTATACCAAGATCTTTGCATATCTTAACGGCAAGTATATCGTGAATTTCAGAATGGCGTGGAATAGCAGAGCGTTTATTTTGAGCAGGATTCATGTACCAAGTGTGATTCCCGCCCTCTCTAACAAAAGTACAACCTTGTTTGTGCAGATAGTCAAGAAGCTCACGGCGCTTCATACAGAAATAAGCTCTTCAGAAAAATTTGATTCCGCAAAAGCTAAAGCATCTTCTCTATTAAGCTGGATCGCCTCACGAAGGCAGGATTTTAAGCTATTCATCAACTCTTCGTGTGTTTTTTCCTGGCAGTTCACACCAGGGATTTCTTCTATCCAGCCAATCCACCAACCATCAACATTCTTGACAATAGCAGTATATTCCCTTGTCATAAATATCCTTTCTGCCTTTTCGCAAACTACAACCGAAATTGTGTTACTTGTATAAATATACATAGAGGCATAACAAATGAGTAAAAAACTTTTTACCTTTCTTGGACGATCTGAAAACTATGTCGAAATGCGTTATCAATTAGATAAATCTCTTGTTTCGCAAAGCTCATCAAAGTTTGTCCAGATAGCCCTTGCCGAAACACTATGCAAAAACTGGTCCAACAACGATACAATACTGGTTTGCACAACTGCAGAAGTCGAGAAAAAAGACTGGCCTGCTTTAAAAGAGGAGTATGAAAAAAAACAAAATCTTCCAGCTATCAGGAACATTCCCATTGCAGATGGTAAAAGTGAAGACGAACTATGGAAAATCTTTGAGGCAATAGTAACCGCAACAGAAGAAAATGACGAAATCTATTTTGATATAACAAACAGCTTCCGTTCCTTACCCCTTCTTTCTTTTATTGTCATTTCATATCTGCGGACAATAAAATCAATAAAACTTGGTGGTATTTTATATGGTGCACTTGAAGCGACAGGTAAACAGCCCCGTGAACTTAAAGAAATACCGATAACCGAACGGCCAATTGTGGATATGTTCAACCTTACACAATTTGCTGATCTTCACGACTGGACTAACGCTGCCGATCGGTTTATTAAATCAGGTGATGCTGATGGCCTTAAAGAAATTACAACATATCACGACAAAGAACATGCGCGTATGTTGAAAGGCATATCGCCAACTAAAGAGATGCGTCATCTAGTTGAAGCACTGGATGAATTCTCTTTGTCCGTTAAAACAAACAGACTTCTAAACCTCGCCGACAAAAAATCCGCTATCGATAAACGCTTATCTTCTCTGCAAAATATCAAAGAAGTGCGCCGACTAAAACCTCTCATCTCTGTTTACGATCATATCAATGCTAAACTGTCCGAATTTTCAACCAATGATAACATTATAAATGGTCTTGCGGCTGTAAAATGGTGTATCGACCACTCACTAGCTCAACAGGGATGGACAATATTGCAAGAAACATTAATTTCACAATATTGCATGATAAAAAATGTCAACTTTAGCGATGTCAACAGAAGAACGCAATTGGCACACGAGTTAAGCGAAAATGGCAAAGACAAGAAAACTGCTACACCACTTGCCGAACTCTTTTACAATTTGACCGATGCCCGTAATGACATTAATCATGCAGGATGCCGACCCAAAGCTAAAGAACCCAAATGGTTTATTAAAGAATTGAAATCGAAATATGAAGAGGCTTGCAAAATTATAAATGGAATGAAACTACCAGCAACTCAATCTTGACTAAACTACTAACTAAATATGCCAAATCTATATGTAACAGAACAGGGATCTGTAGTAAAAAAAGAGGGCGGCGTCATTCGTGCCGAGAAAGATGGCGAAAACCTATTTGAACATCCGCTTAACGACATCTCAACAATGGTTCTTTTCGGCGGCGTTCAAGTCTCAACTCAAGCCATGCTTGCCCTCCTCGACGAAGGCTGCGACATCGCAATCATGACACAAAACGGCCATTTCCGCGGCCGAGTCACTCCCGCACTTGGCAAAAACAGCCTCCTCCGTGCCGCACAATACGACTTTTTCCGCAACAAAGAAACAAGCCTAAATCTCGCTAAACAATATGTAGCGGCAAAAGTTAGAAACTCAAAACAGCTCTTAACCGCCTACAGTTACAACGCAAACAACCCCTTCAAATCCGAAACCCTCCATATACTTGATAAATATATTGAAGATGCAGAAAAGACCGAAAATATCGACTCTTTGCGTGGCTATGAAGGCGCTGCTGCGGCATTCTATTGGGAATGCTACGGCAAGTGTTTTACCTGCGGAATCCCATTTACCGGACGAAACTACTACCCGTCAAAAGACCCAATAAACGCACTCCTGAGCTTCGGCTATTCCTTTATTGCGCGAGAACTCCAAGCAATAATCGAAGCATGCGGAATGGATCCCTTTATAGGTTTTTACCATCAGCTCGAATACGGTAGAGCCTCTCTTTCTCTCGATATGATGGAAGAATATCGCGCACCAGTAGTAGATAGGCTGGTTCTGCGCTTATTCAATAAGGGAATGCTAACAACAGACAACTTCGAGCCACCAGGCGATAAAGGGCAGGTCTATCTTAAAAAAGAAAGCCAAAGAATTTTTATATCATATTATGAAGAGTGGATGGACCAAAAAAATGTCTCTTACGGTAGAAAAGAACCCATAAGCTGGCGAAAGGTAATGTGGAGCCAAGTAGAAGCCCTGCGCCGCTCCATTCAGGAAAACACCCCATATAAACCCTATACACTACCCGAAGAGTGGAGCAATAATGAAGTGGCTGGTAAGTTTTGATATCACAAGTAATAGAAGGAGATATAGAGCCGTTAAAGTACTCAAAAGCTATGCTATCCGTGTCCAAAAATCAGTCTTTGAAGGCCATTTCTCAACATCATCATTTGAGGAAATGAAGGAAAAACTCTCAACAGTGATTAATTTAAAATCAGATTCCGTTAGGTTTTATCCCCTCTGTGCGAGTTGTGATAAAGGGTTACACATTGCAGGACAAGGAGTTAGGATAGATCAGATTGGGTATGTCATAGTGTAAACTATGTTGAATAACTGTATCTTGTTCTTTGACAATACAATATGAGCGTTTGGCATGTTTTATTGCGCATTGATCGAGGCTGTTTGTCAATCTTTTGTTAAGATGTTGAATTTGGGTTGCGTAAGTCATTGATATTTGTTATAATATGAAGGTGGGTGATTGAAAAAGTTCCCTGTATGAAAAGGGATTGAGACATGATCCAAGTCTTTGGTCCTCGGTTCAGGGTCATTACTTTGATTGAAAAAGTTCCCTGTATGAAAAGGGATTGAGACCCGCTATCTCTGGCTCGTTGCCGTCCCAATCAGCACAGATTGAAAAAGTTCCCTGTATGAAAAGGGATTGAGACACCACCAACCAAATGGCTTATACCCAATCTCTTTTATCGATTGAAAAAGTTCCCTGTATGAAAAGGGATTGAGACCTGTGAATTTCATTTTTAAACTCCATTTCTGGGGCTTTCGGATTGAAAAAGTTCCCTGTATGAAAAGGGATTGAGACTAGGCTAAGACAATCTCCTTCCATCTCCACCATGTGGCGGAGATTGAAAAAGTTCCCTGTATGAAAAGGGATTGAGACGCACCATATCCAACGTACCATCGATAGCCCCTCCGGCTGTGATTGAAAAAGTTCCCTGTATGAAAAGGGATTGAGACCTACACCCGGACACCCTTATGGTGTCAGTAGCCATCACTAACGATTGAAAAAGTTCCCTGTATGAAAAGGGATTGAGACTGCGCGGTAGTCCTCCCACTCGCGCGGCTCAACATCAGATTGAAAAAGTTCCCTGTATGAAAAGGGATTGAGACGCCCATACACTAAAAATAGATTTAAAAGATTGGGTACTTTTTCGATTGAAAAAGTTCCCTGTATGAAAAGGGATTGAGACTATGGAGGTGTGTATATACGATATTTATGATGCCGAACGATTGAAAAAGTTCCCTGTATGAAAAGGGATTGAGACAACCCGCTATCATTAGTCTGTGCAACTAACTCAAGCCCGATTGAAAAAGTTCCCTGTATGAAAAGGGATTGAGACTCTACCAGCCGGAGAACACTATCGTGGTTCCACTCTAGATTGAAAAAGTTCCCTGTATGAAAAGGGATTGAGACCAATTTTCTCTTCCTTGCTATACATAACAACCCCCTTGATTGAAAAAGTTCCCTGTATGAAAAGGGATTGAGACAAATAAATAGTTTCATCAGTTTGTTATAAGCTCCGAATGAGATTGAAAAAGTTCCCTGTATGAAAAGGGATTGAGACTCTCTTGTCCAAGATTTGTTTCAAATCTCGTTCATTAACCTGATTGAAAAAGTTCCCTGTATGAAAAGGGATTGAGACAATCAAAGATGAGCAACTCAATACCCATCTCTGTGACACCGATTGAAAAAGTTCCCTGTATGAAAAGGGATTGAGACAAGAAAAGTAAAAAAGGGGATAGTTTTCTTGTTGTATCGATTGAAAAAGTTCCCTGTATGAAAAGGGATTGAGACTTAACTATCTCCAACTGAGCATATGATAAATCTTGTGCGATTGAAAAAGTTCCCTGTATGAAAAGGGATTGAGACAACCTTACCGAAATCTTTGAGGGTAGATAAAATACCGGAAAATTTGGACATGATTGAAAAAGTTCCCTGTATGAAAAGGGATTGAGACTTTAACTTAACCAATGTTTCACGACCAAACTCCCTTACTGATTGAAAAAGTTCCCTGTATGAAAAGGGATTGAGACTTTTCAATGAGGGTTGTCCACTCCTTTGCATGTTTTGATTGAAAAAGTTCCCTGTATGAAAAGGGATTGAGACTTTCATGCAACAACATCATCACTATATAAAACTCATCTAAGATTGAAAAAGTTCCCTGTATGAAAAGGGATTGAGACTCGCGCAGGATCCTGCCTGCGTCTGTCAGGTATCGGCCTGAGATTGAAAAAGTTCCCTGTATGAAAAGGGATTGAGACCCAGAAAAATAATTGCCATCCGTTGTTGCTTGCAGTTGTGCATACGATTGAAAAAGTTCCCTGTATGAAAAGGGATTGAGACTTTATTACCTCCTTTCTTTTAGTTTAATTTAGTACCTGCTACGATTGAAAAAGTTCCCTGTATGAAAAGGGATTGAGACTTTCTACTATCACCACGCATATTCTTCATATTAGCACGATAAAGATTGAAAAAGTTCCCTGTATGAAAAGGGATTGAGACTACGATGGCTAATGTTATTAGCCTTAGCTAATACTAATTTAGATTGAAAAAGTTCCCTGTATGAAAAGGGATTGAGACCTGCATTTGTTAGGCGATGTGCCTTTGCGCGCTCTTCTGATTGAAAAAGTTCCCTGTATGAAAAGGGATTGAGACCACCACGTAAGCCTTCATGCTACATCCCTCGGGGTACTTTGCATGATTGAAAAAGTTCCCTGTATGAAAAGGGATTGAGACTCCCCTGAAAGTGTTTTAATCTTTTCAGGAATCGTAAATGGCGATTGAAAAAGTTCCCTGTATGAAAAGGGATTGAGACCGTTTAATTGTGCGTCCAGTGCGCTGTTTGTCTGCGTTTACGGATTGAAAAAGTTCCCTGTATGAAAAGGGATTGAGACGTATAGCAGCTTCTCTCGCCCAGAGAGGGTGAGCTTTGGGATTGAAAAAGTTCCCTGTATGAAAAGGGATTGAGACAAAACCACTGTTAATCATAGCCGGATGTCTAAAACCAGATTGAAAAAGTTCCCTGTATGAAAAGGGATTGAGACTATATCGGTACTAAAAGCGGCTCTCATGATGGACTATTTAGATTGAAAAAGTTCCCTGTATGAAAAGGGATTGAGACCCAGCTCCCATCTGCCATTGGCGTGGCATATTACCACGTTACTGATTGAAAAAGTTCCCTGTATGAAAAGGGATTGAGACTTTTGCAATATAGAGGTTTATAAATGGCAATTATAGTGATTGAAAAAGTTCCCTGTATGAAAAGGGATTGAGACCGGATTGTGATGATTTTGCCCTTAAACACATACTTTTTATTGATTGAAAAAGTTCCCTGTATGAAAAGGGATTGAGACTAAAAGCTGAAATCAATACGCTTACCGGAAAAGTAAAGATTGAAAAAGTTCCCTGTATGAAAAGGGATTGAGACTTAGGTATCTCCCAGAGCCGCAGCCCTGGACGGTGTCTATCGATTGAAAAAGTTCCCTGTATGAAAAGGGATTGAGACAAAAAACACTTTTTCCGGCAACCTACAGCACACTCTCCGATTGAAAAAGTTCCCTGTATGAAAAGGGATTGAGACAATAAAGCTGGTGCAACGGCAACAAGATTAATTTTACTTTCGAGATTGAAAAAGTTCCCTGTATGAAAAGGGATTGAGACCACCACGTAACTCTGCGTCTTACATCCTGCGGGATACTCTGCGATTGAAAAAGTTCCCTGTATGAAAAGGGATTGAGACATCGGACGCTGTAGCTCTTTCGGCCACATAGTTTACAATGGATTGAAAAAGTTCCCTGTATGAAAAGGGATTGAGACGTTAGTGCTTCCATTTTTTCTCCTTTTTTTTGCGTTAGATTGAAAAAGTTCCCTGTATGAAAAGGGATTGAGACCCGATAACACAAAAGCTCTCTACGATTATGAAATACTTGTTTGATTGAAAAAGTTCCCTGTATGAAAAGGGATTGAGACTCTGAGTTTGCAACAGGT
>CAZPWS010000027.1:0-44037 GCA_964590225.1 uncultured Fibrobacterota bacterium
TGCAGGCAATGCGCTTTTTATTTTTTTTTTCCATGGAGCAAGAAGAAAAGTGGCTAATAATGGATTACTCATTTTGCAGAGAGTTTTTCATCTATCAAAACAGAATTTAACATATCGAGCACTTCGTCCTCGCTAATTAAGCCGATATTTTCTTTACCCCAAACCCACCTGTGAGTAATATCCGATACTGGTGTCCATGCTTCAGGATTAGGAATACCGAATATTGTTGCCGTAGGCAACTTTGCAGCAATGGCCAAATGGCGAATCCCATTATCGTTGCCAAAATAGAAAAAACATTTTTTTATTAACGGAAAAAGAGCCTTGAAGCTTGGAGAGCTATAAGGATATTTAAAAGCTTCCGGATGCCTTGAATATTGTATTAATCTGTCAATAAAATGGCTTTCACCAGGGCCAAAGAGCGGTAAAAAAGAGATGTCATGCTTTTCGTGAATAATATCACAAACTCGGGCATATTTTTCTAATGGCCACCGTTTGTAATCACGGCGTGATACAGGAGACAGGGCACAAAGCTTGGGTGCTTCATTTAGACAAAGCAAAGTACTTATCTCTTCTGAAATTGCCACATCTGCTGCCGAAGGAAAGATATTTATTGACAAGTCTGTATTTTCCTTAATTCCAAAAGAGGAAAGGTGGAGTAATTTTGTAAGTGCACTATAAAGAATTTCCTGATTAGTATTTACGATATGCGTATAAAAAAGAGTCCGCAGCCGTTTATTACAACCTACCCGTATTGGGGAACCTGTGGCAAAAGCTAAAAGGGCTGTTTTAGGTAGATTCATGAAATCTATAACAGCATCATATTTTTCCTTTCTTGTACGAATTGCATCTGCTAATCTCGGCTGATTTTCTACTGTTATAATGCGGTCAATAAAGGGGTTGCCTTCAAGAATTGATGAGAATTTCCCTGAACAGAGAAAATGGACAACACTATCCGGAAAGCGCTCCTTGAAAGCACGAATAGCGGGCGTACACATAAGGATATCGCCAATTTGCCTCAGCTGAACAAACAAGACCTTCAAAGAAAAGTGCCCTTTTTCATCTTGTCATTAAAATAATATTTTATACTTTGTATCTGTGGCTTTAAAAACTTCATAATACACATATAGAAAGGATATTTCATGAAACTCGAATTGAAAAAAATGCTGCCTACTCATTGATTGTCCTGACTTCTGACATTTAGTGCGGTATAGTTGCTTTTTTATAACCCCCCTTGCCCCCATAGGTGTTAGGTTAAGATAATTCAAAATAACGCTAACTCTAAAAAAATCAGCCGTTTGGCTGATTTTTTATTTGCTTTTAACCGATAGTATATATTATACTATCGGTCAAGGAGATAATATATGTATATACAACAAAAATCGACATTAAAATGCATTTACATGGTTAAATCATAAAACAAAAAATCAGTTAAATTTTCAATAAGGCGAGATTTCTACTATCTTTTAGCGATAATTTATACTTTTTCGCCATTTTTTATATTCATAAACACCATTTCTTATAGAAAATCGGTGTGCAGGGTTGCTATATATACACTTATAAATTCTAATATTACAGAAATGAACTCAAAATGGAGGAAGATTCATGAAACGATGTAAAAAAGTGCTTCTTGCTGTTGTTTTGCTGGTTTTGCCAATTGTTGCCGACGAACTCACATTAGAGACACTGCTGCCAGTTAAAGAAAATATGGATGCCTATACCCCTGCCGCTGGTTATGGGGATGGTACATACCTTGTGGTTTGGCAGTCTGGCCGCTTTGCCACAGGAGACATGACTCTGGGACTAAACCCGGTAGCCGACCTTGTTGGTTGTAGAATTGGAGCAGATGGCACTGTTCTTGATGCGAATCCATTTGTTGTTTCATCAGCTGCCGATTTACAGGAAAAGCCGCAAATAGCTTTTGGCGGTGGCGTTTTTCTTGTGGTTTGGCAAGATCTGCGAAATGGGGTAGATTGGGATATATACGCAACCAGGGTTACCCCTTCAGGAACTGTTATGGATCCTGACGGCATTTTGATTAGCGGCGGCAGCAGAAATCAGGCTCTGCCTTCCGTAACCTGGGATGGTAATAATTTCTGGGTAGTCTGGTCTGATTTTAGATCTGGCAAGGCTTATGAGGTTTATGGAAGCCGTGTATCGACAGATGGAACCGTTCTCGATAGCGAAGGCGTAATTGTAACTTCGCGTAAACTTGTAGATAAGTGGGGCTTTTGGTATCACACATACCATGGGGTAACGGCTTCGCGGGGAAGCGGCATTTCATTCAATTTGACGCTAACTAAAGCAGAGTCCGTTAATAATTATAAAACACCTGACGCCATAGGCAAGTTTATGTTTGATGGGGTCTGTCCCGCCGACAGTGCGGATAGTATTGGCGTGCATTACAAAATAAGCGGTCATGGACCTGATGGAGGCCAGGGCTCTCCAGCCGTAATCGCTGCTTCAAAAGTAAACTATATGGCCTCGTGGCGTACAGATTACACCGCCGGAAGGGGAGGCAGTCAAACCGGTTCAACCGCGGCAATTTTTGACTCGACTGGTCAACGGGTTGTTAATTTGCTTCTTTCGAGTCAGCTACGAATCGATCGTCCGGCTGTCTGCTGGGACGATTCTCTCGGGTATGTTGCCGCATGGCAACAAAATGGTGCTTCAAGTGGCTGCCCATTCGACGAAATAAAGGCGGTACGGGTTTCTGTGGATGGTGTGCCTAACACCACCGTTCATGCTATCAGCGGCCTATTAAGCAGTCCGGCAGTTGGTGCATCGGTTGCGGGTACGGGTAGTGGAAGCGTAATCATAGCTTACGAAAAGCATCCTGCTGTTACCACTAATCCGATTCAGATTGGATACAGGATTTTAACACGCACCCCCGGTACCCGAACGGAGTCTGATGTCAATAGCACATTGTCGGAAAATTTTTCGGTTTCACCAAATCCGTTCAACCCTTTTGTTAATCTGAAGTATTATGTTGCGGAAAAGGGAAAGGTTGAGCTTCAGCTGTTTGATGCAAGCGGTAAAGGTGTGCGGAGTTTAATCTCTGAGCAGCGGGAAAAGGGAAGTTATACGATTGTTTTTGATGGCTCATTGTTGCCGAGTGGGGTTTACTACGCAAAACTAAGCATTAACGGCAATTCAACCATCAGGCGTCTGACACTTATTAAGTAATCAAGGAGCAATAAACCATGAAAAAAAGATACGCATTATATATAGCCTTAGTTTTGTCTCTCTCTTCGGGATACGGTTTCGACCTGCCAATCTGGCATGCCGATGCGCGATGGAAGGTTCCGGCGGTAACCGAGCTTGGCTCCGGTGCGCTTGGAAGGCTTGACGGACCTCGGCTCGAAACCATGACCGGCTGGGCGGTAGGCAGGAGCAACTTTGTAAGTACACCTGCTGGAGGACCCTACGGCTATTTTGTTTACGACTCTCTACTCGACAGACTCCATTTTGCAGCCGGAAGCGGAGCCCGTGGATATGCTGATGGTCCTTTTACTCGTGCCAGATTCGGCAGCCATTCATATTCACAGGTTCGAAGGGGAGCATCAAATAGCCGATTTGTGTACATGACAGAGCCCCAGAACAATAAAATAATACGAAGACTCGATTTTGTTGAGCAAACAGTATCCACTGTTCAACTAAATGTCAATGTGGCCGGCATGACTGTCCATAGTGATGGCCGTCTATTTGTAAAGTCACATTACGATTCTCTGCTCCATATTGTAAGACTTGACGGTTCTATTGAAGTCAAAAAACTTGACATGGTCGAAGGAACGGGACAGTTTGTAGGAATTTCCATGGTACTCGATGAGGGTAAAAACAGAATGTATGCCTCTTCCTATAGTGGAGTCTCCTGGTATGTTTACTATTGGGATTTGTCCGATGGCTCCTTTCACGGCGTTTTACCAATAGGCGGTACAGCTCTGAGGGGGCGAAGCGAACCGGGGCCATTTGAAGGAACAAATTTGTACAATCAAATGAATGTCGGCTGGGGCAGGGATGATCCCGAAAAGCGCTATCTTTACCTTTATCCAAACGATTCTCGCTTTATCCACAGGCTCGACCTTACAGACAGGATTATGTGGACAAGCAGCAAGTCCAGCGATACATTAAAGTTTATTTCTAGTGGTACACCTGGCGGATATGACGGATGGACAATGTGGTTTAATGAGCTTGGGGATCTTGTGACAGACATACCCTATTGGGATATGCCAAGAACAGTAGCCTATAAACGAGTCAAGTAACTCATAAGAAGGCGATACAATGGCATCACGCACAAAAGTCTCTATTGCAGGGAAACCGATCATTCACAGGATGGCCGAGGGCCTTGGCTTCAATTGGTACTCTGCATACGACCATAAAACCTATCCCCTTCAAGGTGATGGTGAAAGGTGGAAAAAAATATTTGATCATGCAGACTGGCTGAATATTAATTTTGTCAGGTTTGGACAAGCTTCGCGGCAGCTTTCCGACAACAATGGCGCCTTCAAGGCGAGTCATGATTCCTTCTGGCAATTAAGAATGGTGAACGAATGGGCGGAAAGGCGTTCGGTTTCGCTTGTTCTTGACCCGTTTAGTGTGCCCAAACAATTCTGCTACGAAGTTTGGGATGGTGCCCCCCTTGTCTGGGATAAAAAAGGAGTCTATTCTACAGCGGTAAAGAATATCGATGGTTTTGTATCAAGGTTTGCGGTTCCATATCTTATACATGTTGTTAATGAGCTCGGATGCAAATCTGTAAAGTGGTTTAATTTTATCAACGAGCCTCTCGCGGGTGGGGTTTTTGCAACACCAGAAGGTGTTGACGACCATGTTCGCTATGTTGAGGTATTAAAAGCTCTCCGACAGGGCATGGACGAAGCGGGATTGCAATCCATTGGACTATTGGGGCCGGATACAAACACACATAATTACTGGCCTATTCCACGCATGGTAAAGTCCGGAGCGGATCCGGACGAGGCTATTCAGGCATATTCAATGCACCAATACCATAGCCATTTCGACTGGGATAGCCGTAGCAAAAACATGACAGGGGCTCTGCCAATGAGTGTTGGCATAGATAATCAGCTTGCAAAATATTGCCAATACGCACACGAAAGAGCCAAGCCCTATCTTGTTACAGAGGTTGGTATGTTCCATTATGGCTGGGCAAGCGGTGACCCTGCCGGAGTAGCGCGGCACGACAATGTTCTTCTTGAGCTCGAATTTATTGTGAGAGGAATGCGTAAAAAGGCGGATGGATTCCTGCGCTGGGCATGGCTCAATCCCGGCAATATCGATGGCTGGTGGCAGCTTATCAATACGATAGATGGCTCAGACACCCCCATGCAAAATCCGTACTATGGGTATGGAACCCTTTACCGTTATGTCGATAGACAGGCCGACATAATTGATACAGAAGTTGAGTATGGAGTTGGACAGCCAGTAACAGTCCACGCAGTGGCTGTACAAAACGGTGACAACTCAAGAAGTCTTGTTGTAATTAACGATTCCTATGCCAATCCTGTTGATGTACTGGTAGAATTTGATGGCGAAAAAGGCTCTTCGGTCAGGAAGATTGTTACTGACCCTGTTCGAAAACATCATGAAGATGCAAACATTGCCGAACTCTCCGGCAACACAGCAGAATGGACGGATACCCTTTCTCCGATGAGTATTACTGTATATACCACAAAAACAAACAAATAATTATTTGGAGATTTTTTGCACATTATTATTACGCTCACATTAATTTTGGTTGCTCTTCCTGAGCGGCTACTTGCTATCGATATCGTCGTCGATACAGCCGATGTCTCTTGTAAAGACTTTGCTGGTTTTGGCGCGGAGTGGGACTCCTACAGCTATTTAGACTCAAGTATATCGGGACAGGATCGTCTGACCGAATTTGAAAGATTAGACTACATGATGATGCCGATTATCCGCATTATGATGTGCGGAAACTGGTGTTACCAAGGTGGAGGTTTTTTTGACTGGAACACTCCTTCTATGAAGGAACTCTACCGCCATCTCGATTATTGCCAGTTAAGGGGAACAAAGGTTGTGCTTACGGATTGGGGTTTAGCTTCATGGGCAAAACCGGTTGAAGTAAAAAATGTGGACGATACGCTCTATGCCTCTATTATAGCTAAATACATGGATTACCTTATTCGTCAACGGTATTATACTTGTATTAAA
This sequence comes from uncultured Fibrobacterota bacterium, assembly GCA_964590225.1. Taxonomy (GTDB): domain Bacteria; phylum Fibrobacterota; class OXYB2-FULL-49-7; order OXYB2-FULL-49-7; family JAEUSG01; genus JAEUSG01. Next base: position 6,190 of record CAZPWS010000027.1, read on the forward strand.
TACTTTGTACTAGTTAACGAACCAAACTATGAAGTGCTTGCAGCAAACGGAAAAACCCCTTTCGAAATATGGCAAAAAGGAGTCTTGAATGTAGACAGTGTTTTCAAGTTCCATGGTATGGATACATTGGTTTCTATCATGGGTTCGGATCAGAGCAACGCCGATGACTGGCATATTAAGGCCGTTGATAGTCTGCACAAACAGCTTAATGCCTATGATGTACACCGATATGCAAACTGGAATGATGTAAAAAATGGTCTGCTTGAACCATATTTCGCTAATTTGTGGAACTATTCGAAAGAAAATGATTCGTTTGCTTACAGAAAACCGCTTATGGTTGCTGAGGCAGGAAGAAACGATCTTGCGCGTCACCCCTATGGGAATGTACAAATAGATAATGCTTCTTATGGAGTATTTATGGCCGATTATGCCGTGCAAGCAGTAAGAGCCGGCTCACATGCCGTATTGGCCTGGATGGCAAGCGACAATTCGCACAAAAACTTCTATTGGGGTTTGTGGAAAGACAGCAATTCCGATCTTGAACTTCGTCCATGGTTCTACGCGTGGTCGTTATTGAGCAGACACTTCCCTACTGGTTCAAAAATATTTCGGACAAATGGAGAAACTTATCTGCGTACAATGGCAGCTAGAACTATAAACGGTCGATGGTCTTTTTTTATTGTAAACATGAATAATGTCGCTAAAACAATTAATATCACTCTTCCTGAAAACATGGTTCAGCCATTAAAAAGGTATCTTTACAATGAGAGTAATGTTAAGTCGGACTATAAAGGTTTTCCCGTTCACCTTGAAACAATCACCACACAGACAGGCATTTTGACAACCAGCTGTCCGGCTGCTTCCGTCGTGCTACTAACGAATTATGATGTGCCTTCAGTTGACGTTCATGAAGACACAATCAAACCGATTATCAGACGCATTACAGCACTGACGCCGACAACCATTGATGTTTATTTTAGCGAGATTATTGATAGCGCAACTGCCGTAAATATTATGAATTATTCACTTAGCGACGGTGCGAGTATTCAGTCGGCAGTACTTGGGAAGGGCAACTACTCTGTTAGATTAACAACTTCCTCTGAAATGGATCTCAAAAATTATGAGATTGGTATTACAGGAATTGCCGATCTTTTCTGTAATACGATAAATGATACCACTACCAAGTTCGCTAATCAGGCAGCCATGTTAATCAGTGACCTCACCATTGCCAGCGGAAAAACTTATGAGTGGACTTCACTATCCGACTGGATGCCGCCCTATGTAAATACGACAGGCAGTCAACTTGTAAGTAATCCACAAATATTAAAAGGACTGCGTTTTTTAAAAACATCTTCCGAAGATAAGGCGTACACAGATAGCGCATTCATGTCTTTTAATGTTGATATGGATGTGGAGGTTTACATTATAAAACCATCCGGAACATTGCCTGGCTGGATGAGTGGTTTTGAACAAATGACATATAAATCATTTGAATGGGCTGCTGAGCGTATTATTTATAGAAAGATCTTTCCGGCAGGCTCGGTGACTTTGGGTGGAGGAGAAAACAAAAGCAATATGTATAATGTTTTGGTCAGGGCCTTGCCTGAAGGAAATTCTACGGCGGTAAAAAAAGAAGACATTGACAATAATCCTTTGAATTTCATTGTCCTCCCCAATCCTTTTAATCCTTCGCTTAATATCAGATATGCTATCTCCCAAAACCGTCCTGTTTTTCTGAATATCTACAGCATGAACGGAGCGCTTGTACGCACTTTTATAAAACAAGTAATGGGCTCTGATCGTGTATTAGAAATTGTGTGGGACGGTCGGGATGATAACGGAATTTCTGTTTCTTCCGGAACATACATTGTCAATATAAGATCGGGAAATAAAAATCAATACGCCAAAGTCGTTTTAATGAAATAGTATTGAATCCGGTTTATCGGAAATGTTGAACAAACAGGAGGAGCGAATGGTAAAAAAGTTGTTTTGGGGATTGACCCTAATCGTAGGAGTATTTAGCGCGGTCTTGAACGCGGATGTTCTGGGACCCGAAATTTCGCTCCCCGTTCATAATAACCTGGACGCATATTCACCCACAGCGAGTTATGGTAATGGTGTTTTTCTGGTTGTCTGGCAGTCAGGGCGATTCGAAGTTAACGATATTACCCAAGGTTTTGAGCCGATAGCCGACCTTGTTGCCTGCCGTATTAATGAGTCTGGTGAAGTACTGGATGCAGTTCCATTTACAGTCTCTTCCGCCGCTGATTTACAGGAACAACCGCGGATTGCTTTTGGAGATGGGGTTTTTCTCGTAGTCTGGCAGGATATAAGGAACAGTACGGACTGGGATGTGTACGCAACCCGTGTTACGGCAGAAGGTGTTGTACTCGATCCTGATGGAATTCTCGTTTGTGGAGGCGCAAATAATCAGGCGTTGCCTTCGGTAACATGGGATGGCAACAACTTTTGGGTTGTCTGGTCGGATTATCGCTCAAAGAGTTATTACGAAATTTTTGGCGGACGAGTCTCTTCCGATGGTGAAGTACTGGACTCCGGAGGCGTGCTTGTTACTTCTCGAAAGGGTTCATGGTGCAATGTTTATAGGGCTGTCACAGCTTCCCGTGGTGTGGGAAAGAGTTTTAATCTCTCTGTTACAAAAGTCACTTCCGCTGACGGCTGGAAGACCCCTTCTTCCATTGGCAAATTCATGGTTGACGGTAAGCCAGCTGGCGACAGCCTTGGACTACATTACAAAATAGACAAAAACGGTCCGGATGCAAATTCTAACCCACTCTACCTTGCCGCCTCTCCAACTAATTATTTGGCCGTATGGAGAACGGATTTTACTGCTGGAGGCCGCGGAGGCTCTCCAACAGGTTCAACAGCCGCCTTGTTTGACTCGACGGGAGCGAGGATTCTCAACTTTCACCTCTCCAGCACAATTGTGATAGGTCTTCCCGTGGTTTGTTGGGACGACTCTCTTGGATACATTGCCGCATGGCAGCAAAATGCCGCTGTAGCAAAAAGCTGTCCGTTTGATGCTGTGAAAGCGGTCACAGTGACAAGAGAGGGAGTGCCAGACGCAACGGTTCACTCCATATCTGGAACCATGTCTAATCCTGCCGGAGAATCAACCGTATCCGCAAGTGGAAACGGACTTGCCCTGATTGCGTACGAAAAACATCCATCTATTTCGACCGAACCAATCCAGATTAGCTACAGATTACTGACTCACACGCCAACGACCGCATCTGAACTTAATGTAAAGAACCTTTCCGTAAAATCGTTATCCGCATATCCGGTTCCTTTTAACAGGTCTGCCACAATAAGCTTTTCTCTCTCTAAAAAAAGTATGATAAATCTTAAACTTTTCGATATAAAGGGAACCATTATAAAAACCTTATGGAATGGAGCGAAAGAGAGTGGTAACCACACCATTTCCTTTGACGGTTCATCGCTCGCTGCCGGTATATACCATGTACGGCTTATACAGGATGGTAAATCTGTTTTTAGAAGAGTGACGCTATTGAAATAAGTCAACTATAAAGAAATCAGGAGAGAATATGAAAACAGCCATTATTACTTTACTCTGGATCGGTTACTGTTTATCCCAAAGTTTTGTGCCTGCTTGGCATTCGGACGCTTTATGGGCTGTACCTGCCGTTAAAGATGCAGGCTCGGGCGCGCAAGGAGCCTTTCTTGGCGGTCCGAAGGATGAAACAATTTCAGGCCTTGCAATAAACGCTCAACCGCTTGTAGGAACACTACATTCCGGCCCTTACGGTTACATAGCTTATGATTCTTTACTTGGCCGTATTCATCTTGTTGCTGGAAATAGCAGCGTTCGGGGGTATATGGATGGGCCGTTCAGCCGAGCGAGAACGACGGGATATTCATATTCGCAAGTTAGACAAGGCGCATCGAATGGCAGATACGCTTACATTACCGAACCGCAGAACAGTGACAAAATCCGCAGATTTGATTTTGTTGATCAAATGGTTACAACCGTACCACTTACGGTAAATGTTGCCGGAATGACTGTTGGCAGCGATGGCAAACTGTACATAAAATCACACTATGACTCCTTATTGCATATTGTTTCTCTGGATGGAAGTGTGGAAAGAAAAACCCTTGCTATGGTTGAGGGGACAGGAAATTTTGTTGGTCTTTCAATGGTTCTTGATGAAGCTAAGAATAGGATTTATGCTTCAACCTACCGACCCACCTATTGGTATGTACATTATTGGGATCTTTCGGACGGTTCCTTTCATGGTGTGTTACCAGTAACAACTGATTCTCTTATACTCAGGGAACGAAATGTACCGGGTCCTTTTGAAGGGACTAATCTGTATCCTCAGCTTGGAATATTTTTTGGCCCGGACGACCCCGAGAAACGATATCTTTATATAGACCCAAATGACACATGGGTAATTTTACGCCTTGATTTACAGGAGAGGGTTGTGGCGACTTCAAGCAAGGAGAGCGATGGAGTTCGCTTCATCACGAGTGGTAATCCTAAAAAGCTTGACGGTTATACGGGAAGATTTAATTCGAGGGGGGACATAATTACGGATATAATATACTGGGAACTGCCAAAGTATGTCGCCTATAAAAGAATAAGATAACAAGAATATCAATCTAAAAGGAGGTCTTTCATGGGTGCACTAAGATGGTTTCTTTTACCGGTATTAACGATTGTAGCTGTTTGCTATTCTGCCAATGCAACAATAGCCATCGATCCATTTCTTATTGAGGAGAAAGCCTTTCTTGGCTATGGTGCCAATTGGGGCGATTATACCGATAGAGTACTTAGCGATACTCAATGGGATAGACTAAAAACAAGGCTTGAATTCATGAAGCCGGGTATGCTGAGAATAATGTCGTTGAGTTATACCCGTTTTGCTACTTACGATTCTGCTTCGGGGCAATACATTGCAGGTCCCGATACTACCTTACAGAGGGTGAAGAACAATATCAAGATGCTTGAAATAACGAGAGATTTAAACATCCCTGTTGGCATTGGTTATTGGGCTATTACCGCTACTACAGATAATTTTGTCAACTTATACGCCGACTACATAGACTCTCTTATCAGTCAGGCTGGCTATAGCAATATCAATATTTTTTATCCACAGAACGAACCGGGCTGGGGCCAGATGAGTACTTGGTCAACATTTACAAGAAAGATGTACACTGCTTTTGCCACGCGTAATTTGCCCATAAAAATCGCCGGTCCAGACACATACATCAATAGGTACGACACTACAAGTTATTCAATCACAAATACAAGAACATGCATGAATGTATGTCTCGCTTCTCATACTGGACACCTTGGCTACTACGAGCTGCACTCATATCTTGACCCACTGCCGCCAAATATTTACAGAGGATACCTGAACGAAATTATCAACAGGGATACCAATGGTATAAACAAGAGTTTTTTTATCGGCGAGTATGCTCCAAGTGATATAAGTTGGGATGTCTGGAGTTTCAAATATGGCGTTGCTATGGCCAGGCAGCAGGCAGCCTTTACAAGAGCTGGCATAAGTGGTATTGCCAAATGGGCTCTCGATGACGACTCATGGGCAACAAATACCGTTAAACAGCACGGTTTCTGGAGTACTGTTAGTGATGCTACAATCCGCCCCGCCTTTTACTCTTGGTCTCTTTCCTGCCGACTTTTCCAACCAGGATGCCAAACTCTTATATTGCCGGAAACAAATGTGCCGAAACTTGACATATATGCCGCGAAGATGGCAGATGGCAATGCCCATGATATCAGCATTGCGATAATCAATGATACAACAGTAACAAGATCGCTAATTGTAAAACTTCCAAAGACGGCTTCGCCTGTAACTTTAGCCAGGTATCACTATTTTGAAAACGACCGCCCTGTTGACGCAAATGGCTTTGCAAGAGCAAAGGACACTCTTACAGCCGTTGATCTTTCGCAGGGGCTGGAAATTACTTTGCAAGGGCGAGGCGTAGTCTTTTTAACAACAATGTATCTGGATTCAAACTCTATAAGTTTCAAGGAGAACATCGCATTTGAAGCAGAGTCTCTTGCAATCACAGCCACAGGTATAGTAGCCGATACAATCAAGGAATCGAACGCAAGCAGCGACCAGTGGATTATTCTTAACAGTAGCGAGGCAGGCGGCCATTGTGAATTTTCTATCAATGTGGAGCGTGAGGGAACATACTTCATAGGCATCAGGGCGAAGGCAGCCAAACGGCATGGAATGTATCTTTTGTCTGTGGATGGTGAGCCGGTGGGAAATTCTGTAGATCTTTTCACTACAGACTCGTCAATTTTTCGCAATACAAACCACGGCAGTCTCTATCTTGCAGCAGGAGTCCATCTTTTCCGCTTTGCTGTTAGCGGGAAAAACGATTTAAGCGAAGGCTTTGCAGTTGGAATTGACCGGATTACATTGGCTGAAACGAGTGACGAAATAGTTTCAGATAGTGGAACTAATGGCAGTACGGTAGCAGAAACTGCTTATGATGAACGGAATGAAGCTATTGTAGTTAATTCGATTTCTCCGAATCCATTCAACCCATCAACCAGAATTCATTATTCGCTTCCAATGCGCATGCAACATAGTGTTGCCATCTACAACCAGCAAGGAACTTTGGTTAACACCCTGTTTACAGGTATGAATGCTGGAAAATTTAACACAATTGAATGGAACGGATCTGATAAAACAGGTAATAAAGTCGCATCAGGTGTTTATTTTGTTAATCTGAGAACCGAAAAGAATTCTATAAAGAATAAGGTAATTCTTGTCCGTTAAATAAAAAGTATTTCTGTATAGAGCCTACTACGGAATCAGAGAATATGCCTTCTTGATTTTTTTAAGAAGGCTCATTTCTATTATATTAGTGATCGCGCCTGCACCAAAGTTTTTATCAACTTCTGCTTCTGCCCAAGAGGAGAGAATAACTACCTGATTATCGGTTAATGCAATAACTCCGCCAGTATGTTTTCTAAGATTACAAATAAGCTGTTCTTCGTTCGGCAGGGCAATCGCCGAATCTCCTCGCCATGAAATTAGAGTATCTCTTTCGATAGGTGACAATTCAAGCTGAGCCATCGCGCATCAATTCCGGTTAGACAACTATTCTTGATTTAGCGGCTTCAAGTTCTCGCTGAAATTTTAAAACGGAATCCTTATTGGCAGTTTGATCTCTTTGCAATTCTTCAATCATCCTATCTGAAAGGTTAAATAAGTTCCTTACCTCATTCTGAAGAAAATCTGCTGACTGATTGAATTCCGTTGCTATATCGACAAGCTCATCTCCTTTACGGAGGTAAATCCGTTCTTTAAGATTTCCAATTTTAAGGTCCTGGGCAAACTTGCTAAACCGATAAACAGGCCCCGCAACCTTGTGTGATATGAAAATTGTAAGAAAAGCAATCTCCGCTACAACAATAATCAGGCCTACAAATAGAATTTTATACGCTGTACGCAAAAGCGGACCAAGGAAACTTCGGTCGCCAACAGTATATTGCGCTATCCGTGATTTTATATCAGAAACCGTTTTAGCATCTCTTGCGCAATCGTCATTAGGCGCATAAAACTGATTGGTAAGAATGACATTCTTTAGATCGCGGCCCATTTCCTCAGTAGTGGCCTGAATAAAGCGATACTGTGAGTAATACATAACCAGACCTATAAAAGAGATAAGGACAAGCATAGGAATCAGAAGAGAGAACATGTAACGGATTTGAAGGCGCTTGTTAATAAAAAAATGTTTTCTCTGAAATTTTTGACCTTCGCCCATATAAACCTCTTTTTAGATGTTTTTACTACAGACTATACACAATATAATAATATCACTTAGCAACCGTTTAAGTTGCGGAAGCTCTTTCCTGCTCGGGATATTCAATTCGTGAGTGAAACATCGCCGTTAATACGGTTACAAAACTTTCACGAACAAGTTCAAGCTCTTTGAGAGTGAGCTCCGAATCGTTCATCTGTCCGTCTTGAACTTTTGCAGTTACAATACCATCAACAAGATTTCTTAATCTTGACGAAGTAGGGTTCTCAAGCGTTCTTGAGGCTGCTTCAACGGAATCGGCAAGCATTAGGATAGCCGTTTCCTTTGTGCGAGGCTTGGGGCCTGGATAACAGAAATCCTCACGAACTATCTGTTTATTTGGATCGTTTTCCTTTTCTTTATCGTAAAAGAAAGATATTAGCGTTGTTCCGTGGTGTTCTCGAATTGCCTCCTGAATTTTTTGCGGAAGCCTATATTTTTTTGCGAGCTCAGCCCCCTGCTTAACATGGGCTGCAATTATTATTGCGCTCATTCTTGGCGAGACCTTGCCATGTAAATTATCAACAAAATTCTGGCTGTTCTCTATGAAATATTCAGGCTTATAAACTTTTCCGAGGTCGTGATAATAAGCCATCACCCTTCCAAGAAGTGGATTTCCTCCAACTTTTTCGGCAGCGGCTTCGGTCAGGTTGCCTACAAGAACACTGTGGTGATATGTGCCGGGTGCCTCTAATGACAACCGTTTTAATGCCGGTATGTTCATGTCGGATAATTCTATTAAGGTAAGATTCGTCATGACCGAGAAAAGCCGTTCAAAGACCCAAACAAGGGTTATGGAAAGCATAAGCGAAAAAAGTCCTGCAATTAACATAAGAGAGGTATGACGCGCTATTGTAATGCCATCAAATCTGCCTTGCTTAAGAGATACTACCGCAGCCACTGCAATGAGTGATACAGCAGCATACAGTGCAAAGGAAAAAAAGAATTGCGAGCGGTACTTGATTTTATGAAGGCCAATTGCAGCAGCAGAGGCAGCTACGAAATGCACAAGTGCCGCACTAAAGTCAAAACCGACCATTATAGAAAGTAAGACTGAACTTAGAAGTGCTGCTACAACTCCAATTTCAGTGGAAAATAGTACAGACGCAAGAATTGGAGCGAAGGCAAGTGGATAGAGGTACATGAAATCGTAATGCGAAGATGAATCCATTGGAACAAGAACAGAATTAGCTAAGTGCCATAATCCAACCATCAGGACAGACTGTAAAAGGGTCAAAGTAACAAAGGCACCCATTGAACGGATTTCATCCTTTCTGCCAATTTTTTCACGAACCCATATATAAAAAGGAAGGAGAGATAAAACGATAGCAATGAAACGCATTAAAGAGGTCCACATAAGGTTTTTGTTATGTGTGGATACTATTCTGTCTTGTGCAACCTTGAGCGAATACAAACTTCTCGCGATTTCCGGCGTAACAAGCTTATTCCGTCCTACAATTTCCAGGTCCTTAACCACCTTTCCCCTCGTACTTTTGACGCTGTCACGAACTGCGGTCTTCCGCTTTTGCATTTCATCCTCAAAGACAAAGATGTTCGGCGCTGTCCATGCGTAAAGAATTTCATAAGCGGCACCAAGGCGCTCTTTAGGAATAAATTGTCTAAGTGCTGGCCGCTCTTTTTCTATCGCGGCTTCCTTTGTAAGTATATCCCCTTCGCCAATAATAGTTTCTCGGCCATCACGAATAAGTGAAATAATCTCATTATCCACAAATCTTGAAGAGGATGGCTCCACATTGTACTTTGCCACATACTCCTTAAGTAACCTCTGATCACGCATAAGAAATTCGGATACAATCCCATGATTCATAATTCGTGCCGCTATTTCCGTAAACATCAATGGGGATAAATCCGTATCCATAAATAAAGAGATGGCGTCTTCCGACAATTCTTTTCTGATGCTTCTATAAATGGCCGTTTTGATTGAATCCGGAAGAGAACCATCTTTTAATTTGGCAATATGCCTTTCAAACAGATGGAATCTGGCCATAACCTTCTCTGTTATTTCGTAGTCGTATCGGAGAAGGAATGGTATCCGTTTTTCGGCTTCATTCCTTTCTTTATTTATTTCTTCTGCTGTTTTTAGTAAGTCAAATGTAAAGGGAGCGATGTATGAGCGTCTTGTAATTTCGCCTTCTTTAGGAACATCGAAAGGTTTTTCGCCATGTGGACCTGGCAACAACAGGTGAATGCACAACACCCAAACGAAAAAAAGATAGAAATCAATAAATCGTTCTGAAGTCAGAATTTTCAACAAGGATATCCTTGATACTTTGGGCATCTGTATTGTATCAGCCATTTTTTCTTTCGTATTCGTCATACGCTCGTATAATGTCTCTAACCAATTTGTGACGCATTATATCATTTTCGTCAAGATAAACAAACGCTGTGCCGGCCAGATTTTTAAGCAATTTTTCGGTAATACGAAGACCCGAACCATCGTTTTTTAGATCGATTTGAGTTATGTCGCCGCAAACAACCGCTTTCGAACCTGTTCCAAGGCGGGTAAGAAACATCTTCAACTGCTTTAAGGTTGCATTTTGCGCTTCGTCGAGTATGACAAATGAATTATGAAGGGTTCGGCCACGCATATAAGCAATAGGAGAAACTTCTATCGTCCGATCGGAGAAATAAGAAGTTACTGTCTCTCTGGGCAATATCTCATGCAGTGCATCGTATAATGGAGCTAAATATGGATCCACCTTTTCTTTCAGGTTTCCCGGCAAAAAGCCAAGAGATTCTCCAGCTTCAACGGCAGGGCGTACAAGAACTATTTTTTCAACCATTTTAGATCGCAGGGCGTCAATAGCCATTGCAACAGCAAGAAATGTTTTGCCGGTTCCGGCGGGACCTATCGCGAAAACAAGATCATTAGAACGAACGGCCTCAAGAAAACCGACCTGCCCACCGGTACAGGCACGAACATTGTGTTTTCGTCCCACTGTAATATGTGCTTTGTCCACACAGGCGGGAACTTTTCCGTTACGAATGCCAAGCCTTTCCTCCAGAAATGAGACCGCGCGAGAAATCTTAATTTTGCTCTTTGAGTCAATTCTTACGCTATTATTCCGTACGGTCAGAGACACCCCAAGAAACTCTTCGATTTCTTTTAGCTGGTTGAAATTTGATCCAAAAAGGTTAAGCAGGTAGTCCTGCTCTGCGAAAACTGATGCTTTAATATTTGTTTCCTTCGGTTATCTATTTACCAAGCACTTTCTTTAAGGAGTCCCTCTCCATTTCAAGTTTCTTAAGCTCATTTCGTTTTGTATCAAGAATAGCATCAAATTCCTCCCTCTCTTTCTGGAGATCCTTGAGCCTTTTTTCCTGATCATTTATAGTTTTTCTCTGTTCTTCAAGCTGCTGAAGTTCCTGCATATTCGGTTTTTTTGCGCACCCTAACACTAAGATCATTAAAAATAACAGCAGTACGATAAATCTATTCATGCGGGTCCTGCCTTTCTTTTTTCAACAAGACTTATACCCAGTTCGTCAAGTTGCTGAGAATTTACCTCAGAAGGAGAGTCGTCCATAAGCGATGAGGCTGAAGCTGTTTTTGGAAAGGCCATTACATCTCTAATGGAGTCAAGGCCAAGCATAATCATCACAAGCCTGTCTAACCCAAAGGCGATGCCGCCATGAGGTGGTGCGCCAAATTTAAATGCATCAAGCAGAAAACCGAATTTTTGCTTCGCTTCGGAAGAGCTTATTTTAAGAAGCTCAAAAATTTTTGACTGAAGGCCAGACTGATGAATCCTAATGCTGCCTCCCCCTATTTCGGTGCCATTAAGAACCAAATCGTAAGCTTTTGCCCTTGCAAGATAATACTCCGGGCTGTATAGAAGCCCAATATCCTCGTCAAGGGGAGCAGTAAAAGGGTGGTGGGTGGATGACCATCTATTTTCAGTTTCACTGTATTCGAACATAGGAAAGTCGGTAACCCATGTAAAGGCAAAGCTATCCTTATTAGCAAGCTTTTCTCTCCTTGCTATATCAAGACGCAATTGCCCAAGAGCTGTATTTGCAGTTTTTCTATTTGATGCTACTATAAAAATTATATCACCGCTGGAAGCCTGCATGTGATTACTAATAGCGGAAAGCACAGTGTTACTTATAATCTTTGCTACCTGCCCTTCAAATCCCGATTCTGTAATTTTTATCCATGCAAGTCCTTTTGCACCATACTGTACTACTGTTGCAGTTAACTCATCTATTGTTTTTCTGGAATATCCTGCCCCGCCTTCCAACTTGATTGCCTTAACAACACCACCATTTTCCAGTATGGAATCGAACACCTTGAATCCGGAACCATTTACAATATCAGACAAATCGGTGATTGTAATACCAAAGCGGAGATCGGGTTTGTCGCTCCCGTACGAGTCCATAGCCTCTTCGTATGTCATTCGTAAAATTTGCGGAATAACTATTCCTAGTGTGTTTTTGAATAACCCCCTAATAAAATTATCGAAAATCGAATAGATTTCTTCTTGATTAGCGAAGGACAATTCGCAGTCAATTTGTGTAAACTCGGGCTGACGGTCAGCGCGAAGGTCTTCATCTCTGAAACATTTTGCAATCTGAAAATAGCGGTCGTAGCCGGCAACCATCAAGAGTTGTTTATATGTCTGCGGCGACTGAGGCAGCGCGTAAAATTTGCCGTTGTTCACTCTTGATGGAACAAGAAAATCTCTCGCCCCTTCCGGAGTGCTTTTCATAAGTATAGGAGTTTCTATTTCCGTAAAACCTTCCGCAGAGAGCAATTTTCTGGTTTCCTGCATTACTGCGCTTCGGAAAAGGATATTCTTTTGCATAAGTGGACGCCTCAAGTCAAGATAGCGCCATTTAAGCCTTGTATCTTCATTTTCACCCCCATTATCACTTACATTTATGGGTGTTGTTTCCGATTCGTTTAGTATGCGAAGTTCTTCCGCTATTATCTCTATTTCACCAGTAACCATTTTTTTGTTGGGCTCAACTCGCTTTACAACCTTTCCGCGAACTGCAATAACATACTCGCTACGCAGTTGTCCGGCTTTTGCATGCGCATCGGCAGCATGAGCCGGATCGAAGACTATCTGGGTTTTGCCTTTAATATCTCTAATATCAATAAAGATTAGCTGCCCGAGATCACGCCTTCTGTCAACCCATCCTTTGAGTGTAACTTCCTTGCCGCACGATGAAGCATTGAGCGTACCACAATAGTCTGTTCTTGCAAATTCAAAATCAAGATCCACAAAAAACCCCTTATCGCTAAAATATATCTATATCAAGACCGATTCCCTCTTCACTTGCCAATTCTATAAGAGAGCGCAGTCTCTTTATGCTTTTCTCTATGGCTTCATATTCACCGCCTTGGCTTGTCATCAGACGGACGAGACGGTTGTCATTATCTTCAAGCTTCGTAAGCAGCGCTTCCAAATCGTTTATAATAGGTTCAAAATTGTCGATAATTGTAGCCGCTTGCCGCGATAAGTTTCCGGAAGCGTCCAGAAATGCCTCCGCTTGTGGCTTTACAGCAGTTGAAATATCTTTTACACTTCGCGTAAGCTCCTCTCCCTTTAAAACAAGCCTCTTTACAACCGCTTCATTTTCAACAAGAAGCCGGTCAGCCTTTAAGGAAAGCCCATCCATCTCCTTGAGAACAGACTTAATCTGCGTTGTAAAAAGTGTGTCATTAGAGGGGTCAACTTGTGAGTAGTATGATACAAGATCTCTTAATTCCTTAACAAGATCACCAAGAAGCTCTGCGCCACTTATTCCCTCTGCTATTCCAGGCACAAATGTGATAAAAAGCGGGGAATCGACTTCAACAATCTCTCTCGAATGGCCGGGAAATAGCGAAAGCTCCCTATCGCCTGTAAGACTGACATCTTTGTTAAGAAGGCGATAGTCGCTACGAATTATGGTTTCTTTATGCAGTTTTACCGTTATTCTGGCTAATCCTTTATCGCGGCCTATTGTAGCTACATAGCCCACAGTAATTCCGTTAATCTTTATGGGGTTTTCTATTTTAAGATTTCCAATATCAGCTGCATAAGCAGTACGGATAACATATTTATTTTTTTCGATAATATGCGATAACACCACAAACAGAAAAAAAGAAGAGACAAAAAAAAGTGTAATGTAACCTATAAGACGGTGAGACATAGCAAACTATTCCTTAAATCCCCACTTAGTTTTCATGTGAACTGTTATTTCAGCTTTTATTTCGTCGATTTCGAGCGATGTAACGCCCGTTTCCTCTGCTATTTCATTAACCGGTTTGCCCGACAGTAACATTGACATAACGGTATATTTTGCATGCATTGTAAGTGGAATTATCTCGTTCTTTACAGCATTCCTGATTTTTGCAACTTCATTTTTTAATAGTGAAACAATGTTGCCGTCGTCTGGTAAACCATCAAGATTCTGATAGCACAAGGCACCTTCCTTATTCAGGATAAAAAGGGAAGGGAGTTTTTGTACCCCATATTTCTTCATTACACTACCATATCTATCCAGCAGGAATTCCTGTTTTATGCCGGTACTGCTGATAAATGGCATTAAGTCGGTTTTACCGATTGTATCGACGCTTATGTAAAAGATTTTAACATCATCATCTTTTTCTTTCGCGTACGCTTCAATAAAAGGGATTTCCTTGCGGCACGGAACACAGTAACTCGCCATAAAGCTTATTATTACTATGTGTTGTTTGCTGTTTTTCCAGCTCTGCCGCAAGGGGCCGCAGTAATCGCGTAAGCTAACTCGCTTATCATCGATATTTGGAAGCATGAAAGTGGGAGTTATTTCTCCATCTTTAAGTACGGGGATAACTTTATCGGCATTTATTACTCCAAAAAAAATAGCCAATGTTAATCCAATCAACCTCTTTACCATAAAGATCCGCCTCTCCTATCTCTGTTGCCAAGCGCAACAGATTTACCTATGCCTTTTGAAACAGCCCTCCCTATAATTTCAGTAAATTGGGCTCTTTCAAGCTCCGATATTATTGTCTCGGTCACGCCTCCTGGTGAGGTTACTTTGCGGCGCAACTCTTCCGGTCCATCAGTAGAATTGACAAGCAGCTTTGCCGAGCCTTGTATAGTTTGATATACAATTGTTCTCGCAGTTTCCGCATCAAAACCATTCTCTAAAGCAGCCCTAAGTAACGACTCCACAAAGTAAAAAAGATATGCAGGGCCGGACCCTGAAATAGCAGTGACCGCATCCATCATTTTTTCAGGGACAACAATAACCTTTCCTATTGCCGAGAAAAGCTTTTCTGCTACACTGATAGCTTCAGGCTGGTCACCCGAAAGAGCTGTTAATCCCTCTCCTACGAGTGCAGGAGTATTGGGCATTGCTCTTACAACACTTACTGAAGCGCGTATTCTTTCTTTTATTAAGGCACTTTTTATTCCTGCCATAATCGATACTATAAGCTGATTATCTGTAAATAAATTAGCAATGTCGCCCATAAGTTTCGGAAAACTTTGTGGCTTTACAGATAAAAGTACTGTTGAAGCTTCACGCAATGCGCTATCGATTGAAAGAACCGCCTCACCTCCACTTATAGCCGCGAGTTTTAGCGCCTTCGCTGTCTCAATGTCATAAAGAAGAAGCCTATTAATTGTCCCCTTTTTTTGTCCAAGAACAACGGCATTGCCCATATTTCCGCAGCCGATAATAAGAAGCGTATCCATTTTATTTATTCATCGAAGCAAGAAATTCTTTATTGTCCTTCGTGGAACCAAGCCTATCGATAAGAAACTCCATGGCTTCAAGCGGCGTTAAATCCTGCATATACTTTCTTAATATGAATACCCTGTTTGCTTCATCGGGAGCAAGCAGTCGTTCTTCTTTTCGTGTTCCACTCTTATTAATATCGATTGCCGGATATACGCGGCGATTGCTTATTGTTCTGTCAAGAACAAGCTCCATATTTCCAGTGCCTTTGAATTCTTCGAATATCACTTCGTCCATTCTAGAACCGGTTTCTATAAGAGCTGTTCCAATAATGGTAAGGCTGCCGCCATTCTGGATATTTCGTGCTGCCCCAAAAAATCTTTTGGGTTTTTGTAGCGCTGTCGAATCGACACCGCCGGAGAGAATTTTGCCAGAATGGGGAACCACATTATTATACGCCCTTGCAAGCCTTGTGATTGAATCAAGCAGGATTACAACATGGTTTTTGTGCTCAACAAGCCTTTTTGCTCTCTCAATTACCATTTCGGCAATTTGAGTATGCCTTTCGGGCGGCTCGTCAAAGGTAGAAGCGATCACTTCCGCTTTTACCTGAGTTCTAAACTCTGTTACCTCTTCAGGCCGTTCATCTATCAATAGTACCATAAGTTTTACTTCCGGATTGTTTCTTGTGATTCCGTTTGCAATATTTTGAAGCAAAACCGTTTTACCAACGCGAGGAGGGGCAACTATCAAGCCTCTCTGCCCTTTACCAATCGGAGTAAGAAGCTGCATAATTCTTGTTGACAATTCTTTCTGGTTGTGTTCTAAATGAAACCTTTCATTAGGAAACAGAGGTGTTAACGCATCGAAAGAGATTTTCTTTTTGCACTCATCAGGATGCTCGTAGTTTATGTGTTCTACCCTTAAAAGGGCAAAATACCTTTCGGGCTCCTTTGGATGGCGGATTTGTCCGGCCACGGTATCGCCGGTACGAAGGTTAAATCGTTTAATCTGTGATGGCGAGACATAAATATCGTCGGAACCTGAGAGATAATCGTTTTCGGGAGAACGCAAAAACCCATAGCCATCGGGCATAATTTCCAAAACGCCTTCCGCTCTTATATACCCATCTCGCTTCGATTGTGCTTCGAGAATTTTATAAAGAAGGGTCTGTTTTCGCATCGAGCGACCATCTTGTATGTCAAGTCCCATTGCAAGCTCAAATAGCTCTTCCATGGTCTTCGCCTTTAGGTCGGTTAGGTTCAGGTAACTTCTCTGGCCACCGTTTTCAGTTTGTCCTTCCGATGCTTCACCATTACCATTCCCATTCTGAACCAACGGTCCGCCAACCTCTTTTTCTTTCTCCTGTACGGGGGAATTGCTGCTAGGTGCAACGGCATCGTCTGTATTCTTTTGCTGTGGAGCCGGCTCATCAACAACTACAGGTGAGCTTGTAGAGGGCGTTGCCACTTCAGCTACCATAACTGTCTGATTTTCTGGAGAGTCTCCAGCTTGCTCCTCAACTACTGTAGAAGCGGTCTCTTTTTTAACGCTTGCTCTAATGCGTCTTACATAAGCCATGAATTTCGTCCTTTTGTTTCGTTACTATTGATTTACAGGGGTTTTCGCGGTTAATGAACTACCTTAAAGACAGCAACTGCCCTTATTCGATGAATGAAATTATAATTACAAGAAGGGCTGAGAGTCAACAAGATTTTGTTTTCTCTAATAGCTTTTTGCAGCCACAAGACTAAATCGGCTAAGGCCGAAATAAGACTCTGTAATCGTCAAAGATATCCGCAAAAAGCGTATATCTTTTCGATACAGAGTCTAATAGGAATGGGTTTGATTTTGAATAAGTTGGGATAAAAGGTCAGCAGCCATTCGTGGATTTATTCTGTATGGCGCACCCGACCCTTGGAAAAACCCATATTTTTTTATAAGAAAAATCGACAATGGGGTTATTCGTATTTTTTCGTTTGTTGCCTCTCTGCAAAGAACCACCTCTCCCTTTTCGAATGTGCCGTCTCCCACAAACGGAGATGGTATTTTGCCGCGAGATTCGTAATGGGTTGCAATAAGCCCATGCGCTATTTCAGTTCCAACACCCGCATAACTTTTAGCTTTATCAAAAACAAGTTCCAGCATTTCAGCAAGACGCTCCTTTGAGAGATTTATTTGTTCGAGAGTTGACAGGTCGTCTGCTATTATTTCGTTGACTGTTCTTTTATCGCTGCCTAAAAAGCCGTCACCGGAAAACTTAGAAGGAAGCATTCTATTGAGTTGATTTTTTTCTTCTGGTGACTGTTTCATTAGTGCCTCACAATTAAATTAAGCAAATTTGTCGTAAAAAATGCTCTCTTTATTTACGCCACAGGCTGTTAGAGTTTTTATGCTGGCATCTATCATGCCTGGCGAACCACATAGATATGCTTCAAATCCCGACATGTCCGCAATAATCCGTTTGGCAACATCGGTCACAAGCCCTCTCTCTCCATTCCAAGATGAATCTGCCGGTTCTGCCGATAAGCATGGGTGAAAAGAAAAATTAGGTAGTGCTTTTGTAAACTCTTCCATCTCCTTGAGATAAAAGAGGTCTCGCTGTGTAGTTGCACCAAAAAAATAATGGACCTTCCGATAGTCTCCTTTTTCTTGCATCGATTTCAGCATTGCCATGAATGGTGCCATTCCACTGCCACCAGCAATAAAAATTGCCGGAGCGAGAGTGTCGGAAAGGTGAAACTCTCCATATGGACCTGCCACAAAAAGCTCCTCTCCCTCCTTAAGATAGTCCATTACCCAAGTTGTACAGATACCATCGGGTACTCTTCTTATGACAACCTCAAGATGTGAATAGTCGGATGGAGATGATGAAATGGAATAGGCACGAACAACCTTTTCTCTGTTCTTGTACTCTTTCGATTCAAGCTGAACATACTGACCTGCTACGAAATTCATTTCCAGAGGGTCAAGAAACGCCATTCTAAGTTCAACGATATCATGAGTTAGCGCTCTTTTACTTACAAGTTTACATTTGTGCCTTTTGATTGAAAAAAGTTCCTTTGGAATGTCTATTGAAACTGGTCCGCGTACCTTAATCTGGCAGGCAAGACGAATGTTTTTATTTCTTTCTTCAGTAGAAAGATAGGGCTCTTCAACAGGACTAATGCTACCACCGCCACTACTGACTTTTACTTTACAATAGGCACATGATCCTCTGCCGCCGCATGCAGAAGGAATATAGATACCGTTTTCAAGTAGCGCCGAAAGAAGGGAGCCTCCTCCTTTTACTGTAAGAGATTTTTCGCCATTGTTTATTGATATTTGGCATTGACCATAGTTCAGAAGTTTTTTTTCTGCAAAAACCAGTAAAAGCGCGAAAAAAAGGCCAAGCAGCGAAAGAAAAATAATTGCTGTTGCTATTTCGGCCATAATTATCTGATCATCCCCGAGAAACCGACAAATGCAAGTGCCATAATTCCAATAATAATTAAAGTGATACCGCTGCCCTCAAGACCGGCAGGCACAGCTTTTTCGTTAATTCTTTCACGGATGGCGCTAATTAACATTATAGCAATCATCCAGCCAAGCCCGCCGCCAAAGCCAAAGGTGATTACTTCCAGAAAACCATAAGGCTTATTTAACATAAAGAGCGAAATACCAAGTATTGCGCAATTAACAGTAATAAGGGGCAAAAAAATTCCAAGCGTTCCATGAAGTGTTGGCGAGAAGCGCTCCATAACCATCTCGATAAACTGGACGGTCGCTGCAATTACAATTATAAAGGTTATTAATGAGAGATATTCCAGGTTTAGTGGAACGAGAAAAATTGTGTAAACAAGATAGTTCAGGCCAGCTGTGACTGTTGTAACAAAAGAGACCGCTGCGCCAAGCCCAATTGCCGTCTCGCTCTTTTTTGAAAGGCCAATACACGAACACATACCTAAAAAACGGGAGAGGAGCATATTGTCTGTAAATGCAGCTGAAAGAAAGATTAATAGAAAAGAGATCATTTGCCCCATCTCCTTGTAAACCAGACAATAAGGGCAAGGGCAAAAAAGGCGCTAGTAGGCATAACCATAATTGTCCACTGATGCCACCAATAATCACGAAACGGCAAAGGGTAACCTAATATGGTTCCAAAACCGAGGGGTTCACGAATTAACGCAATTGTTACAAGTACCATGCTGTAGCCAAGTCCCGAAGCAATACCGTCTAAAAACGAGGGCAGAGGAGGATTTGATGCGGCAAAAGCTTCTGCTCTACCCATTATTATGCAATTTGTAATTATTAGCCCCACATAGGGACCAATAAATCTATGCACTTCCGGACTCATTGCCTTGATAACAATATCAACTATCATTACAAACGCGGCAATAACAACAACCTGTGTAATCATGCGGATTCGCTGTGGAATAGCGTTGCGCAATATTGAAAGGACAAAATTTGACATTGCAAGTGTAAAAATCACGCCAGCGCACATGTAAAGAGTGTTTTCAAGCAAGTTTGTTACTGCAAGAGCAGAACAGATCCCTAGAACCTGCCTTATTACAGGATTATCCCGAAACAAGCTCCGTTTGAATATTTCCGCCCTTTTTTCTGCCATATTCTACTATTTACCTTTTTCGATCTTTATTTTTTCCATAACAGCGTTTAACCCAACCCGGAGTGCCATTGAGGTTTGCGAAGCTCCTGTTATTCCATCGAAGACAAGATAAGCTCCATTGGTTTTGTTCCAATCTATTTTTAGACCACGAAACTGATTGGTGAAAGAACTTTCTTCTATCCTCGCGCCAAGACCTGGTGTTTCATGTTGTTCAAAAAAACGGATATTGGTTAAGATGGTTATCGTTGAATCAACAACGATAATACCGTTTATTTTATCCCAGAAGCCGTTTGTTACAAATGGTATGCCAATCTTACTTTTATCAACATTGAAAAATTCTCCTCTTAGTGAATCGAAAGTTATTACATCCCCACTATTTTTGTTAGCATCAAAAGCATCATAGAGGATTTTATCGAATATTTTTTTTTGATTATCGATCAGTTTTTGCTTCGATACAGAATTAACCAATGCGAGCATTCCACCGGTAATGGCCAAAATAATTACAATAAACAAGGAAATATACAGGGGGGAATTCTTACTCATGCGTTCTTTCTGGCCCGATATCTTATGATCCATGAATCAAGCGATGGTCCTGCAATGTTTCCAATAAGCACAGCAAAAGCCACTCCTCCGGCAAATGATGATTTAAACCTGAAGAGAATAATAAGCGCACCTATCAAAAAACCATAAATCCATTGCGATAGAGCTGTTTTAGGCGCACTCACTGGATCGGTTACCATAAAAACAGAAGCAAAAAGCAGTCCTCCCGCAAGAATGTTAAATGAGATACTCCCCATAAAAAAGGAAAAAACCGCCGCACCGAGCAGTGTGGAAAGCGTAAGTTGCCATTTAGCGGTTTTTGTTATAAAAAGATATGCGGCGCCAATAATAATGGCAATGGCGCTTGCCTCTCCCATTGATCCAGCCGCAAGATTGCCTCCTATGGCTCCGGTAAAAAGTTCATATATCGGCGTATTGACTGAAAGATTTTTTGCTGCAAATAGCGGTGTGGCTGCGGTAAGCGCATCGCTTCCACCACTGGCGCTCCATTTTATTAATCCACCGGGAAAAGAGCCATAAGCGGGCGAAAATTGAGAGGCCATTTCAACAGGAAAAGAGACATATACAAAGGCCCTGCCAACAATAGCAGGGTTAAATGGATTTTTACCAAATCCGCCAAAAGCCTCTTTGGCAAAAAAGATTGCTACAACGGCTCCAACCGCTGGAATCCACAATGGTATTGACGGAGGAAGAGAAAGAGCAAGAAGAGTGGTTGACACAAAACAAGCAAGGCTTACCTTGCCATTTTTTTTACTTTGCATAAACCATTCTGTAAGAAATCCGGCAGCAGAGGTAACGGTTACGATGAGCAGAGTTCGCCATCCAAAAAGATAGATAGCAGCAAAAGTAACCGGTACAAGAGCATAAAGCACTCTAACCATATTTTTCTGAAACATGAATTGCGGCTTTGTCATATCACAAATATAAATGTTATCTTGTTCATAAATTATGAAATTGAAGGCTCGTATAACTTTTATGATTGGTCTCCTTGTGGCTATGCTTTTTACAGTTAAGATGGCTATTAACCCATCATTTACAAAAATACCAGGCATTGCTATCGGAATATTCTTATTGATTTTTGGCTGGAAAATTGGCTGGACAACTTATAAAAGATTTACCATCCTTCTGGGGCATTTTGCCATAACGGGGGGCTGTCTTGCTACTGCCTACGCGATATATAATATTCCTTTTCTTGACAAACCACCTTTATTGGCTGAAGTTTTGGATTTTCCTCTTTTTTGGGGCCTTTTATCAATTTTTGGAGGAGTATGTATGATTTCTCACGGTAACTGTAACTGCACAATTGCCGCTCACAACAAGGTAAACAAATGAAAATTGCATTTTTTGATACAAAGCCATACGACGAGATCTCCTTTTCTAACATCAACAAAGCCTATAATTACGATCTCAAATTTTTTAAGCCACATCTTGGCATCGAAACAGCGCCGCTTGCGGCAGGATTTGACGCTGTTTGCGCCTTTGTTAATGATATTGTTTCCCGTGAAGTTATTGATTCACTAATTCGCGACAATGTTAAAATTGTAGCCTTGCGATGCGCAGGATACAACAATGTTGACCTTAAGGCTGCACACGGAAGGCTTCCCGTTGTTCGCGTACCGGCATATTCACCTTATGCCGTCGCCGAACATGCCTTCGCTCTTTTGCTCACACTAAACAGAAAAACGCACAAAGCTTACAACAGGACAAGAGAATTCAATTTCACCCTTAATGGCCTCATGGGGTTTGATCTTAATGGCAAAACAATTGCTATAATTGGCACGGGTAAAATTGGACGAATAGCAGTAAAAATAGCCCGCGGATTTGGCATGCGAGTTCTTGCTTTTGATACAACTCCCGATGCACAATTTGCTGCCGAAACTGGATGCGAGTTTGTTTCCATGGAAAAAGCGTTGTCGGAATCCGATATAATTTCGTTACACTGCCCTTTAACGCCAGAAACAGTGAACCTTATTAACGACAACTCTATTGCCAATATGAAAAATGGGGCTTACATTATCAATACTGGCAGAGGTAAACTGATTAACACTAAAAGCCTGATTAAAGGGTTAAAGAGCGGCAAAATTGGCGGAGCCGGCCTTGATGTTTACGAAGAAGAAACGGAATATTTCTTTGAAGACTTCTCCGGTAGTGCAATAGAAGACGATACTTTGGCCAGGCTTATGACATTTCCTAATGTAGTTATTTCTTCCCATCAGGCCTTTTTTACCAACGAGGCAATGGCAGCCATCGCAAAAACAACTATGGATAATTTGCAGCTTTTTTTTACAGAAAACAGACGACCAAATGAAATATGCTATCACTGCAACACGCGGCCATGTCTCCGCAAAGATGGCCATGCTCGCTGTTTTTGATTAACCCAACTTATTCAATAGGAGGCGCCAAAGGCGCCGAACTATTTGAATTAGTTGGGATTATCCCGTTTGGAAAAATCACCCATTTGGTGCTTGAAGTACTCAGCGCAAAATGATGATTTTTCTAAACGCTTTGCATTAGAAATCTTTCTAATGCAAAGATTGGGATTAAGCACAGGAAGCGGACATAAATGGCTAGTTTGGAATAATTTTTTATGCCCTCGGATGGGCTTGTTCGTAAACTTTCCGAAGTCTTTCGGCAGTGATGTGGGTGTATATTTGCGTGGTGGAAAGGTTTTCATGTCCGAGCAATTCTTTTACGGCGAGGAGGTCGGCACCGGCATTAAGTAAATGTGTTGCAAAAGAGTGGCGTAAAACGTGCGGACTCTTTTTTGTTTTTTCTGTGACTTTGCGCAGCTCTTTTTCGACAATAAGCTGTACCATTCTTCGACCTATCCGTTTACCTTGTGCGCTCAGAAAAAGGGCATTTTCTTCAGCAATAGACCTTTTAGATAGGTGAAGGTTGGAGATAAATTCCGCTCTTGAATCGAGATAGCGATCATATATGGAAATGAATGAATCAGTGAGAGCGGCATACCTTTCTTTGTTTCCTTTTCCGATAACGAGAACCGTTTTTTCTCTTTTGCGCACCGATTGAATGGAAAGAGAGACAAGTTCCGACAAACGCAATCCTGATCCGTAAAAAAGTTCGATAATAGTTTTATTTCGTAATTCCTGATATGAATTTACATTTAAAAATTCGGGTGTCAATTTTTCAGCTTCAGTCTCTGTGAGAAAAACGGGTAATCTCTTATCGAGTTTAGGTGAACTTACGGAGAGCGCCGGATTCAACTGAAGCTTGCCTTTTCGACAAGCCCATGAAAAAAAGGAACGAACTGCCGTAAGTTTTCTTGCTATTGTTGCCTTTCCGCTTTTGATGGAGGAAAGAGAGGCGAGATAGCGGCGGATATCATTTCGATCAATTTTTTCGATTGAAAGGGATGCCCCTTTGTTTTGTATAAGAAAGGAAAAAAACTGGGTAAGGTCCCGTTTATAAGCAATAATGGTATTTTCAGAAAATCTTTTTTCTAGTGAAAGGTATTCAATAAAAGGATCAACAAGTTCAGCGCCCATACAGGTTTCTAAGTTCTAAAGGAAGTAGCCAACACCAGATTCAAAAATTTTCTGATCTTTATTGCCCGCAATATTCTTTAGTACATTAGGCCCTGTTCTCTCGGAATGTCCCATTTTACCAAATACACGGCCATCCGGACTCGATATGCCCTCAATATTATACACGCTACCGTTAACATTATAGTTGTCATCCGTAAGTCCGCCAAAAGGATCTGAATACTGGGTAGCAATTTGTCCATTTTGAGCAAGCAACCTTACAGTAGTTTCTGGAGCATAAAAGCGGCCTTCACCATGCGAGACAGGGATTGCATGAACCTCGCCCACCTTTACACCAGCTAACCATGGCGATAAATTAGAGGCTATTCGTGTGTAGGCAACTTTTGAAATATGCCGGCCAATTGTATTGAATGTTAATGTTGGAGAATCAGATTCCATGCTTCTAATTTCACCAAAGGGGACAAGCCCCAGCTTTATTAGTGCCTGAAAACCGTTGCATATTCCAAGAATAAGGCCATCTCTTTTTGTCAAAAGATTCATTGTAGAGTCGCTTACGAGGCTATTCCTAAAAACGGCTGTTATGAATTTTCCAGAACCATCCGGCTCGTCTCCGGCGCTAAAGCCTCCTGGTATCATGATTATCTGCGCTTTGTCTATTGTTGACGATAAAAGAGAAAGAGATTCTGAAATGGCTGAAGGCGTTATGTTGCGGATTATAACAGTTTCAACCCTTGCTCCCGCCTTCTTAAAGGCACGGGCAGAATCATATTCACAGTTAGTGCCTGGAAACACGGGTATTACTACAAGCGGCGCGGCTGTTGACTCTGCAATTGTTTTTTTGGCTGTTTTTACTGTAAAATTAATCAAGGTAGAGTTTGGTTTTGACCCGTTTTCTGGAGTTGTTGGAAATACCGATTCGAGGGGCGATGACCATGCTTTATAAATGGATTCAAGATTAATTGCCGCACCATTGATTTTTATACTCTTTTCGATTGTTGTTTCTCCGAGAACAAGAGCATCGCTATCTACTTGTGAAGAAGAAGAAATTTCTGCAACAATCGAACCGTAATCAGGTGAAAAAAGTTTTCTGTTTTCTATAGGAGCAGAAAACGAAAAGCCGATACGGTTGCCAAAACACATATACGAGACTGCGGCTGCGATTCCTCCGGTACCTATTGTATATGCGCTAAGTATTGCTCCAGAATCGATGAGTTCTTTGATTTTACTATACATTTTTTTCAGCTCGTTAAAGTCCGGCATCTCCGCACAATCTCTTTTTATTGCATAAAGAACAACCTTATTGCCGCTGCTTTTAAATTCTGGTGATATAATGGAGGCTGCATTAGCAACTGAAACAGCGAATGAGACAAGTGTTGGCGGAACGGAGATGTTCTCAAAGGTACCAGACATGCTGTCCTTACCTCCTATCGCAGGGATTCCAAGAGCTGTTTGCGCGGAGAAAGCGCCAAGCAGGGCGCATAACGGTTTACCCCATTTAGTTTTATCGGAACCAAGCTTTTCGAAATATTCCTGTAGCGTGAGTCTTATTGTTTTGTAGTCGCCGCCCGCAGACACAATTTTTGCGACAGAATGCACTACAGCGTAGATAGCTCCATGAAACGGACTCCATTGTGAAAGATAGGGATCAAAACCGTAACTCATCAATGTAGCCGTATCCGTTTCGCCTTTAATAACAGGAAGTTTTGCAGCCATAACTTCCGCCGGAGTATCCTGATAGAGTCCGCCAAAAGGTAATAGTACGCTTGCCGCGCCGATGGTGCTGTCGAACCTTTCGACAAGCCCTTTACGGGAGCAGTTGTCAATGGATTTAATGTTGTCAATCCAAGCCTTTTCAATTGGATCAGAAGCGAGAGAGGCAATTTGGAGTGTAGAAAAATATGAGTTATTGGCTGGAGAGGACGCAAAAACATCAATAGATTGAAGAACGCCATTTGTATTTATGAAGTCTCTTGATATGTCAACTATCTTGGCGCCGCGCCAGTACATCACGACCCTCTTTTCATTCGTTACGCGAGCTACAGAAACAGCTTCAAGGTTCTCCTTCGCTGCTTCTTCGATGAACAGGGCAACGCTTTCCGGTGAAAGTAGAACCGCCATTCTTTCCTGAGACTCGGAAATTGCCAGCTCCGTACCGTCAAGACCTTCATACTTTTTAGGAATTTTATCCAGATCGATAGAAAGACCGTCAGCAAGCTCGCCAATAGCTACAGAGACCCCTCCTGCGCCAAAGTCGTTGCAAACTTTTATAAGCCTGCTTACGCGAGGGTTTCTGAAAAGTCGTTGAATTTTCCGTTCTGTTGGTGGGTTGCCCTTTTGCACTTCCGCTCCACACTTAGCGATTGACTCGGTGGTATGTTCTTTTGAGGAACCTGTGGCACCACCGCAACCGTCACGCCCGGTTCTGCCTCCAACAAGCACAACAACATCACCGGCTTCGGGTATGCCTCTAACTACATTGGCCTTTGGAGCAGCTGCTATTACTGCCCCGATTTCCATTCTTTTAGCAACATAGCCTTCATGGTAGATTTCTGACACAATGCCTGTTGCAAGACCAATCTGGTTACCATATGAGCTATAGCCATGTGCCGCCTCGACCGTAATTTTGCGCTGAGGAAGTTTTCCCTTGACTGTTTCTGACAGTTGTTTCCGAGGATCGCCACTACCTGTAACCCTCATCGCCTGATATACAAAAGACCTGCCCGAAAGTGGATCTCTTATGGCACCCCCGAGACAGGTAGCCGCTCCACCAAAAGGCTCAATTTCAGTCGGATGGTTATGGGTCTCGTTCTTGAACATAACAAGCCACTCTTCAGTTTTGCCGTCGATAATAGCAGGTACAACAATGCTACAAGCATTAACTTCATGAGTGTCTTCAATATCGGGTGCAAGCCCCCTTTTTTTTAGAAGTCGCATTCCTGCTAAGGCAATGTCCATCAAAGAGGTGGGGTTATTTTTCCGTCCGAGCTCTTTTTTGGCGGAAAGATAGTCGTCGTAGGCCTTCTTAACCGGTTGCATAGCGGGAGTGTTGTCAATAGTTACGCTTGTTAATTGGGTTAAAAATGTGGTATGTCGGCAGTGGTCAGACCAGTATGTATCGAGCATTCTTATTTCAGTAAGTGAAGGATCTCTTTTTTCGCTGTCGTGAAAATACCTCTGGCAAAAACTTAAATCCGCTTCGCTCATGGCAAGAGCCAGTTTCTGCCTTAGTTTTCGGAGGGCGTCTATAGGCAGATCAATAAAGCCATCAATAATTTCTAT
The DNA here is from genome assembly GCA_964590225.1 of uncultured Fibrobacterota bacterium. Taxonomy (GTDB): domain Bacteria; phylum Fibrobacterota; class OXYB2-FULL-49-7; order OXYB2-FULL-49-7; family JAEUSG01; genus JAEUSG01. Next base: position 33,646 of record CAZPWS010000027.1, read on the forward strand.
ATCAGGAGGATCAAAGCCATTATCGGCGAGAGAAAGAGGAATATCCATCGATGCTTCGCGGCTATCCACAGGATTTATAAGATATTTTTTGATAGATGTGATATCGTCTAATTCGATATTTCCGTAAAGCACCACTACAATTGCAGTTTTAACAATGACATTCAAACTTTCCTGGGAGATCATTCCTATACACTGAACGGCGGAATCAGCCCGTTGGTCGTACTGGCCTGGTAAATATTCGTAAGCAAAAATGGTGGCACCTTCAGTAGTTGGGAGCAGGGTCTCGAAAACGCTATCAACAGGCGGTTCCGCAAAAATAGTGTTCAATGCCTTATTGTAGTCGTTTTCGGAGAGATTTTCTATGTCGTATCGGACAAATATCCTTACCCTTTTTACGGATGTTATTGATAGATATCCCTTTATGGCATGGAAAAGATGGTCAGCCGATATCGCAAATGCTTCCTTTTTTTCTACAAACACCCGTCTAACGATGCTCATTATCCTTTTTTCTCCCTTCATTTTGCATTTTAAAGCGTTATTATAGAAAATAAATCGGTAAAACCTTCACACTGTAATTTAGATAAAAAAAATTATCTGTTGACATTTTATCGCGGATAATATATGATTAAATACAACCAACTGGTTTTTTTTATTTTGAAATAAAACAAAGGCGGAACGATGAAAATAGAATCTCATGAAACTATCGCTAATGAAGAGATGCTCGAGGAGCGGCTCTCTAAACCGCGCATAGAGCTTATTGAAATGATGAAAAAACTCGAAGGCGATTTTATGATAATTGGAATTGCCGGAAAAATGGGGACAACACTTGGAAGGATGGCAAAGCGAGCGGCAGAAGAAGCAGGAGTTAAAAAGAAATTTTATGGAGTAGCAAGATTTACAGATAATTCAGCCATGAAAAATATCGAAAAATGGGGTATTGAGGCCATTAGGTGCGACTTAATGGACCGCGAAGCGGTTAGCCGCCTTCCAAAAGTAGCAAATGTAATTTATATGGCTGGAAAAAAGTTTGGAACAAATGGAGATGAAGACACAACATGGGCGATGAATACTGTTGTTCCTGCTTATGTTTGCGAACACTTAAAAGAGAGCCGTATTGTCGCATTTTCAACGGGGTGTGTTTATCCGTTAGTGGGAGTTGACAGTTGCGGTTGCACCGAAAAAAATTTACCAGAACCCGTTGGTGAATATGCTCAGTCCTGCCTTGGCCGAGAGCGGGTATTTACCTACTTCTCCAAAATTAATAAAACCCCTGTTTTGCTTTACAGACTCAATTATGCAGTAGATCTACGCTATGGTGTACTTTACGATGTCGGAAGCAGAATATGGGAAGGAAAACCAGTAAATTCATCAGTACAGCATTTTAATGTTATTTGGCAGGGGGATGCAAACAACTACGCTCTTATGAGCCTCGGGATTTGCAAAAGCCCACCAGAAATTCTTAATGTAACCGGTCCAGAAACCATCTCGCTTTCATATATCGCAGAACTATTCGGCAAAACTTTCAACAAACCCATCTCGTTTGAAGGAAACATAGGGAATAAGGCATATCTTAACAACGCGTCAAAAGCATTTAGTTTATTTGGTTATCCTGAAGTATCTCTCGAAAAAATGGTAAATTGGCAGGCAGGGTGGATAATGAATGGCGGTAAAAGCCTCGGAAAGCCCACCCATTTTGAAGTTAATAACGGCAAATTTTAACAGTATATAAAACTATAAAAGAGCACCTTCACATGAAAAAAAAGATCAGGCTGGGATTGATTGGAACCGGATTCGCCGGCAAATATCATGTTGAATGCCTGAAACGCATACATGGAGTAGAAGTTGAGTTGATTGGCGTAACTTCTCTTAGACAAGAGAGTCGTGATAAATTTGGAAAAAATCATGGCATAAAGGTTTATGAAAACGCAGAAGCCATGCTGCATGATATTGATATTCTTGATATCTGTTCGCCCCCATATGCCCACGAACAGGCAATTATAGCTGCTGCGAATGCCGGCAAGGGAATAATATGCGAAAAACCGCTTACAGGTTTTTTCGGGTTAGAAGGAAACAATGGCATAAATGGAAGTGCTTGTTCGAAAAAGGAAATGGTTGAGTCTGTTTTGATTAAGCTTGATAAAATTGCCGACGCTGTTGAAAAGAACAAGACATTTTTTGGCTATGCAGAAAATTTTGTATATGCGCCATCTATTCAAAAAGAGAGAGAGATTCTTCAAAAGTGCGATTCTCAAATTCTTCGCATGACAGGAGAGGAATCACATAACGGCTCGGCCTCTTCAGTTTACGGAATCTGGAGCAAATCAGGCGGTGGATCGTTAATCGGGAAAGGATGTCATCCGCTTGGAGCAATGCTGTATCTTAAGCGGATAGAGGGTCTTGCACATTCGGGCAAGCCTATAAGACCAGCAACAGTAAGCGCAAGAACACACAAGCTTACGAGATTGAAAAATTATCGTGACGCGGGATTTATTAGAACAGATTACCATGATGTTGAGGATTACGGTTTTATGCACATTACATTTGAAGATGGAACGGTGGCAGATATTCTTACATCAGAGGTTGTTCTTGGGGGTATATACGATTATGTTGAAATATTTGCCAACAACCATAGGAGTCGCTGTAAAATCAGTCCCTCTGGTCTAATGGATGTTTACAATCCGAAAGGAAGCCAGTTTGCTGATATTTATCTCATGGAAAAGATCAGCACACTTGAGGGGTGGTCTATGGCCGCGCCGGACGAAAACTTTACAATGGGATATCTTTCTGAAATGCAGGATTTTATTATGTCTGCCGCAGAAAATAGAGAGGCGCAATCGGGCCTGGGGCTTGCCTTGGATACAACAGCCGTAATTTACTCTGCGTATGTGTCAGATGAGCGAAATGGGATAGAAACAAAAATTCCACAAAGATGGGAGCTTTAACTATATGTCCGGAGTGTTAACCGTAGGAATTATTGGTTTGGGGCACTTGCATCCTGTAAGCTATATGCCTCATTTTTTAAATTGTGAAAAAACGAATGTGGTAGCTGCAAGTGATACAAACAAAAAATTACTGTCCGATTTTACAGAGCAATTTGGGGTGAAAGCATATCATGACTGGCGCGACTTAATTGCGAAAGAAAAAATTGATCTTGCATTTATTTTTCTTCCCCATTGTGATTGTGATGAGGCGGCTGTAGAATGCGCAAATCGCGGAATTAATATAGTCGTTGAGAAACCTGTTGCAAGCGCATCCTCTAAAGCGAGATCAATAATGGTGGCTTGCGAAAAGAATCGCGTTCTCTTCTCAACGCCCTATCTTTGGCGATATCATCCCGTAATTAAAAAAATGAAAGAGGTTATAGATGCGGGCCTTTTAGGCCATGTTGTGGGATGTGAGGGGCGCTGTGCCGCCGGTGGGCTGCACCGCTATATCGATGGACACAGCGAATGGATGCTTGACAAGAATAAGAGTGGTGGCGGGCCTATGTATAACCTTGGAGTTCACTGGATCGATCTTTTCCGCTGGTTATTGGGTTCAGAAATAATTGAAGTTACAGGAAAAAATGTACGCGTTAACCAAAGTTACAACATTGAGGATAACTCGTTCGCTATTGCCACTTTTGCAAATGGTTCAACACTTGCGCTTGATATAAGCTATACCGTACCCGATAGTTACCCATACGGTAGGGACCTGTATCTTAGTTTGCGCGGAACCGAAGGATGTATTAATTTCACTCCTCTGTTTGAAGGGCATGAACAGTCGCTGTTTATTTGCAGTAACAAAAAGGGTTTTGGTGAGTCAGGAAAACAGACCATCAAATTTGAACTCAAAAATATTTCCGGCTACTGTGGACAGCTTGGTTTAGAATTTATAAACGACATCGCCGATAATGTAATAAACGGAACAACACCATTTATCGGTGGGGTTGATGCTGTGAAAGTTCTTGAAGTTGTGGAAAGTATTTACGAAGCGGCACAATCGGGCAAAACGACAAAGGTAACATACCGTTGAAAGGATAACAATTTATGAAATCTCAATTTAAAGTAGTAGTAACAGATTACATAGAGCAAGACCTTGATTGGGAAGAAAAAGAGCTGGCAGCTAAAGGAATCGAGCTTAAAACACATCAGCTTAAATTCAAGCCGGAAGAAGAGATTTTAGAAAAAATAAAGGATGCTGATGTAATTGTTGTCAATATGGTCAGGATGACAGAATCATTAATATCAAAGCTACCAAAGTGTAAACTTATAATCCGTCATGGAATTGGTTACGATAATGTGGATGTTGAGGCATGTACAAAGAATAACATACAATTCGCCTACCAACCGGATTATTGTAAAGAGGATGTAGCAGAGCATGCAATTGCCCTTATTTTTGCCTGTGCAAGGCGGATTGTGCGCAGCCGAAAAACGCTTGAAGAGTCATCAAAACGGGGACAGTGGGATTTTACCGGGCTATTCCCGATATATAGACTTGATGGTAAAACACTTGGCATTCTCGGGACAGGTCGGATTGGGAGTAGAGTTTTCAGAAAACTTAAAACCTTCGGATTCCGGATAATTGCGTGTGATCCATACTTGAGTGACCGAAGAAGAAAGGATCTTGAAGAGCAGGGGCTTGTGTTTGTTAATCAGGAAACATTGTTCAGAGAGTCTGATTATATAACCGTACATACGCCTTTGCAAGCAGAAACAAGACACATAGTTAATACACAAACGCTTTCGCTCATGAAGCCTACTGCCTATATTGTAAATACATCGCGCGGGCCAATGGTCGATTCTAAAGCATTGGCGGATGCTGTTAGTAAAGGCGTCATTGCAGGAGCCGCAATAGATGTGTTCGACAAGGAACCGCCCGATAACGATTTTGAGCTGTTCGGGTTAGAAAATGTTATACTCACACCACATACAGGATGGGCTTCGGAAGAGTCGGGTTGGGAAATAAGAAAGAGTATTCTTGATGATATCGTGGCAGCATCTGAAGGAAAAGCTGCCCGATGTGTTGTTAATTCAGTTAAGGAACTTAAAAATATATAAGGCGAAAGGAATAGCTATCATGGGATATACCAAAGTAAGCGGCCCCCTGCCCGGGCCTAAAAGTAAACAACTTATTGATGAATGGCATAAATTTGAAGCCGATGTAACAGGATATCAGGCACCAATTGTTTGGGAAAGAGCGGAAGGGTGCATTGTAACCGATGTTGACGGAAACAGATACATCGACTGGACTTCAGGCGTTCTTGTTACGAGTGTTGGCCATTGCCATCCGCGAATGGTCGAGGCTGTAAGGGATTCTGTTGGAAAACTTATAAATAACTACGAAAGCCCAACTGAGTACAGGGTTAAAGCGGCCAAAGCACTTATGGAAGTAATGCCGTCACATTTTGGCAAGTGTTTCTTTTTAAGTACTGGAAGTGAGGCAACAGAAGCTGCTCTAAGGCTCATGAAAAGGCGGAGTGGCAAGTATGAAATACTTTCTTTTGAGGCGAGCTTTCACGGGCGCACAGGCGCTTCGGCAACTGCTGGCGGCATGGCAGGTCCTAAAAAAGGATATGGCCCATCAATTCCAGGCGCTATAAGAGCCATATTTCCAAACCCCTATCGTGACACAATGGGCTTTTGTAACGACGGCCCCAAATTCAAAAAATATTTTGATTATTTGGAGTCTGTAATAAATTCAAATTCGACTGGCAGTCTCGGCGGACTTATAATAGAACCATATCAGGGGGCGGGAGGATTTATTTTTCCGCCGACAGGATGGCTTAAACGACTCCAGGAGTGGGCGCATGGTAACGGGCTCCTTTTTGCTCTTGACGAAGTACAATCGCTTTACGGACGAACGGGTAAAATGTTTGCAATGGAACACGATAATCTCAAACCAGATATTATTACCCTCGGTAAAGCAATAGGCTGTGGAGTACCAGTTTCGGCAGTAGTAGCAACAGATGATGTCTTTTCGGCTCTTGGAAAAGGGGACCTCTCCAGCACGCTTGGCGGAAACCCAGTGTCAAGTTCTGTTGTGCCGGTAATTCTCGATATAATGCGAAAAGAAAAACTTGTTGAAAATGCCGCCAATATGGGTGCCTATATGAAAAAAAGGCTTGAAGAAATTGCTGCAAAATGCAAATATCTCGGTGATGTGCGTGGTTTGGGGCTTGTAATGGGTCTCGAATTTGTAAAAGATAAAGCAACCAAAGAGCCGGCAAAAGAACTAATCAAGCCATTTATCAATGCATGCGCGCAAAATGGACTTTTAGTTGGTTCGGTTGGCGTTTATGGAAATGTTATTCGGGTTGCTCCACCGCTTGTTATAAACAGAGAAATCGCCGATGAAAGCCTTTGCGCTATGGAAAAGGCCTTGGGTGAAATAAGCTTGTAGTTATCTTGTAAAGGGAAAAAATGAAAACCAGAATCAAAGCAATAGTTGAAAAGCTCTTGCCGGAAACTGAAAAGTTGCTGTGCGACCTTATAAGATTTCCTTCAACTTCAGGTAAAGAGCATGACCTAATGCTTTTTCTTGAAAAAAAGTTTGACTCTCTTGGAGTCCGGACCGAGCGAATTGCAATGTCCGATACCATAATGAACGATCCAGATTACTGCAATCCTGTTCAGGGTCTTAAATATGACGGTCGCTTCAATATAAGGATTCATCGAGCCGGTTCTGGAAGTGGGGGACGAAAGCTCCTTTTTAACGCGCATACGGATGTTGTTCCCGCATCAGAAGGAATGGTTAACGCATGGGAGCCCAAAGTTGATAACGGAAAGGTTTTCGGAAGAGGAGCATGCGATGATAAGGGACAAGTTGCCCTTTTTTATCTTGTCATGAAAGCGCTGGACAAATTAGGCGTAAGATTAAAGGGAGATATTGTTGGACACCTTGTCAATGAGGAGGAAAATGGCGGCAATGGATCGCTCGCAATGACAAGAGCTGGAGAAAAAGCAGACTTTTGCGTTGTACTTGAACCAACAGAAGAGAAACTTCTTACTTCCATTCGTGGTGCAGTATGGTTTAAAATAAAGTTTAAGGGAATTGCCGGACACAGTGGAACGGCAGGCCAGACAAAAAGCGCGCTTCTTTTAGCAAGAGATGCGATTAATATCCTTGAAAAGTATCATGCTACTCTTCTTCATGAATCCAAGTGTTACCCACTGTTTGATCCATATCCAAACCCAATGCCAATAACTTTTGGCAAACTGCACGCGGGAAATTGGCCAGCTGCGGCACCAAATGAGTCGGAATTGCAGGGCGTGCTCGGTTTTCTTCCAAACAAGACCAAAGAAGATATATGCAAAGAGATGAAGGAAGCATTGATTGCGGGTGGGCTTAAGGAAAATGATTTTGAACTCTTTTTCATGTATCGCCATGACTGTAGCGTTGTCAATCCAGACCATGAATATCCGCAGATGATGATTAAACAGGCAGACGAAGCAGGTTATCGGCTGGGCATTGATGCAATGACAGCTTCATGCGACGCGTGGTTCTATAACAACCAGATAGGTATTCCAACAGTGGTTTTTGGCGCTGGAACTTTAAAGGTAGCCCATTCTATAAACGAAAACATTGTAATGGCAGATATTGGCAAGGCTGCCGAAATACTTTTGCATTTTATTATGAAATTCTGCGAAAGCGAGGAATAATGAAAGCTTTGGTAAAAACACAAAAGGGTAAAGGTTTTATTGAATTTAAGGAGATGCCGGAGCCGACACCGGGAAGCGGAGAGGTTCTTATAGAAGTCAAGGCCGCCGGTATATGTGGAACCGACCTGCATGTTAAAAATGATACCTTCCCATATTGGCCGCCGGTAATCCTCGGACACGAGTTTTCCGGCGAAATAATAGAACTCGGCCCAAATTGTAGCCACTATAAAATAGGCGAACGGGTTGTAGGTGAACCCCACACAAAACATTGTGGAGTATGTTACCTTTGCCGAACTGGCAATGTACAGGTCTGTCCTGAAAAAAGAAGCCCTGGCTGGGGCATAAACGGCTGCATGACCAAATACCTTATTATGCCTGAAAAGCTGCTTCACAGAATACCTGATGAAATGGATTATGACACTGCTGCTGTTATTGAGCCAACTGCAAATGCGGTGCACGATGTTATAGAAAGGGCCGCAATTGTTCCGGGCGATTTTGTTGTTGTTATAGGGCCGGGTCCAATTGGACTACTTGCCGGACTAACGGCCAAGGCATCGGGAGCAAGGCACATTGTAATGGCCGGAGCCCCTCCGGACGAGGGACTTCGTCTTGATAAGGCAAAGGAGCTTGGCTTTGAAACGGTTCTTAATGTTGCCAAGGAGAGTATTGTGGATACGGTAATGCAGCTGACAAATGGCATTGGTGCAGATATGGTTATAGAATGTTCAGGTGCTCCCGCGGCAATAGCCGGAACGCCTGAACTGGTTCGTAAAAAAGGCAAGATATGTGCAATTGGACTTACGGGTGGACGCAAGGTCGAGTTTCCGTGGGAAAAAGCTTCATTTAAAGTGCTGGATATTGTTTTTGGAATGTCAACTTCATATACAAGTTGGGATAGAGCAATAAATCTTGTTGCGAAGGGGCTTTTGCCTGCAGAAAAGGTTATATCTCATAGACTACCGCTTGAAAAATGGGAGTACGCATTCAATGAGCTTGAGGAGCAACGGGCTCTAAAGGTTATTTTACACCCTTGAAGTAATTTTTACGAATAAGTATGGAGATAAAAAAATGAGTAAAATTGGATTTGGAATATTAGGTGCTGGAATGATTTCGGGCATACATGCCGACGCATTACGAAATTCAAAAAAGGCAGAGCTTGTTGGAATCTGTGATGTAAATGTTGAAAACGCAAAGAAGTTAGCCGCTCAATTTGCACCAGGCGCAACCATTTATTCATCCTTTGACGAAATGCTTAAAAACAGTAAAATTCAAGTGGTCAGCATCGTGACACCAAACCATCTTCATACTGAATTTGTCCTTAAGGCTGCAGCTATGGGCAGACATGTCCTTTGTGAAAAACCGCCGGCCATGTCCCTTGAAGAAACAGACAAAATGATACAGGCATGCAATGATGCCCATGTCAAGTTTGGCATTTTTGTCCAATGCAGAATGCGCGAACCTATTCGACATATGAAGACTGCTATAGATAAAGGAAGATTCGGAAAAATACTCCGAGTTGATGCTCAAATGAAATGGTACAGGGCTGCTGATTATTACAAGATGGATGCATGGCGCTCAAACCGCAAATGTGGTGCCGGCGTTACCATACAGCACGCCTTCCACTATATTGATTTATTGCAGTACCTGATGGGACCTGCTGCCAAGGTCTCGGCCGAAATGTGTAATCTCGCCCATCCAGAGATTCAAATTGAGGATACACTTGACGCAAAAATAGTATTCGCTAATGGCGTAAACGGCTTTGTGCAGGCAAGTACAGCGCTCTGGCCCGGTAATGATGTTCAAATTGAAATTTACGGAACTGAGGGTAGCGCAATAATGGCTGGTACGGCTTTCAAACTGTGGAAATTTAAGAATGAAACAGGCGAGGACGAAAAAATCCGTCTTGCAGGCAATGTTTCGCAGGCGACAGCGAGCAGCGATCCTTCTGCCTTGCCAAGCGGAGATCACCAGTTTATTATTGACGACTGTGTCGATGCTATTAACGGCGACAGGGGTGTCTGTATTCCTTGTACAGCTGTAAGGCCTACACTCGAAATGGCCCTTGCAATGTATAAATCTGATAAATGCAAGAGTGAAGTCCGACTACCCATTGACGAAAGCGGTTTGTGGGAGTAATAGCGTCCAAATAGTCATATTGTCTTGAACCATTTCGCCGGAACTTTTTTCCTGACTTCTGACATTTAGTGCGGTAAAGTTGCTTTTTTATAACCCCCCTTGCCCCCCTTTTTTCGGAGCAAAAAAGGGGGGACGATTTTTTTAGGGTTTTAGGTGAGATAATATTCTCTTTATGATGGAATTTTGATCAGATAATTCATCATTTTTAAATCTGATAACAGTGTATCTGTTTGCATTTAGTATAGCTGTCCTTAATTCATCGTATTCTTGTTGGTTTTCATGAATATTACCATCTATCTCAATAATCAGCTTTTTTGTTGCACAATAAAAATCGGCTACAAAAAACCTTTTACGACCTTCATGGTCGAAATATATCGGATGTTGTCGTAAGAACTTATGGTTTAAGACCTGTCTATTTCTAACTATGTTCCAAAATAACTGCTCGGCTCTTGTAGTATTGTTTCGTAAATATGATGCAACCGTTTTTCCATGTCGATTCATAGGCATCAATAAATATGCAAAATTACAACAACAGTTAAACAAAAACATTCATCCCCCCTTGGGAGTTATTTTCAAAAGTTGTGTATAAGCTGAAATAAGCGAGCGTATCCGAGTA
>CAZPWS010000028.1:0-43520 GCA_964590225.1 uncultured Fibrobacterota bacterium
CTCCTAACAAAAGATGAGTAAAACAAACATGGCAGCCTGGCATTCTTCATTGAAGACCCATACAGAGCGATATTAAAACAAACCTCATGGTGTAATCCTCACCCTCACATTATTTAAATGCGTAGTTTCAGTAGCAAGCACAGGATCGTAACTTATTGCTAACGTGCAAGCGCTACCAGTGTCGACAGAAGATGTATATACGCCATTCGTCGCCGAATTAGCTCCAACATTGTTGTTGTAGGGCAGCCCCAGTCCTACCTGTGCGGATGTCGTACCAACGTTCGTGAATCCAAAGCATCTACTGAAAAACATATCAGTCGATGCAATGTTTGCCTGATGCAATATGTTGCCATCCAACAATAATTTCACCAACCTATTGTTATTAGAGGTGGTGCAACTTCCCGATAGGAATACTTCAACCATCCCGTTTGGGCCCAATAAACCAGCGTCAATAGATGTTGACCACATTACCGTTTCCGTCGTTGTCCCTGTTAAGTCTGCAATTGTATTTGCAGCAGTATAGAGAAATGATGTCTCTGTCAGCTCGACATTATTCGCCTTTACACTCCCTGCGATGATGCGATATGTATAAGAGCCATAATCGTCCGTTTGATTGCCATTTATCGTCGCTGTGCCAACAGGCAATGTTGAAGACTCGCTGACATTCAAGTTCTTCATATAAAGTGTGTCTGTCGCCTGATCATAAGTGAAGTCTTGATCGCCAACAATCCTACTCCCCGACGCTGTGCCGAACGGTACTCGCATAGCATCGCCGAGGTTTATAGAGCCGATATAACCTCTACTAATCATACTCCCTGCACTAGAAATAGAAGACATTGCAAACAACACAAACACAACATATAACTTGACCAACAAACATTTCATGGTTAGACTCCTGACGTTCTGCCAGATTATGATAAAATTTTCAAATTTTTCTGAAACGTTCTGCCAGATTATGATAAAATTTTCAAATAATGTTGACTAAGTTTTGAGTCACATCTGGCAGTTTGCACCACACTCGGATTCCTCAAGAATGTCTTGGAAATATTCCTTTGCGATTTCTTTAACTTCCTTGTTTAGATCAACTATTACTGGTAATTCCATGTTCTGTAAAGAAGCCTGTATTAAGGCCTCCCGGTCAATTTCATCCTCTGGTGTTTTAATACGACTTGCATCACGCTCAATATACTGAGTGTTTTCCAAGCGGTATTTTTCCTTTAGCTTATCGCATTTTGGACAGCTTGAATTTGTGTATAAGTAGATCATATTAGTTCAGGCACAATCTGTTATTGTGTAAGTCCATGTGGTGCTTTTTACAGAGATAAACAACATCCAGAGGTTTTGAATAGTCATGGTGGTGTCGTTCCCCAGGCTGTCCGCAACCATTTACCGAACAAGGCTTTTCTTCGAGATGTTTTACCGCTTCAATTCTAGCCAGATTTTTCGAAGGATTTCTTTCTTTGTGTCTCGCCGATTTGTTGCGATTATAAATCTTTCCTTTTTCGCTTTGTAAATATCTCTCAGTTCTTGCCTTTCCTTTGGCTGACTTATTAAATCTTCTCATTATTTCATCTGTTTTACCGATACTTTTATAATGAGATTGTTTGCAAACTTCACAACAATAAAGATGTTTTGCTTCTCTTGCAACAAACTCATTTTTACATTCAGGATTTTTACAAACCCTTATTTCTTTGATTCTTCCAAGAGGGTTATTGTATTTTTTATAATTCCAGTAATGTCGATTACAATAACCTTTTGAATAATATTTATGGTTGCAATTTTCGACAGAACATTTTTTTTCACTCATTTAACGATCCTATCTTTTCTGAATTCACCCTTTGATTTTGCCAGTAATTTCCACGCCTTCTGTCTCTGAGTTCAGCGATTTTCGACTTATTCCAGCAGTTTATGCGACTCATATAGCCCACGATTCTAGAAATTTGGTACAAATTTATATGAATGCCCGTTTCCAGCGCAAGCATCAGATCCCTAATCGGTGTTTTGATTACCGTCTCGACTCTGGGTTTTGTCGCATGAATGTATTTGAGAAACGCAACGACCAAGCAGTAGATCGTCATACAGGTATGATATGATATTTTTTCGAAATGTCAAGCCGTTGTTTGAAACAATTGCTTTAGCCATGGGGAGTGTCGAGGCGAATTTTTGGTAATAGATTTCTATAATTAGATTCCGCCTGCTGTAAACGCCGTTTCAATCCCCAAATCCTCATCGCACCCAACCTGAGCAATTGTAGCCTATCTTCGTTGCTAGCCTTTATTGACTTTGTGTTTGCTTTCGCTTCTCTGCATTTTCTTACAGTACCATCTTTCATCACAACAAGTATCCCTGCCCGCTCCGGTATGTGTTCTGTGCACTGCATAAGTTTTTCTGGAATTGCAAAATACAGCAACTTTATCCGATTGTTTACATGCCCATGAATCTTCTTTTTATCTGCGATAAGGTCGCTCTTTGAGACTTTGATTTCAACTTCATAAAGATGATTGGATGGTGTCATTATCAACAAATCACATTCATGTAGACGGGACAGCCCCCAGGACACATTAGGCACAATCAAATTCCTGCGGATGCCGAAGTATTCTGCTACTGCAATCTCTATCTCACTTGCTGTTTCGTAATTCATTTCCCATGCACAATACGATAAGCACTTACGACCGCATCGGCAAGCTCATGTGATACAATCTCATCGCCTGTGTTATACTCATCGCAATGTTCGGCCTCGTCCCAATACTTTGGCCTATGGCGATTGCCATACGTACGGAAATTCATTTCTTTGCCATTATTGTAAACAAGTACACCCTTCACACACCTCGCGATTCCATTGCGATATACAATCATACCTCTTTTCCGCGACCCGTCCACAATAGGAATCCGAACCCGCATACTGACACAATCAGCACAGTTTTTCATATCTCACCCTTTCAAAAAATGAATTAGAAGCTATTAGATAGTTTCCGCTGATTCAATTTTTTTCCTTCTCAACTTACCGTAAGGCATCCATGGGTATAAGCTACAAGTCTCAATTTCGCAATCCAACCTACCATCGACATAATCACACATACAGTCTTTACACTTAAACAAGATCGCCTTTTTCATGCTCGGCCTTTTAACCTTTTTGATTTCACCGCTTTTTATTTTTTCAAGATATCTTTTGTGACCTTCCCGTATATTTTGCATATCAACCACCTTTCCTTTTCAAAAGTAATTCAATCTAACAGGATCAGAATCCACAAATTTAACACTCCGATTGCCTTCATCGACCTAAACCACGTCGAAGGCATTCCGAATCGTTTTTTTCCTATGTTACAACCGTTTCTACCCACCTAACCCTAACCTCTCAAATCTGCGACCGTATGCACGTGACTGCATTCCGCTTCACAAGTCTAACCCTGTAGGGATTTTACTATCCCCTGGGCACCTGTTTTCCTCAGCAGTCTTTCGGCTATGACAGGGCTTACATAGTGCTTCAAGATTACTTTCCTCGTCGGTTCCGCCTCTGGCAACTGGTAGTATATGGTGTACTTCTGTTGCGGGTACAATACGGTCTCTACTCTTGCACTCAGTACAGAGGGGGTTAGCACGGAGGTATAGCAATCTCAACTTCTGCCAACGCCGTGTATGCTCATGCCTGTGTCGTGCCGTATCGTTCTTTCGCCTGCTCTCATGAGCTTGGTATTGCTTATGAGTATCACAATACTTTCCCTCATCAATTAGGTTGGGACACGCTCTAACAGCGCATGACCTTTTTAATTTGTTTGGCATTCTGGGTTCTTCCTTAACACCTCAAAAGGTATCGAATGATACTCAATAGGCAACAATGGAAACGTTTTTTGTTTTACTCTACCTGCCTCACAGAATGGGCAGGCATAAGCAAATTGATAATGTCTCTTAAGGCTTTCTTTGAATTGCCAAACAGGCGCTATGCCGCCATGACAGTGGTCACAATCTTTCATCTCTTCTGCTTTGCTGTTGTTACGTGGAATATATCCTCTTATTTGGGCAATAGTTGGAAACTTTTTAATGTTCACGTCTTTAATAATTTCGTCAACTGCAGTTTTAAATTGATATTCTGAAATTCCAGTCAGCTCTTGGCGAAAAAAACTAATTTTTTCCTCGCGCTTCTTTTCTGATACTTCCGGTGAATAGTTTAGAAAAAGCCTATTAGTTTGTAAGATCAATACATCAAGATTCATAATCTTGCCTCCATTTCTCTTGCCATACGTTTGGCCTGTTCTTCTAATGTTTCATGTCTTTCAACAGGAGGAGACCTATCTTGTGATCGTGATAACCAATTCGATATGAACCGTTCGTAATTGGACTTACGATTTTTTGGGTTAGACATTAACCAAGCCTCCATCTTTCCTATTTCACGCCTAACATCAACGGCAGGAAACTTCTCTTGAAAGAGAATCAACTTGCCTTCAATGTTCACAAACTTACTACTGCCGATGTCGAAACGTATTTTTTCGACTGAGGCAACAGGTTTTTGTTTTTCGTTTTCCGCAGTAGTAGTAATAGTTTCTGTTTCTGTTTCTGTTTCTGTTTCTGTTTCTGTTTCTGTGCGCGACTGGTCGTCTCCTTTTCTCCGACTAGTCGTCTCCTTTTCTCCGACTAGTCGGAGAGTAGTCGGGGAGTCGCCTTTCATGTTTTGGCTGTTAATATCTCTAAGTATCCCGTCTAAGGTCTCTTGTGGGCAAAAGCGTTGTGCGGAAGGCTTTTCTATTTTTTGATGGCTACGGAAAGTGCGGATTACGTATAGCCGTTCTCCTGTATGTTCGAACGGGTGTACCATCCGGGCTTTCACTAAGGCATCGCACCAGTCGGCAACTTGCTTGGCCCTAAGATCATCGTCAAACGGAAATACTTGAGATTTTAATAGACTTGGATTTCCCTTACAAACCCCATAATCATCGGAATATGTCCACATACCGATAAAAAGCAAACGGGCTTGGATAGGAAGCTTACCCAGCTTCTCATCTGTCCAAAACTCAGGCTTAACTACTCTTGTTCGAGGCATTTATTATTTGAACCCTTTTTCTTATCCAACAATTTAGACTTACGCTCTTGATAATACAAAATTCCCCATCCTAACAGAACAATTATTCCAACGGCTACGAAAGTAAAAGTGAGGTTATCCATGTTCATTTTCCTTTTTCTTTTTCTTCAAAGCATTTTATGCAATAGGTTTTCATGGTTCACATTCTTTGATTGACTGCATAATTGCTACTGCGACTTGTGGCACAATGGCATTTCCTAAGCTTCTAAGTCTGTCCACCCTATTGGGTATCCCATGATTGATTCTACAAACTGTGGGTTTAACGCTCCGCCATATTTCCCGTTCAAACTCGAATATATTGCTTTCGACCTCGATCTGTTCCCATTGTTTTTTGCATCGTCGCAGGTTGGAGTTGGCAATAATCCAGACCCTTTCCCGCTTATGCGGGGCATTGACGGCACAAGCTGGAATAACAAACGTTGCTGTTTCGTAGCCATAACTTTCCAATTCAAGAAGCAAATTTTCGAAAACCATCCCCCCTTCAAGACTAAGGATTCCACGAACATTTTCAAGAATACAGAATCGTGGTTTGATATGCCGTATAACTTCAAAAGTTTGTTTCCAGAGCCAACGATCATCTTTTGTGCCTCTACGCTTCCCGGCAACACTGGCTGGTTGACAAGGAACTCCCGCTGTGAGAAGGTCAATTTTTTTTGTGTATTTTTTTGTGGCATTTCTTGCATAGGGTTCTCCCGTTTGATATTTCAAATCTTCCTTCTGGATATTCTGCCCAACTTTTAATGTGGTGTGCATTAAGTTGTCCTTTTTGTTTTGGAGATATTCCGCAATCTTGGCATGTGTAATTATCCCTTGCATATACCTTTCTTCTCCATTGGGAAACTTCTCCTTCTTTGTGCCTAATTCTACGCTCATATCCTTTTCCATGTTTCCAATTTGGGTTTGCTTTTCCCCGCATCCATTCGCCCCCATTAGAGTTTGCTCCATTTTCTCCTTTTTTGAAAATATATCTGCATTTATTAGAGCAGAACTCTCCTTCTCCTCTTTTAACTTTACTTGGACACAAAAAGATTCTTCCTCCGCATTTTTTACAATACCGAAGGATTTTGGGTTTGCTTGTGACTTTAATAGCAAGCTGGAGATTTCTGAGGTCAGCACACCTTTGTTTATCTGTTCGCATATTTCTACTATCCCCTCCTCCGAATATTCAGTAAGCAACCAAATTAAGTCGTTTATATCCTCAAATATCTGGACATTCGGCCAGTGTTTTTTTAATACTTTCTGGCAAAATTTATCAATTTCACAAAACCCGACGATTTTATGTTCTTCACCCCATACACCTTGAGCAGCTAATGAAAAGCCTCCGATTCCACTAAATAAATCTAAATGATTCAAATTGTCCTCGTATGATAAATTATATTTCTTCCTGCTTTGCCCTTTTGTTTGGGATTATAACCGAATTTCTTACGCTGGTACTCCCTTCTTTTGATATTATGCTCTATACAGAGCTTTTTTTTTGGCACAGCTTTCTTTCCGCATACAATGCAATTTCCTAATCCAAATTGTTTCTGTTGCCATCTCACTTGCTTTGATATCTGTGGCTTTTCGGCTAATTCCTTTTCAAGTGCATTGAATTTTTGTTTTAAGTTGCTCATAGTTTTAAAACCGGGCTGGAAATTCTACGGTATTTCATGAAAACCAGCCCGGTTCCGTGGCCTCCTACACGGAAGATTTAACTTTTTTGTGACTACACCATTCAGGAATTGTTTTATCAATGTGTCTGCCAGGATAATCAATACAATAGATTCCACTATTGCCTATTCTGTGCTTGCCACAATCAGTACAATTTTTAATTTCGATTTTCATCTTTCCTCAATATTGATAGGATAAAGGGATTCAACCATACGTTTCTTCATTTTGTATTGTTCCGTTTTCATGCCCTTGACATCGGTGAAATGACATGTTCCATCGGCATGAAATTCCATAAAATCCACGACATAGCGGACATTACCGGGTAAATGCAGTGGGACTTGACGAAGAAAAAACAAGACCTCTCCTGCTTTTTGCCTCAAACACAAGGCTTGGTAATATGCAGCTTCCTTTTTTGACGCAAACGTTATTCCGTCTACTTCTGTTTTTTTTGCATTAAATTTGTGTCTAATAAATCGCATTCTATTATCTTTGCTCCCCCTTTAAAAAATTAGTCAAAAAAACCTTTTTGCCTTTCCTCGTCCTTAATGCGTTCCTTTAGCACGATACAGGGAATTTAGTTATGAAACTAATTCTTCGATTTTAAAAAATATTGTTAATTGTTCAGGAGAATATTTAAGTATGTTGTCATTCAGTGGCCCGCCAACCTTGCAAAGAAGAATACTTATTTGTCTTGCATTATCACGATATACCGCAATCTCTTTTTCAAGTTCAGCGATTTTTCTTGCTTGAAGTGCTACGAGTTCGTCATTTTCCACACCATTGCCCTCCTAACCAGTTTATCATTTCAATTCAACTTTTCTTTTCTCAATCAAAGCGCAAATTTCAAGATAATCTTTTTCGGTCATGATAGACTGGTCTGAGTTGTACATGCCGTCTACCTGTGTGGCTATCTGGCCGAGTTCTTCCTTTGTTGTCGCATCGTTGATAGATGCCAATAAATCAAAATATTTTTTCTTGAATTCAGTAAGTGCTATAGGTGATTGTTCAGGTTTTACAGCAGGCTTTTCAGTGGCGGGATTCTTCATCTTTTCTTTCAATCCTGCAATACCTTTGGATTCGGCGGGAGTAGTAGCCTCAAACCAATCAGCAGGGGAGCTCATGCCATCTTTCAAACTGTTGTATATTTTCCTCATTCCTACGACTTGTGCGGGAGTAATGGCGTCAAGCGTGCGCTGTATACGTTTTTCAAGTTGTTCCTTCGCTATGCCTAGCGTCTTGAAAGCTTCTACAAGTTTCCTTATCGCTTCTGGCGATGTGTCTGCTTTAGCTTTCAAGGTTGCTTCGCATTGAGCAACAGCAGCGTCAACGATATCGCCAGGTATGAGTCCTAAGATACATGCCCTAAGCCGTCTCGCTCCATTATTTGCAACTGTCTCGTAAATATCTCTTGGATCGGTCAGATCATACGAGCCTTTCTTAGTATGTCTTTTGTGTACAACCTGAAAGATTTTTACCTGCCTTGTATTACTTTCGATATCCCAAGCGTAAGCCTCTACTGTGCTTTCTCCGTTGCGTTGTTCAAGTTCACGTATGCCAAATTGTAGATTCCCCCACGATTGAGCAATCGCTTCGGCTAAACGGATTGACGGCCCCGATATATCAGTTCCACCCCTTGCGTAACTATAGATAGCCGATTCAGCAAGCGACATCCTTTGACAAGCCAGCATTATCTTGTCGTAAGCCCGTTTCTGATCGCGCGGAAATCTCTTTGCCATAACCACAGCAGCCTGCACCTCTGCAATTGCTCTTTGACTCTCAATATCTGTAGTGGTACTTATACTTTCCCTTTTTACAACATCCTGCATCAATTCCAAACCTTCCATACCTTCTCCTTTATTTTGATTGTGTAAATAAAAAACGCCTCGCGCCTGGTTGAATCGTTGTAAAATCTTCCTTGATCTTTTTGGGAGTTAATCCGTATTTTTTTAGAACCCCTTCAATTTCCGTCATTCTAAACAAAACTTCAGTTATACCTTCCCAATTGATTTTTTTGGTGTCTTTCGTGTTTTTCCAGGTGGCCTTTCCAACTATGCCTTGCACTCCATCTGCATCACCGATATAGTTTTTGAGCAGGTTTTTTATCGCCTCTTCCTGCTGTTCGTATGATTCCAAATGGTTTCTGATTTCAGCAAGGCGGCTTAGTAATTGTTCCGTGGTTTCATCTGCAGCTTTAAGCGGTTTGAAATTTCTTGGATATTTCATTGCAAGGTATTCGGCGCATGCCGCGCTCGAATCAATATCGGGTTCTTGATTCTTAACAATATAGTTGTCCCACCACTCCAAGAGTCTTTCTATGATAGTAGTTTCAAGCTCAATGTCTCTCTTGATTGTATATATTCGAAAGTCTTGTCCGCCGATGAGTGCCGCAACGTCCCATTCGTCTACACCAGTTACGGCCATGCACAAAATACATTGTATGAGATAATGTTGTGGTACATCATCGCTACCTTCCTCGCCCCATTGGTCAGCCATCCTCGCGTTGGCTGTTTTGATTTCAAGCCCCTTTTTTACCCCTACTATCATTCGGTCTGGAGTTGCGTAGAGTATTGGATTTTTATATTTAATCGTTGGCACTGTAAATAATTCAAATCCTGTTCGCTCTTGATACATCTCCGCAATTACAGGCTCAAGGCGTGTACCTAATCGCATCGCTGGCGTTTCTATAGTTTCTATTAATCCTTTCTTCTGCATCCACACTTCCAAAGGCGTCCGATAGGGATTCAGACCCAAAACTGCCGCCGCCTCACTAGCACCTATTCCTTTTTTACGCTCTTCTAATTGTTCTTTTGTTAAGGTCATGGGATTTCTTCCTCATCGTCTGCTTGACTAAAAACTCTATCAATTATTTCGTTTACATAAGCACTTGTTATTTTCTCGCCCTTAACGTCCCTGAGAATTTCTATGAGTTTCGAAAAATACGCAACGTCAATCCCAATCAATTGGTCTTCTAAAATGTTTGGATCGTGCAAATCTAGCTCAGATATTTGGAACATTATTTTCAAGACCTCACCTGCATTAATATTCCAATTCCGCTTTACGAATTTCTTCATCCTGAGAATTGAAGTAAGCGGGTAAAGGCTTCCCTGGTATTTCAGTTGCCTTGTTAATAATGATTCTAAGGCTCCCTTGTTAGTTACCAATCCATCCTTAAAAGTAAAATAATTCGTGGCATGAACAAAATCATAGTTCTTGTGAATTGCTTCATTGTCACCGCAAAATCTTAAAATTATCTGGATATCTCCCGATAAGGATATTGCGTTAGGACTGAAATAAAGAGGTACATATTTAGATTTTATTTCCTCCTTATCTTTGTCATCATTAATCAACATCCCGCCAGCTCCGTCACAGAAAAACAACTTCACCTGATCTGATTTTAGATTATTCACTGAGATAGCAAATATATTTTCTCCCTCCCTGATTTCTTTGAGCAAACTTTCTTTCTCCGCTCCATCGAACACTCGGATACCGATTATGTCTTTTGTGTAGTATCTCGCCAAGTCTGCCAATACATCTTGTTTTTGTAGATACACATCATAATCGTTGATAGCTTCGCCCAATAGCATGGAGGCTATACAACCACCACTAACCAAGAAATTTTCTTGTACTTCCTTTCTAAGTGTTGCGTCTGTAATGGTAGACAGCCATTCTTCCATCTTGTTTTTGATGTTTCTTTGAATTGTTTTAATTTGCATCACTATTCCCTTTCCTTCCATCGATTACCCTGAGATAAGACAAAGCCTTTTCAAGTCCCTCAATATACTTCTGCCAGCCACAGGCCTTGCCGTAATGCCCCGTGGTAGCTTCTGTGTCAATCATTTTTTCCACATTCAGAATTTCTGCTTCAATCAGAGATGTTGCCAGTTTTAACCGATTTGTTTTAGCCAATTATTCCGCCCCTTTCAAAAAAGAAACCAAACAATTAGAACACTCACGATTAACAAGATTGCCCATATGCAATACCCAATCATTCTCGTACTACTCATTGCCTCCCGATATCCTTCTCGTATTTTTTCATTATTCATTTTATTGCCCTCATAGTTTTGTATTTTTAAGCCCATGCAGGTGATTGGGAGCCTGCATGGGCTGTGAAAAGGAGTCGCACACCTTCTATAATTTCGCCTGCACAGCGAGGTATGCACTTCAAAAACTGCACAGGCTATCTGTACAGTAGAAAGGAGGAAATCTCTATACAGAAAATTCTTTCTCGTTTCAATCCTCATCCAGCCCGAAGGCTGGATGCTACAAAAGCTTGCCAATGCCGGATTTGAAAACTTCAATCTGTGCAAGCGCATCATTGATCTCGTGATATCTTTCATAAGACGATCCTGGCGAGTCAATCAAATAACCATCTGCATGTAATCGTCCGCGCCCACCTTGCAGAAGTTCTTCAAACAACTCGTCTTTTTGATTCTCAAGAAATAATTCGAGATTCTTGATCTGTAGATCGTCCAACTTTTCAAGGTCAAAGGTCTTGATTTCTTCGCCACACCTGATAGTTATTTGCATGTTTTCACCGTCCAATCCAACACCCTGATATCCGCAGTTGTTACAGTCTTTTTAACAGGCTCTACTTGTTTCCATTCGCATTCTTTTTTGTGATGTTTAGCCCACTCATGTGAGGTAAACCAGCCCATACCTGCACCAATTGCAAAACAGGTAAGCATTTTTAATAGCATGATTAATTCTCCTTTCCCAAAAACCTTCTATACTTCATACAGCCCTCTGAATTCCGGCATTTATACTTTTCGTCCTTACTGCATTCCCTGCAATTCGGATTATCCCATCCGGCAATAGTTCTTGTTTTCTCACTCATTGCTTCAGCTCCTCAAAGGTTCCAAGTATCAAATTTTTCGGCCTAGTCCTGGCTTTCACAGTTGCATATTTAGTTTTCAGAGAAAGTCTTACCATTAATCCTGCATATATCCCGGAATCCTCTCCGGCTTCAATTCCCTCTCCGGCTTTAATTCCCCTTCCGACTTCAATATTTTCGCAAGTGATTTTTCCACCAACTCGTATTGTGCCTAGGAAAAACAAACTATGCTCTATCTCAACATTTCCCTGTATTTCCAATACAGACGTTGTTGGGCCGGCTTTATTAATCAGCCATCTCGCCCAATCGACTTTATCAAGCTTCCCTAATTCGTCCAAAACCTTCTGGCAATCCGCCTCGTTTCCAAAATTGCCTTCAAACCAAGCAATTCCGTCCTCGCATGCACTTTTTTCTCTCAACCAATCCAATGTAATTTTCATAAACCCCCCTTTTTATTAATTGGAGTCGTCGCCAGATTCGGACATTTCGCACATACAAAAGGACTTGTACATACTCTCAGTGCTTCGATAAGTTCCAGGTCAGGATTGTTTCGGCAAACCCTTTCCCTCGATGGATATGGTGCTAAACGCATTTTCATAATTTGCCCCCTTTCTAAATTTTTATGTGCCGACTCGCTTGCCCGATATTTAATCAGCCAGCCCACCTTATAGTGCGGCAGACCTAGCCGCTTGTGTTTGGCACGGACGGTTTTTTCCGAGAGTCCAAGTATTTCGGCTACTTCTTTTGCTGATATCAATTTTTCTATAGACATATTCAAAGCTGAATAATCATTGCGTTTTTAATGCAATTGAGTAGTTCTTTTGTTGGAACAGCAACACTTATTGTGTTGTAACCGTTGTTTCTTGCTGATATCAATGCATGTTCCTGTTTCCACTTTTCACCAAAATTTTTCCATACTCTTCTTAGAATAAGCCATGGGAAAATATAGACTCTTTGCGACTTCATAAACGCATATGCAAGGTAATCAATCAGAAGTTCTTTTTCTATCCAGCCCAGCGACTTTGTCCTATCGTTGGAAATGTATTCAAGGAGTATGTCGTCGTATTCTGTTTCTCTCTTTTTTTCGTCAATATATAACGTCTTCCCAGAAGTTAATTGGATAACTCTATCAATCCCAAGGTACTGCCCTTGTGATTTCTTCAAACATTGCATATGACTTTCCATATCCGGGAATGCCTTTCTATAAACTGCTTCCCAAAATTCCTCATGACTTGCCTTGACACTAAAATCAAGGCGTTCATGAAAATTGTTTATCTTGCTTGATTGCCCCAGAACGCCCATGATTTATTAGATTTTTCCCCTCTTGCAAATAGTTCTAAATATTTCCCATTAGGACACATTTTCTCTATCAACTCATACAAATCAGGCTTCGCACTATGTTCTGTTCTTTCCGTACAAATCACAGAAGAAACCCTATTAGCTGGTAAAGGCGGGGAGTAATTCCCTTTGGTTCCGACAAGTAATAATTCATGTTGACCACGGAACCAATAGCCCATCCCAATTTTCTTTTTATCCCAAATCGCATGTGTTTTATAATCAAACCCCCATGCTTCCATTACCCCTAATGCTTCCTTCAACTTTGGTGCAGTAGCCCATAAAAAAAGAACTGCACATTCAGCAGCGGGGATTTTCATCGCCTTGATTTCTTCTAATTCCATTGTAGGGTATTGATTTTCAATTTCTCTTGATACTGTTTCGGAGAAATCGTATCTCCAAGGCGGGTCAGCGTAAATCACCGTGTACACGCCTTCGGGGATCTCCGCTGATTTCCCAAAGTTGTCATTCCTGTTTTCCCTGTTCTGTATTTTTTCTTGCTTCCTGATTTCCTTGTAAACTTCATTGATTGATTTGTCGCCACTTCTAACCTTCTCAATTATTTCAGGAGTTGCCTTTTCCTTTATTGTCTTTACCTTTGCAATCGTATCGTGAGAAACATCTGCGATTTTTGCCAGCTCTTTCTTGGTGTCAATTGGTTCAGCAGCTTTTGTATGTTTTGGCAAAAACTGGGGATTCTTACCCGGTGCCGTTTTAAGGTTGTCAGAATTCTGACAACCTTTAACTCCTTGTCCTTGAGATAATTTTTGATTTTCCTTAGCCTTTTCCCTGAATATGTGTTCAAGTTCCAAGGCAAGTTCTGTTCGCTGAAATGCTGATAAATTACGCCGGCTAAATTGATTTTTTATTATCCAAATCTTTGCGTCATTTCTATCGGCAAAGTCCTTTGGGCATGTCCTGAACGGGATATTGTGCCTTGTGCATATCTCGTATCGGTTGTGGCCGTCTACGATAGTATCATTCCATGTAATAATGGCCTCCCGACAACCTTCTGCTTTAATGCTGTTCTCAAGCCCTGCGAATTCTTCTTGTGTTAGTGCTGGTATGAGATTTTTAAATTCAATATCTATTTTCATCGATTTACCTTTTTGAATTTTCATTTAAAAAAAATTGCTAGAATGCTGATAATCGATTAACCACTATTAACCATTCTTAACTTTTTATTTGACAAATTAACGTTTTGGTGTAAAATTTGGGTAATCTTCTGGGAACATAAGAACTTCTTTTGGTATTCCTGTAGCTTCTGATATTTTCTCCGCAGAGGCTTTTCTAAAATTAGCAACACCGCTCAGCACGCTTTGAATAAAGGATCGTGAAAAGTTTAGCCTCTTGCGTTCTAGAAATGTAGCTACCGACCAGCCGTGCTCGTCTAAATATTTTCTTAATGGATGTTTGTTCATAAATATTTTTTTCTCTATAGCTGACTATACAAAAGTACATAAAATACAAATAAAAAGGGCGAGGTTACTGGACAAATAAAAAAGGTCTGGTGTTTCATGTTCGCCCTTTGATTAAACGGTGATAATAATATCACATTTTGTGATAATGTCAATAAAAATTATCTCATTTTGTGTAAATATATCGCAAATGTATCACGCAAAAAAGTTTAAAGACTTAAAAATTTGTCAAAGAATAAAACAAATTCGACTTGTGTATGTCAAATACCCCCTAGCTTCAGCTATGGGGTATTTGATGGTTTCACTGCCCTCCCCCGGTTGTTGGAGTGGGTGTCGGTGTTGGAACAGCCAATAATGCCCGCAACGACTCAATTTCCCGTCCTTGATTTTCCACGATTTTAATTAGCTCTTGAAATGCTATTCCCAACGAACCTAATTCGCTTCCTAAATCCCTCCCAATCCCATCTTTTGTTTTCATATATGCGGGCGTAGATGGATCATTAACAATCAAAGATACATTCTGTTTACTTGTATCCGATTCAATTTCAATCTTTTCTTTTTCCAGCCACTTATTTTGATCTAGTTCAGACATCCAGAGTAATTCTCCGTAATCCATAAAGGCTTTTGTTAATTTGTCGGGCCTAATAATTTTCCTTAGCTGTCCCGCTATTATCTCTATTTCAGTATAAGCAGATTCGTTCATCATATACCAGTTACCAAGTAATGATGTTCCATAATCCATTTCAAGTTTTGCAACATCGATAAACGTAGTCATGGAGCCAGTGCCATCATCAACAGTAGTTTTGTACTTATCAATGTTTTGGTTATACCAGAGCTGATACATATCTTGTTTGTATTTTTCTTTTGCTTGATTTTCAATCAAAACAGGATCGACAGGATTATTGATATATTCAGGCTTCTTGCGATACCAAGATTCAAGCCTTAAATTTTTCCATGTATCAAGAAATGTTGCCCGTGTGCCTGAGCTAACGATACTCTTGATTTCTTCTGTTGAATAGGTATTCAGGCTATCAACCAAAAGCCCCCCAGCACCTTGTTTGCCCCTCGCAATGTAGGTGTTGGTAGTGCCTGTTATATCAGTTGTGGTTCCGTATCCAAATCCAACCGTTGTGGCATTCAATAGAATGTAATTTTTAGTTGTATTCGTACCATCATCGACTATTGATATTGCGGGAGTGGTTGTGCCAGGCGGAATGACTTGGATGGAATTGTAATTGTAATTGTAGGAAGAAACATATTCTTCTACTGGGGGTGTGAAATTAGATGTCCAGCGGGCAATGCCTTTTGAAATCCTTACTTCATCCATACACCCATTAAATCCAGACAATCCCCCATTGGCACCTATTTGAAGTTCAGCAGCGATGTCCGCTATTCCCGTAGCATCTGTAGACGTTGTTCCTACTTGTGTTCCGTCTACCCAGAACTTATAGTCATTGCCTTCTCTGGTAAGAGCTACATGATACCAGGTGCCAGTTGATGGAGTCCATGACTTACCAATATTTGGGGCGATCGAACCTGATACCAACTGTTGAAAATAGAGTGTGTTACTACTAAAGGATAGCGTCCACCTATTATTATCATTTACTCTTTGAGACATAATAGTCAGGTTACCAGCAGTAGTGTTAAACCTAACCCACAAATCAATAGTGAAATCCCCCGTACCAAATGCCCAATCAGTTTGATCTGGAGTAGACAAATAATCACCAGTTCCGTCAAAGTAACCTCCACCTGAACCAAACTTTGCCGTGGTTGTGCCGATTACATTTCCATTTGCTGTCACTTGATACCCCGAATATGACGAATCTATAAAAGTAGATGTGCCTGGATTATTCATGTGCAGTAACAATGCGGAATTTTCGACACCAACATTATCTTGTCGTAAATTATACCACCTTCCGCTTGTGCTTGTTCCCGTGATTGGGGTTGTTGTGCCCTTTATTTGAATTGATTCAAATGAAAAATTTGAGCTAAAGGAAATATTTGATTGATTTACATTTTGTATTACATCAAAATCATCAGCATCAAAATTAATCTCTGTTGATTGCGTACCTATAGTAATGCCCCCTTCTTGGATGTTGGGTTTCGCACTAGCAGCAGCAGATAAAGCTATTGTTTGTGTTCCTTTTCTTTGCCCTGCATCGTAGGTGGATGTTCCAGCAATATCGCCTTCAAACACTATATCAATTTGACCCTCCATTGTATTGCCGCTAGATCCTCGTATTTTATTAACATACATATTTACAAGCCACGAATCTAGCCCGTTTATGGTCTGGATAGGGATTTTACCTGTACCAGATGTTTCTGTACCAGAGGCAGGATTTTCAACCACTTTGCCGTTAACATCCAGAGAGGCATAGCCGTTTGCAACACCTTTGTTTGCACTATTTTCTTTTGAATTTAACTGAGATTGTACATAGCCAGTTACATCAGCAAGATATTGTGTTTTCTGCTTTGCAACTGTCTCTGTGCCTATTATATAGTTTCCTATTAATTCGGTATTCCCTGATTGAGTGCCACCAGAACAGGTAGGATTTGTAAAAGTATTATTTGAACCAGTGCCGGCATTTTGCTGTACATATCGATTATCTGCTAACGCCTGTGTAAGCGAACTGAGTTCGTTTGTTGTTGTGCCGCTATCACGATGCTTGAATGTCCACTTTCCAGTTATGCCATTTAATTCAATTCTGGGCAATGTCAGATCATCAGGATTACTTAACCATGTATCCGTCTGTGTACCGGCTACAATGCTTACGCCCGTACTCGTCCCAGGCTGCAGGATGATACGTTCCTGAATACGTGAATCTTTTGCCAAAAAAAATGTAGTGAGGTCGGAGAGGCTGTAGCCAAGAGCTGAATAATTGTACCAAAAAATGGCCATTGCAATGGCCAGAGCACCAAGGAATAATAGAATCATATGTCGTGTTTTTATTGGTATCATGTGAAAATCCCTCCTATGCGATGAGATATGAGTATAAGGTCAGTGTTATGTGATCACCCGGATAGGTGCTGCCTATCTGGGTGACGATTGCGTCTATAGTTTCCGTCGTCAGCACGTCTAATTGTGTAAATGTCGTATATTGTGAATATGCACCAGCGGCCAGGGTTAATACTTGCGCTTGCTGCACATCTTCGAACATGAGGGCCACCTTGTAATCTGCCCCCAAAGGCGCACCCTGGGCGGTCAGCATGCCGGCAAAGAAACGACTTTTCACAGCAGGTTTAAAGCCTCGTCCGATACGTTGACCTACTACTCCCAAGCCTGGCCGAATACGCATGAATTCGTACCGTTTTTCTAGGACAGAGGTATCCTTGTATTTCACATCGACGGTGAAATTTTGCCCAGCAAACCCAGCAGGTACCGCCGTCCATTTGAATTTCAAGGTGTCACTTGCTACCGCTGTCTTTGTGATCGTTACCGCTGCCGAATATTGCCCAGCCGTTAGATTGAGTGCTATGGATTGATACGCCCCATTAATGGCCATGTCGATGCTGACCGTCACATCAGGTTTAGCCTCTGCCGATAAGGTAACTTCTACCATGTCACAATTCGAGGCAAGCTTGATCTCCCCGAATTCCCGGTTGAGTACGGGCATGCCCATGTAATACCTGGGCAATTTTCTATATGCCGCAGCGGTCGTGTTTGCCAGGAGTGTATCAAGTTTACGAATTACACCGATGGTCAAATGGTGTGGCCAGTCCACATCACCCATGTTGATTTCGGTTAGCCCTAAATTCGGTGTGAAATCCTTCGTGATCTGGTACTGTACGCCTGTAGCAGTGGCCCCTTCGTATGCGGGAGAAATACGGATTTGCTCGTCAGAGTTGACTGCTATAATATTGTACTCAGCGTATTCATCCTTGCGTTTGAAGCTATTGCCAACCTGCGCATTGGTAAGCAATGCCGCGCCTGGTATGTCTACCGTGTCTAAAGCGTTTGTTACGTTTGCCGTACCTGTTGTGTATTGGCTCATGGGATTATTGATTTATTTTCCTATTTTTCAGTAGATACCAATCTACAGTTACTGTTTTTTCTTCCATAATAACAGAATCCGTTGGGTGGAAATTCATAACACGTCTTATTAAGATTATATGCCTGTTACTCTGTGAATACGCTATTTCGTAGACAATATGCACATTTGGATTGATATATCGCTGATGAGGTAAAGTGCGTTTGTAATCATTAGGTTCAGCGTCTTCGGTCAAGTAACCCATTGCCCCATCGTATTTCTGAATTCCTGTGTTATTTTTAAGAACGATTATTTGTTCTTCGATTGAACCAGGCAAAACGTCAATCGGCTCAAAGACTACCTCCCTATTTTCCTCATAT
The DNA here is from genome assembly GCA_964590225.1 of uncultured Fibrobacterota bacterium. Lineage (GTDB taxonomy): Bacteria > Fibrobacterota > OXYB2-FULL-49-7 > OXYB2-FULL-49-7 > JAEUSG01 > JAEUSG01. The sequence goes on from CAZPWS010000028.1 coordinate 18,657, forward strand.
TGTTTAATAACAAATTCATTCGTTGCCGCCATTCCATTTTTCCCAATATAAAGACAACTTGTCAAAATAAACATTATTACTATACATGCCTTTTTCATAATTCACCCCTTTCTTTTTGTTTGCGAAGATATTCATCGATCGCACGTCTAATATGTTCCGCAACTGATATATCAGTATTATCGGATAATTGTTTAAGTGTTTTAATTTGTTGGTCAGCAAAATAGATATTAGTTCTTTTCATTAGTTGCTGGAAGTTATCTTCTTGGTCTGCCTCATCTAAATTCCTCCATGTTCTGTGATTGTTTTCCTCTATTTGGTCGTTTGTTTCAGATGATTCCTTTTTTATTCTCAATGGGAATTTGAGACCTAAGTTGCTTTCTGCAATAAGTCTAATATTAAGTGACGGTTTTACTTTATCCATCCAAAATTGTTCTCTCTCTATACATAGGTTTTTTGTTGTAAATTCCAGTGGCAAAAACAAAAATGCATCTTCGCCATATTTGTTCCAGGAATTTTGTAGTTTTGGATTGGCATGTTTGTTTTTTAAAAGTCTGAGTTTATGGTCGATAAGTCTACGCCTTATTCCACGCATAGTGCTTCCGACATAAGAATCGCCAGTTACTCTATTATAAATCACATAAACGCCTGTCCTATTATGTATATCAATCTTTTGGTTTGATTCTGTGGGGGGGATAGAGCTAAAAACCCCTTTGTGTATATCAAGCCAGTTATTGCAGTTATCTTCTGTGACTTTATTAATTTTCGCCCTACAAAGAAATGTTTTTCGCATTTATTTACCTTTTGGTCTATCCCAATAAGGAGATTTACATTTTGGGCAAATACGGACTTCCTCTTTTTTAGGAATCCAGTTATGTCCACATCGTTTGCAATTTAATTTAGGTATTCTGATTTTCATACTTACAAGTATAACTCGAAAGTAAGTAATTGTCAAATATATTTTAAGATAATGTTTCGGCGAGCAAATACCAGTTAACTGTCAATGTAATCGAACCAGGACTGTATGTTCCTGACGTAGCTCCATTGAATACTCGTCGTGCACAAATAATTGATGTGTTTGATGGTGAATATGCTATTTCAAAATGTTGATACTGGTCAGCATTATTATAAAGCTCAAAGGGCATAACTCTAAGCCAATCGTTTGGAGCGGAGCCAAATAGAGCGGCTCCAAACACAGCCAGCTTGCTACTACTACCGTAATGACTCAATGTTACAACCTGTTCGCCAACTGAGCCAGCCGCAATTGGGGAGGGATGCCCGCCAACACCATCAAAGGCATCGAATGTTACAGATGCATTCCCATTATCTATTATTTTAAAGTAATTATAAGCGCTGCTCCAAAGCAGATTGTTTGGATTCGTTTCAGTATCCGCATTATAACCAGCTTTTGAAATGCGCAATATTGGTGGGTTTACCGTACCATCTTGATAGATACGGACATTCGAGCCGTCAGACATTTTTATAGTGCCGGTGGTGACTGTGCCCAGATCAGCCGTCTTTGCCGATAACACATTAAAACCACCCTCGTAAGCGCTCACGGCGAAGACATCAGAACCGATGAGACGATGAATATTAACCTTAACGCCTGATGTTTGTTCAACCTTTGCCACCCCTACTGCCGTATCAGAACCCTGGTATTGCGATGCCGTGTATATCTGGAATGCCGTGGTACTTGCGGCACTGTCGAAACAGATAAATCTGGTACCCGTGATCGTCTGATTCGTAGCTGATGAGATGGAATAATTTGTTGTCGCCCCGGAATTCTTCTTTTTCTTCATAGTCCCGCTCGTCCAGGAAACCTTATTGTTTGCCGACGAGGAGAAGGAGCCGTCGAAGAGCCATTTAGAAAAGGGTTCAGAAAGTAAGTCTAAGCCCACACCCATCGGGCTTGAGGTCTGCGCAGTGGTCCATGAGGAATAATTCTGGCTGTTATCGTATGACCGCGCTTTGACGTAATACGTGGTTCCCACGTTACCATAAAAGCTCACCTTGCCCTTGCCCGCTGCGGCATCCACAGCGGCATGGATGTAACTCGCCTCATCGCCGGAAAAGGCAGATGTCTTGACGGCAAACTGGAACCCTGACAAATCCGCCGGGGGTGAGGCAATAGAGGCGGTCATGTCGATGGCGTCTGTCGTGGCAGATAAGCTAAGGTATGGTACAGACGGCGGTGTAGTATCTGATGCGTTATTGTCTTTTGTTGTACTAAAGGTTACCCATTCAGACCATTCGCCCTTATTTCCGCCCGTATCCTGGGTGCGGATGCGGAAGAAATACTTCCAGTTGTTCTTGATATCCCTGATCTTTTTCTTGAAATAATTGGTGTCGGTAGTGCCCGTACCCGCCTCGCCATCGATACCGATAAGCAGGGTGTCGCCATCTACGGCATAGCTGCCTGATATACCCGCATCAACTTCCGCACCTGTAGGGGCAGAGACGGCTGACAGGTTCTTGATGGTACGATATTCTAAGATATATCCGTCTGCATCCGCCTCGATTGCCTTTAGTCCCTTGATGAGCAGGTTCGTCACCGTCTTGCCATCATCATTAATTTCTGTGATAGCAGATATTACAAGATTGGTAATATCGTATTTTGCAGGACGTGGTTTATCGTTTTCGTCGTCGTCATGGGTGAGGCCTGGAATGCTACTAATAACCGAAGACGGCAAGCCACCGGCGACGGAATAAGCATCAAGGGGAACGACTTTGTAGTAATAGGTCTTTTTGGGATCTAGTCCATCGACCTCGATCTTATATAGTATTGATGAAATATCTCCTGTGGGGTCGAATCCATTCACCAATGAAGCTATCTTGTATTTCTTTACATTGGTCGTGAAGCCTGAATCTTCGGCACAGTAAAGTATGAACGCCACTAAGTCATATTCGGGTTTGCCCTTACTATTGTAGGGATGTGGCCAGGATACTCTATTGCCATGTTTGATCTTCCTCACCGTAGGCACGATAGTCGTTCCATCTGCCTTCAGCATCTTTGGTGCGGGATTCGTTACCCTGAGTATGGCTGGATTTGTGGAAAGGCGGTTAAACCTGTCCCTTGCCCAGCTGCGGATTTCAAAATCCCGGACAAGTCCGTCCTCGTAATTCTTTTCAAGGGTATAATTATATTCGTTTTGTGTTACCCATTCTGTACGCCTTGGAAGCTTATCGGTTGAAAGTATTCCCCATATCTCTATTTTGAAATCTTTGAACCACGGATCAGGATAATGTTGCCCCGCCCCTGTATTCTCACTGCCTGCGTCAAGATTCAAGTCAACGCTTCTTTTATACTCCCAGATAAACTTACAATCACGTCCGCCAAATTCCGTATCATTTCCCTGTCCGAAGATTTGTAGGCCAGTGATGCCATTCTTCATTTGGTTGTTTATCGACGTGGGAATGGACGTGATCGTTATGGTTGCAGACGGCGCTTCGGACAGGCTGTCCTCAATGCCAAAGAGATTCACCCCGACAACCTTGATTTCATAGGTGGTTGCCGATTTGACAGGAGGCGATAGATAAGGGCTATGATCGGTCTGGCCCCAGTATGTATATTCATTATCAACGCCATATTCCTTGTAATAAAGTTTCACATATTTCAGGATATTGTTTGTTGGGGGGTCCCATGATACCTGCACCTTTTGCGTGAATTGTCCATTACTGTCGATTGCACTAATCTCTTTAAGGGCAAGGTTAGAAACCTTTGCTATCGGATCAAGTGAGCTGTAATTGGTGAGCTTGATGAGTGGGTCGCCATAATCCACAAGATCGTAAATGCCTTCGATATATTCAGCCGCTTCGAGTCTGCATTTTTGGTCGTGTGTGCGATCAAAGTTCAGGATTATGAAAGGCTTTGTTACTATGCCATCTTCGCCGAATGCATAAGGATTGTACTGCACCGGTACGCTACTAAAATTCGGTGTAATATTTAGCGTTGTGTAAGTGCCAGCTCCGTCCGTAACCGTGCGCTCAACAAGGGTATCATCATTCAGCCGTATCGCCACCTTATATGTCTTGGCAGCCTCGATGGTCACGGATTTATCAAGCGTTACAGAACTTGCCGTTGCGCTGACCAACCGCCCGCCCTCGCCCCATTGCGGCACATCGTGTTGAATGTTCACGCAATCGCCAACGGTGCAGGCTATGGCGTCAACGTCTTGTTCGGTTTCAATAGACCTGACAACGTATTGATTTTTATAAAGTCTCAGCATCCCGGCCCGCCATGCCTCACTTGCCTTGTTGATGCCGAATAGTTCTAAGGCGGCTTTGTTTGTTTTCGTGGTAAGGTTAGAGTTGTAAACGGAAAGTGGTTCGCGGTTGTAGTCATTTTTCTTATTAATGAAATTAATTTCAATCTCTGCGGCTCGCTCAGATGTTGAAAGAAAGGATTCTTTAAAACTATCCTTGCCGATATTTCCTACCGTGAACATCTGCACCGGTGTCTTTTTCTTATCAATGGAGATGGTCAGCTTCGTACCATTCCACACCGGAATTGCCCGCCCGACCTGGCATACCTGGAGTATTGCATCCCAAACGCTAATCTCCGTATCAAAGATGCCATTGAAGGTACAACGCTTTTCGCCCCGAAGTACCTTAACTCCGCTCCCCGGTGCCTGGGATAAGGCCGGGGAAATGGTCATGGTGTTGCTTGCAATAGACTGGATTACTGGCACCTGGGTTTCATCGTCTTTGCCCTGATATGCGGTTCCGCCGGTAGGGTCGATAAGAATTTTATCACCCTCGGCAAATAAAGAACCACCGCTTTGTAAGATGATATGGGTTGTGTCTGAACCTGTTGTTGTTAACGCTTTTGTTTCACCGTCATAAACCGTACTGTCGCAATAATCTGCCCACGCCTTGAAGGCTGCAGTGTCAAGCTGTGCAGGCTGCATATTGTCGTATCGTATGATTGTGCCACTGTTGTCGAAGACCGGCTGCGTTGCTATATTATATGCAACCCATGCCGGATTGTTGGAATATCCATATGTCCACGTCTCAGGACTCAGGCTAGTACATCGCCTGATTTTTTTTCCCTTCACGATGCAGGAAAATCGCAGAGAGCCTGAGAGCTGATTTGTTGCAAGTGCCTTTATGGCCACATAGGCCAATCTCGGATAAGTGAATTTATCCTTGATAATTTCTTTTACCGTATTCAGATAGGTACGATCCGAATACTTGATGTCGCCCTTATGGCTATCAGTCTGTCTGATTACCTTGATTTTGTGCTGTCCCTTGCGATCTGTCGGTATGCGTACATTATATTTCAGATACACGGCTGAAGTCTTCGCCGCTGCGTTTGTCATGTTTTTGGTAAGACTTCCTTTTGTACATTTGCGTATCGTCTTGCCTGCTTTTAGATATCGCCAATAATAGAAAATATAAGGATTGTCCTCGCCGCCAAGTCCGATATCCTGCACCTCAGGTGTGCCGCTCTTATCGTCCGTGCTTGTCTGTATCTCTTCCCATACCTCTTTGCCAGCCTTATACTGTTCGTGCACGTATCGACCAAGAGACCATCTATCAGATGCAATTGTTTCCGGGCTTGCCGATGCAACCTGATGCGTGAAAGGATACCAGGTAGCATCTCCTACCTTTTGTATCTCTAACTTCATCGTGACGTCAGTAGTCTTTACATTGCCCTCGTCATCCGATTGGAAGAGGGCTGGACACATAACTACTACCTCAAGGGCGTCATAATTATTGCCGATGGTCGTGTAGATATACTCTTCATACTTATTACTGATCTCGACACTCATCGCATATTCGGTCTTCGTGACGCCAAGAAGCTGCTCTGTAGCCGTATTGGTCTCACCGAGCCATTCAAAATCATTGAGGGCTTCCTGATCCATCTTTCCCACATATTTCTGGACATCAACGCCCTTGAAAGATGTCTCGTCCTGGTCGTTGATCTTGACGTCTGTAATTGAAGCCAATTCACCGATGCCAAGTCCCACCGCAACGCAGGCATATTGTTTCTGATCAACGATGTCGTTATATCCCATGAAGATATTGCCATAGACCTTGTTTTGTCCGTAGATTTCAGCGATTGAAACGCCCTGCTGTTGTACCGTCTGCGGGCCCCAACTATAGGTCTGTGATGCATTACCGCTGAGGCTGTCCATGGTGGGGATTTTCGGTTTGGGAGGCGGAAGCATAAAATTGACCATGAGACCACCCGCAACGGTAATTCCACCCGCTACGATCATACCCGTTGTGGAAAGTGCCCCGGCAGCGGTTACGAATCCCATCGCTGCGGCTGCATAAGGAGCGGCTACGGCGATACCGATCATCATCACCGCCCGCAGAATGGTTTTCCCTCCGCCTCCTCCGCCCTGTATTTCAGGAACAAAAAGGATGTAGTCGCCCTCGCAAGGGAATGTTGTTGGCAGATGTTCTTTCTGTACTATTCGGCCATTCAGGGACACAACATAACTGATGTCTTCGGGAAAATATTTCTGCTTGATGTTGAGCAGGGATTGCGTCCCATCACAGGGGATAGGGATAATGTCCTTGTCAGTGCGATTGAACGGATTATAGATTTTTATTAATTGTGCCTTATCGTATGACATAATATCCCTTTATTCGTTTCTTCCAATCCTCAAGTCTTTCCACACATACGGAAGTTTTCTGCATGATGTGGATGAAGGTTTGACAGTCTTTCAAAACGACCCCGATATGACTCACATACGGAGGCCTGATTGTGAAGGTTACGAGGCAATAGGGAATCGGATTTTTGATTTCTTCAAATAATGGCTTTGCTTTTTGTATCATTGCGTTTATTTGTTCTGCCTCAGATGCCGAATTGAAGTCGGGTAGCACGCGTCCCAAACGGCGATATATTTCAAAGCATAATCCCCAGCAATCGTAAGCTTCTAAGCCACGTCCACCATAAACAAATCCTTTTCCAAGTAAATCCTCGTACTTAAGCAAATCGGACATTACCGCCTCCCATGCCCGGGAAACCGCCGAAGCGTTCCGTATTCTGCAAGCCCCGACAATCATCAAGGGTACGTTTGCAAAGCTGTGTACCGTCTTCTGTCCAAACAACAGTACCATCCGCTACGGTCCCGCTTGTTGGCCATGTCGCCGGTTCTGTCGCACCAGATGTGCCTGATGTGGTACATTTGTACCGATGTTGAGTGCTATCGGTTGCGGTTTCAATCACGTAATGAGGTGTTGTACTATTGTAAGCAGTGTTTGCCTTCCAGCCCGCATAATTGCATTCACGAGCATTATTAGAACCTGTGTTAAACTGCCAGTTGCAATGTTCCGCAATGTAACGATAGAGCGGGAATCTCTTGCGGAGCGGGTTCGGCATACCTAAAGTGAATGTCACCCAATAAGCATCCGTCTCTGTCGTCAGGATATTAAAAGTCATTTCCAGTTCGGAATAATTCTCTGCAAGCAGGGCTGCATTAACAACCCTGATCAATACTGTAGAATCCACGCCGCCGCTTGTAGCTTCAAGATATCCCTGCATAAGCCTGGTAACATTCGACACCCGCAATGAGACCGTTGGGATCTCACCCGTCCCGGATTGCTTTGTCGGTTCGACTTGAAAGGGAACGGCGGTATAGACCTGGCTATTAAAGGTAATATCTTCGGTATTATTGACAAGATAAAACTTTGTATTGTCGGTGAGGGTGATATCTAAAAGGACAAGCCAAGGATTCGGACTTGCTATCTTATTTTTTTCGAGGATCAGATTTGCAGGTAGTGTTTTCATTACACCTCAAGCAAGGTAAATTCCACGTCATAATAAGTCGTCACAGCGTTTTTCAGAACGCATTTATACTGAGGTATCTTTTCGAATCGTACCGTATACTGTGTGCTGGTTGCGGGATGGTTCCATGTGAAACTGTCCGAGCCTTCTCTGACCGTAGTTACAAGGGCATCCAGCTTGTTCGCCCCGCTCTTGTCCGCCTCCGGTAGCATGTGGTAAATCACTTTGAACCTTCTACGTATGCGTGTGTATCGTGGCCGTGTGTGTTGATACCCGCCCTCCATTTCTGAGCGGATCGTGGCATCTTCCCTTTCCTCATCAGTAGGCCATGTCGGTGCTATGGATAATGTTGGAAATGCTGGCATATTATTTCAACCCCGCAAAGGCGTTACGTAAGGCGCCATTGCTATTGAGATTTTTCAAGATTACATTCACTACATACCGTTCACCGTCAAACCTCGCCCCTTGATTCTCCATACTCACTTGCTGTCCGGTCTGATTCTCAACATTGATAGATACATTCATGTTTGGTTTGCCGATGTTCCCATTGTTGATGCGGTCGAGTGCTGCAACACCCCTGCGGCTCATTACGTATTCGCCGGCCTGTAACACAGCAGGTATCTCATCACGAGCCAAACCGCCGCGATGGAAGCTACGCACATAACCGCCATTATGCACCTTTGCGACATTCCCGCCGCCAGAACTGCCGCCAGAACTGCCGCCAGAAAAACTAAACCCAAATGCAGAACCTATACCGCGCATGGCCTGGAACGCCATCCATTGCGCCATCATCCTCAACACCGCATCAATCCAGGCATCTGCCATGCCTTCGATCATGCCAAGAAAAGAATCCTTGAAAGACTGTTCGCCCCGGATCATGTTTTTCCAGCCCTGAAAGAAAGTTGACGACATGCCCTGCTGTGCATCGGCCATGGCGTCTTTCGTTGCCTGTGCCCAAGTGAATCCTTCTCGCTTCTGTTCAGCATAGAAGAGTCTTACACCGTCTAGCATGTTTTGAGAGTTTGCCAGTCGCTGTTCTTCAAGCTCCTGCATGCGTGCGTTGAATGCCTGCCAGGCCAACTCTATATCGCCCGTAATCTCTATTTCTTCGTCACGCCTTTTTTCGAGGAGTTCTTTTTGATACTCATAATAAGAACGAGAGTTGAATTTTAATGCCTCATACATATCCGCGTATGCGTCACGGATTGCGTTTGCGGTGCGTATGGCCTCACGCTCTGCGTCCTTGTTGTCTTTTTTCGTTTCTTTTGGTGGTATGATGGGAACGGCTTCTTTCGGCTGAAAAGGTTCGCCGCCAAAACTGAAAGGTAAATCTCTTAAACTTGTCGCTCCCCGTGTTGCGGCCTGAAATTCCTTTGTTTTTTCGGTTGCCGTCTCTATTCCCCGAACATACTTGTTCCATGCGTCATCCCCCAGGTCCCTCAAATGTTCGAGTGGAATAAGAAACTCCGGAAAAAATTGCAAAAAGAAACCCCGTATCGACTGCATATTTTTCAGAAAGTTACTTGTGCCTGGTATGAGGCTATTCCCTATCGCAAAACCCACTTCTTCGGCTACCTGTTTCAATTCTCTCAAATTGTCATTAAATTCAGCCGCGGCCTTTGCAGTGTCTTCAGTAAATATCGTTGATACTTTTAAACCGCTATCCGCAATGTCGTTCATGACGGGGATCAGGTCTTGTCCGCTTTTACCAAATAACTGTACCGCCAGATCAAGCTTTTCCGTACCCTCCCGAAAATTGGCGAACCTTCCCGAGAGCTTAGTAAATATCTCGATAAGCGGTCTGGATGTATCTATTCCCAACGCCCTAAAGATACGATTCATTTCGCTTGTTTCTGTTCTTGCCTCTATAATATTCTGAGCAAGAATTTTCAAACCAACTCCAAGAGTTGATAGCGATATGTCTGATAACTCCGCTACCTTCTTTAAGCCATATAATTCTTCAATGCTAATGCCTGTCTTTTCCTTCATCTTTAGCAATTCTTCACCAACATTTGCGGTATATTTTTGTAGTGCAAACAATGCCCCGGTAACGGCTGTAATCGGAGCCGTGATCTGCGCAAATTGCCATCCTATCAGGCCGATATTTTTGACAAGCGGCATAAAGTTCAGAGACTCCATATCCTTGCTGACGCCCTTCAAGAATTTATTCGTGTCGGCCTTCGCCCTTTTAAGGCCAGAGTCCAACCTTGAAAGGTTTGCTGATATCTCCACATACGCCGCGCCTAACCTGCCAATAGTAGTACCCTCCTGTTAGCTTGGTATCCTTATTTCATGTTTCCTGCAAATCTGTAATAATTCATCCACTGACAATTCCTCCCCTGCTTCCTCTTCGTCCTCGCTATCGCCCTTGTTTGTTGCCTGTCCAGAGAATAATTTTTCAATCTCAAGGATATTTTCAAGGTATGAGCGGTATTGATATACCGTCAAGGTCTTGATTTCTGTGACTGAAAAACCGTAGTACTTTGAAAGTAGCGCAAACTCCAACTCGTGGGTTAAGGCTTTTCCGCCGGAGTCGGGGTTTGCGCTGTCTCGTTTTTTGGCGTTGCAAACGAATCAACAAGATTAAGAATATCTCTCAGATTATCCCTGCTGATTAATTTCTTCACTTCGTCAAGTGTTACATCTGGCTGTGCATGTTTCAGCGATAGCCAGATATAATAGATTGCCCCGTGTATGCTATTCGTCACGCCTTCAATTTCTTCAGGTGTGAGCGGGGTCTTCATGATGTCGATCTGTTCCCTGATCGTCAGGGCTGAATTCACCAGCAACAAGGCCTTAATCCGCTCGGCCTTTGCGTATATCTCTATCTCCCCGATATCGTTGATTGTTAGTGGAGACAAGATATAATCCTTGCCATCAAGTGTTATATTGATTCCGTTGCCCGTTATCTTGTTCACTTCATTCATGCCTGATCATCTCCAATTCATTATTGTGTATCTTGTTTAATGCCGTTTCCGGGGGAACGGAGAGCCTTACTTTTACCGTATCGGCCCGAAGCATTTCGCATTTCTCCACCCAGTACAATTCAGCCATTGCCACATTATCGGCAGGTATTTCAAAGAACCAAAACTGCTTTGCCCTGCATTTCCAACCCAGAAGCTTGCCCTGAATCGGATCAATGTTTGCCTGAACATTCCAGTATAGAAACCCGCCGATCTGACGATTATCAAGAGATCTGATAACCCCGATAGCGCCGTTCATAATAACGCTACCTGCAATTCACCCGTGCCGATAAAGTTGTATTTATAAAGCACCAATCCTTTTGTATCAACGGCAGGTTCAACATCTGCTATAATCGCCTGTCCGTTCCATGCCTGGCCCGCTGTTGTAGATTCTGCCAGGGCAAGCCAGACCTGTTGACCTATTGAAAGCGGCGCATCTTTTTTCAATCCTTCAAAGTTTCCTGACCAACCCGTAATTGTGCTTAAGAATTCGTCTTTGCCTGCGCTGTCAAAGTCGGTCACTTCCTCCGTGCCAGTCTTATAATTAAGCGTCCATTGCCTCATACCTGCCACAGATTTCAGCGCCCTGACATCGTCGATATCAAAAGTACTGTCTGCAAGATCAATGGCTTGTTTTAGTCCTATCGATATAACAGCCGTTAAGGCTGCTGGATTACTGAGTTTTAATAATACCCTTGTCCATGTGTTGGCAAGTAAGGCAGGTAAATTCAAGGTTTCGAGGGGACTTGCGCAATTCGCCGTATCGTCAAGCAATAATTGCAGATCGCCCGCGCTGGTATTTACACCGCTTCTTACCCAAGCCAATATCGTTTTGTAAGCCGATAAATTCACGGGAGATAATGCCTCAGACATTAATATTGATACTCCGACACCAACGGTCGTTGCCCTTGCGGCGTTGCCGTCCTTGCCGGTCGTGATACTGAGCGTTACGCCTGATATTGCTTGTTCGTTGAAGGTGTCGTTGCAGTCCTCAACGACTAATGAGTTTGTATATACGTGTCCTGTTTTGCCCGATAATGCTGGCATAATTAATACTCCTACTGAATATCAGCGGTATAGTTAATTTTTACGATTGCAGTTCCAGCAATGCCAATGCAACTGAAATTCCGCACGTCAATAATACCCTCAATAGTTATTACATCACCCACATAAGCCAACAACCCTTCCGAAGCGGTTGGGGCAGTACCATCAAACTTACATCGTATATTATTACCCTCGATAGTTACTAATCCCTGTACTGATCTATATGCGTCGTACAAGGCAGCATCGAGTATTGTAGACGATGAGATTGCCGTACTGGTGCCAACCACAATTGATTCATATAGAATCGTTCTTCTCTCTGCGTGTGCGATACTTGAAAAATAAACCATGAGCAACATAATAAAGATTATTTTCTTCACCATTACTTTCATAGAATCTCCTTACAATTTGTCGCTGAAAATCTAATTCGAAACCGTTTCAGTTCACGCAGACGGAGGAGTTAAAGCGCCGTTGCCGACAAATGAATATTTATAAGTCACGACACCTTTGACATTCGTCACCGCCTCAACGTCCGTTATGATTGCGTTGCCCGTCCATTTCTGTGTAGAGGTTGAAGTTTCCTGTAGTTCGAGTGCAACCGCTGCGCCGCCAATAGCAAGGGGGGCGCCCTTCTTTTTCCCTTCAAACGAGCCACTCCAACCAGTGGTTGTACTCAAATGCTCCTCCGCACCACTGCTTTCAAAGTCTGTTACTTCCTCAGTCCCCGATTTGTAATTTAGTGTCCAGTTGCTAATACCTGCAACGGTCGCTGCTGCGACTTTCAAAAGTCCCGTTTTTCCCGCAAAAGCCGGCATGTTTTGTCCTCCAAAATTAAGTCTTTTCTACTAGAATTCTGTATGTTGCTATAATATTCCACATTGTTATGTTGTCATCAATCTCTTGCCCCTTCTTGACCAGCACACTGCTTTCACGGTCAAGGGTAATACTTGTGTATCCCGCAATCGTTAGCGCTGCATCGTCAAAGAGTGCATACATTTTTGTTTCTGCGTCTGCAATCGTTGCGATTGAATCTGAGCTGTCCACAAGCGTAAACTGCAATACGATATCCTCATATTTATCCGTGAATGTCCTGTCTGGAACACCGCTTATTTGCTCATAGATACAATAGGGATATACCACATTCTGTGGCGCTTCTCCCAGGTAGAATCTGCCGCCTATCGCCGTCTTGAACGGGTTCGTTGCATTCTCTAAATCGAATATGCCTTTTAATAATGCCTCAATCATTCGAGTAAAATATCGGAAGGTTTCAAATCCCTGATATTGCTTGCGCTGACTCCAGCGCCTATGCCAAGTATGTCTTTTATCTGCGATTCGTTTTCATGAAAAGCAGGTCTGAGGTAAGGCGTAAATCCCCATCTCTTCTTTGATGTTACCGGCCCCAGTTCCTGAAATATTCCATACACCAAACTTGTGCCTATTCTTGCCTTTAATTCCCTACTGTTTACCCTATAAGATATAGATTTTTTGAGGCTTCCCGGCTGGTATACTTCGCCCCGAAACGTATGGGGTTCTTTGCTCTTCCTCACTTTTTTTCGTGCGGAATCTCTAACAAGGATAGCGGCTTGCCTTAATCGCTTCGCCGTCTCAGCCCTTATTTCTTTTTCTAGCGAAGTTTCGTACCACTTCAATACTGAAGCCATCAGATCACTTCCTTACACATAAGTACATATTCTTTATTTCGTTCGTCAATATTAATTACTGTAACAATTGCATATATCCGTGTCCCAAACTTTACGCGCATGAGATTTGTCACACCGCTTATGTGCCGCGTCCTTATGCGTGTCGTTACCTCTGAATTCACCTTACCCTGATCAAAATATTCACGGCCTGTGATCGGTTCTATAGAAGCCCAAGCCGTTGAATGTGTGCCCCAGGTCTCTACCAAAGCCCCGTAAGCATCCTGTGCGTTTGATTTACTCTCGATTAAGATCTTGTGCCGTAACTTTCCAGCTCTCATGCGAATTGCATAATTCTATAAGGCCATAATAAAGCGTTTATTGTTTCGGGTATTTCCGTGACAATGTTTCCGATATTGATAGGCTCACGATTTTCATACCAGTGAGCTATAAGCAGGAGCATAGCCTGCTTGATACCTTCCGGTACATTCGCCGCACCGCTCCCATAGCCAGCGACAAACCTGATTTCTACGGCATTGATCGGTCTTGGTGTAAATGTTGGCCAGCTCTCTCCATAAGCCAAGACGATCTGTCCCGGTTCGTTGTTTGTATCTACGATATAACTGCCAGAACTGAATACCGTTTGTACGTTATCCTTGTCCGTATATTTCACGGTTGTGACCGACGAAAGCCGGGGGAGTGGGATTACGATCTTGTCACCTGGGGGAAAGTTGTCAAGAAAGTAATCCCACGTCTGGTTTATGAGTGCCCTTCCGGTAATCGTCTCAACGTGTCTTCTCGCCACCGTAATGAGCGTACCAATATAGGTATCGTCATCCGAGGTTGTTACCCTCAGATGTGTCTTGGCTTCAGCCGTTGTTACCGGTTCCGTTGTTGGAGCTGTTTGCAATACAAGTGGCATTAAGTCTTTTTCCTTTTCTTAATCTCAGGTTCCGTCATGGTAGTTTCCGGAGGCTGTACCGTTGCAGTCTCTATTACTACAGCCTTTTTTACCGGCATTTCACAGGCAACGGCATAACCACCCTGAATGAGCTCTTTTGCCTGTGCTTCAGTCATATCAATGATTTGCCCAGCATTGTATGTGCCATCGGGCCCAGCCATAAGGGTTAATAATTTTAGCTTCATAGCGTGCCCACCGCAAAATATGTAGCCGTTCCAGCCGCAGAACTCACGGTTGTGCTACCAGGAAGATACATCGTCAAAGTCACATTTCCACCACTCCAAGAAGCTGATACCTGGCCATGATTTGCATCGACCACAACAATTCCGGGAATTGCATAATCCACCGTGGTGAGTCCTGTAGAAACCGTAGATGATCCCGTTGCACCGATTGATACCTGAGCACCAACAATCTTCTTACCAGCCGTTCCAGCAATTACGGCCTTATCAAGCTGTGACGTTCTATCCGTACCAGCTACCTTCAAAGCTCCGCCCGAAAGAATGTCTATTTCACCGCCCGATGCTATCACAAGACGATCTCCGCCTTGCTCATGGTAGACCTTCGTCTGATATTGGGCATAGCAGAGGGTTGCTATCCCAACGATAGCAACCCCTATAATTGTAAAAAGAAATTTGTTTCTCATGATTAATTACACTCCTATTAATTTTCAGCCGTTCTATGCGGTTCCTTCACTTGGACTAATCCATGTCTCGCCGCTTACGTTTGTGCCGTGCGTAACCGGCTTTTTCACACCGTTGTACTGAATGTAGATTGCGCTTGCTACGACGGCGTTCTGAGTGCCACGATCTACCACGAGACGGACATATCTTTCCTGCGGTTTGATAAGATCGATGTAAAAGGTCTTATCGCCATCCGTATCAGCAATTGTCTGTTTCGTACCTGCAAGATCGGCGGCGCTTCCCATTGCAGCCGCTGTATCCTGCTGCATCTTGATTGACGTTGCGGCTCCGGATGTAATGGTTCCGAATGTTACAATTGCCATTGCATTTTCATAACCCTGCATATCAAGGATGGCGCCATTGATATCATCCGTACCGGCGGCGCCTTCCGTAGGGGTTATGGCTATTGTTATTTTTGCATCTTTTCCTAATTCCATTTTTATTTATCCTCCAAAAAACCTATTGTTTCTTAGCCCAGTTTAACCCGTGCAAATGCCTCAGCCATGACGGGCATACCGTCCGTTTCCATCCTGCCGATAAAGCCAGTCTGATTCGTTTCGGCATAAAGCTCTACAAGTCTCTGGATGACCAAATCCATGAAATCTACGATCCAGTAGAAACTAAAATCTCCGACAATTCCGACATATTGACCAGTGGTGAATGTATTTGGCGCATACTCACTGATGTGATAAGGTAAATCCAGAATCCTGTCGGGAATAGTCTGGGTGATACCCGGCTGCCAGATATACTGACCCTGTCCGTCCTTGAGCTTGCGAATCTGCTTCACTGCGTCACGGTGGAATATCCAGCGCAGTCTTGGCCAGTACTGACCCTTGATAGAAAACTTAGCCTCAATCAAACCGTCTGTCTGGATTGACGTTGCAGTATTACCCGTGCTCACATCCCTTGCAGTAGTAATACCGTTCGCGGATGCCGTGAAGATACCAAGCGGTTGCTGGCTTCCGGTGCCTGTCATATAGGCCTTTTCCAGCGTCACCCCAAACTTGTACGCAAGCCTTGTCCGGATGAAAGACTCAACGTCAAACACAGACGCCCTCATGAGTTTGTTTGATACCTTGATGCGCTTTGCCAGCGGATGGGGCTTTAACTCCCGCTTGCCGAAGGCAAGGGAGCTGTCTTCGCTACCCGTTGCAAGTTCGCTCGTCCAGTCAGAATCACTTACATCTGTGTCAAGGGTGGGTACGCCAATACCTTCCGCACCACTTGGGTATTTCGTGGCAAACTGCCTAATAAATACTTGGTCATCCACAGCCTTTAACAGTTCGGTAATAAACTGTTGAGGTGTTACAATGTAACCACCGAGGGTTTCGCTGTCTGCCTGTAAAGCCCTCATTTCGCCCTCGGATAAACGGGATGCTCCATTTCTCAGATACTTCCTGAAGGCTGCACGGTATTCTTCCGTTGCGCGTGGGTTTACCCTATCTTCGCTGTTTCCAGGAGCTTGCCTCCCAACCGTCTCGTTTTGTGCTTTGGATAATTCCTTTTCGGCAGACTCAAGCTTGTTTTTTCTCTCTGCGTCTTTTTCAAACTGCCTGATCTCAGCATCAAGTTTGTCGTATTCAGCCATATACTCATCGAACTGCTTCGTTTCATCAGGCGTCATCTCGCGCTTTTCGTCTTCGGCTTTTTTGTGCAATGACCGCGCCTGTGTTACGGCGTTCATTGCCTTTTGCCGTTTTTCCTTCAAGCCCATTTATAGTCCTCCAAAAATAAGTTTGTGATTGTTTAACCCTCTCTCGGCAAGTTCCAGCCTTCGGCGTAGGCTAATGAGCGATCTCACCTGAGACCCCTTGTTATCTCCGCCATCCGAGTGGTTTTTGTCCGGCTCGGATTTAGGAAGAAACTGCTTCAAGATTTCTATTGAACGATTGATAATCTCATGATCAGATTTATTAATTTCTGAGCCATGTTTTGAGCGGAAAAGGATCCCTGCAATCGCATCAAACTCAATACCGTGTTCGGTAAGGATTGACCTTGCGCTTACGCTTGTCTGCGGGTATGCAGGATAAGTTACGGGCGAAACATCGAACAGCCTGACTTCCAGGAGTTCCCGCATTCTTTTGCCATCTTCTGTGCCCCAGCGATCTTTCACGGTTTCGAAACCAAACGACATTTGGTCGATATCGCCACGCTTGATAGATGATACAAGGTCTCTCGCCCATGTCGCATCCGGGGGAGCGGCTTCTATGAAAAGGCCCTTATCGTCTTCGGTGAGTTTCAGTGTATTGCTCTTTGTCCTAGCAATTACAAAATTTGGGTTATGATTAAACAGCGCCCTTACATCTGCACCGTCATTGATTGTTTTCTTGAATGCACCTGGCCGTATGATCTCCCTGAACCAGCCCAAGTCTTCGGAAATCGCATTGAATACCGCTGCATATCCTCGGATAACGGGTTTCTGGTCGCCTTCGACCCTGAGTTCTGACGCTTTAAAACTTCTCTGTTCTTTGTCTTTCATGGTTTTTATCCTGAAAGGTCTGTAAAATAAAAAAGGCTGAATCACCGCTTGTTATGCGATAATTCAGCCCGATTGTTTCGATACTGAAATGTTATTATGATTTTATAATTTTATCGTTTCATCTTTTCTGCATAGCACGATTTTACCAGCTTCAAATTTTATTTCAAGCGTTCCGTAATATTTGTTATCAACTAAACTCTTTATGAGTTCTAATAATTTTTTGAGAGTTTCAGGCATATAAAGCTGTCTCCTGAATAGCCATTTCTGTGGTTCTTTTGCCTTCCCACATGTCAAACATTTCTACAAGCGCCTTTTCCTTGTCTGTCTCATTTGCAATAAGAGTTCTGATATTTGCCACAGAGTTTCTTATGTGCTTATCGACATACTCATTTATGCTGTCCTCAACAGATTCAACTTGCCCCGATAATTCAAGGAAAGAAGTCATTACGGGCGTTATATTTCTACGTACAAACTCCTCATGCTCTTTGTAAAATTCGCCAAGCCATTTCCCAAACTCCTCAGCATTTGTTTTTTTCCTAACCTGCCTCAATACATCGGCCCGCTCACGCTTGATTATACGAGTAATGGCGTCTTGGAATAAATGTCTAAATGCATTATTAAATCTCTGCTTTTGTTTCTTATCCTCCTGCAAACCCTTCTCTTTCGCCATATCGCCGACCTTTGCGGTTTGATCGGCTGGCACCATATTGAGGGGTAAAAGATACGTCTTGCCCTGACCATCAGGCAAGGGATTCTGGTTTTCTAATTCACGGATATCATCGGCAGATAACCAACCCCATTGCCTGCCAATAGCATAAGCGTTATACCTGCTGTTGATGTCGCCCCGCAACAGCCCGTTTATTAAAAATTCTGCGAAATAATTTGTGTCATCTACGTCAAAAAGGCGTTGTCTGAAACCCTGTTCAAATCTAACACACCACGGCGTCATTGTGTATACGGCAAACTCAATCCCCTGATGTTCGATATTATTGTTTGTCGATCTTGTGAGATCGCCAATCATGTGCGGAGGCACTCGAAATATTCTTGCAATATCGGTCGTCTGGTGTTGTCTTGTTTCGAGATATTGCGCCTCTTCTGGCGCTATCCCGATTTGATGCCATTTCAAACCCTCCTCCAATATTGCGATTCTATGGGATTGCTCCAAACCTTGATGCATATCTTCCCATGATTTCTTAAGATTCTTCCTTGCCTCGGCACCTAGCTTTCCCGGGTGTTCCAAAACACCACCTGGCCGTGATCCATTTCCAAAGAATCTCGCTCCATATTCTTCCGTTGCAAGAGAAAGTCCTATCGATTCCCTTGCTAATTTGATAGGCGAATAGCCTATAATTCCATCACCTGACAGCCCACGAATATGAAGGATTCTGTCGCTACCCAATTCAACCTTTCTTGCCTCATCTGGAATCGTAACGGTGTATACGAGTTGTTTTGTTGCCTTGTCCCTTTCGACCGTAACCCGGTCCGGATTCAAAGGCCACAATTCCTTTACACGTCCGGCACGGTCAATTACCTTTTCCGCATAGGCATTGCCACGCAAACACAAGTGACCCATCATGGTTTCGCGAAATTCAAAGCTCGTCATTTCTGGATTTGGAGCATCGTGTAAAATAGGATATAGATAATGATCTGTTGCTTTTTCTTTTCCCCTTGCCAATCTCTTATAGACATGCAGGGGAAGGGAGGCTATCGTCTCAGCTAACACACGTACACAGGCATACACCGCCGAAGCCTGCAATGCCCGGTCTGGGGTAACATTCACGCCGGTGGCGGATTTTGTACCGCCTGTGAACATATCTACAAGCCACGCTTGCGGATTACTCAGGCCACTTCGTTTTTCTTTCCTGCTAAAAGGCCACATATCAGATTACCAAAAGCCCTCGTTCCTCATATACGGAACCCGTATTAACATTTCTGCTTGCACGGTCTAAGGCCATTATCAAACTTACAATACCATCAATTTTGCCCTGTGATTCAGCCTTGTTGGGTTTTAAGTTTCCAGCAGGGTCTTGACTCACGGCAACATTGTCAGCCATCCATCTTAATACCGGATTACCACCATGATTCAACTTTCTTGCCAATAATCTCCGCTCAAATTCCTTCATTGGTGCGGCAAACGAAATGTATCCCATACCCATACCTGTAACCACCACTCCCTCATCTATAAGTTCCATGGCTATTTGATGTCCCTGGAAGAGCCTGTCAATATTCATGTCGACAAGCTGGAATTTTTGCGCATCTTCTAATATTTGTGCCTTAACAAAGCCGTAGTCAACTGCATTGCCTGGTGTAGTGGTAATATATCCTTGTCTTGCCCATACCTGATATTGATCTTTGTACCTGTTTGACTCATCGCGAAGCCTTTTTTCTGGGCACCAAAAACGTGCTAAAATATCTACTTTTTCGGGATCATCATCGTCCGGAAACACCATCACCCAAGCCGTAATATCTGATACGCTTGATAGATCAAGTCCACCATAACATTTTTCACCAATAAGGCTTGCTTCATCAATTTCTTTAGTATTATTTTTATTCCAAACATCCGTATTTATCCATCTAGTGCTTTGTTGTGTCCAGATACAAAAATTCAACCGCTTAACAATATTCTCCTTACTCGGCATGCCAATGGCCTCTTTTACCTGCTCTCTCAGATATTTCATTGTTACAGATACGCCTAGATTGGGATTTGCTTTAATCCAAGTCTTTTCATCTTTCCAATCGTCGCCCTCGTCAATGCCTGATATATACGAAAACCATCCATCGTCCTCTATTGACCCCTTTAGAATTTGCTCTGAATATACGTGGTGATGCCAGCAAACCGACTCTTTGTCATAACCAGAATTCGTAATTTCAAAAATTAGCGGTTCTCGTCTTCCTTTTGTCCCAGCCTGCATTTTATCAACAACCATGGCATTCGGGTGCTCATGAATTTCATCAATTAACGCCATAAACACACGCTTACCATCAAGCGATCTTGCCTCAGATGATAGTGGCCGAAAATAAGAATTAGTTTCTAATACTGCTAAATTCCTGACATTAATCATTACTCTTTTTGATAACTTTTCCGATGCTTCAATCATTCTTTTCGCATCGGTAAACAGTATGTTTGCTTGGTCTCTTGTAACTGCTGCTGCATATATTTCCGCGCCTTCTTCTTTGCTTGCTAAAAGCCCATATAAACCAATTCCAGCCGCCAGGGGTGACTTGCCATTGCCTTTCGCAATCTCTATATATGCTTTGCGAAATCTTCTATAGTTATCCGCTCCCTTCCAGCCAAACAAACTGCCAACGATAAAACATTGAAACGGTTGCAAAACAAAAGATTGGCCTGCGAATTCCCCTTCGGACAAAGAAAGATAGCTGAAAAAATTTAATACGCGATTTGCTGCTTCGATATCAAAATATAATCCTCTTTTTCCGCCGTTGGCCATATCATCAATATGTCTTTTGCACGCAAGTTTTACATTCTTACAAGCAATTATTTTGCCCGACAAGACATCTTTTGCATACTTTGTTGTTCTATCAATCATTTTGCGGCTTTCCCAGTCTTAAGGAATTCGTCAAACTCGTCAGTTTCTTTTTTACCAATCCCACGCAACCTTACACGTTCTGACGGAGATAATCCTAATTGCGCACCAAGCCTGATTACATCGTCTAAAGCCTCACGGTAAACTGTGATAAATGGACTTTTTTGAGCATGTTTCAAAGTCCCGTCCTCATTTTTGAATGTCATGATCAGTGTCTTATCTTCGATCCTTTTCCTTGCCATGATACAAATTGAAGCTGCGGAACAATAATAGGCAAGCACATTAATATCAAGCTCAGATAATATGCCCGCCTTTGTAAGTTTTAATGCAAGATCGTTCCAGATTTCTTTGGCGTAATCATCAAGCCAGGCAGGCGCTTCAGGCGCCGTATATAATTTTTCTGGCTGTGGAATATCATTTGGTATCGGCCTTTTCCCCGGATTGCCCTGCAAGATTTTCAATTCGACTGGTTTCGGTTTTCTGCCTCGTCCTGATCTCATAAATCGTAAGCAATTAAATCCTTTTTGATGTAATAATTAAGATTGTATTTTTCAAGTAAATCAATTGCCTCATGACAAAACTTTCTCCAATCTATTTTGCTTGCTTCTGCATTGTGATTCCATTTGCCGACCTTAAACGTATCTACAAAATCTTTACATCTCTCGATTATCATCAATGTTTGAGACGGGTCAATGACAGGCTCAAGGCTTGCCCAAGTTTCAACGCCTAGACTATGCGCCTTTTCTAAAGTTTCAAACCTTTCACCAGGAAGAGTTGCGCCGGGTTCAAATTTTAAAGAGTCCGCATCTTCTGTAAATGTTAGCGTAGCTCCATATTTGCTTAGATGCTTATTTTTTTCAAGCAAATCAAAATCTTTCTCGCTTCTCTTGCCGCCTTTTGTAAGGATTACAACCTTGATTCCATTCCGATGTAAAATTTCAATCGCCATCCTCGTAAAAAAATAATCGTTTTCAATCTGCTGGTAGGGGTCGCACGTAAAACACAAATGCACCTCACGCCCCTTGTACTGTCCAGCTTCTTTTTCCAACCGATCAATTACTCCAGCACGTGGTTTTGCATTGATAAAATCTTCATGCTTTTTGTATGTAAATTTCTGCGCATAACAATAGCTACAACCATGAGAACATCCATTATACAGGTTAACTGCTAACTCACAATATTCTCTAGCCTTACCTTTCGGCTCATAAATTACTGACATTTTTTCCCCTTTCAAAAAGATATGATAAACAGAGATAAAACAAGTCAGTATTTTATATACAAAATACAAATGTATGTCAATCCAAATTCCCTATTGGTAAGACCTTACAACTTTTTCGCCTGTATATTTTTTATATCTTTCCACTATCATATCGCATTGTTTTTGAGACTTTTCGATCATATAACAGACACGTCCAGCTTTTTGCGCTGCAATCAGCGTAGACCCGCTTCCACCAAAAACATCAAGTACAATATCTCCTCTATTTGAGTAGTGTATTATAAACTCAAAAGGCAATTCTGGCCTTTTCCCCATAGTAAAATTTTTATGCTCAATAGAACCCCTTAGCGTGGAAACTCTTAAAATTGTAGAAAACCCGTCCTGTAAATTATTCAGTTTTCTTTTTCCAAATTTGGATATTAAATTATGCTGCGTCATCGGTAAGTTGTTTGAAACCAATGTTGCAGCCTTGTAATCATGTACGAAGAATTGACTAAAATTATCAATATCGTTTGATGTAAGCCATACCTGTTGCCTATCGCTTCCCATCCATAATTGCACACAATGATCAGTCGTGCGAACAGCATTATAGGCTGATATTAATGTGTCTTTGTCCATGTCGTATGGCGGATCAGTAAAAACCATACTTGGCTTTTTACCATCCATTAATTTTTCTATATCTCTGACATTTGTTGCGTCACCACATAAAAGTTTATGATCCCCAAGCTTTATAATATCGCCCGGTTTTGTTATTATTTCTGCAACATCATCAATAATCTCTTCTTCATTCTCTTTTATTTCTATGTTCGAATCTTTTAAAAGTTTATCTATTTCACTCTGGTTTTATATCAGATACTTTCACTTTAATAATTACCCGTGAAAAAACTTACTGCTAAAGAATCCTATTATGCCGCCTAAACAACCGCCGAGAAAACTTATTGTCTTCGAGAAGAGGCGACCGTTATAGCAATTCGTGCATCTGTGTTCAATCCGTTGCACCCTGCTATCAAGATCGTTGACAGTGTTGTAAATTATCCAACTCTGATTTTCAGGTGTGAGATGATTCCAGGTTTCCTTGCTCAAAATCATGCGATTGTCGGTCATATTTTATTCATCGTCAGGTAGAGGTTTTTGGGACAGATACTTAGAAATACTCACGATGAAAGATACAGTTGCCGTAATAGCAATCATCTTCATAACATTACCAAAACCCTCTTGTAAATTAAACTTATCGGGTGCTAACATGCTTGCACCGACGCCAGATGAAATAGCAGCACTTGCCCCGCTAATACCAGCACCAAACAAGCCCCTAATCCACTTTGACCAATCATCCCAATCCAATCCCATAATTTATTCCTCCAATTTAGGTGTTATAGCTGGGGTTGGTGTTGGTGTTGGAACCCCAATCCCTCCAACATCCTCAAAATACATTTCCTTGTTTTCTATGGCCGCCTGGCCTGACGCCATGAGCGCACTGATACCAAAATTATTCGACCACACGCTCTTTGCCCCAAATTTGGCAATAGCTGGGGCTGCATAGATTTTTTTATTTTCACTGACCGGCACAATCTGTAATTCCTGCCTTGCGTGTGCAAGGGTGATGGTCGGTATTTTCTGGGTATCAACACCAATTCTAAATCCCAGGACATCATCGGTGATCATCATCATGGATTTGCCTTTATTTACCGATGCACAGCCACAAATTACCGCCAAAATCATTGCTAAGATTATTCGCATTTATCAACCTCCTTTGTGTATTCGTATTTACCAACAGCCAAGCCATTTTCGTAAAATAATATTCCATACCCACTTATGGAATTCAGATTGTTTATGTTTGCACACCCGCACAAAAAAAACAAGGCCAGCGCAGAAAGGGTAAGAAAGACACTGGCCTTGCGGGCCCGACAAGTAGTCATTTGCTATTTCCTTCATCAAAAAACCGCGATTTCGGATACCCCTGCCTTCAGGCATGGGGTTGTTTACAATCCTAATAGCTGATATTTTTCTGCTTATTACCTATTGTCACTCTTTTGTTATTCCCTATAAAATTCGCCGTTCTCGTTCCCAATTCAAAAATATATACTTTTCCCCTATCTGTTGAACTGCCTGACAAGATGCCTTCTTTAATCCAAGCCTTATTGCTTTTGTTATCAATATTCCAGTCCGAACTTCCATCACCTGCTTCTTCAAAATAGGCGTTCGTTGCATAGACATTCTTTATAAAATATTTACTTGACCATGTTGCTGTACCTAGGGTCGGAGAATCAGTTCCTAATGCACATACAAACAATTCGTCAGGTCGTTTCCAATGTCGTGAATAGATAATATAAGGGGATATGCCTGACCACGGCTGGTTGTTTTTCTGAGATGTGTAAACAGTTCCATCCCAACTTCTTGTCGAAGTTCCAAGACCGTTCAAGTTGTCCCAATTCGGCACACACCGTACGAGTTTAAGCCTCGGATAAACCTCTGTGATACTATTGAAATTCGGCATATTCCCCGTCCCGCCAAATCTCCCAAACCAGTTATACCATGCCCCATTAATGCCTGCATTGGCCGCATAAAGACGATTCTCATACTCGTTGACATTGTTAGGCTGAGTTGTGC
>CAZPWS010000029.1:0-42429 GCA_964590225.1 uncultured Fibrobacterota bacterium
AATGTCAGGTAATAACTCCTTTAAATTTGGTAAAATAGGGTGACGAATGTGGGCTGGATAATCTCCGGCAGAGTTAATAGCAACAGGGCCAAGAGAATCAAGGAAAATATGACACATCAGATCGGCTGCCTTCTTGCAAATCTCAATGTCTCTAAGAGAATCAGTAATCTCATAGTGATGAAGCAGACCAAGCATACTGTATTTGTGGTTCCAATGGTCCCACCATGTCCAGCGACACGAATCGACATAATTACCCATGTAACCATCTGCTTTCTGCTTAGCGGAGAAAATTGTGATGGTGCTATCTATCTTACGCAGCAATAAAGCATCTTTGGAATATTTCCATGCACCGCATGCCGCATCAAGCCACTTACCATAATATTCACCACTATAATCGCCGGCCCCACCATTAGGTTTAATGAGATTGTTGTATGCTCCTAATCTTGTATCATGTTTTTTCTGAAAATCACTATTTAACTGTAGTCTGTAGCTCATATAATCATCTGCTTTTATTAGAGTGATTAAAGCAGGTTCGAATCTTATCGGTATAGAATCCAAAATGACAGGAATGGCCCCAAAAAGACCAGATAAAACTAACAAGCTAACAAGAAACAATACATGTGTCTTCATAAACATATGGATAACACCCCTTTCTGTAGTATGCTTTAAAAATACTTGAACTCTTTTTTTTTTTCTACCTCCAGAAAAACTTATTTTGTGCAAAATTACTCATTTAGGTATATTTGAAAAATGGTAGCGGAAACTCCCCAAAGGATCATATCAGCTACAGTTCCACAGGCAGACAAAATTCCAATTTGCAAAGACTTTCCTTTTCTTATTGAGGGGCCAATGTACTTGTATGAGAATTCTGTCAGGCGTATACACTTTCATCAAACGATGGAGATCGGCTATTGTTATGATGGCCATGGTATCTTTGTCGTTGGCAAAAAAGAGTATTTGTTTAATGCGGGAGATATTGTTGTCATTAACCCAATGCATATTCATCGTGCATTTATGCCTAATGGAAAACCTAGTAAATGGTCATTTGTAATGTTCGATCCAGTAGAACTATTGACGACCATGATTTCAGGTTCTCCCACAATATTTAACAAAGCAATCACTTGTACGACATGCCTTATTCCAGAAAAACAAAAAATTGTTGCTATTACTATTGTCAAAGAGATGATAAATGAATGGGAGTCAAAAAAAATTGGATACAAAGAAAAAATCAAGGCACTTGTGACACAGTTTCTTATCGAAAGAGTAAGAGTGCAGAGCAATATAAAAAGGTCTGCTGTTAAGAATTCAATAAAAAAATATGAAACATCTATAACGAGACTTATTCCAGCACTAGACTACATCAACAGGGAGTATCCGTACCAAATAAAAATCGATAGGCTCGCACAATTATGTGCAATGTGTAAGGGGCATTTTTGCAGAGAATTTGTTCGTGTTTTAAATAAAAGCCCTCTTGAATACATTCAGACTTTCAGAATAGAGATGTCGTGCAGCCTACTTTTTAAAAGCAATATGTCAATTTCAGAAATTGCACTCTCCAATGGTTTTCAGACACTATCATGTTTTAATCGCCAATTTCAGAAACAAAAAGGATGTTCTCCAAGGGAATGGCGACAAAAAACAGTTGAATTTTATGATTGAATGGTAGTCAAGGTCATATTTGACGACATACGGTGGCGGGTGTGGTCATCCATATTGTCTATTGGTTAGCAGTTTAGACAATCCACCACGGGATTGCAACAACATCATCAGAAAGCATTGTTGGTTTTTCTGTGCAACAAATAATCAGCCCCTTTTTTATTTTCTCATTAAAATATTTTTCTCGAAGTGAACGCATTGACTTTATATCATTCTTTTCCGGATTGCTCTTCATCTTTATCTCAATAGGAAAAAGAGAGCCATCTATTTCGAGTAAAAGATCAATTTCAGATCCACCGTGCGTGCGGTAATGGTGAAGACCTGGCGCTGTGGGCCACACTGCAATCCGTTTCATAATTTCCATGACTACCATTGTTTCGAATAGCGCTCCCCGCAATGGGTGAACGGCAAGAGCGCGTGGTGACGAAATATGCTGCAGATAACAGGCAAATCCTGTGTCACAGTAATATCCCTTTTTTTTCAATGATAGGTGCTTTACAGAGTTCCTTGTAAAAGAGGGCACAGAAAACCATTGGAATGTTGATTCTGCTATAGAAACCCACGACTGTGATGTCTTGTAGTTTACACCAAGCTCTCGTCCCAGCTCAGAGTAATTGATTTCTTGTGATGTCATTGCTGCCAGTAACGCAACAAATGAACTAAAAATCTGAAGAGAGCCAACATCAGCAACAGTGCGAATATCTCTTTCAACATATGTCTCAAGGTAAGATTGCCAATAGCGCGGAATTAGGTCATCCGGTAGTTCTAATAGTCCAGGATAGCTTCCTCTCCATATATGACTCAGGGTATCGGGTGGTGTAGATTTTGTCCATTTGTTTGCATAAATATCCGAATTATCGTTAAGCCATTCCTGAAGAAACGATGGATTCTGTGCACTTCCTGTCCACTCGCAATACCCCATTGGTAAAAGATGAAGAATAGCTGCTCTGCCGGCCAAAGATTCAGCTATGCCTTTAGAAATAGCAAGATTTTGAGAGCCACTCAGGAGATACATGCCATTTTTTTTGTTTTCATCTACTTTTTGTTTTATTGCTGCGAGTAATTCTGGAGCGTATTGAATTTCATCAAGAAACAAGGGATGTTTATGTGTCTGTAAAAAAAAGTTCGGATCTTTTCGGGCGCCTTCATGATCAGTCACGGGACCAAATGTAAATGCATTAAGGTTGTTGCCAAAGCATTTTTTTATTAATGTTGTTTTACCGGTTTGCCTGGCACCAAGTACCACAACAACAGGAAAATTTGAAAACAGACGCCTAAGTAGGCTTTCGGTGAAACGCTCTTTAAGCATGAACGAAATTTAGTATTATTATAACTAAATTTCAACAAAATTTTTCCTGTTCGAGGTTTTGCGCGACGGTGTTAGGTAATTTAAACCTAAAAAAAGAAAGACGCTCTCGGTTAAGAAAGCGCCTTTTTCGGGATATATGGGAGATTACAGATAACTATCTTATAGTGGGTGCTCCGGCGTGAAGATTTCTGTTCACGAAAATTATCAGAGGACAAACCCCCGTAATCTCTTTTAGCATCAGAAGTTCTTCGTTATTGTTGGTCATTGTTGACATTTTTTCTCCGTTTGTTTAACTCATCTTACACTAAGTCTATCGACAAGGTGTAAAAAAATCTTTAGGAAATAATTGCCTTAATATCTTTGTTTTTGCGATTAACTGCATTTATGAGTTAAATTGTGTAATGTACTGTTAAATAGTTAATTGTGGAGAAATTAAAGTAATTTGTTAAATTTGGACTAATTTTTGCTCATTTAAATGCGTGGAAATTAGTTTAACGGATTAAAGGATCTAGAAAATATGGCGTATAAATCTGTTGTGTCGATGTCCAGAAAACCCAAAAGTCTGTTAGCAAGGAATAACGCTAAGGGCAAACTTAAAGGAAAATCAAAAGGTAAAAAGGGGGCGGTTGGCTCCTCCGATAGTCGTGGCTTGATAGGTTTTATCTTTATTGTATTATCAGTACTAAGTGGATTGAGTCTCATGTCAAATCTTATTAGTCCATCTGATAATTTACTCGGCAAGTATTTTGGTTTGTATTTATCGAAAGGGTTAACTGCTTTTTTTGGTTTGGTTCCATCACTGGCTTTTCCCGTTGCGATTGGTTTTATCGGGTGGCGCATGATAACCAAAAGTCCTATTTCTGACTCCTTTAGAAACCCCTTTTTTGCGGTAACATTATTCCTGCAACTTACTGTATTTTTTAGCATTAAAAATCTTGGAGAGGGAAGAAGTTGGGAACAGTTCATCGGAACGGGTGGCCTGTTAGGTAATTTTATCGTGCAGAATGTTTTGTCAGCTGTTTTTGGAGATCACAAGATTGGAGCATATCTTGTTTCATTTCTTATAATACTATTAACGGCCGTTTGGGGCTTTCGCGTAGATGTAGAACAGTTGTTTAACAAAGCGACTGAGTGGTGGTCATTTTTTGTTGGCAATGGAGCCACGGTGGCTCAAAGTGGTGGAACTCTTGCAATATCTAAAGTGCCGGCCAAGGAGCGCGCTGTTTCAGGGCGAAGCGGCGGTTCTATTCAAAAGGGAATGGTTTCTAAGATTGAAGGGAAGGCGGCAGTTTCAATAGTTGAGCATCCGGATCACGACGATGAACATGTAGGAGCAGAGCCGTTGGATTTCGATGCTCTTACCGATGAGGAATTGGAAAAGCTCTCAATGAACGAAGTCCTTTCTGCGAGACTGGAAAAACGACAGAGAGAGTTTCTAAAAAGCTATAATGGACCGGTTATTCGCGATATTGGACCTGATGCTGATGGAGAGCCTGCTGCGGAAGATAATTCAGTGGTGGTTGCTGTACCTTCAAGGAAAGCTAAAAGAGCGGCTTTGAAGTCAATTTCAGACGAAGAAGTCTCCTTGGGGGCAGGGGGTAATGTTACAGAGGATAAATTCGGTGATGAAGTTGCCGAGAAATTTAATGTTTGTGAAGACGATGAACCGGAACAAGAAAATGTTTTGGACAGTGTTGATTCGAATGAAGCCGAAGAAGAGGTTGTTTATGACGACTATGTTATTCCGTCAATTGATATATTAAAGGATCGTGAAGCTCAAAAGAGAGGTATTACAGACGAAGAAATCAAGATTAACGCTGATAAGCTAATAGAAAAACTGAAAGATTTTAAAATTAATGGCGTTATTACAGAGGTTAATCCAGGTCCGGTAATAACAAGGTATGAGCTGCAGCTTGCTCCTGGTACAAAGTTATCCAAAGTAGAGGGATTGTCGCGAGACCTCGCAATAGCTATGGCTGTCGCGAAGATTCGAATTTGCAATGTGCCTCACAAATCGGCAATAGGAATCGAATTGCCTAATCCAAAGCGTCAAGTTGTTTATATTAAAGATGTAATAAAGAGTCCCGATTTTGCTTCTGCAAATGATGAAATTAAAGTGGCGCTTGGCAAGGATAGCTCAGGTTTCCCTGTATGTGTAAATTTAACCCGTATGCCACATCTTCTTATTGCAGGAACCACAGGTTCGGGAAAGAGCGTATGCACAAATACATTTCTCGCAAGTATTCTGCTTTCCAAGACTCCAGATGAGGTTAAGCTGATTCTTATAGATCCGAAAGTTGTTGAAATGACTCTTTATAACGGAATACCGCATTTGTTGTCTGATGTTATTACCGCTCCCAAAGAGGCTGTGGCTGCGCTTAAATGGGCGGTTGCAGAGATGAACAGGAGGTATCAGCTTCTCGCAAAGGCAACATGCAGAAATATATCGCAGTACAACGACAAGGCGCTTTCTAATGGGTTGCAGAACCTGACCATGGATGATAAAGACAAGACCCGTATGCCTTATATTGTTATCGTAGTTGATGAGCTTGCCGATTTAATGCTTTCTGTAGGGAAGGAGCTTGAAGAGGAAATTGTGAAAATTGCACAAAAGGCAAGGGCTGTTGGCATACATCTTGTACTCGCGACCCAGAGACCAGAGGCAAAGGTTGTAACAGGACTCATTAAGGCGAACATGCCGTCACGCGTTGCTTTTATGGTAAATAGTGCCATGGATTCGCGCATAGTCGTCGATGAGAAGGGGGCGGAAGAACTTTTAGGCATGGGCGACATGCTATATAAGTCTGTTGAGATGAGGGATATGAAACGGGTGCATGGCTGTTATATTGAGACGGCGGAGTCGGAGGAATTGGTAGCTTTTGCAAGTAACCAGAATGTACGACGAGACAGAATAAAATCGTTTGTTAAGGAAGAAAAGAAAGCGGTGGCAGAATTGCCAGAAGGTTCCGATTCTGATGTTGACGAATTAATAGAGGCGGCCCGTATTGTGGTGTCTCGGCGCCAGGGCTCGACCTCGCTGTTACAGAGAAGAATGTCTGTCGGTTACGCTAAAGCAGGCAGACTCATGGATCAGCTCGAAGCGGCTGGTATAGTAGGTGCAAATGCAGGCTCAAAAGCGCGGGAGGTTCTGGTTGAAAGTGTGGAAGCGGCTGAAGAATATGTGTCTGCTTATTTGTCTGGAGAAACCAGTTTCGCATGAATTCAGTTCATAGCCTGTTAAATTCAGCAAAAATTTGCGATATCCAGATACAGAAGGTGTCGGATTGGCATCTTTCCGGTGGAAACGACGATGGCAACATCAACCATGAATTATATCAACTTGTTATAGAACAGCACAGACATAATTTTGATCTATGGCACGAAGAGGATAAAGCGAGAAAAAGTGATGTTCCCGATTCAGAGATAGCCTCTGTCAAACGAGCCATTGATCGATTAAATCAGCTTCGCAACGATTGCATTGAAAAGATTGACGATTATCTTGTTAGTATTGTTAGGCAAAATGGAGTAAAGTTAGAAAAGAATGCAAAGCAAAACTCTGAAACCCCAGGCAGCATAATCGACCGACTTTCAATAATAGCACTCAGAATATATCACATGAAGGAGCAGGTTCTGCGGACGAACACTACAGGGGACCATATCAAGCGATGCTCGGATAAACTCACCATTTTGCATATGCAGAGAGAGGATCTCTCTCTTTCGCTGGATCAGTTATGGCAGGACATAGTTTCGGGTAAAAAGCGGCTTAAGGTTTACAGGCAATTTAAAATGTATAACGACCCAACGCTTAACCCCGCTCTTTACGGCGCCTTGTGTAATTAAGCCGCATCAATTATTATCTTCTTTAGTACTATGATAAAAAATTTTTTTCCTCCGCTCTTTGTTGTGCTGTTTTTAAGTGCCTTTACTCAAGGACAGCAATCATATCCACTGTCGGGTTCTCTGCACAAAATATTCAATGGAATTGAGAGCCGCCATTTCACAGTAGTCTCAGTTGAAGATGGCTGGCAAAAAATTCGAAAATTTAGTCCCGATTTAAAATTAATGGGTGAGTGGTTGTTGCCCGATAGCGTCGAATGGTTACCTAATAATGATTATAGCGATGGACTTGTTTATGTATTGCTTCGCAATTCTACCGACACTTTGGTACAGATTAGAGGAAGTTTGTACTGGCTTGACTTCAAGACGGGAAATTCAATAGATCTAAAACAAATAGTTCGCACAGAAAAATTTGGTGAATGGGTAACGGGAAAAAACCGCTATCAATTTGGTGGCCGCTTGTTTGGGATTCAGGATGCTAAACCGGTATCGGAAAGGGTTTCGGGTGCACCGTACACCGTGCTTAGTTCAGATGCAAAATATAGTAGTCAATTACTTATTGGCGGAGTAACAGTTGACAACAAAATAGAAGCGAGTGTTACAGTCGAAAATCTTGTTAACAATGATATGCTTAAGATAGCTTCGTTTCGTATGTCCGATACCTTGGGTGTGTTGATGCAGTTTTCCTCGGATGGAAGGTATCTTTATTATAGGCATGGCGATTTTCCCTCTTTGTACGATCTTAACACTCTTAGGGGAGTGGCCATTCCCGATGTTAAATATAGGCAGCATCAATACACAGGTCTGTTTCTTGAGGGTGATAAATTCTTTTTCTTTCACGACTATCAGTCGATTGTACTTGTAGGCAAAAAATCATTCGAAGTAGAGGATGTTGTGCCTAATCCGGCAGGACTTGTTTCGATGAAAGTATTAGCTGCAAAGGGGAATGAAATTACAGCGGTTCTGTACGATGTTAAATCTGGTACAAGAATTTATAAAGAAGTTGTTCGCATAATCGCAAAGGGCATGGATCCATCAATGAAAACATGGGAGCTACCCATCAATACTATATGGCTTACAATTAACGGTAGAGAATGTTTATCGGTTTATTACGAAAAGAAGGCCTTGCACTCGTTTAATGTCAAAATTAAATAATCTATTACTCTTAGCAATATTACTCATTTCGTCCGTCTTTGGTGATGGAAATGAAGTGAATATTGTTTATTCAGGTTCAAGCTTAGGCGCTTATGGTCCATGCGGTTGCCCTGGTAATCCAACGGGCGGACTTCCCAGAATGGCTAATTTTATAAAGGAATTCAGGACAAAAAAAGGGTCCATAGTGTTAATCGATGCCGGAAACTTTTCATCACGAACAGGCAGGGAAAAGGCTGTTCTAACCTCGTACTTTATGCGCGGCATGGGATTGCTGCAATACGATGCTGTGCTTGTTGGCGAAGCTGAACTTGAGTATGGCATAAAACGGGTTCTGGAAATGAATAGCGCTGCGAAACTTCCTCTTGTATCGGCAAATATCCTCGATTCCAATGGCAAAAGGGTATTTCACCCTTTCAGGCATTTGAAGGCTGGTGAGTCGAAAGTGAAGCTGCTTGTTGTTGGCTTGACTTCCAATCATGGCCTCACAGAGATTGATGACAACGCCGGTTATAGAATAACGGATCCCGTTAGCGCGCTAAAAGATATTGTTTCAAGTGAGAAAAAAAAAGGCGGTTATATTGTCGTCGTTACAGACTTGCGAGATAGTGCTCTGGCATCAATTGTAAATAGCTCAATTAAAATTGATTTTATTATAGTTTCGTCGGACTATGCGTATAAAGAAGTGCCTACTACCATAAATGGAATTAGAATTGTATCAAGTTTTCCTGAAACAAGAAATATTGGAGTTGTTTCGTTTAGCGTCAGTAGCGGTCTTATTAATGCAGCATCTGGCTATAATGAGCCGATGACATCCAAATATGATCGAAACAGTGAAATAGATACACTGTTTAAGGAGTATGAAAGGAGTCTGTCTTCCGTAAAATTTAAATACCCACGGCCAAATGACGCGCAAAAACTTTTTGCTGGACAGGAAAGTTGTAAAGAGTGCCACGCAAGGATTAATTTAAAAGAGGTCTCCGGCCCCCATGTTAGAGCGTTCGAAACACTTATAAAGAGCGGGAACGAATATAATCCTTCCTGCCTTAAGTGTCATGTAACTGGATATGAAAGAGAGAACGGTTTTTGGGATGTTGAGTCGTCTATGGATATGGCTGGCGTTCAATGTGAAGGGTGTCATGGCCCGCTAGTTGGACATGTTGCAGAAGAACGGAAGAGAGCATTTGGTTCCATTGATTTTATTAGAGGCAGCTCCGGCAATAATCCTGATACCCGAAGGAATCGGCCGATAAAAGTTGGCATGCATAAGTGTTCGTATTGTCATAATGGTAAATTTGTCTTGTCGAAACCGGTGGAAGAAGCATGGAAAGCCATAGGACACTAACCTTTTTTCGCCGATTATTGTTTGCTTTTTTGGCTATAGTGCTAACTATGTGTGGCTTGCAGGTTGGCGATCCGCTTCCTATTGCTCTTGTTTCGTCCTTTCCGAACGATGGTTCCGTGGAAGCCGACCCATGGGGTAATTATTTCTTTGTTTTTAATCAGCAAATCAGCCTTTATTCAGAATCCGCAATGGCTGCCAATTTTTCTGCCCATTGGTGGGTAAACAGAGATACTCTTTTTGTCGCGCGTACAAGCGGCCTTCCTTCCTATGGGGAGCAATGTACCATTGCAGTTAGTAATCTCCGTCGGGAAGATGGAGAAGTTGAAGCTATATCACTCAACTTAACTTTTAAAACAAGCAATGGAGAGAGGGAGGATAACGGTTTACCGCAGTTTCCTGATACGCTTTATTCCGGCCGTTTGTACGGTGAAATGGAAGCGGCCTCCGCCCTTTCAGATGTGGATTATTTTGTTATCCCCATTGGCAGCGATAGTTCCGGTATCGTTTCTTGTTATCCTGTTAACGAAAAGGCGTTATACCTGTCTCATAATTTATCATCTCGCACACACCGGATTGAAAAGAATAAACCAATTTCCATCTCTTTTAGCAGAACCGGCTCAACCTTGCGTCTTATACGCTCTTATGCAGGAGTGAGAGATACTTCCGTGACGCAAAGTGTAAATACTATATTTATCTTAAGGCTTTCTATTGAAGATGTGGCTGGCAATGGAAGCCGTTTACCGCCTGGATGCCGCTATTATCTGCTAAGGGAAAAATTATAATGGGTCTTTTTCGTTACTATTTTCTCCTTTTTGCCGTTTCTTTGTTTGCAGAAAAGGTGAGCATTTTTGATTATGGTATTAAGATTGTTGACAAAAAAGGTTCTTCTGTATCGTTTCGACAGTTTGAAAATGGCAAACCTCTTCTTGTAATCTATTTTTCACTTCAGTGTGGTAAATGTCGTAGCGCACTTGAGGCATTTTCTTCTTCTGTATTTTTATCAAATAGTTGTGCAAATTATGTTGGTATTGTGTCTGGTAACGAATCATATAAGGATTATAAAGATATCTCAACCAAGTATCCTTTTTCTGTTTATCATGATAAATGGATGGCATATAAGGGTTATTTCAATATAGACAAGGTACCATCTCTAACGGTTGTTGATACTACGGGAAATGTTTTGTATCATGAAGAGGGGTATCATGAGGGCAATTTCCTTAATTTGTTGGACGCGTATCGTCAGCGGCTATGTATTGATAGAAAAGTAAGGCCCAAATATCCCGAACAGTATCTTGGCGGGGCGGTGTGTGCAGCGTGTCACACTGGTATTGGGAAATGGTGGGAAGGAACAAAGCATGCCGATGCTTATGAAAAATTAGCAAAGAAACATTTTGGGAAATCGGGGTTTAGAAAAGATTTCGCCATCAGAATTCCCGCTGAGGAGCTTAGTATAGCTACAACAGGATATGGAAAAGTCACCGGTTATGCACCAGAGCTTCATCAGAAACATCTGCTTGGCGTACAATGTGAAGCTTGTCATTCGCCTGCTGGTCCGCACGATGGTAAAAGGGCAGGCGACATGCGCGGTGAGTGTGTTAAGTGTCATAACTCAAAAACCGATCCATCGTTTGAATATGGAAATGCCTTGAAAAAGCTTGCCCACCCAAAGGGTGATAATAATGATTGATTCAGCCAAAAAAGTTCGAAAATGATTTTGCGTTGATTCAGTAGATTTCGGAGGATGATGGGTATCTGCCACTCCGTACATCGGCGATAAATTCAGCACATCCGTTAACCATCTCTCGCTTTAGATTTCGATACCGGCGAACGAACTTTGGCTCAAATCGGTCAAATATTCCAAGAAGATCGTTAAAGACAAGAACCTGTCCATCACAAAACTGTCCCGCACCGATGCCTATACATGGCACGGCTACCGATTCGGAAATTTTTTTCCCGAGTGTTGCCGGCATAAGTTCTAATACGATTGCGAATACCCCTGCCTCGCAAAGAGAGGTGGCTTCCCGTAATAGGCGTGAAGCATCTTCATCGCTTTTGCCCTGTACTTTGTAGCTGTCGGCTGATTGTGGTAACAGCCCGATGTGTCCCATAACAGGAATTCCTTTTTCAGTAATTCCCTTTATTTGACCAATTGCAGCTCCTTCCAACTTGACTGCATTAGCGCCACATTTTATCAAGTTTTCAGCATTCTCAATTGCCATCACTGTTTCATCGTAAGAGCCTTTGGGCATATCGCAAACAATGAAAGAGTTGGGTGCACCAGCGCGTGCCGCAGAAAGATGATGTAACATAATATCCATAGTAACTTTGTGTGTGTTGGGGTGCCCGAGTACGGTTACTCCGAGGGAGTCGCCTATGAGGATGATATCTGCATTTGCTTCTGCTACGGCACTGGCAGAAGCCATGTCGTATGCTGTTATCATTACAAGTTTTTTTCTTCCCTTGGCAAGGCGGATATTGTCCGCTGCTAACCTATCACTCATGCCTCTTTCCGTGGAAGAGGCTTAATAAACCTTGTTCCCTTGCCGCCGCGGTCCAACTCACGAAGAATTTCGTCAAGATCGTCGCTTCTGTGGACAAAATCAATGTCGGATGCATCAACTATTAATACAGGTGCCTCGCTATAGTTAATGAAAAAATGGTTATATGCCTCATTGAGGGTGTTAAGATACTCTTCGCTAATGGGCGATTCGTATTTTCTCCCTCTCTGTTTAATGTTTGCCATAAGCCTTTCGGTCGAGGCTTGAAGGTAAATTATAAAATCTGGCTTTGGTACAGCGGGCTCAAGAGCATTTGCAACTCTTTCGTAAAGGGCAAGTTCGTTATCGTTTAAATTTAGCCCTGCAAAAATCCGGTCCTTTGCAAAAACATAATCCGATATTACGAGATTGTAAAAGAGATCTTTCTGTGATATTTCGGCCTGCTGCCTGTAGCGGGATAGAAGAAAATAGATTTGTGTCTGGAAAGCGTACCTTTCCCGCTCTTTGTAAAAGTTATGCATGAAGGGATTGTCTTCAACATTTTCGAGTATTAGCTTCGCGTTAAGTTTCTGAGAAATAATATTACAGAAACTTGTTTTTCCCACACCTATGCACCCTTCAACCACGAGATAGTGAATTTGCTTAAGAAACCCACCCTCTTTTCTTGTGTTCTTTTTCATATTTGTACCAAACCCTGCCCTTTTATTTCTGTTGGTGCTGATTCAAGGATTTCGGATATCTGCTTTTGCAGTACTGGGTGGAGTAAGTCGGGCCTAATGTCAGAAAGAGGACGGAGAATAAAAAGTCTTTTTTCTATTTCAGGATGGGGAATTGTTAGGTCTTTGCTGTTAATTACTATGTAGTCGTACAAAAGAATATCAATATCTATGGTGCGAGGGGCATTTTTGTCATTTGTTCTTAATCTTCCTCCATCCGTTTCAATTTTTCGGAGCGCAAGAAGGAGAGCTGATGGAGACAAGTCGGTCATGATTTCAGCTACTGAATTAATAAACTTTTGTTGGTAAGTGCAGTTAACTGGTTCTGTTTCGTAAAACGGGGAGGTTCGCAAAACAGTTCCCACATTTTGCTTGGCAATTGCCTTATAGGCTGCTTCGATGTTTCCTTTTCTATCTCCCATGTTGGCACCAAAACTAATGTAGGATATCGACATTTATATCTTCCTTAAGAATTGCATATCTGAAAAAATAGTCCCAAGGGGAATCGAACCCCTGCCTTAGCCTTGAGAGGGCTATGTCCTAACCGCTAGACGATGGGACCCAAACGAACTCTCTCTACCGAAGCATAATTGTCCGTAAAAATAAACATTTTATAGAAAGGCAACAAGCTAAACAGTTTTATTTATCGTTCTTTTGGGTACAGAGTCTAATCATTTATAAGTCCGTTAATGATATCTTTGCCCTTTAGAGCCGCTTCAAATGCTTTCATGTCTGGATAGTGCGTAAACATTCTTGTTAAACCTACTGTGTCGAATATTCCAAAAAGCTCAGCATGAACGCCTATGAAAACGAACCAGCCATCTTTTAGGTCGATTAGTCTTCTAACAGCAAGCAGTGCCCCTATAAAATCGGATGATACGCTTGTAACTTTTGTAAAGTCAATAGCGAGAAAAACCATTCCCCCATTAACTTTTCTTATTAGGTCGTCCTTGAATGTGCGCACATCTGCAAGAGTTGGCAATTCGCCTTCAAAAGTCATGATTTTAAAGTTGCCAAGATTGGAAACTTTAACCAGTGAAGAAAGGCCAGTTGAACTCTCCTTGTGTGTAGCCATTGGGCCGTCATCTCTAAATATATGAAGTATCTTGTGGAGGTTTAATTCTTCGAGTTTATCAAGTATTTTCTGGTTTGCGCACAAAAGATGTAGCTCGCCTCCGTGATATGTTATTCCTTTCCATAGCTTAATGATGCCGCCATATCCCGTGCTGTCAATTCTCTCTATGCCGTTCATGTTGATTACAATTTTTTTGTCACCTGTTTCTGTTATTTCAGATAAAGCAAAATCCACAGCTTCGTGATCAAGGTTTCCGGTAAAATGATACACCGTATAAGGCCCCACAAACTCTTTTTTAATTTCCATTTTTTCACTATTCCTTTCTATTGCCAGTTTTCGCTGGATTTAGGGAATCCAATTCGGCGACTAACAGTTTTTGTGTTTTTACCCACGCGTCAGGATTTTTATCGAGATATGAAATAATTCGTATAATCCTATTTTGATTGATATTCTCATTTTTATATAAACTCGCAGTGTAAACAAAGAGACTTTCCGGCTTCATTTTGCAGTATTCCTCTATTAGCAACCGTTTGGCATTAAATCGTGCAAACTTCTGAAGCTCCTTATCGGAAGGAGCACAAGATGGCAGCGTAAGGATAATTGCAACAACTGTAAGATAAACTATATTTTTAAACTGCATGTCAGTTAAAAAGATACTTATTTCTTTGCTGTTTCCGCGCATAGTACGATTTTTGTCCTTTATCCTTTTTCTAACGGTAAGAAAAAAAATTGTCGTTGCCGAAAAATCTCAAAAGTATGTAACTAAAGATTATAGAGAGCCTTGTATATATGCCTTTTGGCATGGGACGCTTCTGTTTGCCTTTCGTTACATTGGAAGGTTCCGACCAAATGCGTTGTTAAGCAAAAGCGGGGACGGTGAAATACTGGCTGGTGTGCTACGGCATTGGGGATATTCACTTATTCGTGGTTCCTCTGCAACCGATGGCCGCGATGCTTATGAAGCTGCGGTAGCTGCTTTGAGAAATGGTGGTTCTCTGGCAATAACTCCTGATGGCTCCCGTGGGCCATATCGGCAAGCTCATTCGGGTGCTTACAGGATGGCGGTAGAGACTGGTGCCGCTCTGATTCCAGTTGGCGTAGCCTTTTCCAATGCGTGGACGCTTTCGAGTTGGGATAGATTCCAGATACCAAAACCTTTTTCGAAAGTAGTTTTGACTATGGGTGAGCCGATAGCGGCACCTGTTGAGTTATCAAAGGAAAAATTTTCCGATCTGTTGACAAAGGAGACGCTTCGGGCAGAACAAATGGTGATTAATTGTTAAAAACATTTTTTACACATTGCCGATTTAACGGTAGTTTTTTATTTTCTACACCATTATGTCGCTACGAGGGCAATTACTTGAACTTAAGAATGCTGGTCGGTATGTTTTTGATCTGGTGATAGGTATTACAGATAGTGTTTTGCCTTGCCAGCCTTCGATAGATACTAATTCTGAAAATACCTGTGAGGGTAATGCTGATGCTCTTTCGGCTACTAACGCTTCTGTTTTGTACGAATGTAGGCTTGATCTGAGCGACAGAACTAATCCCACCTCGTTTCCACAGGGGGATTTGCTGGCATGTATGGAACTGTACCATGCAAACGATACGCCAGTAGGTTTATCTGATGATGGCAGAAGGTGCTGGCAGATAGCCTACATTGTTGATGCAATAATATCTGAGTTGATTTCAACTGATGCGATAGAAGTTATTTATGGCGATGAATGGGAGATGACATCGCTTGTTTCAGAAACAAATAGTGAAGCAGGATTAATTCCATGCATCATAGACGAAAATATCCCTTCGCCTAGGGCATTCAGCCTCGGTAGAAACGCCATAGTAGCGAAATGTCCAGACTGTGGTGTACAGGTTAAAGCGGCTGTAATAACACCAGATGCCGGCAGGCAACTTTACACCTGTTATGTTTGCGGCAGGCATTTCGACTATTGACTTATAGCAAAGACTCCAGAAAGCCCGTATATTAGGGAGTTAATTCGGCTTATTATTCTAATTGTGTAATTGTTACCTCCAGCTCTCTGTGTTGATGGTGTCCAAATGTACTGCCCATTGTTATTTATTGAAGTCGCGATAGTTTCAATAACGCTTGCTCCGTCGTATAGAAAAATGTCAACGCTTCCCCCTATGGCAAGGTTGTCTGTCCATTGAATGGTGTGCGGTGTTTGTGGAATCAGAGTAGCACCGGCCGAGGGTGAATTAACGGTAAAACTAAACTGTGTTGAGTCGTAGCCGTCTAATTTTATTCTGTAGCTTCCTGTTCTGTTGCCGGTAACAAGTATTATTAGGTCTGTGCTGTTGAGCGAAAGCCATGACAATACCGGATTAGGACTCAGAAATGTAGTGTTTGTGGAAGTTATTAGAGTTTGCATGTCTGCCGAGTAAACAGATATTGAGGGATAAAGTGAATCCATGGTTTCCACTCTGTATAGCCTATTTCTTTGTGTGGTAAAGCCAATATAGTCTTTATCCTGATAAGTCAAAGATCTTGTTTGGTAGCCTGCTCCTATTACGATTGCTGATGCTTGTGAACTTGTATCGTCTGGTTCGTAAATGTCTCCTGGTACGCCGGCAATAGAGAAAGAGTCGCTTAATGCAAATATCTGTGCGTTAGAATTTGCCTGGATTCTGACTTGATAGCCATTGCCAGACGCAAGACCCGACGGAATTACTACGCTTTGCGTGCCGTCATTTGCAGTTGACGAAGAGAGCGTATATATAAAAGAGCCTCT
Source organism: uncultured Fibrobacterota bacterium (assembly GCA_964590225.1). GTDB lineage: Bacteria > Fibrobacterota > OXYB2-FULL-49-7 > OXYB2-FULL-49-7 > JAEUSG01 > JAEUSG01. Next base: position 16,336 of record CAZPWS010000029.1, read on the forward strand.
TCTGTAAAGATAGAGCCTCACGATTTGGGCAAAAAGGGCAGTATCTGCTGTCCATTGGACAGTGTAAGAGCTGCCAGCTGACCATGTTGAATAAGATGTTGGTGCAGAAAAGCTTGCCATGTTGTTGGAGGAGTATTCACGAACCGAGAGATTGTATTGCCCGCTGTACGAGGTGCTGTATTGTGAAATTCGTAGCTTGTAATTTGCCGTTGATGTACATGGCCAAACCATTTTGGGTGATAAACCACTTGCGCTGCTTAATAGCGTGGCTTGCGTACCGGCGAAAAGATTCATAGATAGATAGAGGCCTGACGCGCTTAGGACATAAAGGCTATCTTTTTTCCCTTGGAAAGACACCCAGTCAGTGTCGCCGTACGATAATGTGCGGGATTGAATGGTCCCATTTGTTGGTATGGCTTTTGATTGATTGAAATTATTGTCGATCTCAAAACTATCCCGTTCGATGCCGTTAATAGAGAAATAGTCGCTGTACCCAGATATGTCTGGATTGTATCTGTCTGAAATTCGAACTCTGTACCGATTTCCCGAAACCATTCCTAAAGGTACAGACCATGAGTATGTTCCATTAGTATTGGGACTATACAAGTACGAGCTTGATAGCGAGAAAAGGGATGTCGTATCATCATAAAGATGGAGATACAGATAGCTACCAATGAAAAAGAGTGAGTCTCTCTTCCACGATAAAGTTGTTGTATTGCCAGCCGTGATTACACTGCTTTCAGCAGGGAAACTAAAGCTAACAAGGTTAACAGAATCAATAGATGTAAGTGATAGGCCGTAGTCGCCATATCCTCCAGAATAGTATGAACGGATCATAACATAGTGCATACCAGCCGCATCGGCTTTCCAAACTAAAGATTTTGTTGAGTTATAGAAATATGTTAGGTACGAAGTACTGGCTCCTTTGTAAAGATATACATAAAGAGGCGTTGTCCCGTGTGTCGCAATAAGATAGGATTTTCCGGAGTCGGCTTGAAATGATACCCAGTCTGTATCGGAGTATGTGATGTTCCTCTGCTGAATAGTTCCATTCAAGACAATTGAAGATGCGTTGGTACGGTTATTATCATTTTCGTACGCATCAGCAGTAAGACCGGAAATGCTGAAGGTGTCGCTGAACACATATATGCCCGGATCTTGTTGGCTCGAAATTTTGATTCTGTACCTTCCTGAAAGTTGGTAGGCCGGTAATGTCCATGAGTATGAACCGGTATTGCTTTGGTATGTCGATAAGGATTGTGCCAGGGAATCGCCACGAAAGAGGTCGATTCGGGTGTAAGAACCAGGATTTCCCGTAGAGCCCCAATTTATCTCGTATGTGCTACCAGCTGCCCATGTAGACAGGGAGGTTGGGTTAATGATTGTGTAGCTTCCGTAATACTGAGATCTGATTGTAAAGTAGTTGCTGAATGTTTTGATAGATGAATCGGCTGTGCTGTAAATCATGATTCTATATCTGTTACTGCTGCCTAATGGCGTTTGGACATTCGACCATGTATAGGAGCCTGATGTGCCGCTTATGTACTGTGAAGATCGTATAGTATAGGCGAACGAGGTGTCCATGTACAGTCTAATGCCGGCATAGGAACCTATGTTGCCGGATATTGCCCAGCTTATTGACATTGAGGAGCTTATGGTCGCGCTGTCACCTGCGGTTGGACTTGTTACGGTAATCGAACCTGAGTAGTTTGAGAATATTCTAAAATATGCCCCGAAATCCCATTTTGATGTGTCTGAGTATTCTGCAATACGAATTCTGTAGTTTTCGCTGGAAGGAAGCGAGTTAACATACCATGTGTGTGATCCATCATTTGCGGTGTAGCTCGTAATAGTAGATATAAGCGTGTCGCTCCTAAATAACTGAATAGAGACAGGCGAAGAGGGGGCAATAGATTGTGATGCCCAGTAAATTGTAAAATTATTTCCTACTCTTACAGAGTCGTAATAGGTTGGTGCCATTATGTGTGCGTTACCGTTTCTTGTCGCCCCTGGTAGAGGGGTAGATGGACCGGTTGGGCCGGAAGAATTCTTTTCACAGGAGCCCATAAGTATAACGACAGAAATAAGGAAAAATAGAACAAAATATTTTTTCATGTAAAATTCCCCAGTATTTTAATTGAAGTATAGGAGAATTATAGTTTATTTGGCACTGCTTACAGCAAATCTAACCTTTGCTTTTACTCCGCTCCCTTTGCGTGATATCTGTGCAATATAAACCCCACTAACGCAGTCAGTACCGTTTCTATTCCGTCCATCCCATGCTATTTCGTTAACTCCAGCTCTGCCACCGTTTAAACCAGCAACAAAGCCCCACTGTTTTACAGCATTGCCGCTTCTGTCGAAAATTATAAGATCAACATTACAGTCGGTAGATAGCCTATATCGTATGAAACCATTTCTTTTTATGCCAATTCTGTACGGAGATGGAACCATGTGTAGTTCGGTTATTTTAAGCGGTATATCGTTGGTTAGATTTTGCTGTTTATTGTTTTTGTTTCCAGTTTCGAAAATATAGCGCCACAATCTAAAGGAAGAAACGCCTTTGTTTATGAAAAAAGAATCAGAAACAGATACTATGGGGGTAGTTGCGAGCTGAAACACTGTGTCCTTGAAGTCGTTAAGGCAAAAGAGCCAGCCATTAGCATAATGAAAAGAATTATTTTGTTTTTCGGATGTAAGTTTAAATCGGGAATAAATTGTCGCGGAGTCTCCTTCCAATTCAACAACCGGGCTGCCTATTCGTACTCTTGCAGTCGCGCTTTTGTATCTGATGTCCAGTATGCTGCCGTTTTCCAGAAGCGCTGGATTTATCTTTCCCCAAATGTATTCATTATCATTTGGTTTGGCAGGTGTAATGTCAATTTTATCTGTATAGTTTGATATCTCAAGAGCAGAAAGATCAGATTCGCTTCTACTTGCGCTAAGTCTAATGTTGATTACTTTATTAATGGTTGTACCGCTTGTTGGACTCGTGATTAAAATGGATTTGATATTATTCTTGCCCATAAACTGTCGCCCTGTCCAGCCAATTTCTCCTCCGACTGACGAGGCTGTTTTCGCCGGAGATTCGGGAAAAAGATCGTAATTACCCAGCGGCCTGAATAGCGGATTTACGAATAGTGTAGTGGAACTATCGAGCCCTTCAACCGATTCTGCCCAGCCGAGAACATTATTAAAATAGAGTGAATAGCTCGCCTGAATATCGGCGGACATCTTTTGGATAGCATATGAGGCAGAGTTGGCTATTATGCTGTTCAGTAGTATAAGCGAACCGCCTACAATATTTATCGCCGCAAGATTATTCACAAATGTACAATATTTAACAGTGCCATTGGAGTTTGTGATCTGCAATCCTTCGGAAGAAAACCCATTAAAGAGAACATTTGAAATTGTAAACTCAACAGTGTTACCAATATTTATGCCAACATTTCCGGAAGAATCAAGGTGGCAGTCGCTGATTGATACAGAGTTGCATGCGCTCAAGGCTATGCTGTATCCTGCATCAAGCGAAGCTAATGTCCCCTGAGAAATCTTTAATTCTTTTAGAATTACATTGTCAAAAGCTGAAATATTAGCACCATTATTGTTAATAAATAATGTGCATCTCACCATAGATAGTATTTGGCCATTCCGTGCTTCAAGAATCTGTCCGTTGCCTGTAAGCTTAACCCCTTCTATGTGTAACGAACCTACTATCGTAAATGGTGTAGCGCCGCAGGAAAGTGTTACGCCACCAGTTTCGGACTGTATTCTTTGGCCACTCTTAAAAGAAACAGATTCATTGTATTCGCCGGGACGAATGATTATGGTGCTGTTGACTGTTGAGGCGGCTATTGCCTCGGTAACAGTTTTAAAGGGAGATAGGGAGGAACCATTTCCGCCATCCGTTGCATTTTTATCAACAAATAGAACGGATGCATCGATTTTTGATATCCTGACCGTTGATGGAGTTGCCCAATTTATAGCAGCATCTTTTGCTGTGACCGTGATTGTATTAATCCCGCTAATAAGTAGGTAGTTACTAAAGATAAATGTTGTACCGTGTGGGGGATATAGCGTATCGCTTCCACAAATAATAGTGGTGTTCTGGTCGTCAACAATTCCGGCAATATTCACGGAGTTAGCCGTGGTTATAAAATTATCAGTAGGTGATGTTATTGATATTACTGGGGCAATATCATCGTGGTTTATTGTTAAAAATTTTGTGTCGGTAAGGCCGGTGGAATCTTCCGCAACAATTTTTAATACTGTAGTGCTGTTTAACTGGAGCGATATAGGAAGGGAATAGTAAGCAGTATCGCCCGATTGTGTAAAAGATATTGGTTCGTTCTGAATTGAGATGCGTTTTGTTTTTGAATCAATTACCTTGCCAGACAGGATGGGGGTTTGCTGTGAAGTGTAGCTTCCGTTGGCGGGTGAGGTTTCTGTTAATCGAGGAGGAATGCCAATCTTAATAGAAATGTTAAGGGTATCGCTAACCCCAAATCTGTTAAGTGCAATAATCTGGAGGGGAAACTGTTCCCACTCACCCTGAATAAAGATTGTACCCACAAACGAATGCAGTTGTCCTATCTTTGTTACGGCTATGGATTTGTTGTCAAGAGGTGTTCTTACAACTAACGATTTGATGGATGCTCTTGACTCAATAGTCCCTTCTATTGGAATAAACTTTGTGCCGGAATCGTTAGTTATTATTGAACCGTTAAGAGGCGAAATCATTGTAATAATTGGTTTTGCAGTATCGCGTGTAACTACTACTTTTTTAAAGTCCGACGCCCCACTTGAGGAAGAGAGTGCTTTGATATTAAAGGTATTGACTCCAAGAGCGAGTGGTTTTACGCAAAAGAAAAATGTTGAGTCGAAGCGTGTGCTTCCATCGAGCCTTTCGTCATTAACCGTTAGTGAAGCGTTTGGTGAGTTTACAAAACCGGATAGCTCTACTGAAGGATTATTCGTGGAGTCCAATTGTGTGGGGCTTGTTAAAACAAGGCGGAACAGATTCCCATTTGGTACTATGCGGAATACATACTTTTCGCTGCTGTTGTTTAACGCGGAGTCTGTAGCGCTTACGGTAATTACATATTCACCCCCATTTTGAAGTGTAATGAACTCTTTTTTATAACTGCGCCCATTAAGCGATACTAACTGCTCTTTAAGATATGGTTCGTTAATTAATACTTTTGCTGCGGTAATTGGTCCCTCAATCTCCCAAACATTATCATGTCCTTTTTTCCATCCTTTAGTATAGAGAGGAGGAATGTTGCTTATGCTTATTTCTGGGGGGGTATAATCAATTACAAAGTTCAATGTTGTGTCTGTAATGACGGTTCCTCGCCGAATAATCGCTGCGTATAGAGTGTGTCTGCCTTCGGCGAATATTTCCATCCCTTTCTTGAATGGTTTGTTATTAATCAAGGCAACGGTTGAGTCAGTGATCTGTCTATTTTTGAATTCAACTTCAGGTTTAACGGTATGATTAAGCCATCGGCGATAGATGTTATTGATTCTGATTGCTGCGGATGTGTCTGAGTAAACACCAACAATTGACCGATAGGGTGCAAAAGCGCCAATGAGGGAGTGTTTGTCGCTGCTGTAAATACATGGTGAGTGGGGTAGTGGACGAAAATCAGACGAATCTGGATTCGCAAGCATCGGATTAAAAGAAAGAATACCATTATACTTAGTGTGTGGAATACTTTTGGGCCAGTTTACCGTATGGCTAATTGCAATGATGTTCGTGTCTGTGGGTAGTATTGACATCTTTGTGTTAAGGAAAATTGAATTTTTTACACTTATTAACCCGCTATTTACCGATTTAACCCCAGACATATTGGTGGCAAAGGTGGCTTTTTGAATTGAGAGATTTGCAGAGCCAGAACAAATTATTGATGTGTTGTTATTGCTAAACAGACAGTTGTTGATATGGTGCCTTCCACCATGAAGCCTCAATGCTTCGTTGCTACCGATAAAACTGCATGAATCGAATTGGGAATTGGAATTTACTACACTAATTCTGGAATGTTCTCCTTGTATTGACATGTTAGACAAACGGCCGCCATTATTAAATAGCAGCGTTCCGCTGATAAATGATTTTGCGGGAAATGGATTGCGGTTTTTAAAGTTGCTATTGTATCCACCAATAAGTGTTAAGGGAAAAGCTATTGTGTCTAACGATGAATAGTTTCCATTGGCGATTAGGATAATGTCGTGACTGGCAGATTTTCGTATTGCTGCTTTTATACTCTTTAGTGGTTGTTCTGCTGATCTGCCTCCATTAACATCACTTCCCGCCTTCGCGCAGAGGAAAAGTGTGTCGCCAACAAATTCATGAAAGCCGGGATCTATTCCGATTCCTGCAAAAGCTTCCTCTCTCTTATTTATCCCCTTGTCTATTATTGGTGAATTTCGATTTAGTAGAAAGCGATTTGAGATTGAAGGATTCAGATTAGATATCGATGGTTCGCATAGCGGGCCATTAAACGAAGAATTTCCATCTCCCTTAATTGTTTTTTTCCAGCCGCTAACTGCGGAGAAAACGGTATTGAGTGCGTTTATGCTGGAAAGGGTATCTGTTTGAATTTTTGCCGATGCAATGGTTACATTAATTAAAGAAATAGTGCTGTTATTGAGCTTAATAAGATTTTTGATGGCACATCTATAAAAAGTTGTTGAGTTGTCTTTAATACCACAGCCGGAGTCAAAAACAATTCCGCTTATATGCTGAGAACCTTCAAGCTTGACATGGTTTAAAAATATAGTTTGGTTTAATGCTGGAACTGGTGATTTGTCAGACGGTTTCCATCCCCCTTGAACAATAATATTTTTACCGGCCAATGGCTTAAAGGTGTATGTGCCAAAAGCAATTTTAATGGTGTCGCCGGAAAGTGCTGCGCTATATGCTTCGTCTGCTGTCTTGAAAGCATCAATCCATGATTTTCCTCCACCAGAAACAAGTACAGCTCCGTTTACATAAAATGTTCGTGTTGGGCGCTTAAAAATAGAAAAAGTGGACCAGTGGTCTGTTTCGGCGGTTATGGTCATTAATCCAAGCCCATTTGTTTCCTCACCGTGGACTACAAACGCTTCCTTGCCAGCAAGTTTTTCTTGCGGTATTCCATTCCTATCTGTTTTAAAATAGGATGTAATTGAGTTCTCTATTATGTCAATAGTTCCATCCGCTTTAATATTATAAAGATTTAAATTTGCATCTAACCAGCCATTGCTCTTGGCCTCGTTAAATGTAAAGTTGATTGTAAGTTTTGGCCTGTTTTCGGGCGTAAAAGATGCGGGGGACGGGCGCAATTCCATTATTGGCCCAACAGGGTTCATTTTTGGCTGGCTTGTTAATGCAAGTTCATTAAGTTTTCGGGGTGTTGCCGATACAAAAGCTGTATCGCCCCAAGCGGCAAGCGATGAGCCCGCTATGTCAACTCTACTGCGTGAATAGGTCGAGTACAGTGACTGATCGCTTTTACCCGCAAACTGACCGGCAAAAAGCGTCTGCATTGCCTGATATACTTTTCCATCGCGTCGTACCTGAAGTAAAAGTGTATTGCCGCCGCAAAGTCCTCCAATATCCCAGTATGCAATTGTGCGGTCAAATGTGGCGCTATTATTTGTCTCTTTATGTGTAATCACTGGAGAAATTTGTTTCCACCCACTTCCATTACGCACAAGAAGTCGATATTCACCAACTGCCCTTCCACGAACCTCTACAACTCTTTTTGGATTAAATACATTGTCTTTCAGTTTTATTGTAAAACGGTCGTGGAGGTCGTTAAGTCCTGTTCCACCAGCAGTAACCTCTTGAATCTCAAACTCTCTGTTCGGTTCACCGTTAATGTGCCGTATATCTATGCGCCAGTTTTCAGCCGAAGTTGCGGGGTTATCATAAAGAACCCCTTTTTGCTTGTCAAAGCAATAGAGCGCGCGGGAATCGTTTGATAAAGCGAACTTTGGATATGCATCGCTGATATTATACTCCTGACTAAAAGCAAAACCATGTGGCGCGAATGGTACTGGATCGCTCATAATGTATCCACGGCTATTTTCGTCGATAACCAGATTCCCATTGTTGTCTAAGCTATCGAGAATATCCTCGCCACTATTTTGAAGTGCCGGATCCTCATCTGTTGACCATGGTGGTGGACCATTAAGTGGTACAAAGTTAATAACAGCGCTGCCGCCATCGAGAAGCTCTTTTGCCGTTAACGGGATTGATGATTGAATTGATGTAATCTTGATTGACGGTATTACATTGGCCCCATACTTTTCGATATTTCCACTGTTTATGACAGGAAATTTGTACTCGCCGTTTGCAAGCAGCGTTACTCTGCCGCTCCCTTTGTATTCCGTTTTATCGTTAACGCTTATTCGCTTTGATAATGCTGTAATGGATTCGGGAGGCGGATTATACCACAAATAGTCAATTTTACCATCCTTATTCTGGTCAAGGCCATCGCCTGGCCCATATCTTACATTGCCATTGAACGGTGGGATAAACTTGAGGGAAGTATCGCTTCCTGGTAGTTTTTGGGCGAGAAGAGCTGGAGAGGTAAGGTTTAGAGAGTCCAATCCATTTACCGTTATTGGCCAGTCGATATGCATTGCCGACTTTCCAATGGCATCTGGTTCTAAACAGTAAACCATTAACGCTCTTGGCCCTTCGTCTCCTTCAATTCTTATTTTACTCTGCATAGCGTCTTGCTCAGTAATTCGCATGGTGTAGTTCTCGGCTGCATCAGGAAGTTTTCCCGGACTAAAGCAACTTGACCAGCCAAACTGTTTGTATGTGCCAGCATCTGGACGGCAGGCTAATCTAAATTCCCAGAATGGCATTTCGACGCTCTTTTCGGTCTGTTTTTCCAGTCCATCGAAATAGAGAGGACGGTATTTCCCCTTTTCGTTTTGCAAAAATTTAAAGTCAAATATCTGTACATGCTGGTCGCTTACATATTTTTTTAGCTCCTCGTTTTTATCGTCAATTCTATTAATCAAGTCATTATCGAGACCATCTTTTGATATTATTCCCTTGCCTTTATCATAAAAAATTGGATTTTCGCTGTCCCATGTTGTATATCGATTAACAATATTATTATAGCCATGCTGGGTGTAGTTAGGGTCCCATATTTCCGGTCTTACACCAACCTCAATAGACACCTGATACTGAAAAAATCTCGCCTTATCGTCTGGTGAACGGCTTTGACGCTTTAATATTACACGAAACTGCCCAAATTGAGTCCCTTCAATTTTTTCATAGTCGGTGGCAAGCTCCGGTTTCTTTTCAATAATGTTTTCATACTCTTCTTTGGATATATAGTCTCCAGATTGATCCATTCTATTGCGGTAAAAAACCTCTTTGTTAAGTGCATAGCATTCGGTTGTTCCATTAAATTCCATGTCTGACGGAATAGAAATAGTTTCAATCGCGGCGTTTGCCCAGCCATCGGGGTTTTCAGGTCCGTTATAGCTATTTTTTAGGAAATAGACATGCAGTATTGGAAGACCATTACTGCCTACAAAGGCACGCTGACGCAAATATGGCCAGTCTGTTGATGCTGTAAACGATAGCGGGTGCTTGTTGATGCCTTTTATACTGTCCGAAAAATCGAAATGGCCTGTGTTGGTGTTGGTAATGAAGCGCTGCTTATAGGAACTTTGTTCCTTGAATAATCTGGCGCCAGTCCAACTTCGCGGGTAGTATTGCGCTTCCAAATACATTCGCACTTTATAGTTAAGCCTTTTAAAACCTCGTCGGGCCTTTACTGTAAACCGTTGAAATCTGTGAGGATAAACAAGCTGCTTTCCCGATGGTTTATAAGTATATGTGAAAGGAATATCCGGATACGATACCCCAGTCCCGAAAGCCATCCATCGCAGACCGCTTTTGCCTGAGACAACAGCCGCTTTTCTACCCTGATAGTCAATTGTGGTATCTCCTTGAACAGATAGCGCAGCAATAAGTGGATCGTTAATAACTGTAATTACTTTGAATGTAAACGGTTTAGAAGTGTCTGTTGCGTATGCTGAATTATTATTTGCATCCGGCTTGAGGCGCAGTACAAGTTTGTATCGCCCTTCGGGTATAAGCTGGTTTTCATGTATGTTGAAATTCCATGTGTAGGTGCAGGCAGGCGCGGAGTCGCTCCTGCCATATACAAGTGTATCTATAAATAACGGTGTGCTGTTGCTTGCCTTGTCAATAAGGTAGCAGGAGAGATAGCCGCTTCCAAAAGGGCGGTATCGCAGGGTTAATTCACGGTAAAATGTTGTAGTATCCATTTCAAATAAGGTGTCAGATAGCCCTTCAATCCGGACACCATAAGGAAAAGAAGAATTAACCTCTTTCGATGCAGATGCCCGCCCAATACCATTAATTCCATAAGCTGTCGCGACAATTTTATACTTGCCTGGCTGTGGAAAAAAGCCAAACCGGTTATAACCGCTCCAGTAAAAGGACCGTTCGCTTACAGCCCCTACGGTAAATAGACCGCCACCACGGCTTAAAGGTTTTGCTCCAAGAAAGACCCATGGTGCAGTACGATATGGTATTGATTCGGTTTTTATGTCAAGGCTTGAAGCTTCTGAAACAAAAGATATTTCACCCTTTGTTGAGTCGGTGAAATAGATTGAATTTGTGCTGCCATTTTCCGAAAAGCTAAAGTCCGCGCATTTTAAGGGATCGCTAAAATCCTTGGCAATGCCACAGAACCGCACAAAACAGTCAAAGCGGGTGCCGCTACCGGCGCTATTCCATTTTATATACCATCTTTCACCCTTCTTGTAAATAAACAGGCCGAGCCGGTTAAAGGTTGAAGGTTCTCCGCTTCCGCTGCTATCTGCTAAAACATCTCGGAAAATGGTGTCGGCAACAAGTTCACCAGACGGGGAAAAAAGGGATAATTTTGTATCATAAAGTTTCGTTCCACTTCCCGAAATTCGTACAGAAAACTTTTTTTGATCCCGGCCATTAAAGCGGATGGGATTATCTTCGGGGGGTATAATCGTCATGCTTACGCTGCTATTGTTTAAAAGCGAGCTCTCTTTATAATAAAAAAACCTAATGGTATCGGCTGCCCATGTGTCAATATTCTCAGGTTGGCTGAGAGGGGAAGAGCCAAGCTCCTCCCGATAATGGCCGTCAAATGCGGTAAGGCGCAAATCGTAATAACCTTCATCAAGATTGGCTGATTGGGGGTCGAAGAATGCAAGCAATCCATTTTCAACGGATACCCTTTCTGATACAAGTGAAACACCAGCAGTGCGCCAATCCGAAGTTCCTTCTTTACGGTATTCGATGTTATAATGGGAGAAGGGAACCGAATCCATCCAATTGGGATCTTTTGCCGTTCCCTTAATAGCAAAGGTTGAAGAAAGTTCAGAAAAGGGGAGGGGAGAGGTTATTCTTGGCGGCAGACATCCCTTAACCACTGTTTCAAATCTTTGGGTTTTGTTCGGATTTACTCGATTGTCTTTAATCTCGAGTTTAAGTGAATATTTTCCATTGCCGCGGTTAAATATATTAGTTCCAAGAGAGGGAATTTCCCACGAAAAAGGCTTTGTTGTTGATTTAATTAATCCACACTTTGATGGGTCTATTAGTGAATCACTCCCATCCGGTTTTGATACTATAAGCATAACATTGTTGCGGCTTATTTCAAAGGTGTCAATAGAGAAAATATCCATTGCTGTAAATCTAAGCGGCAGCGAAATTTCAGTATCACCATTTGGAGCAACAAGTTTAGGGATTGCCATTTCGCTTATTACCGGTGGAGTCTGGTCGATAATAAATTCTTTACTATTAGAAGTATCTGAAGTGTAGCCGGCGCGGTCAATCGCTAACAGCCGCATACGGTAAGTTCCATCTGTAAGAGGCCGCTTGTTGTTCGAAAAATCAAGAGAAAGTTCCCCTTTTTCAGATGAAAAAAGCTCACCGCGCATGGCTTCCTGAAAGAAATTACCTTTATCTTTTATTGTTATGATTTTATCAATTGCCCAGCGGACTGTACATGGTTCGGAAAATTTCCACTCAAACTGCATCGTTTTAAGCGGGCCTGATGAGGAAATTTCGTAAGGCAGGAAGCGGTTGTATTCAATTTTAGGTGGAGTATTGTCAATAATGAAACAAAAGCTATCTGCGCTCCAGTTGAATCTGTTTATTGCATCAAAAACATATTTTTTATCGTAATATTCCGTGTATAGCTTTTTAATACTCTCTTCATTCCGTTCGGCATAAAAGTCACGGAGTCTTCGCTCTTTGAGGAAGTGCTCTCTATCGATGAGCGCGCAGTCTCTTCCTCGAATCTCAAGCATGTAGTTTCCTTCGTCGAGCATGTTGCCTGTAAAAATAGAGAGAGCTTTTGAAAAAAGTGAGCTTTTATCTTTTGTTAAAGGTTCACTATCAAAGTGACGGCCTACTGGCAACGATTCAAAAAAACGGTTGTGGGATTCAATGTGTTCCCATGACTCCCCTTTCCTTTTATAGAGTCGGATTCTTATGTCTTTAATTTCAGGAGAATGGTCGTCGGATAATTCTAAACAAAATTTAATTGTGGAGTCGCGAATAGGAACAGCTTCGGGCGCATGAATTTTTATTAATGGAGGTGTAGTGTCAATTGTAAATTGCCAAAATGCATTACTGGTATGCCCATTCTTGTTTCCCGTTGTAGTTGATTTCGCGCTTACTGCGATTTTTCTTGTTGCGTCACTAAAAGAGACGGCTTTCCACGAAGGTAAAACTCGTATATCATAAGACTTTGCCGCACTCTCCGTTGAGATAATATATCCGGAATCTGTTTCATTTAGTGCATTCCAGTCAGTTAGTTCTGTGGTAATAGAATTGACTATTCCATTAATGGTTAACGCAATATTGCTTTTATCGATGCTTTCAAGTCCTGCCTCATAACTTACCCTGCCAACAAGCCTTAGATTAGTATGTGGATCTCGTATGATTCCGTCAATCGGAGGCCATAATATTTCAAGCCGCGCAGGGGTTGTAAATACCTGTATTACTGAAGTTTGCCGATTTAGCATATTTACCCTGTTTTCACTTACAATTGTCAGTGTATTTACCCCTTCAATAAGCCACGGAGAATAATTGCCATTTTCATCCTTGAATTGGCTTATGGTAAACTTTCCATCCCGTGAAATATCTTTAACCGCCATATATTCTGAAAAGTTGATACTGTATGTAACTTTGCTCAGGTGCGGCATAAGGTCATCAAGAGTGCATTCCAGTTTATCAGGAAGAGAAAACATGGTTTCCACAGAACTCTCTCTTACCCTTTTGCCGAATAGAAAACGGATAGGTGTTTCGGCATTAGTCAACATAAAAAAGGTTAATAATAATAATAATTTTGTCATGGTAATTTAATAGTCACAGATGGTGTATCAAATAGCTCTTTGTCGAGATTTATACTGTTTTCAAAATAACGGATAGGTTCGTTATGGCTTTCTATAAAGTAGTGCTGCATCTTCTCCTTTTTAGCAAATGCTACTCCAGCCGATAGAAGATTAACTGTAATTATTTTTGTGATTCTGATAGTCTCTTTACTTGCCGGATCGGGCACAATCAATGCTGCTGCATCTAATCCCATACCAAGCAAAGCAATTCCAACAAAGGGTTTAAGCGGATGGTCAACTTTAATAACGGTTCGTTTTACATCCTTTGCTGCTTTAAAGAGAGCAACAGATTCTCCCTTCTGGCTTTTGCTTGTAGAAATAAAATCACCATTTTCGTATAGCCCCAACTTAAGCAGCGGTGAAAAATATGCAGAGGCAATAAGCAGTGGGAGCCCTTTGTCGTCATCAATCACCTTCTCTACAGCCGAATAGATGCTTATAATTGTTGCAGGATTTATTGCATCAAGTACCGCAAGCTTTTCCCACGCCTTTTGAACAGGCTCAAGGTCCTTAAGCTTATCAACAACCGCAAGCACAGCTTTGGCACCCATATTTGCTAGGGTACTGGCAAGTTCATTGGCAAGAGTTTCGACAACTCCTCCAATTACCTCTTCTAATTTATCAACAAGTAGCCGATAAGCCTCTTCACCTCCAGGAATTCTGTTTAGTCTCTCTTTCAGTTTACCACCTGGCTCCATACCCCGCTCAATTTCCTTACACATCCTTTCCGTAAAAATTTCACTCTCTTGTAATACCTCTTTCGTAATTTTTGTCTTTATGCTATCAATGGCCCTTTTAACCATTCTATCGAGTTCGGCCTGAATTCTGCCCCTGAGAGCAGCCTCTGTTCCTCCACTACCACAGGCAAAGTCGAATGCTTTTGCACCACTTTTTGTAGGGGTTAAAACCCCGCTTGTGGCGACGATGCGGTATTTAGTCTGGTTCAAGGCGCTATCTGCATAGCTTATTGGCATTGCAGCCATAAGCCGCTTAATCTCTTCCGCCTCAACAGCCATTGAGGCCATAACAGGATCAGCCGCAGAAGGGCCGCTCTTATTGCGCATTGTCTCTGCAAAGCCAACTTCAAGGAGTCCACCGTCCTCAATCTCTTTCCAAAGCTCCTTCATTAATGCTTTTGCAACTTTTTTGCCAATGGTGTTAAGTGATGCCGACTGCGAAGCATCCCCCTCAATTTTTTTTGGCAGCATTTTTGCCACAGAGAAGGCCATCATTCCAAGGCTGATTAAATCCTCAAGGCCTACCAAAGCTTCATCTTTCGCTTCTGTAGTTTCTCCCGAAAATTGTCCAAAAATCTCCTCTATTTGTGAAGCCATTCTTGTAACATCGTCATAAGCGTCCTTAAGCCCTGAAAAGGCAGAAATAATGTTTGTAACATATTCTGTAATGCCAAAAATCTTCATAACCATTTCAAATGATTCCGGAGACTCGATGGTTGAAGGGAGCGATGAAAAACTGAGTCGAGGAAGCGTGATTTCCGGCTTTTTAAGTATTGCAAAAAATGATTTTAACCTGTTTAAATATGCTGCGTCACAAGGTGGGTAATATCCATTTCTGATAGCTTTCTCTATTTCGTCAAAAGCTTCAATGGCATCGGGCAATGCGCATTCGAAATCATCTGTATTGATGTTAATAGCAAAAGAAAACGCAGGATCAAAAGAGCGGATGGCTGATAAGGCATTAGCCGCTCTTCGAAGTATGGAGAACTGCTCTTTTAAGCGGCTGATATTTGGTGTCGCACGAAAATTGGCAAGACTCCGCGCAATTGCTTCTACGGAATCTACCTCGGAGAAAAAAGAGATCGCTTTTATATCCTTGATGGCATTATTAGTGTTGGTAACAATTTTTTTGCCAAGCATCAACGCCTGTATCAAATTGGACCATTCAACTTGAATCTTCGAAATTGCCATTATATCATCGTAAATGGTCTCTACTTTTGGAATGAGTTTTACGCTTTTTAATTCTTTGAGCCTTTGTATGTACTCCGCAGGGTTTGGATTAAAGTCAATGGCGACAAGATTATTGGGATCGAATTGCAGAGAGTCCCGATATGACAATAGCAGGGCAATTTTTTGATATAACTCCGTAAGGTTAGTTGAATGGGTGAGTAAAATTTCCGGTTTATTTATTATGCATGCTGCTGCTCGGTAGCGTCTCTGGAATTCATTGGATACACCGAATGAAGCAAGCTTTTCCGGACTAAATAATTCTATAAACTTGTCCGGCGCGAAAAGTTCTTTTAAAACCGCTCTGTTTGATGAAGGATCGCTGATTACTGTCTGTAAATTGCCATTCGATGCAGAATCAAGCTCTTTAAGTAACTTGTAAAGGCTTGCAATTGAACCAGAAAACTGTTCTGTGAGGTTTTGCGTTACTGCTACTTGTAGAGCTTTTAACGCCCCCTTGTTTATTTCAGGAGGTTTGTTCACAACAGCCTTTATGTTTTCAATGGAAGAGTTTATTGTAGATACAATCTCTTTAGGATTTAGCGCATTAGCCGATTCTTCAATGGCTTTTTTTGCTGCCAGTAGCCGCTCTTTGGTTTCTCTGAAATTTTTCATGATTCTTTTGGCTTCGTCAACTACTTCAATCGCGCTATTGTATGTTTTCTTAAGCTCGTAAATTGTTTCGATGTTTTTTAAGAGGTCGTTCTTGGCGTCAACCTCTTTTAGTGCAGCGGTTCCAATCGATTGAAGCCTCTTTAATGCTGTTCTTGTTTCAAGCACCTCAAGAATATGGGGGTATTCAGTACCCTCATTAGGCGTGTTAAGGGTAATAAGCATTCTTACATCGCCACGATATTTATTGGAGCAGATATACTCACGAACAGCAAGCCCTGCAAAAGAGTGAGCAAAAATTACAAACTCTTTTGGCGTCATTTGGTCAATTTCGTTACTGTCGGTTGCTCCCTGTTCAATTGCTATTCGCTGTGAACACTCCCTTCTTGCACGCATCATTATAGAATTATTGTCAGTTGCATCGCTTATTGCATCCACCCAGCTATCAAGAGCACCCGCTGGATTAGCAATATTGTAAGCGAAGACCCTTCCTTCTATATCATAAGTTGACTCAAGCGTTTTTTTTAAATTGTTAAATATTTCGCTTCCCTCCGATGAACCCTTTCCGCCCTCGCCATGAATAAGCAAAAAAATCAATTTTTTTGCAGGAAGCATTGGTGTGCCGGAATAAGCCGCTAAAGTGAATAGCAGTATAAAAGAAAAAAGAATACTACTCATTGCGTATTCTGCTCATGTCAAAAGTTCCATCAGGAATTTCACTGTTTATTCTATATCCTTCATACCTTGTTTTTGTAACTATTTTTGGTGAGTAATTGGTAATGTCTATCGAAGAAGGCATTAACCACCGTTTATCATGAAGCCATTTTTTAGCGGAAACAACAGCGAGTATGGGGATTACTCCTTTAAAAAATGTCAGACTGTCTATTTCGCCATCCGTATTACTGTGTCGCGTGACTTTAAGCGAATCCGCTCCGTAATTTACCGCAAAAATTTCCGGTAGGGATATAGTAACAGATGATCTGCTTGAAAGCTCTTTGGGCAGTAGGGGTGCGATAAGTGTTTCTATGTTAAGTGCTTGATTATCTGTATTACTCGTGCCTTCTTCGATTCGTCCCTCTTCCGGAAAAAATGTAACCGTTTTTCCATCTTTACTTATTGATATAAACCTCCTTTTTTCCGGTTCTATCTGGGTGATTCTTAGCCACACCTCCCCGTTAATTCGTTTCGCGGCAATAGTTGATAGCGAAGTTGATGTTGAACCATTGGTTTCGATACTCGAAGAAACTACACACCTGTATGTAGTCCATTCTTCAGCAAATAATGCACATAAAAAAAGCAGGATGAATTTACTCAATCTTAACTCCGTCTTTGTTAATTGACCATTGAATAAAATTTTCCGCATCGTTTATTGGTTTCATAGTGATGGATGAAACAATTGGAGCAGGTTGTTTTGGTAACATAGTTATGTCTGCGTGGAGAAGTGTTGTTATGACTCGCACAGGGAGTGGGCTACTAAGCGTCTTGTTAAAAAAGATTGTCCAGCCGTTATCTCTGATTTTGAATCCAATTAAACCGCCCTCTTTAACAACTTCAATATCACCATTTTTTTTGACTGGTTGTATTATTTCGGTTAAAAGAGCTGTCGAAAAAAGTCTTATTCCCTCTCTTTCCCACGGATCCATGTCAGATTTATCGATATTTACCTCTACAACTTCGGATTCGCTTCCGCCCTCTATTTCATGAGATGTGATTGCTTTTCCGTGGCTCAAAAAATGTTTGTTATTATAGTTGATAACATAGTTAGTTTGTAGTGTGCTCTCTGAAACAGCCGTATTGTCCACCTTTACGGTGTTGGTAAATCTGCAGGTTTGGCTGCTGTAAAAAAGCTCAAATTTGTCGTGCTTTATGGTTTCCTCATTTTTAGAAACGATTACAAGACCATTCGCGATTATTTTTTTGCCTCTTAAGTTTATCGCGTTTTGTTCAAGAGATTCGACAAAGCTTTTAAAAAAAGCTTCGCGGCCAGGTATTTCTGCTGCCATTGTTTTGATCTCGTTTCCAAAGTTAAGCAATTCCTCAACTCGCGAGAAATAAGGGTCAATAACCCTCTTAACTTCGCCCATCAGATTGTTTATCGGTGGAAATGTCAATACTGAAATATCAATACCCAATGATCCAATTATATTTTTTAATATCGGTACTCTATCTATAAGTCTGAAGGGGTCTTGGTACAGAACTGTGAATGTATCAAAATCTGTTTTTATCTTCTTGACGGTTTCCATGTAATGTGTCAGTGAGTCCTGAAACGCAAGTAAGCCGGCGAGAGGACCGGTCAGCGCGCTCAGCAGGGGTGAAGAGACTGCATCTCCTGCAAACGCCATAAGCGTAATTACTCCGTTGTTTTCGAGCGCTTCACGCAGTTTGTCGAATTGACCACTGTTGCTTTCTAACAGCTTGCTAATTGAGGTATGCTCTGCAAGCCCTTCTTGAGCAGAAATGATCTCCTTCAAGACCTCGTGAAAGCGGCTGTATTTCGCAAATTTTCCTGCAATTAACGACTGGATTGCCGCCTCAAGGGCTGACCGCTCTGTGCTATTTGTCAGAGTTGTCAGCTGTTGCTGAAGGGCACGAATTGAATCCCTTAGAACAGCATATTGACGGATAGAGTCCTGCCACACTGTTCCTTCTCCTACCCACTCTGGTATGGGAAGTCGTACTATAAGTGAATCGAGATAATGTGCATTGGCTCGTGCAGCGCTTGCAAGTGTATTCAAAAGATCTATTCGTTGGCATATTGCTTTGATAGACTTTAAAGAATCCCTACCGTTTGCACTAAGGTACAATTCCGCATCATTTCCGTATGCCCGAATTGCATCTTCGTAAACCGTGTATTTACTGCGCAGAGCAGTAAGCTCCTCCAGTTCCTTAATAGAAGCTTTGCTTTTGAAATACTCTTGCACTCCCGTTATCAGATCTGCCTTATCGGCAAAAAAAGTGTTGCAAATTGATGTTCCGGCAGAAATGGCGAGATCAGCGGCGCTTTTTTTGCCATTTAATAATTCCTCAACACTATTTTGAATAGTTGATATATTGCCAAGAATAGAAGTCATAGCCGAAAGAGAGTTGCATCTATCCCCGGCAAAAGCCAAAAGCGCAACAGCACCCTCCGATTGCAACTTTTTTACAATCTGAATTTTTTCACTACTTCCTGAACTAAGAAGGCTGGCAAGAGGAGTATGCTTAACAAGTTCATCGGGGGAGTCCATAATTTTAGCAATTGTATCTATGAATCTTTTGTGTCCTTCAAATAAGTCACGATATTTTGCCATACTCACTTCTGTCTCGCTCCTGTTTGCTGTGCCGGAAAGTAGTTCTTTTTCTATAAGAAAAAGCGAGTCACGGATTATTGTAAAATGGGTCAGAGAGTCACGCCAGCTCATTCCTTCGCCAACCCATGCCGGTATTGGCAGCCGCAAAATAAGCGAGTCGCGAAATCTTTGAATGAGCTTTAAAGAGTCCCGATAATTGTTCAGCAAAATTAGTTTGTTGTTAAGTTTTTCTCTTTCTGCCTGAACAAGCGTAGTTAAAAGAAGTTCTTTTTGAATGGCAGCAATGTTTCTTACTTGTGCCGAGTATCGCAAATACTTGATTACGCCATTAACCGTTATTGTTCCATTCTGCGGCATTAAAGATTTACATAGAGGTGCAATGGTTTGCGTTGCTAATTCTTCGAGCGACTGTTCATTTTTAATTGCTGCAAGTGCAGAGCCGACAGGTGCTGTAGAAGAAGTTATTTCCATGAGTTTTTCTGGTGTTGCTGCATATTTGGCAATAGTATCTCTAAAACGCTCATATCCTGAAATTTCTGACCTAAGGCGATCGCACTCTTTTGATTCCCCATTTTCCAAGCATGTACGCAGGGTATTTCGCTTTTCGATATATGTCTTGATTGAGTCTTTCCATGGCTTGCCTAATGCCAAATATTGGGGGAACGAAATTCTGTCGATTAAAGAGTCTTTATAGCTTGCGAAAGCCTTAAGAGAGGTTGCGGTTTCCTGCATAGGGTTTAGTCGCTCTAATAGTGAGAGATAGCGATTCAGGGAGTCGCGTGCACCGTCAAGCATGTTTTCGGCGGTCTTGTCTCCGTATTTCTTGATAGTATCGGCGAAACGGAGATATTCTTTAATTGAATCGGTCAGCAGAGCTGCTTCGCCCATACATTTGGCGTATTGCAGATAGGAGTTTACGGAAGCGGTTAGTTCGTTGGAGGGAGAAAAAAGCAGGTCGTTGAGTGGATCGAGAATAGCAGAGTTGCTGTTTTCGGCAGGATCTAATTGTGCAGATGCGAGTGAGACGGCCGCTTGTTGCAGGGATATAAATTTATTTCGGATTCGAATCACCTCCTGCGAAATTTCCTGTGCCGGCTTTGAAATCTTATCGATTACGCCTTGGATTTTATCAATATCATTTATTGATAATTGTGAAAATTCAGAGGCCGCGGTTTCAAGGGGTATTTTAAGTTTTTTAGAATTTCGAAGGGTGTCGATATCTGCAAGTAACAAAATAAAATCGTCTTTAATTTGAAAAGCGAGCGCTGCTTTTGATACGAGCATTTCGCGTTTTTTCTGAAAAAGCGCAGCGTCGGCGTCAATGAAAGCTGCTTCTGTATTACTTAAAGCAAATAAAATAACAAATAAAATGGGGAACAACATTTATCGATATATACTTAAATTTATTTGTGGGAATCAAATTATTAATCGCGATTACAGAGTCTGAAAAAGTCTATAAATCTTTGTTGGCCTTTCAGTAAACCATTTTCTATTTTATGAAGAATGTGTTACATTAAAGAGTATCGATGTGATGAGAATTGCTGAAGTAATTAACTATAACACCTGCGACGCTGAACAAGAGGGTCGAAGCTGGACTGGTGCGAACCTTGTTATCAATTCCGTGTCTGCTACTGAGAGTTTTACAGGTAAGCCATTCTCCAAAGATGGCTCTGCGTTGGGGTTGGGAATTAATGGTAAGGGGCTTGGTTACTACTACTTTGGCGCAAGGTACTATGACCCGGAATTGGGGATATTTATTTCCGGAGACCCAGCAAATCAACATCTAAATCCTTATTCTTATGTTGGTTATTCGCCAATAATGTACATTGACCCTGATGGGTTATGGAAAATTGGTATTGGTATTGGTATCGGGTGGGACAGGAAACATGGTTTCAGCATTGGATTGGGTGCTGCGCTCGATGTGAATCTTGGATTTGCAAATGTTAATGTTGGTGCAACTCATATGTGGAATCAGGATGGCACACAAACTTCAAGTTTAAATGCTGGCGCAGGTATAAATTTTGGTGTTATCAGTGCACAGGCTGGTATTGGAGCGAGCTACAATACGAAAGATGGTTACAGTCTTGGTATTAATGCGAGCGCTGGTTTCGCAGGAGTTGGTGTTGGAGTTGGCATAAATAATTATTGGAATACGAGTGGGAACTATTTAGGTGGGAATGTTTATGGAGAAGCTTTTGTAGGGACAGCGCAAAGTCATGTGGGTATTGGGTATCAAGCAGGATGGGGATCTTCGAGAAGTGGATCGTATTTAACAGCATCGGCTATGGGCTTTTCGGGAAAAAATTATATGGATGGTGGAGGTTGGAACTTTGGATATAGTGCAAATTTAGTAAATGGTAGTTATTCCTCAGAAAATGGCAGCACATATAGTACAATTGTTGGGCAGACAAGAGATAGAATGCAAGATCTTAATCGTGCTGGGGCTGGTATTGCTACATTAGGAGGGGCTATAGTTGGATCAGTAATGACAGGTACAAGCTTATTAATGGGGAGAGGTGGAAGTATTAACATCAACTCCAATGGTATTGATTTCATTAGTGGTTTTAGCCCGCGCGGTGGTGGCGCGCTTACATTAGGAGGGGTTAGAATATATGCTGCTGGAGGTGATGGACCTAATTCAATTTGGGAGAGCCCATATACAGGATTTCTGATAAATGCAGGCGATCATGAAATGCGACACACTCAACAATACATGGATGGTGGATTTGGGTTTATGGCAAGTTATGTATATCATGCGTTTTCTTCTCAACAAAATCCATGGGAAATAGAGGCGGACGCATATAGTATGCTTAGGTTCTAAGTCTGGAATTATTTCAAATGAATAAATATATGAATCAGAGTTCTAATTTTATCATTGTTATATTTGTTTTGGGCTTGCTGTTCTTTTTAGGAGGATGTGTTATCGTTCCATTTCCAAGAAGAATTGTTGCTAATTCGACAATTACCGGTGTGCTAATGGATATTAATACTGGAGAAAGAATAAGAAACGCTAAGGTGACATTGTTCACATCTTTGGGGACTATAAGTACATATTCAGACAATGGCGGAATGTTTATCATAAAGCCAAGTAAAAAAATCAAGTGGTCGTATGGCTTGTTTATTGGTGTATTTGATTCGAAAAACCCCTGTAGTAAGTCTTTGGTTATTGAACATAATAGTTATAGAACTATGTCGATAGGTGTACATTCCTGTGGAACCCTTTTTGATAACATTGAAAGCTACGATGACAATAAAATGGTAATTGATTCTGTAGGAAGTATCCGTTTGGTGCCAAAGTCTAACTTGAATAGGATGCCGTTTTCACAAGGTAAATATTCATGGTAAAAAATGCTTTAATAATAGTGCTTACTGGGTTTGTTTTTTCTTTTAATATCTCTGCACCAAAAGAATGGAGCGAGCAAACAAGATTGCCTCAAGGCGTCTTAGCGCATTACATTTCAAAAGCTATCGTTGACGGCGTTTCACCAAATATGAATGTAACTAAAACGAAAGCTTCTGTTCTTGAAATAAAAGGCCCTGTAACAGCAAACAGCCTCTTAAAAGCTATTCCAGCTGCACAAATCAGAATGTTTCCCCTATACAAGGTAATTGAAAGTAAGCTCACGACAATTGGCAAGATTTCAGGGGCATTGATTGTTGTTTCATACGCTTATGGGAAAACAGATATGTGTGCATATCAATTTGTTTATCTACAGAGGGAAGATTTGTACACGGTCACTTATACTTGCGCTCTTAATAGTTTTAAAACATTAAAGCCTGAATTCGAAGCAAGCCTGAAAACATTGAAGATGGATTAACAATATGAAAAAATTAATTTTACTCTCTTTGGTTCTATCTCTTTTTATGGTTGGGTGCGCAAATCGCGTTCTTACAACAACGCAATACGATGCACAAAAGTATCCCGATATTGGATATATCTCTTTCAAATTGGAAAATGTCTATCTATCAACCGTTGCAATTATATCCGGCATACAGGGCAGATATGATTTAGCGGTAGAAAATATGGACACGAAAGAATCTTATGTGTTTATGCTGAATGACGAGAAACCCCCTTCATTTGGATTTTATATTGGACCTTTCAGGGTTTATCAGAATTACTTTGAGCAAGAAAAGTTTGCCCCATTGAAAATCCTTCCTTTACCTCAGGGAAAATACAGGTTGAAATACTTGTATGAAAAAAGTGATCGTAACAGTCGTTCTTGGTTCGCCAATGATGAACAATTTGAGGTGCAAAAAGACAAGATGACCTATATTGGAACATATAGTATTACTCCGAAATTCTTTCTTTTGTTCCCATATGGTGTTAAAGTAGAATCAAAAGATGATGGTCTTGAAAGAGCTACACAAATGGGCATGCAAGAGCAGTTTGTAAAGCGTATCTGTAAAATCAAGAATTAAAACACGGCGCTCCGTTGTTTCCTAAAACATCCCATCCCCCGACATAATACAGAAGAATCGAAACAGTTTCATAGAGAGAGTTCTCCAAGAGTTTGAAAAAAATGGAAAAAGAGCAAGAAAATGAGTATCTTTATTGCACATAACCGGAGGATATATTATGAGTGTAAGAATCGAATTGACAGTAGATCAGATTGCCGATGCGATTGATCATTTACATAAGAATGAATTTGAACAATTAGAGGATATTTTGGAGCGCAAACATGTTGCAGAAATACATAAGCGAACAGACGAGATGGCACACGGTAGAAAGAAGAAGCTGCGAGATATCTGGAACTGATGTTTACGGTTTATTATCATCCGCAGGCAGAAAAGGAAGCTAAAAAACTATCGAAAATTCTGTCGCACAAAACACGAGAAATGCTACTGTCTCGATTGGAAAATACACCGTGTGAATCTGGTATTCGTCTGGTAGGTGGCTTGAAAGGGTTTTACAAGATAAAAGTTATTCAAGCAGGTGTAAATTATCGTATTATTTACTCTGTCAATGAAGAAAAGAAAGAAGTATGGATCGCAATAATGGGACCGCGAGAGAATTTATACGACCGACTTATGAGACGCTTAGGCATGAAGTAAATGAACAATAATACTCTTGGATATTCCATTCATTTTTCCTTTTTTGCTGCTGGTTTATACCCAGAAAAACCCCTTTATAGGCAAGATTTTCGCATCTTCGGAGAAAAGCCATTCTCCAAAGATGGCTCTGCGTTGGGGTTGGGAATTAACGGTAAGGGGCTTGGGTACTACTACTTTGGCGCAAGGTACTATGACCCAGAATTAGGCATTTATATATGTCAAGATGGTAAACTGCAATTTAGTAATCCTTATGGATATTCAAATAACCCCTTAATTTATGTTGACCCCGACGGAAATTGGTTCTTAATTGACGATTTAATTTCTGCAGGAGTTGGCTTTGCAATCGGTTATGTCTCTTATGGCATAAAGTCGGGTAATTGGGGTGGTCGTGCCTTAATGTATGGTGCAATTGGTGCCGGAGCTGCGTGGCTTACATGGAATACCGGTGGAGCGGCAGCTGGTGCAGCCACTTCCTTTTGGTCTGCGGTTGGCTATGGTGCTGCTTCTGGTGCCGTTGGTGGTGCATTTACTGCTGCTGCTACTTACACAGAAAAAGCGGCATATGGTTCTAGTGGATATTCGACATCAAATCTTAAACAGAATTGGGATGCTGGAGATTTTGCTAAATCAACAGCATTTGGAGCTGTAGCAGGTGCAGCCACAGGTGCGGTTGCTGCTGGCGTTACTTATGGTATAAAGACAGGATATGCCGCTTGGAAAGAAAACAAAGCACCAACTGGAAATCCAGATATTGATCAGAATAGATTAGAAATTTCAGAGGTATACGATAAGACGAATGCTAAAGATGAAGCTCGTTATGGATTTATGCGAGAATCAAATGGTGAGATATCTTATAAGTCGCCAGTTTATATGAGAAACGATCCACCTGCCGATTTAGGTGGTATAAATGTTGATTTTCACGGACATGGCCCATTAGATGAGTTTCCTGGAGCATACGGTCCAAGTAGCCCCGATAGATTCGTCTCAGAACAGTTGTATAAGGAAACAGGAGAATCTTTTAATAGGTATGTTGTATCGAAAAACACAAATTTGATTTATGGTTACTCACATGGGTCAGCTGGTCCTATAAATCTTGGACAGTGGGATTACGGTCAAGCTACTCGTAACTATTTTAGCAGGATTGCAAATTTATGGAAATGGTAAAAGTAATTAAAATATTATTATTGAGTCTATTCGTAATAGCAGGCTCTGTGTGTGCCCTTGATTCGTTATTGTTATGTCATGAATCATATGAACCATTATTATTTACCCATATAGATGATAGTTCTATGGTAAAAAAAACATGCAGACAAGTAGATTCAGTGATTTCAACTGATTCTTTATTGAGAACGCAACTTGAGAAATATGACAAGAAACTAGTTGAACTGTTTTTGTGTAAAGATACAAACCAACAATGTAAATATGCTTTGAGGCAAAGCAGATGGTTTATCTCAACGAAAAAAGGGCAAAAGAGTTATACCTTTAAAGATATTACACCAATAATTGTCGTTTTTTTGTTTAATGATCGTCTCGACTTTGTTGACTACTATCAATGTAAGTGAAATGCATACAAGTGATTTACTTCTTTAACATCATACATTTCCCCAAATTATTTATCATAACATTTTGACCATTTCTTGAATCTGAACCCATCCCAAGTCCATTCACTCCGCATCCAGCTTCGTTTTTTATACATAATCCCACATTCGTCACCCTATTTTACCAAATTTAAAGGAGTTATTACCTGACATTTA
>CAZPWS010000030.1:0-40715 GCA_964590225.1 uncultured Fibrobacterota bacterium
ACACGGCAGTCGTTATTGCACCAGTAGAACGATCTGTTCCGAGATACGCTTCAATTCCTGCTCCTGTCATCGTCGCAGCACGCAAAGGTGCTGTTATGAGACTGTCGATGTGGCGACTGGAGTATGTGGCATCTGTGCGTGTTGAACCCAAAGACAAACCACCGTTATCGTGATCTGCCAATACTAGGATTAGCGTATTACCGTTAGTAGCAGCAAAACTTTTTGCCACTGTTACCGCACTGTCAAATGCGAAATATTCTGACAGCACACCAACAGGATCATTGGCATGTGATGCCCAGTCAACCTGACTACCTTCTACCAGTAGAAAAAATCCTTTATCTTTACCCTTTGCACCGGATGAAAGCAGTTTTAACGCCTTGTCTGTCATTTCAGCAAGTGATGGCTCCTCATCTCCTCCGGAAAGAAACTTACGATCGATGTCTCTTATCATGGCGTTTTTGTTGAATTGACCCCATACTTTACCGGCAGAATCAGATAATGCTTTCATCTCTGTTCTTGTTGATACAACAGAATAACCTTTAGCCAATAATGAATCCGATAAAGACTCACCGTCAGCGCGCGCACCACCTTCAGCCGTTGTAAGAATATGTTTGCTACCTCCCCCGAAAAGAACATCCAGTCCTGCATAAGCCATCTGCTCTGTAATTATGCCTTCGCCACCTCTGTGATACCAATGCGCGGTGAATCCGGCAGGTGTGGCATGAGAAACTGTTGAAGTGGCGATTACGCCAGTTGCTCGACCACTTAATCTTGCTCCTTCGAGAACTGTTGCCACAGGACCGCCAGCTAATCCGGCTGGAATAGTGACTCCCGGAATGGTTGCATTTAATGGAAGAACGCCGATCTGTTTGTCGTGAGCCTTATATCCTGTTGCCATAGCCGTGGCCGCGGGTGCAGAATCGGTGATATAAGAGTTTGAACCATAAGTTTTTACCATTGCCACATTTAGCGCATCTATCGCAAGTGGTTCCCCTCTGTACCATCGGGCAAGAGTGAAGTGAGCCACACCACAACCATCTGGAATCATAACGATTACATTTTTATAAGTACTGGTGAGCCGATCAGCCGGACTTGCGTCCGTCAATACTGGAGCGGCCAAGGTGACCACCGCAATCGTTGCGGTTAGAAGATCTCGAATTCTCGTTTTGAACATGGAACCTCCATTTTTTGAGTGAGTTTATGTGCCGGTTAAAGCCGGTCAAGGTAAAGATAGGAGGATAATATTACAATGGAAGTATTAGTTCTGTTTTAGACAAGTTTATTTTCTAAAACACATACGATATGCTATTGTAAACCGTTCTTAATGAGTACTGTCCAACTTTCGATCAGTTGAAACATGGTAGGGTTCTATTTACAGTATCCCCATTTAACAAAAGTATTATTAAGTTCCTGCTTGTCCATAAATGCTATATAATATAAGTATTCTGGTGCGATATCTATGTTGCCAGGCCAGAGTAAAGTACCATGAGATAGATGCCCTTCCGAGACAAATTTCTCATCTTGAAATTTTGAAAAGATTGTTTTGGGTTCATCGTGAGACAGTAATCTTAAATCAGCAATTCCTTGACTACCATCATTAAAAGCAATTTTATACTTATATTCTCCTAAATATTCAGCGCTGATAATTTCCAACAGCATATGTCCTCTATGTCAAAGGGGATATTTTGTTAAACTGTCCGCTCATCTTCAACAAATCCCAATTTGATTTCAATTCTTCTCTATGTTCACACGCCCACTCCACAACCAAGCTTTGAATTCTGGGAGGTAATACGCCCTCAAGTAAACCCAGTGAATCAATATCCAAAGTCGCCTTATATTCAT
Organism: uncultured Fibrobacterota bacterium; assembly: GCA_964590225.1. GTDB lineage: Bacteria > Fibrobacterota > OXYB2-FULL-49-7 > OXYB2-FULL-49-7 > JAEUSG01 > JAEUSG01. The sequence goes on from CAZPWS010000030.1 coordinate 1,843, forward strand.
TGTATTCTACATGAAAATGAGGAGGATTGTGCTCCTTGAAAAACATGTAAATCACAATACCAAGGAAACGACTGATTTCAGGCATTGTAATTTTCTCTCACTAATGTAATATATCCAATATCATGTGTGTTTTCAATACCTTCGATTTATCCATATTTGGGATAACGCCAAACTCACTGTTGAACTTGGCCACTACCCCTTCTTTCGATACTTGAAATTATTTCCGGTATTGTTTTCATCAGTAAATTTTGAGCCATTTTTTCGGTAAGCAAGCTGTGGCTTATCTCGACATGGTATTTGACAGTAGTTCTGCCATTTCCTTCATCCGAAAGCTGCCAGTATCCAATATTTTTATTGAAGAAGCCTGAGACCTGAACCCAAGACAAAGTGTTTTTTGTGTCATCAATTGTAAAATCAAGAAGTATCGTGAATGGTATCAATAAAAACCGCATTTTTTTCAGAACTCTTACATTCGAACCGTTTTTCTCAATAACCCTGCTCTCCCTTGTGTAATTGCAGTATTTAGAATCGGATTCATAATCGTTAAGAACTTTCCAAATATTCTCTATTGGAATATTAAATAGCGCTGTTGCTTCCACACCATAGTATTTGCTGTCAATAATAATTGGTTTAACCTTTAGGCCGGATTTTTCAATTTCGAATCCGAAGGAGGATGAAATGACAGATACAACTAAAAGCACAAGTACTTCAAATTTATGTACCAGCATCACTTTATATATCAGCATTTATAATTACAAATTTCTTTCACTTATATTTCAAAAAGATCAAGACACCTCCGTTTTAATTGTAGTTTTCCATCAACCCCTCTTTAATACCCGTGCAACTCGCACATGCTATCATATGTATTTATGAGAGTAGAACTTTTTGTATCAGAAATGCCACCGATCAGTGTTCTTTGTCCAATCGAGGAATTACTCGATAAATTTAGGAGACACACGGAGCTTACATTTGTGCCGGTCGTAAATGAGTTTTCAGAGCCAATTGGAATCATTCGTGAAACATCATTGCGTGTTTTCACGCATGCAAGGTTTGGCAGAGAACTAATCCAGAAGCGTAAAACGGGCGAGTTTTTGTCTATGTGTCCTGTAGTGTCTATTAATGCAGAATTCCACGATCTCATTCTTACGCCAACATTTAATTCGCGCAAGGAAGGTTTTATTGTCATTAAGGATGGGAAATATGCAGGTTTTCTTCATACATTAACTTTATTAGAGCTTTATGAAAAACATCGCCTTGAAACGCAACGGCAGCTGCTACAAACGCAAAAAATGGAGTCAATAGGTGCTCTGGCTGGCGGTATTGCTCATGACTTCAATAACATATTGGCAAGCATTTCTGGGCATTTGACTTTGATAAGCATGAGATTAAAGATGGATACTGACGATAGGGTGAGGCACTATATTTCAACAATTGAAGAATTGTGCTGTAAAGCATCAAATCTTACTCAGCAGCTTCTCGGTTTTGCAAGGGGAGGTAAGTACAAAATAGAACCGCTTAACATAAATGAAGTAATTAAACATGTCGTGTCAATTCTTTCTGCAACTTTTCCCAAGGATATTAGTTTTCAATATGATCTTTGTCCTATTCTCCCTGTAATTGAAGCTGATAGAGGACAACTCGAACAAGTATTGATGAACCTTTTTATTAATGGTCGCGACGCAATGAAGTCTGGCGGCATCATCAATATCAAATCAGTTATTCCTGAGGAAAATAGTATGAGCAATATTTCCGGATTTGGAGACGCCGGATTATTGAGAAGTGACATGATAGAAGTGTCTGTTTCCGATACGGGTTGCGGTATTCCCGAAAGCATTCAAAAAAAGATATTTGAGCCATTTTTTACAACAAAGGAAGTGGGTAAGGGAACAGGGATGGGGCTTGCTATGGTTTATGGCATAATTAAAAACCATGGTGGAAATATCTTTGTCGAGAGCATCGAGAATAAGGGTAGTACCTTCAGAATATTTCTTCCCAGAAAGAAGACACAAACAGGCTGCAATAAAATTGACTCGACAAGAATAGAGTCATCATCGGCCGGAAACATCGGAGTTATGGTGCTTGATGATGATGTCAACTTGATACAGGTTCTTGAGATGTATTTGATTGAAATGAATTTTGCTGTTAAACCGTTTACTAGGGGAAGCGATGCGCTATCATTCTATATGAAAAACTCTGATTGTATAGATATAGTTCTGCTTGATATGATTATGCCGGAAATGTCAGGTCAACAAGTTTATATGAAGCTGAAGGAAATCAATCCTGAAGTTACCACTATTTTTATGTCCGGCTATAATTCGAGTGAAACCATGCAGTCTTTATTATCAGAAACGGATTCTGAATTTCTTCAAAAACCATTTTCACTGGAACAGTTAAAGAAGTCAATTAGCAATAGTTTAGCTGCCGCGTAAATTTTAAGTAAGGAGAAACAAAATGAGAAAACAGATATCGATACTTTTGGTTGATGACGACAGGATATTCAGGGAAACTATAGGAGAGTTTCTTTCGATGAGCGGCTACAATGTGACGCTGGCAGAAAATGGTTCAAGAGCCTATGAACTGGTACGCATACACGATTACGACATAGTTCTTCTCGATGTCAATATGCCTAAGATGGACGGAACAGAAACAATCAGGGCAATAAAAGAGAGAAGACCCGGTATTCGTGTTATGGTAATGAGTGGCGATACGGACTATCAAGCCATTCAGTATGTACTGGACAGGGGAGCGTCCGATTATCTGAAGAAACCTTTTGATCTCAAGGAATTACTCGAGTGTCTGGAATCTCTGAACGCTCCCGCACCGATTACCGCTACCTGAGATTATTGATTGAAATGATCCCCTGACCAGCATCTCTTGCGTTCTTCGCCAGACTTGAACTCACGGGAACACCCTCTTTCTTCCGGCAACAGCTCCATGATTCTGTTGGCGGCTCCCTTTTGCTTTACCAAAGTAAACCCGTCATATAAACCGCCATCCGGCATGCGCGACTCAAAAACAAGCCTGTCATGGCTGACACTTATGATCTGATAAAGCTGGGTATCCTCTCCTACTCTCCGCATGGTAGATCGTGCCTTGTCGGAAACCAGATACATTTTAGGACCCGCAACAGAAACAACATAAACCGTTCCGGTTAGTTTGTCAATTACATTCTTGCCTTCACCCAGGTTCGTAGAATGGCGGCCATAAGTGTGATCGTGCCCCTGAAGAGCCATGTCCACACCATATTTATCAAATAAAGGTTTCCAGCTTTTTCTCAACAGTTCATTGTCTCTTCCCTGACTTACGGAAAACATCGGGTGATGATAAACAGCGATAGTCCATCTGTTCGTATTATTTTTTAATATTGTTTCAAGCCACTTTGCCTGAATTTCCGCTGTTCCATCAAGAGCGGATTGCGAATTAAGAACAACAAACCTTACCCCTTGATAATCAGAAAAATAAACAGAACCCTCAAGCCCTTTCGGACCATTTTGAGGTAAAGAAAAATGGGCAAACCATGTAGGAGAAAGTTCATAAACCTCTTTGTTGCCTGGCAGTACTTTTTTGATAAACTCGTGATTTCCAGAGGTAGGCAGATTAGGAATCATCCCGTTAAGCCAACTACCTGCTTCACACCACTCCCCCCATTCATCGTCATGGTTTCCGTCACGGCTATTTACAAGATCTCCAGCGTGAATCATAAGAGCAGCTTCCGGCGTTGATTTAAAGGCTTGCCGAATCATTCTCGAAAAAAGAGACTTGATTGCGTTTTGGGCGTCTCCAAAATAGAGAAAAGAGAAGGGTTCATGTGCTTCAGATGCGGTTTTGAACTGAAACCACTCACTCCATGTATTTTTGCCACGGACTCGATAAGCATACGGTGTGTTTGGCAGTAATGAATTAAATGTTACGGAATGCGCGAAGGATACGCCGTTATCGGTAATATTCCTTTTGTGGGAACCTGAAACAGTTTTTGAGACGCGCTCAAGTGCCGGCGACGCCGATACAGGAGCTATCTGTGCCTCGGAAACTTTTGAAGTTGTATCTGTTCTCCAATTTACGCTGATGCTTGTAGAGGGCGAAGCAGTTATTGACAAAACTACACGATCAGGAACTGGAGAGGGTGCATAAAGGTTGAAACCGGCCGGAACGGAAGTGTTTTGCGGGAAAATAATGCTGCCAACAAACAGATAAAACATAAGCGCGTATTTCATTTTATCTCCATACAACATAATGCTTTATTCAAAAGGAAATCAGAAATTAACACGAACCCCGAGAGCATACTCCTGCCCAAACTGTTCAAGCTCATAAACTCTCTCTCGCACGCCCTGATAACGGCGCCCATAGCTATTGGTCAAGTTTCGCATTTCTGTATATACCATCACCCCTGTGGTAACTGTATAACTCGCCGTGAAGTCAAGGATACCACGGGAATCCATCCACAACATATTGTCTGAAGTACCATCTGAAAAATCACTGATGAACGGACTCTGGAAGTTATAAGCAAGGCGCGCCGAAAAGGCCTTCTTTTCATAGTATATCGCCATATTAACAGTATGATCAGGCTGTTCACCAAGAGCGGTCTCTTCCTTTGTTTCTGGATGTTCTGCTTTTGACTTTATATATGTATAGTTTGTGAATATGCCAAGTCCTTCAAGCGCACCTGGCAAAAATGTTAGAGCATGATCCCACGACAATTCTATTCCTATAATACTCGCGGCTTTTTCAGCATTAAGCGTTTGTGACACTGTCCAACCAGCTGGAATATTATAACCGCCAATTGTCTGCGCTTCGGTAAGTACTCTTGAACCGCCAAAATGGGCGTTATCGATATTACGATAAAAGAAACCACCGGAAACAACACCCATGGGACGGAAATAGTATTCGGCCATAAGGTCAATACCGCGTGAAAGAACAGGTTCAAGATCAGGATTTGCCGCTGTTGCTCTGTCGTTGGCTTCGTCGATGCTTGCGGTATTTCTAAGGTTATCAAAAGAGGGACGGGATATTCCCTGTGTGTAGGCAAAACGGGTCACGATATAATCGTTAGGCGCAAACCGAAGAGTAGCAGATGGAAAAAGATTGAAATATGATCGGCTATATGTCGATTTCTCGGGAATAGTCCTGTACCCATCCCTTGATAAATATCCATCAGCTGTAGTTGCTGTATGTTCCGCTCTCAATCCGGCTATTATCTTGAAACGATCCACAGACAAATCAAGCATTCCGTATCCACCGGCGATTCTTTCCTCGATTTTATAGTCATCTGCGTAATCGCTGCTTATGGAATTGGCGTTGGTATCAGACAATAAAGTCATCCCCTCAAAAAGCTTGTGAACCTTTTCTTTGTCTGCTTTTTTTCCAAAAAGATATTTATCGAAGTTATTCAAGTCCCGATCACTTGCGATATCTTCAAAATTTGGAAATTCAGAAAGGTTGGCAAAACGGCGGCGCCATCTTTCTCTCTCTCTTGTTCTATTGACCACCTTGGCACCTGTTTTAGCGAATCCCTTGAAAGAGCTGAAACTGAGCGGAAACTTGGCATTCGCAAGCGCCTGTATCGTATTCTCCGCGTCTATCTCTTCGCGAATATAGCTGCGGCTACCGGTACGGGGTTCCATTGTAGCGCTATCGGCAGGCAGATTAAAGGAACTGGCTGCATCCACAAGAGTATATATCGGAAAATCGGGATCAGAATAATCATACTTGATATTTCCGAATCTTTCACGCTGTCTGTAATGAACGGATATGTTGTCGTTTTTGTACTTGTCATCCTTGCTGTAGCGACCATCTCCGTCCGTATATGCACCCTGATAATCAAGATCAACAGAGCCAAGAGTATGTTCTCCACCGACATTGATAATATTTGTTACGCTGGTATAGTATCTGTCGAGAAAGTCATATTCAAATCTACCTCGGGAATATTCACCTGTTTTTGCGCCCGAACCGGCAAGCCGGCGATCAAATTCAAAATCCAATCTCTGAGTATGTCTATCCTCATCATTATTGTAGTAATTGCGCATATAATTCACAAACAGGTGATGCTCTTTCGAAGGAGCATAATCAAGACGACCACTCAATGATGTTCTGCTTCTGACGATATCATATGCCTTTGTAACAAAACGGGTAGGTACATAGCCATCTGAACTCGCTGTATCCTCTGTCCAGACCGTTTCAAGGTTTTCCATCTCTCGCCTGACGCGCGAGTGACTCGCAGAGACAAGAAGACCGATATTATCGGATGCACCGAACTTTCGACCGATTGTAAGCGCACCGTGAAAATTTCCGTACATTCCCAACTGACTAAGACCACCAGCAGAGTAACCGCTTATGTAAGAGTCCTTTTCGTCAAGAGCTCCCCTTGTAACTATGTTGACTGTACCGCCAACGGCATCCGCATCCATGTCAGGTGTTGGTGTTTTGCTTATCTCAAGCATGCTTACTACATCGGAAGAGACTTCATTCAGGGCAACAGAACGGGATGAACCATCCGATGGCAGAGATATTCCGTTTACCGTTACCTTTGTCCAGTCTTGATTGCCGCCTCTTACAGATACCCCTGCGCCTTCTCCACGAAAGCGAACCACATTCACACCGCTGACACGACCAGCAGCCTCTGCCACGCTGATATCTGGAAAGTTACCGATAACATCCGATGAAAGCACGCTCACAATGTTGTCTGATGATTTCTGCTGGTTTATAGCTTTGGACTGACTGGTACGAAGACCTCTGACATCCATCTTGTTTAGAGATAGTATTTCACTCTCGAGTCTTATTTCCGCGGCAACTCTTTCCGCGCCTTTAACCGCAACCTTCTCGTTTCTCTCTTTGTAACCAAGATAAGAAACAGAGAGCGTTTGCTCTCCCGCCGCGACACCAGTAAGCAGCGCGGAGCCGTCTCTTTCTGTGACTGCCACAATTCTCGTACCCTGTACCGTGACAACTGCCCCTTGCAAAACTGATCCGGTCAAAGAGTCTCTAACCGTTACCCTTACGCTTCCATTTTCACTCGAAAAAGCTGAACCCAAAAAGCAAAACACCAAAAGAATCAAAAACACTCGTTTCAAAAGAACCCCCTTTTAGTTGTGGTTGAGGTAAATTATAAACGGGAATTGTTTTTTTATCGTTAAGTTATTATGAGATTATTTTAAGATTTTTTGTCAAAACATTTTAAAGAAAAAGGAAAGGTACCGATTGCAATAATCGATACCTTCTTAAGAAAGAGGAAGTAGAAGAATTTTACTTAGCAGTCGTTCTCAGTAATTATAGGGTGTTCTTGTTAGTCTTTTGTTTGTGCGTTATTAGAACTTCATGTTTTAAGCATAAATATTTTCGAAACATTTCTGTAATCTTTATGTAATCTGTGATAGATATCTAACATTAAGTATGTTAGATACTGGATACATTCTTACAATAGAAGATGAACCCGATATTCGGGATATTCTTATATATAACCTCAGTAAAGCCGGTTACAATGCAAAGGGTGTTGCATCAGGTGAAGATGGTATCTCGATTGCGCTGACAAACCCTCCACGATTAATCCTTCTTGATATTATGTTGCCGGGGATGAGTGGTATAGAGTGCTGTAAAAGAATCAGACTATCTTCCTCGCTTGGTAAAATACCAATAATAATTCTTACGGCAAAAGGTACCGACCATGAAATTACAGATGGGCTCAATGCAGGTGCAGATGATTATATCGTTAAACCATTTAATGTTAGTGTTTTGATTGCTCGCATAAAGGCCGTTTTAAGGAGAGTCCATTCCGAAAGCTCCTTTGATAACATAAATGCAGATTCAATTACAAGACGAGGAATTGAGATTTTCCCCGTGAAAAGAGAAGTTGTGGTTGAAGGAAAGCCTGTCCGGTTTACCTTTTCTGAATTTGAGGTCCTACGGCTTATGCTCGCAAGGCCTGGTAGGGTTTTTACGAGAAGCCAGATTATAAATTCCATTAGAGGGCATGATTATCCAGTTTCGGATAGATCTATTGATGTGATAATTACTTCGATCCGTAAGAAACTTGGAAACGAGGGAGATTCGATTGAAACACTACGCGGTGTAGGTTACAGATACATTGAAACTTAATACCGAGAAAAGCACAAATAAAACCTATTGCTTAATTGGCAAATAAAATATATTCCCTTCCTCACTAAATCGGCTAAAGCCCGAAATGAGGGGGAGTATGAATCAATTGTTTTTCTGGACTATTCCAGGATTGTTAGTAGCCACTGACATTTTTTTTAGGCATAGGTTTATGGATACGAACGCCCTACTACTCCCTTTCTTGTGCGTCTAAAAGATGAAAAAGGGAGCGAAGCGTTTTTCCTTGATAGAGCTGTTTCAAATTCTTCAACGACCATGCTTTCCTTTCCAAGTATTCAGAACGGTGTGTCGCCCGTTCTATCTTCAGTGGCTTTTCATTCATTTCCTTTCTTTTTGGAATATGCCCGTGCTGCGCAATATCATACTTTTCTCATAAGTTCGTTAACTTTTCAATGGTATAATTTCGAGACTTATTTTAATACTCCCGATATAAACTATCGCTGGAACAGGGAGATTAGTGGTTTGCCGCCCGTAAACGATCTTGGCGTAGATTATGCTAAAACAACACAGGCTTTTATTGATCATATCAAAACATTAAGCCAATCCAAAGCCCGTTTTGCTGGTATTTTGCATTATAACACCAACCATTATCCTTACAATACGCCCAAAGAGTTTAAAAAGTGGGGACCGGAGCGGATTGATTTATATGACAATACTATTTTATTTCAGGACTACCTTATTAAGCGTGTTTTTGAAAGCTTGGATTCTCTTAACAAGCTTGATAATACGGTAGTGGTGTTTACTTCAGACCATGGCGAAGCGTTCAAGGAGCATGGATTTATTGGCCACCGAGATTTCTACTACATTGAAGTATTGCGTATTCCTATGTTTGTGTTTATTCCAGAGGCCTTGCAATCGTCTGTTGATATAGATGTCTTGCGCAGTAACGAGAATGTAAATACCTGTAATTTAGATATCTTGCCAACACTTTTGGAATTGATGGGCATTGCGGATAAACCTGAGGTTGCTGCAATTCGTAAGAACATGCTTGGAAGTTCGCTATTTAGTCCTATCGATGAGGAACGCCCCATTATTGTGTGCAATAATAATGAGATTGCACGCTATCGGGAGGGGTTGAGTGTCCTTCGCGGAAATAAGCACTATTTAATGCAGATTAATACTGTGCCCAAAAGGGAAGAACTTTACGATTTTATAAATGATCCGCTTGAGCGTAATAATCTCTGGACACATATGAACGATTCTGCCAAGTCTTATTTTATCGATCCATTTAATGAGTTTTCTGTTTGTCAAAAGATTTTTCAGATCTATTGGTCGGAAGCGAAGTAAAGTTATCTGCCATTAAGAAAGTTACTATTTAACAAGACCAAAGTTGGCAAAGCGGACTGTTTTGCCGGTTGCTGATGCTGCTTCAATTCTGATGGTATAGAAGCCAGGGGCAAGTGTCTTAAGTGTCAGTTGGTGCTGGTTCCACAACGATGAAGCAGGTAGTGAGGGTTGAGAATAGACGATATTTCCGCCGGCATTAATGATTTTGATAGATACTTTTTTCATCTCCTGCGATAGTTTGTATCTAAGATAGCAGTTATTGCCTTTTACAGGATTAGGAAATACAAATGCCGTATCTATTGATACGGAGGTTTTTGTTGGAAGTGAAGCGTCTGGCTCCAGTGCAAAACTTTGTCGCTGCATATTTCCATAAGTGGTGGCCCATGCTATTTTTCCATTACCATGCTGAGGAATGTTGAAGCCGTGAATAGCCCCCTCTTTTGTCAGCGCAAATATTTCTATGTGCTCAGGAATACTTGGTGAAGCATCTTTATCAATATTGGCAATTATGCAATTATTGACAGGTGTACCTCCAAGTGGAAGGGAAAGATCGAGTTGTCGGGCAGAGGTTACGAAGGCTTTTGTTTTGCCGTCGTTGTCTATCACTACGAGCCGACCTCCTGGCAGAGCTGCAAAAAGCTCTTGTGCTCTGTCGCCATCAATATCTGCAAGCGATGGTGATGCAGCGATCTGTCCGCTGTTTCCTGCCCAACTAACTGTGTATGGCCAACCGGTTAATGGCACTGCTGTTTTGGAAAGAGCGTGAATTTTGTTGATTCCTGCAACTATAATGTCAAGCGAGCCGTCGCCATTAACATCACCAATGGAAGGAGGTGGAGGGGAAAGCGCATCAATTTTGTAAGGCCAACCCGGTAAGGTATTGAAGGAGGCATCAAGAAGAAAAATAGTGCCGGTAGAATCCATGATCAGTATTTCGTGGCCCTGCTTTTCGGGATAAAAGTTTCCCAAGGCAACAGAGGCTGAGCCGGTGGCAGGAATTGGCATTGTCTTGTATTGTGAGTTACCTGATGAAGTGAATAAGCTGAAAGGTATGTTGACAATGCGGTTTCCGGCAATGGCAACGATGTCGTCTCTGGTGCCTGCAACTGCCCTAATGGGAGCATTAAGGTTTAGAGTATCGGTTGAAAACGGAGTAAGTTTTATAATAACGCCACTGCTGCAACCAATAACTAACGAATCTAGACCCACTAATAGGGGGTGGAGAGAGGCCCTTACTGAAGGGAATAGTGCAAGTATAGTGTCTGTTTGGGTAGCTGGCGTATATCTATGGACAAAAAGGGTATCCGAAGTTCCGCGGTAACCAATCCAGTAAAGATACGGGCCATATACCGCCGGTTTATGAGTGACCACCCAAGAGGCATTTTTAAGCGAAGAATCTATTGTTACATTTAGGCCCCTTGGTGTCATTGTGCTTATTAGTGCGTTTTCGGTCATAGCAACCAGAATAGAATCGCTCTGTATAAGGGCAATGTGTCTAACAGTATCGTGTAGTGAAGAAAATTTTGGGAAGTCGCCTTGTCGCTGTATCCAGTTGACGGTTATCCTGTAACGATCAGTGGCAAATAGACGAATTTTAGAATCACGGGAGTTGTATTCTCTTGTTGTTACTGCATTCGCAATGGTGTCCATGCGGATTGTAATGCCAGTATATCCTCCTGCCCGTGTCGCGGTGTTTTCGTAGCGGTCGGAGTTTGTAATACTTCTGAGAAATGTATCGCTTCCGTTGAAAGGAGTAAGCGCAGCAATAAATTTTTTTGTATTAACATTATAGTAAGGATAAAAGTCTTCGGGACCTCCGTAATCGTCAACCCTGCCAAAGAGTGGATGTACATATTCTGCTCCAACATCTTCTATGCCGTCTGCTTCTTTGAGGTCAACGCCCCTGTTCTCGACATCAGCATTAATTGTGTTTTGCAACATATTGTCACGAATTGTTTTGTCGTTTATATGCCAGGCAAGAATGCCATAGCCTGGGAGTCCAAGATCATAGCTTGATGCTTCTGTTATAATGCCCTTAAGTTTATCTCTATTGGGAAGGCGCACCTCACATTTTGGGGTGTCGGAACAGATTGAGTCGCCAAGAAGCCGGAATGTCGGTCCATAGAATGGATCGAAAATTTTTTCTTTGGAATACAGATAGGTCGTATCTCTTGAATTGAGATCCGCAATATTTGGCCGATAAACTTTTACAGAGAATACACTGTCAAAAAGTGAAATCCATTGTCGATTCTCGAGTAGAATATATTCGGAAGAAGATAACGGAATTTTAGCGATTGTGTCGCCGATCTGGATTGACGGAAGGTCGAATGTCCATTGTGTTGTTACTGTGTCGGGCGGCGTAAGAACAGTGCTCCATCTCTTATATTCTCTGCACCAGGCGGATGGTGTTATTGGTAAAAAGCCATAAACAGCGTTGTATCCGCCCACATCCATAAGACAGAAAGAACCAACAGCAGTCATTCCTGTACTTGTATTCCAAAGGTCGGGTAGTCCCATACCGCGAGCTATTTGGTTTACTATTATGCCGTTAATTCCAAAATTAAGACTATCCTGACTTGCGGTTTCCGAACACATTAAGAATTTATTAACAAAATTGGAACTGTCAGCAGAGTATATTCCCATTTGACTCGCGTCAGTTGTGTTAGTATCAAAAAGAATTTTTATAGGTGGAGTTACGCTTGTTCTGTCGTCATAGGTTTCGCCATGATAATATTTAAAGTCTTCCGGCCAGATGTAGCTATCGATTAGATCGGCAGGTGTATCGGCCATAAGTGCGCCCAGTCCACCGCCATCGGTAAGCCCTGATGCACCTGCATGGAAAAACAGAAAGAGTGTGGAATCTCGCCTGATAGGGACACCTTTCAATGAGCCAATATTGAGCAAATTTGCAACAGAAGCGGCGCGTAATGCATCATTAGCAAATGACATTAGGCCAAGATTTAGTTCCTTAATGTAATCGTTGTTGGTATCGGTAGGCTTTTTTGACGGCATTCTGTAATGGCGCATCTGCTTGTCGAGTTGCAGTATTGTGTCCGCAACAGCGTATCTTACGAAGAGTTTTCCAGACGAAACTTTTAAAAAGTAATTTCGCGCAAATTCAAGGTGTTTTTCGAAATAGGTAATGTCGTGTGGCTTTGGATCGATATCAAAATTGTCGCCAGAGTCAAATTTCCCGTTTCCCGTAGTTTGATCGTCGATTGCGTCCTGTCTGAATTCAACCCTTATAGCTACGATGTTCAGTGTGTCCACAGCCCAAAGCTGTACGGACAAATACAGGCAGACGACTATTATTTTACGGTAGATTGTCAGCATTCAGTTTTAAAGCATGAAGTTAAGAGCGAGGCGGAGCTGTTTATTTCGTGCCGATCCTTCGCTGCTGAACTTTGGCTCTCCAAGCCAGTCCCCAACAAGCTTATCAACAACAGGCGTGCCAAGAATGTACGAAAGGTTAAACTGGAATGTTGTTATGTTGAGACCAAGCCCAAATGTTACTTCACCACGGCTGCCTGCTTTATCGTACATTGTGCCTGTTCTGAACGAAAGAAAACTACTGTACCAGTATTCGGCGCCAAGCGACCAGACATTTTCGGCGAGCTCCTGTTTCCATGGGTCGTCCATTAGTGAGGTAAAAAGGGCGAGCCAGAACGGATCGGGTGGATCTGGATCGTTTCGCTTAACAAGCTCCCTGTTAACATCGAATAGAATTCTCAGGTCATGGATTGGTGTCTTTACAAGGTTATAAGCTATTCCTGCTCTCAAATTGAATGGTATGGGGTCCGCCTGGTTCTGATCTATATAAATTATGTCCGGCCCCATATTTTGCAGAGCTAATCCGACATCGAGATTTTTTAGAAGGTTACGGTATTTTAGTCCCATGTCAATAGCGAAAGAAACCGCAATGCCTTTCCGGTTCTCGTTACCCACTGGAACATCCGATAATTTGCTGTATATGAATTTCGGGGTTATACCTACTCCAAGGTTATTGCCGAAATTAGTGCCATACGAAAGGCCAAAGAAGAGGTCGTATGAGCGGAAGGAGCCAAGTACGCGGCCAACTTCATCTGTCCAATCACTCTCTCCAAATGAGATGTACTTTATGAAGCCACCAAGTGTGCCCCAGTCCTCCGTTGGGTAGGTCATGGAGATGTTTAAATGATAGAGATCGTCCAGATTGAATTCAGGAAGAAGGTTTTCGTAAAAGGCAGCAAACCGCTTTTCTGCTTTGTCGTAGCGGCCAAGCCCGTCGTTGGTGAGAATCCATACATCTTTACCCTGTGGGACAATACTTTGCACAATGTCCGACGGAAGACCATTTTTAGAGTGAAAATGTTTCCAGAAGGCGTCCTGTATAACAGACTTGCCATTGACAATAACGGGCTTTCCTTTGTAATATCTGAGTGCCCCTTTTTTTGTGGCAACCCAGATATAATCTTTGGAGTCTGTTGCAACCGAGAACACCTCATTCCCATCCATTCTGAATTTTTTCCAGGCTCTAAGTCTGTAGCGTGAAACCCCATTTTTGGTGGCCGCCCATACCATTCGCTCATTATCAATAGCAAATGCCCTAACATCGTTGTCAATAAGCCCGTTTGTTGAGTCGTATATTGTTACGCTTTTCCCTTTTTTCCTGATGAGGCCATTGGTGGTTCCAATCCACACAGCATCACCTTCGTCCACTATAAGTGCTTTGACGGTATCGCTGCCTGTAAATGGCTCTGTTTGGAGGCGTGACCACGAATCGTTTTGCAGCGATGCAGCGCCGGAATCGGTGCCAATCCACAGGGTGGTTCCAGCAAATATTGTGTTTATTTTACTGTCTGGCAAACCATCCGTAATTGTGTATCTTTTCCATCTGCCTGCAGCAAAAGAGTGGAGTTCTCTGCCAATTGCTATCCATAGTCTGTTTGATGGGTCAACAGCCAATGCGGAAATTTCTCTCCCTTCGATTATGGTACCAAAAGGAATCTTGAAATCCGGTGCCATTTCTTCGTCTTCTTGTGATTCAAACCCGTTGTATGCACGAATGTCGTTTGTTATTTTGTCAAGCTTAAGGGAGTCCTTTTCGTTTGTTATTGTATCTGGAAAGCCCATGTATTTCTTAACAACTCTTTTTATGTTGTCGTTTTGTTCCAGATACAGAACCTCGTAGGGAAGCCACGATGAGCCGTCAAATTTGTAAAGCTCATTTTTTCGTGTGACTGCCCATAGAGCCGCTTTTTCTGAGAAAACGAGCCTCTTTTTGCCAGCTATAAGTTTAAAAATTATGCCCTCTTTTTTTCCGAAAATGTTCCACGAGTTTGAAAGTGGCTGGAGTCCGAGCGCTCCAGGATTGTAAAATGTGGCGTCAACATCGTCAGAAAGAGCAACAAAAGCTTCTCCCATACCAGTGGCGCGGGCGCCAGGAGCAAGCAGTATAGTTGGAATGGCGGCCTGTCCAACTGCGTATAATGCGCTGGATATGGAAAGCACGAGCAGTGTGGCGGGCAGTAAATACTTTTTAATTGGCATAATGATATGGTGTCCTTGTTGCAGTTTTATACCTTTTTTATCCCTCTCCAGCTTGGTAAGGGGAATGATGGTGGATCTATCCGGTAGTGGACAGCTGAATTTTCTGGTATGGCTGACGAATCAGGAATAAGGCGGCAACGGCAGCCGGCAAAGTAGGGCGGAATCAATTCCGGATGTCTATATATGTCCTCTCTTGTGACAAAATATTTTTTTTCTCCAAACGGAGCACATGGAGGGCAATCAATATCCGGATCGATTATAAATCTCTGTACGCCATTTCTGTCCCCCTCTTCCACCGTCCTGATGGACGATTCAAGTCCTTCTGCGTATGAGGAAGCTGCCCGTTCTCTATCGGCATCTGTAAGTTGGGTGTTATTGACATCTTTATCCAAAGTAGTTAATAATCCGGCAATAGCTTCTCTTGTTGGCTTTGCCGGGTGTATGTTTTCCCTTGGTGATTTACGAATAACCGAGTATATGCCGCTTGTATGTATAACGGGTACTTTTTCCTCTTCAATTGTCTCCTTCTTCTGGAGGCTTATGTAAAGAGCAAGTATTATCATTACAACGATGAGCACAACTGTAATTGTTATTCCCATAAGTTTTCTCCGTTACAAAGTATTAAATCTGCTCTTTCTGGTCAATAACCTCTTCAAATTTGGCATCTTTTATAGAGAGCCCTTTAATGCTGCTCTTATCCGATTGCTTTTTTTGTGAGTCTGTTCTAAAAAGTATCTTAACCAAGAAGTAAAGCAAAAGACTAATCAGTAGCGTCCGCAATATGGCTAAAGTCATTAGGCTGATTCCCTGATAATAAATTTGGCCGGCATTTCCCGTTTCGAAATCGACTCGTCTCTTTTTTCTATTTTGTCGATTATGAGATTAATGGCAAGGTCTCCCATTTCAAGTTTCGGCTGGCGGACAGTCGTTAATGCCGGTTCCACCACAAGCGCTGCCGGCAGGTCGTCGTAACCTACAACTGCTATATCCTCAGGCACTTTAAGCCCTCTTTTCTTGAATTCTTTTATCATGCCAATGGCTGTCATATCACCCACTGGTGAAAAAACGGCAGTTGGGCGGCGGTTGCCGGAAAGAATTTTATTGGCTATGTGTATGCCATCAGCAATTGAGTCGCTTGTTACCTCAAAAATAAGTTCATCGCGGAATTCGATATTGTTTTCTTTCAGTGCATCACGATATCCGTCAATTCGTTCTTCTATGTTTAGATTTCTCCTGTTAATAGTTACTGCGGCGATGTCGCGGTGTCCCTTTGAAATTAGGTATTTAACGGCGTCGTATGAACCAACCTTGTTGTTTACGAATATTGAATCAAGAATATCTGATTGCCGAGCCACAAGGACACATGGCATTTTTTCTTTAATAAAGAGCGAGAGCTCTTCGTCGCTACTCCCGGCGGTTATCACTATTGCTCCATCAACCCTTCCCTCATAAATTACCCGCTGGAAGAGTTTGAATTCATCAACACCTTGTCCTATTGTGTCGAATAGGATTACCGTATAGTTGGCGTTACGAAGTGTGTTTTTAATGCCTTCCATTATTCGCATAATAAAGCCAGATGCGAGATTTGGGACTATAATTCCAATCGCATTGCTCTTTTTTGTTGCAAGACCCCGTGCAATAATATTTGGATAATAATTTAGTTCCTGTGCTATCGATAGAACCTTTTTTTTGGTGGCTTCGCTAATGTTTGGCTTGTTATTGATTACCATCGAGACTGTTGCCGTTGTAACTCCGGCCTTTTCAGCAATATCTTTGAGCGTAACTGCCATTTTAAAACTCCTATGGTTTTATCGGTAAATTAATATTTATGTCAAGTTTTTCGCCGCTATTGGGGATGACCGAAAAATTGATCCTGCGGTCAAATCCGGCGAGGTGAGCATCAACAACTGCGTCAAAAGAGGCGAATAAATAAACAGCAAGTGCGTACCAGATGTTTTCGTTTCTTTTTGAATGGTACTTTGTTGAAAGTCTTAGCTCTTTATCTGCCATGGAAAGAAGGAATCCCCGGCTATTTTCAAGAGTCGGTCTTGTTTCGGCGCTGTCAGGCAATGCGGCAATTTGTTTGCTCAGGGATAAAACCTCATTATCCAGCTTGCTGCTTTCGGTTCTGTGCCAGTTGCCGAGTCTGTGCCATCCCATAATGTTTGACAAAAGTCCTGAAATGGCTGTTATAAACATGGCGGCTTTTACCGGTTCACCGTTGTATAGTTGTCCCCAACCAGGTACGATCATTGAACGGGCGAAAGCGGACGAGGCCGACCTTTCATTAGGTTTGTTTTGTGGACGGATTGTTAGCCAACAATCAATAAGATTAGTGAAATAGACCCCTGAAGCAAAGACTATTGTTCTGGTGGTTATAACGCCATGATATTTGCTTGACGACATGTATGAAAGGAGAGAATCTGCGGAGCGAATAGAGTCAATAGAGGTTGCGTATGGCTGGATGAGCCGCTCTTTAAGCCTGTTTATTTCTGGTTCCAATCTGTTTTTCATATATATGCCGTCGTTGTAGGCAGAGGCTAACAATATTGCCTCAAGTGCAAAAAGTGCGCTTCCTTTCAGTTTAGCTCCGGCAAATAACTGCCCGCTTCCTGGTAGAAGAGCTGAACAGGCAAGATATGGCAGTGGGCTTTTGCCACTGTCTCCACTTGGCTTTTCCTCTGCGGAGGAATTTATTGAAAATACAAAAAGAAGCAACATTAGTTTTTTCACTAATTAATTTAATTTTTTAATTGTTTGTGTAAAAAATTAACTTATTCACAACTTAAAGGCAAGAAAAGCGCTTAAATAATTTTGAACGAGAGTAGGTCTGTTTTGGGTATTGTTTACAATATAATACTAAAAAATAATTGAAATAAGAAAACGATTTATTATTTTATTAATAGGAGTTATGCTATGAAAATTGTTAAAACAAAGAAAGCTATTGCATCACTTTCAAAATTGATCCATAAAGATGGGGGAACAATAGCTTTTGTGCCAACGATGGGGGCGTTGCACGAGGGACACCTTTCGCTTGTCCGTATTGCTCGCAAGCTTGCCGATACTGTTATCGTCAGCATATATGTTAACCCCACCCAATTTGGCCCAAACGAGGACTTTTCCCGTTATCCGAGACCATTTAATGAAGATTTGGCAAAGTTGAAAAAAGAGGGTGTCAATG
This sequence comes from uncultured Fibrobacterota bacterium, assembly GCA_964590225.1. GTDB lineage: Bacteria > Fibrobacterota > OXYB2-FULL-49-7 > OXYB2-FULL-49-7 > JAEUSG01 > JAEUSG01. Next base: position 19,946 of record CAZPWS010000030.1, read on the forward strand.
TCCTATTTGCTCCATCAAACCTTTATGACTTCAATTCGGCTACCTTTATTGATCCAGGGTATATTGCTTCGGTTTTTTGCGGAGCGAGTCGCATCGACCATTTCAGAGGCGTTGCAACTGTTGTACTCAAGCTATTTAACCTTGTTAACCCGGATATTGCAATTTTTGGCCAAAAAGATGCGCAACAGGTTTGTGTAATTAAGCAGATGGTTCGTGACTTGGATCATCCGGTTAAAATTGTTGTTGCTCCAATAGTAAGGGAAGCAGATGGTCTTGCTTTAAGTTCCCGCAATCGCTATCTAACACCCGACGAACGGAGCAGGGCAAACTCTCTTTATAATGCTCTAAATTTGGTTAAAAAAGAGCTTGCCAAGGGAACCAATATCAATAGTGCGCTTAATAAGGGGAAACGGGTAGCCAAGGGTGATATTGAATATCTGAATGTTGTTAATCAGTCAACCTTTCTTCCCATAAAAAAAATAGAAAAAAACGCACTTGTTATTGGCGCAATGCGACTTGGAAAAACGCGTCTAATCGACAACCTTAAATTGTAGCGAAAAAGATGACTGTAGCACTTATTTTACTGTTGCAGGTGGTGGTTTTATTGGGTGCTACGGCTGGAAGTTATCACGAAATAGATGCTTTTCCGAAGAGTGTTCGCTCAATGGGTTTGGGTGGCATAAAAGCTGCCCCGCTTTTGGGTAGGAGCGAAGGCTTGTACGAGGCTTCGTCTCAAAGGTGCTTAGCCAAATTCGACTTCTCCGCTATTCAGGGGCGCCTCCCTTTTGGAGACGATCTTTTTTTTATTGGGGTAGGGGCAAAACTTTTAAGTTCTCTTTCTATTAGGGCGGGGTGGGCGCAGTTAGCCGGAAGCGAAGTTGAGATTACCTCTCTCGACTCAATAAGTGATGCAGATACTATCGCTTACAAGCTTGACTCAAAAATTGATGTTAGCGACTTTGTAGCAACCGCAGTTTTCCAGTTCGAACCAATAGAAAGTCTTTATACTGCTATTGCAATAAAATGGATAAAAGTGGGAAGCCACGATTTCCAAATGCAGGGAGCGAGTTCCGATTTTGGTCTCTCCATACCAAACATATTAGGGAATGTCTCTATTGGTTGTCTAATTCGGAATGTACTTCAAACTGGTTTATTTCGAGCCGATGTTCGAGAGGAGTTACCTACTGAAGGAAGGGTGGGGGTTACATACAGTGGAAGCAAGAATAGTTCAGCTTTCTATCTTGAGTTTGGATTGCCGCTAATGCGCAAATCCAATGTGTCTAAAAGTCTTGAATCTGTGGCAGGTGTCGAATGGTCTTTGAGTCGCTTTATACAACTGCGCTCCGCAATCAGTATGGCTAATTTTTCTGCCAACACTGCCTTTTCTTTTGGTCTCTCATTTTTATTAAAGGGTTTATACATCGATTATGCACTTGTTTCAAGTGATGCCGCCTTTTTTTCCGGCGGGCACAGAATAGGGATAGGTTATGCCATCAATTAAGGACAGGCGTATAGTTATAGTTGTGTCAGCTATTGTTGGCATTGTTGGTGCAATAATTATGTATTCCGATTCCCGAAAGCTATCAAAAAAAATAGAAACAAAACAAAAAATTCTTGTTGCCACCATTGATATTAATCCTGGTGATTCCATTTCCAGTAACAGATATCATGTTGTAGAAATGCCTGATGTTTTCGTTCCTGCCAAAGCAGTTATGCTAAAACATGCCCTCGAGCTTGGAAGGGTTGTTGCAGCTGTTCCAATCCCGAAAGGACAGCCAATATTATGGAATTGCACAACATTCCCTCTCTATGAAACAGGCCTTTCGGGAAAACTTAACAAGGGCGAAAGAGCGTTTACTGTAAAAGTAGGAGAGGAAGAGGGTGTTTCCGGTATATTCAGAGCTGGAAATTTTATCGATATTCTTACAACCTATTCGCTTCCTAACGGTAATGGAAAAGTTACGCGAACACTTCTCCAGAATATACCCGTACTTGCTTTTTCCCGATCAACATCTATTGCTACTTTGAGAGTATCACCAGAAGAGGCAGAACTTCTCGCTTTTGCCTCTGATGTCGGGCGGCTCCGTTTTACTCTCCGGTGCAATAGCGACACAGCTCTTCCTCCAGAAACCCCTGGTATCGACTTTGGTAATATAAAATCGGTGGAAAGAGAGGCTGTAACCCGTAAAAAAAGACCACAGAGCAATGAAACACCTCGAATAGTCTATGATTAAGGCCTTATCACCTCTTTTTCTAATTTCAGTATTTTTTGCATGTGGCAGAATAGTTGAACCAGCTGAACGCAGTGGATATAATTTTCTCGATAGCACAAATGTGGCCAATAGCGGCGGTTTAACCGGAAGGCCATACAGTATTACTATTAGCCGGTGCACCCCCACAAATCTTTCTGTGCGTGGAGTTGGGGGCGCCGAAAAAGCAACAGTTGAATTTGCCGTTTCCGATTCAGCGGGCAATGAAATAATAGATGGCTACAATATTCGCTTCATTCTCTCATCTGCCGATTCTGTTGCGCAGCTTGTTAACGATCGGGATTCTGTGCGGGGTGGAAAGGTTTCATGTTCAGTTGTTAGCGGCAGAGTTTCCGGAGCTGTTTCGATTACGGCAGTTTATTACGAAAGAGTAGGTGAACCGTTGGTGGTTTCAAGGGCTGTTCCACTACTTGTTTGCGGTGGCGCCCCCACTTCGGAGCGCTTTTCCATAGTATTAGACAAAATCAATATTCCCAAATCATCAACTGAAGCTGTTGGTGTGATCTTGTATCTCGCGGATAAATATGGAAATCCATCGACGGGACAAATGGTGCACTTGGCAGCCTCGGTTGGCCTTATTGGTGCGGGAGGATTCTCTGATTCGTTAGGCAGCTTAAAGGCTGTTCTTCTATTATATCCGCCTTGGTGCGACTCCTCAAATGGCACAGTTGTGGCCTCAACTTTTAACGGCGATGGACTGTTAATCACTTCATCGGCACGATTTATTCTTAGTGGCAAACCAACAATAACGGCACATTTTGCCACTGGTTCAGACACCTTCAACCTTCCTATTGGAGGGGAATGTGTAATCAATTACACAGTGAGTGATGAAACAGGTCTTCCTCTTTGCGGTGGTACAAAAATATCGATAGAATTATCGGGAGGCGGAATTTTAATTGGCGAAAACGATATTGTTGTACCCGATGTGTTAAGTGGTCATACCGACTACTCAATAGTTGTACGAGACGATTTTTCTGGCAGTAGAACCGTTCATCTTCTGGTGGTTGTTAGTGGGAGAAATGGTAATACTGCTAAGGGATTGTGGGGTAAAGTAAGGTGATTTTAATCTTTCTCTTATCGCTTTGTCTGTATTGTCAATCGGTTGATCTGTATATTGGCGAGCAGCGTACCATCCCCGTTCCAGGTGCCACACAAATTACAATAGCGGGACAGGGTAAAGTGGCGCGGGGTGTATTGACAGCAGATAACAGTCAGATGGTTATATCGGGAGTTTCAGCCGGAGAGGTTTCTCTAACAGTCAGTTTTAAAGATGGCAGGCGTGAAGGGTGGACAGTTAGGGTTTCGGGAAGAGAAACAGAGCTTCTTCACATTGAAGCATCCGCCTTAATCGCCGGCTATCCTTCATTATCTTTGCGAAGAAGTGGGAGTCAGGTTTCGCTGCAGGGAATAATATCAGGCGAAGAAGAGGACAAAAGGGTCAGACTGATAGGCGAACGGTATCCGGAAATTATTAATATGACAAGAGATAGCCGGGCGGATTCAATGGTTCAGTTTGATGTGGAAATAGTTGAAGTTATGGTCTCTAACGATTCCCGTCTTGGCATCGATTGGGTCGCGGCAACCACCACAGACGCAAACTTTTCGGATGGCGTATCGTATGGCAAGGTAGTTAGCGCATCAAATGAAATTGTTGTTGGCGAAAAAAAAATTCCAGACAACCTTTATCCGGGTCCTGCATATGTGCTTGGTCCTGTTGCGAGGCTTTCTCCGGTAATGGCGAGAATAAAACTGATGATAGAAAGCGGAAAGGGCTCAATTCTTGCTCGGCCACGACTCGTCTGCCGATCAGGCGATACGGCTGTTTTTCTTGCCGGAGGCGAATTGCCAATTCCCTATTCGACAACAGAAAAAGCGGGAGTGGAGTGGAAATCTTACGGAATAAAATTAAAAATCTTTCCTGAAATTATTAATGCTAACGGAAAAATGCGCCTCTCCATTGAATGTGCAATAAGCGAAATCGATTGGATAAACAGTGTGAGGGAGTATCCGGCTATTGCTGAAAAATCCATATCTACAAAAGTCAATTTACAGTCCGACGAAATGCTGGCTCTTGCGGGAATTCTATCGAAGCGGGTTGTAAAAATTGAGCGAAAAATTCCATTACTCGGCAGTATTCCCTTTGTTGGCCGCCTTTTTTCTGTAAAAACAAGTGAAAACAGAAGCACAGAAACTGTGATCACGATAACGCCCCGTCTTGTTAGAAAGGGACTCTCTTCAATTGAGTTGCCTTCAATTGATAAGCGATAAACATCCGAAATAAATTATCTTCATATTAGCGTTATGGCTGATAAACGGATATTAACATTACTTTCCTCCACTGAGAACGATAAACTTTTTCTTGGATTGCAGCTTGCAGCTAAGAGCGGTGAGTCGGGACTCTTGCCAGCACTTGCGAGAAATATTACCTCCACAGAGTCCGATGTCTCATCGCTTGCTCTCTCCACTGCGGTTTCCATTTCACGGTCCCACCTGCTTACTGCTCCCCGCTCTATGGATAGAGAGGCTTTTTTTGCAGCAGTGGCGATTATTAAGAAATTTCAACCAGACTTTGTCCGGCAACTGTGTGACAGGCTCGAAGAGCTGGATAACGGAGTTGTTGTGGACACACTGATGACTCTGCGCCACTTCATTGGAACCGATAAGGCTCAAGAGATATTAAAACGACATGGTAAAACACCAGATAGCCGCATCAGGGCGACACTTGTGCGTCATATCGGACCAATTGCCGGTCAGCGGGCGCCAGAATCGATTGCCCGTTTTCTGGATGATCCCGACAATAGGGTTAGGGCAAATGCGCTTGAGGCTCTTGAGAAACTAAATAATCGGCTTTTTCTTAGAGTTGTACAGCGATTTAAGGCCGATCCGATTGCACGGATTAGAGCAAATGCAGCTAAGGCCCTTGTGGCATTTGGGGATCTTACATTTGTTTCAGTTTTGGAGAGCATGATTACGCAGGTTGATAAATTGCCAATGCGCGTAAGTGCTGTATGGACAATTGGAGAAATAGGATTGGCAGCAAAGGATGCTTATCCGCTTTTGCGTTTGGTTAGTGCCGATCGTACACCGGAATTGAGAAAACAGCTAAGGATTGTGCTTGAAAAAGCGGGAATGATTCCAGAAGTGGATTTTCTTCGTCACATACTTAAGGACGAATTAAAGGAGCAAATAAAAGCGGGGATAGTTAATAAAGGGGACACCAGGTTAGAAAAGGTCAGGAAGCCGAATTATACTCTGTGTGGTATCTATGGGATGCTTACAGTGGAAAAGCTTCTTCCAATAAAGTTTGCCTTTCAGGAAATGGAAAACCAGCAGGAGCTAAAAGTTATTGTAGATTGCACCTGTCTTGAGTTTATAGATAGCTCTGGAGCTTCGTTTTTGGCAAATCTTACAAAAAGGTTTAATGGCAAGGGCGGTTTTTTTAGACTTTTTGGTTGCAACAAGCGTATAACTGAACTGTTTCAGGTAACTGGTCTCGACTACCTGTTGTCTCTTCATCCAGATGAAGAATCCGCCGCTAATGTATAGTAGAAAGTAAAATAAATAATTTAGGGCTATTATGGCGTGTTGTAAAGAAGATGTGGCGATCACCTGTCCTGCGTGTGGACACAAAGGGTCATATGGTGCGATAACGGTTATCGATGTTGTGGAGGACAGCACTCTTAAGCAAATGCTTTTTGATGGAGAACTTAATGTTTTCTCTTGTGTGAAGTGTATGGCACGCCTCCATTACGATGGTTATGCTCTCTACACAGACCGATCAAAGGGGTTGATTGTAAGTATTTTCTCAGAGGATTATGCAAAAGAGCGATATGTAATTGCGTTAAAAATGGTGCATGATGTTTCTAAATTGTCCATAGATGAAACCAAACCAAACTACATTGTATTCGGGTATGCAAAATTGGCTAAGATTATAGCGTTAATGGACCGGGAACTACAGCTTCGGGCCAAGGAATCTGTGTTGCTGGATATTTCGCACGATGAATACAGAAAACTCTTCATATTTGGTGAGGAGTGGATTGCTACGCGGAAGGATCCTAATCATGAGAGCAGGCTGTTGGAATCTGCCGGAAAACTTAAAGAGGCACAGGCTGCTTATAAGAGCGGTGATATTGATAAAGGCATTTCGCTTTACAGGGATCTTGTTGAATTTTCTCCCCATTACTATTCCGCCCATTTCAATCTTGCATTAATAATGTTCAATGACCGTGGCGATAACGACACTGCGCTAATTCACTTTAACGAATGTGTTTCACTGCGACCAAACGACCCTGAGTGTACCTTCGGAATTGGGCAGATACTCGTTAAGAAAGGGGCAGTTGACGATGCGCTTGGCTATTTTGCCCATTCTATAATCAACGAACCATTAAATTCGGTGTCTTGGTTCAATCTCGGACTCGGACTTGCTATGTTGGGCAAGAAGGAGGAAGGTGTAGAGGCAATGGAAAGGAGTCTCGATTTATCTGTTAATCAGGAAGACAAAACAATAATCCTGAAAACCATCGCTTCAGTAGAACGGAAAATGTAAGCTGTGGACTCCTCTTTTCTTTACTTTGGATTACTACCGGCGCTCTTATTTGTCTTGATAGATTCTTTTTCTTCTAAAAAGGCTGCTATAATCGGTGCGACAGCAATGGCCGTTCTTGAACTTGCTTTTACGCTAATAATGTATGGAGCAATAGACTTTCTAAGTGTTATGGCTGTCTGCTTTGCTCTCTTTTTTGGTTTTTTGTCGTTTAAGCTAAATAACGACATCTACTTCAAACTTCAGACACCAATACTCAACACCTTTTTTGCCGCCGCTTTTCTGTTTTCCTATCATATCCTTAAAAGACCGCTTCTTACCGTCATGATGGAGAAATATATGCCAGGATTTGTTGCAAACCTTGAGGCAACGCGTGGCATAGACACCTCTTTATTCATGGGCATGCTCAATACACTTTCCCGAGACATGGGCATATGGCTTCTTTTGCATTCATCTTTAACTGCTTACGCCGCTCTTAAGTTATCCAAGTGGGTTTGGTTTTTATGCCGTGTCCCGCTATTCTATGTTATGCTTTTTATTGCTGTCCTGAAGATTTAATCGTTGCGTCTTCCAAAAACTCCTGCGCGAATTAAATAATATGCCAATGTTAACAGTGAGCTTACGGCTGATGCAACATATGTAAGGAAAGCGGCATCGAGAACAGCGCCTGCCCCCTCCGCTTCACTAATATTTACAACCCCCGAATCAACCATTAGCGCCTTGGCTCTTTTTGTTGCATCGTATTCAACAGGGAGTGTTACAAGAGAGAATAGTACGGCAGCGCTAAAAAGTACCGCACCAATAAGAATAAATGATTGAGAAGAAAGCAGGAAGCCAAGAGTAATGACAATATAGGAAAAGGTGCTGCCAATATGTGTAATTGGCACGAGAGAAGACCGGAGTCCAAGCCAGTAGTACTCCTGGGCGTGTTGCAGCGCATGCCCAGCTTCGTGACAAGCGACACCGATGGCTGATAGGCTTGATTTCCTATAAACATCGGGCGAAAGCCTCAAGGTTTTTGAGGAAGGATCGTAGTGGTCCGAAAGGAAACCGCCTGTTTCCTCAATCTGTACATTATGGATTCCGGCTGAATCTAATAGCCTTTTGGCCGCCTGCGCGCCAGTTAGCCCTTTTCTTGAAAAGACCTCTGAATATTTTGAAAAAACGCTCTTTGTCTTGAATGTAGCATACAATGCCAGCAATAATCCTGGTGCGGCAAAAGCCAAGTACATGGGATCGAAATAAAACATTTGCTATGCCTCCTTAGCATTTAAACTCTGTTTTGAACAGATAAAATATACAAATTTCTGTAATTTCTTGGCACAGTATGGTTAACCTCTTCGACAAGGCAGGAGAAGTTTATTGGTGGCTGATTCTGTGGTAGTGGGAGGCTGGAAGGCTTGAATTTACTGAATTCTCTTGCGTTATCGTGTGACAAGCTCCTATATTGAAACAGGAGCTGCTCTCACAGTGGGAGTGGCGGTTATGCAAAAGTTTTTACCTTTATTTTGGAGGGATGTATGAACAAGGGTGAACTCGTAGAAGCGGTTTCAAAGGATCTTAAGTTGTCAAAGGCAGTTGCGGAAAAGGCTGTAAACTCAGTTCTTCTTAATATCAAGAAGAATACAAAGAAAGGTGTTCAGCTTATTGGTTTTGGTTCGTTTACTGTTGCTCAGCGTAAAGCTCGCAAGGGACGCAATCCGCAAACCGGAAAACCAATTACCATTAAGGCTTCACGCGTCGTAAAGTTCCGTGCAGGTGCCGATTATAAGAAATCTGTATAATTAAACGGCAGAATTTTTCTACTCCTAATTTAACCCTGGTTTTTAGACTCTGTATCGAAAAGATATACGCTTTTTGCGGATATCTTTGACGAATACAGAGTCTTATTTCGGCCTTAGCCGATTTAATAAATGAAAGCTGGGGTTTATTGTTTTATTGCATCGGCGTTAAAGGCAATTAAGTGTCCCCCTGAAACTGTAAAAAACTGTTTTCCCGCCATAATTATACCTTCACATGCCGCTACTACCGAACTAAGTTTAGAAGATTCTATCAGTTCTTTACCTGCCAAAAGAGGGGGGGAACAGGAAACTTGTGTGTTTGTAATGTGTCTAAGATTCTCTGTTCCGGTCAGAAGTGAGATAGATCTTTTACCTCCATCGATGTATATAGTGTCCTGCCCAAGCGCAATTCCGCTGTTGTAAATGCCGGAAATCTCTTTGTCCCACTTTATGTTGCCGTTCCTTGTGTTAAATGAAAAAGTTTCGTTCAGGTCGGTTAGTGCGATACCACTTTCCCTATTGACGATAATTTTAGAAACTGTTCCAGCCGCACTAATTTTTTTGCGCCACAAAACAAGCCCTGTTTTGATGTCAGTCGATATTAAGTTGTGATCATCTGTACAGTAATAGACACTATTTTTTGCAATTGCCGGTTGCCCTGCTGAAATGTTTGCGTCAATAACCCATTTGACAGAATGGTTTTTACTACTCAAAAGAAAAAGTTTTTTACCGTCAGCTGAAGCGCCAACAATATTACCCTGATTGTCTGCTGACAAGTATCCCCATCCAACCGCTTCCATAGGGGAATTAAGAATTCCTACTGTTTTGCCGGTGGCGAAATCGTGAATAGCACAGTTTTCTCCATTTGATATATAGAGTTTATTGCCCCTGATAAACCTATCTTGAAAGCCTTTCGTTTTGTTTGGGGTACCGGCATTAAAGGGAACTTTCCATCTTAACTCGCCTGAAGTGGTTTCGTATGCTTCTATGAAGGTTGAGCCGCTTTGCATCTCTCTAACGGTAACAATTACGATGTCTTTACGGACAAGCGGTTTGGCATAACCTCCGCTGTTGTGCAGTTGGTGACGCCATGCCATTTCTGTGGGGATCACTTTTAAATTTGGTAAAGATCTGGAATTGGCGGCATCTAATCCCACAAATGCCCATTCATCAGTGACGCTTATGCTGCGTGTCAATATGATAAAAGCAATGGCTGCAGTAATAGTAGTAATTAATACAGCTGCTATTCTCAAAAGAGGATAGGCTGAGTTCGGCTGAGTCACATCCTCTTGTATTAGGGAAACTATTTGCATATTAGCTTCATGTTGGGTTTTGCATTCTGGACATTTCGCGATATGGTTTGCAAACTCAGCGAAAAGAGTTTCGTTACATTCTTCATTAAACGATAAAGAAAGAGAGATATCATTACATTTATTGCAGTTCATAGCTTACCCCTATTGTTACATAAAGTAATACGGATGAGATTATGAAAATGGGACAGCTCACTTTAATATCCTCTCTCTTAGTAGGGTAAGTGCCCTGTATGCTCTCTTTCTTGCCGCATCTTCTGTTAAATTGGCTATTTCTGCTATTTCCTTGAAGCTTAAGGAATTATGAAGCCGGAGGGATAAAATCATCCGATCTGTCGCGGATAATTTTTTTATTTCTGTCTGATAGAGATTCCACATGTTTACTGTTTCTGGAGTTCTATCCGATCCCGATTCAATCGAAACGGCTTCTTCAATACTTACTTGATTACCTCTGCTTTTTTTTGATCTTATGAGATCGATGCAGCAGTTTTTAAGTATGCTATATGCCCACGATTTGAACGGGAAATCTTTTTTATAGCCATTCCGTCCTCTTGCTATCCTTATAAAGCATTCCTGTGCTGCATCTGCAGCGTCGTTATCTGACCTAAGAATGAAATAGGCTGTTTTTTTAAATGTTCTGTAATGGCGGTTAAATAGCTTGGTTATTACAGCGTTGTTTCCGCTTATGGTAAAGTTTTCCATCAAAGATTCATCGGAAGTATCATCCATTATCAAACATGAAGATAACAATATTCTTTTAACGCTAAATACTGTATTCCAGAATATGGTATATTTCAGGGGCACATTTTTAGGGAGAATACGAAACTTATGAAAAAGAGAGACAAGGAATTGATCGTGAAGACAAAAAAAGTAACCACGAAAAAGAAAGAGTTAAAACAGGACGAAAATAGTGTAATGGGTTTAAGAGAGGCTTTTTCTTACCATTTGAAGTATAGCCTCGCAAAAGACCAGTACAATGTAACTGCTTCGCATGCGTATCAGGCTATCGCTTTGGCAGTGAGAGATAAGATCATTGATAAATGGATCACAACTCAGAGAGCTTATTATGACCGCGATGTAAAAAGAGTCTATTATCTCTCCATGGAATTTCTCATGGGGCGGACGCTCGGAAATAGTCTCATGAATCTTGGCCTATATAAAGAGTGTGATACAGTTTTGTCTGAAGCTGGTTTCTCTATTGATGCACTTGAAGAGCTTGAAGCCGATGCAGGTCTTGGAAATGGTGGTCTTGGCAGGCTTGCTGCTTGCTTTCTCGACTCTCTTGCCACGCTTGGATATCCTGCTTATGGTTGCGGTATTAGGTACGACTTTGGAATTTTTCATCAGCGTATCAAGAACGGCTATCAGGTAGAGGAGCCGGATGAGTGGCTGAGGACTGGTAATCCGTGGCAAACCGAGAGACCGGAGAATACCTTTCGTGTTAAGTTTGGCGGCAGAACGGTTGTGGCTATAGAGAGTGGAAAGGAAAAAACCCGTTGGGTTGATACCGTTGATGTGCTTGCTATGCCTTACGATATGCCCATTCCGGGCTACGGAAACAACACCGTAAACACGCTGAGTTTGTGGAAGGCGATGGCGATAGAGTCTTTTAATCTGTCTGAGTTTCAGACTGGGGGTTACTTGCGTGCGGTTGAAGAGAGCGCGTTAAGTGAAACACTTTCGAGGGTGCTTTATCCCAACGACAATATATCTCAGGGACGGGAGTTGCGTTTAAAGCAGGAGTATTTTCTGGTATCGGCATCTTTGCAGGATATTATCCGTCGTTATCGTAAACACCACAGCGATTTCAAGCTTTTTTCAGATAAAGTAGCTATTCAGATGAACGATACGCATCCGAGCATTGCTGTTGCTGAATTAATGCGTCTTTTTATTGACGAAGAGGGGTTGGGTTGGGATATTGCATGGGATATTTGTGTAAAAACATTCGGTTATACAAATCACACACTCATGCCGGAGGCTCTTGAAAAATGGCCGGTTTCGCTTATGCAGCGTTTACTTCCGCGGCATGTTGAGATAATTTATGAAATAAATTACCGCTTCCTCGAAACCGTTCGGTCAAAATACCCTAATAGAGAAGACATGGTTCAGAGATTATCCATAATAGAAGAGGCTGGTGAGAAGTTTGTTAGGATGGCACATCTTGCCGTTATTGGGAGCCATTCGATTAATGGTGTGGCAAAACTTCACACAGAACTGCTCAAGTTGCATGTTTTGCCGGACTTCTTTTTGATGTATCCTGAGCGGTTTAACAATAAGACTAACGGGATTACTCCCCGCAGATGGCTTAACAACTGTAATGCTGGTCTTGCAGCGCTTATTACAAGTCATATAGGTAGTAATTGGTTAACAGATCTCGGGGAGCTTAAAAAACTTGAGCCACTCGCAAAGAATAGCTCCTTTAGGAAGGCATGGGTTGAGGTGAAAACTGCAAATAAGGAGCGACTCGCTAAATATATAGAGGATAATCTTGGAGTCTCCATTAATAAGAATTCTTTACTTACCGCGCAGATTAAGAGACTACACGAGTATAAGAGACAGTTGCTCAATATTCTACAGGTAATTGCACGGTACAGAAGGCTCAAAAATGGTGAAAAACTGGTTCCGCGAACGGTAATCTTTAGTGCAAAGGCAGCGCCGGCATATTATATGGCAAAGCTGATTATTAAGCTTATAAATAATGTTGGCGAAGTTGTAAATAATGATGTTGCTATTGGTGATAATCTCAAAGTGCTCTTTCTGCCGAATTATAGCGTATCGCTCGCCGAAAAGATTATTCCTGCGGCTGATCTATCGGAGCAGATTTCAACAGCCGGAACAGAGGCTTCTGGAACAGGAAACATGAAGCTTTCTCTAAATGGTGCCTTGACAATAGGGACGCTTGACGGTGCTAATGTGGAGATAAGGGAGTGTGTTGGAAAGGACAATTTTTTCCTATTCGGACTAACGGCCGAGGAGGTTACAGAGAAAAAGGCTTGGGGATATTCACCAATTGCGGTATATGAGTCTGATATTGAATTAAGGGATGTAATTGAAGACATAGCTTCAGGCCGTTTTTCCGGCGGAGACAAGGGGCTGTTTAAACCGATTGTTGATTCCCTGCTTGGTATTGACCATTACCTAATTTTTGCCGATTTCCGTTCGTACATGGATGCCCAATTCAGGGCGGATTCGTTTTATCAGAACAGAGATGCTTGGGTGACAAGTTCGATTCTCAATGTAGCCCGTCTTGCAAGATTCTCAAGTGACAGAACGGTAAGCGAATACGCCCGGGAAATATGGGGGATATCTCCAGAGAAAATTGGGTGAGGCTCAACCCAAACTTATTTCCACTCACTTTAATTACAAAAGGGGGTGGAATTTATCTACAATGAAAGGACGAAAGGGATAGAAAATCTTCCCAAGAAAAGCTTATTAGAGAGACGGGGTAATCCCAACTTATTCAATACCTGACGATAAAACACCTTCTCGGATGCCCGAATGTCGCGGATTCTTTGCAGCAGTTCTGTCCAGTACCCGCCGCCGCCCAGATTTTTCAGGCGTTCATCATCCATAGTGAAACCTTTGCGGATATATTCATCCTAAATTCCGCAGTTGAAACTAAGAAAGATAAGTTAACTCTTTAAAAATATTAATGTTACGACGAAACAGTATATTCACCCAATGGGTGAACCTTTTTGTTAAAAAACTCACCCCCGCCCTTTGGGCGCGCCCTCTCTCTTAAAAAGAGATGGGCTGTTTGCATATCAAGTATCATCCCTCTCTTAGGCTATTGAAATAGCTGCTAAAGAGAGGGAGGCAAGGTGGGTGAGTTATTGTTTTCGGCAATAGCCAACTGCGGAATTTAGGATTCATTAAGCCGCTTGGTAGCCCATATGCGAAACTGAGTGCCCCGTAATGATTTGACCCTGTAGCCCACCGATATAATCACATCGAGATTATAGCCATTCACATCTACTTCTTGGGTTTTTCCGGCTATCGCGCCATGCTGAGTGGTTATTCGGAATTTCCGAACAGCCCCACTTTTTCATCAAGTTCACCCTCGCTGAAGATGTTTTTGACATGTTCATTGATGGTTGATTTTGCCTTTCCGAAAAGATTTGCCATCTGTTCCTGCGAAAGCCAGACAGTTTCGTCTTCAAAGCGGACATCGACCGATATTTGTTCATCTTCGGTTTTGAATAGAATGAAGGAGGATTGGTTATTGTCCATTGATGCTTCCTTCAATGATGATGGCTATTTCTTCCTCGAACCAATCATCTTCTTTCCACATTTTTGGATTATTCACAATATATTCCCGAATACGGTAAAGGTCATTTCCATCCCTGATAATATGATCGTAGTATGATTTTTGCCATTGAAACAATTCATTGCCAGCAATATGTATTAATTTTGAAGATGTGGTTTTAAACGCACCCATTAATTCCGGTATCGGTTTTATTCTCCCGTATTCCCGTATTGAATCCCCCCGTAGGGAACGGTCGCGACCGTTCCCTACGGGGGGCATAATTTGAACAATACCGTGAACATGATTCGGCATAATAACAAATTCATCAATTGCCAAATACGAATATTGCGAATGCAACCATTCCCATTTTTGTTTTACTATTATTCCCTGTTCATTTAAAACCATTTCGTTCTCTGTAATCTCACCGAAAACACACATACGGTTTTTGGTACAGATGGTTATAAAATAAAACCCGGGCGAGGAATAATCGAAGCCTTGTAATCGTAATTGTTTTCGTTCTTTCATTAAATTTTTTATCACCTTCTCTAATGCTCTACGCATTTCTTCTGCTGATTGAAATCTGCTCGAAGGGTTAACAGACATCGCTTTATTAATAATTGCTTTCATAGGTCGTGGAACAAATTCTCTGTACAATTGTCTGTCTGGAAACTTACCTTTTCTAGATAGTTCTCGCATATCTGCAATATCCATCTTGGAAAAATAGCTATCACCATTAACTAATCGATAAAGCGTAATCCCACAAGAATAAATATCGGAAAGCTTTGTATAGTCACTAAAGGAATTAACCTCTGGTGCTAAATGTGGAAAGTATTGGTAGTTTTGCTTTATTAAATTTAAGTCAAGCGTATTAAAATCTGGTAATGCTAATCCAAAATCAGAAAGTTTACCTTCGCCGCAATTACCTATCAAAATATTGGCAGGCTTGATATCCCTATGAACGATATTCTTAGAATGAGCAAATTGCAATGCACGCAATACATCTACCATCACTTTTTTAGCACGACTTAAATGTACAAATGCACCACTGACTTCGTCTTCAAGGCTACCTTTTTCTAAATACTCCATAGCAATGTAGATTCGACCATCTGGAAACGAACCTGTTTCTAAAACTTTAACAATGCTTGCATGTTCTGCCTGCTTAAGAACTTGGGCTTCTTGGAAGAAATTTGCTTGATTTATAATTTTTGCCTGAGGAATACATTTGAGAGCACAGATTGAATCTAATCCAATATCGCGTGCTTTCCACACCTCTCCGAATTAGCCGGAGCCAAGCCTTTTTTGGAAGTCAAATGAAATAGCCATTTAGTTTAATTCGCTCCATGCAGCAAGTAGTGCTTCTTGAACAATAACACACATTTTATCGAAATCTTGTATCTTTGATGTGTCAAGTTTCGTGGCCAAATATTTACCCTTACCCTTGAATCCCATGTTTTTTGCAATAGTAGATTTAACTTTTTTAGATACTCTCTTTATTCCGTGATCCGCGGCGACAAGAAATGCTATTGTCTCATACTCGATTCTTTCTACAAATGCAGCATTACGATTTGCCAATGCTTCCGCACCTTTTAAAGTAATAGCACGAGGAGCTGCAAGAGTAACTTTATCACTTAGTTCTTGATAGAACCATTTTAGGCTATGAGCTTTTGAATATCCATCAGGAAAACAAATACGCTCTGATTTTTCGACAATCGGAACATCTTTAGTTCCTGACAAAATTGCATAGGCAAATTCACTACTTCCGCATCGCAATCCCATGATTTTCATTAGACCCCCTATACTAAATGTTAGATATGCTGCATTTACATTTCGCTTTTAGGCGCAGGACGCGCCGTTTTCTTCTTGTGCGGCATGGTATTAGTTCTCTTTTGTATTATTGCTTTGAGCGCGCTCTTGGTTTTGGGCCAAAATATTGCACCTAAAGATATGTTACAGAACATCAAAGCTGCTGTCAAACCATCTACTCTTTACATATAACCATTAATCTACTTGTTTCGCAATTATTTTCTTACTTCGGGAAGGTTGACAACTCCCCCCTTTCCTCCCCTTGTAAGACGCTCAAAAGCCTATTTCTTCGGCGGCGGTTTACTGGTTGCGTACCATTTGCATACAGTTGTTCATGTTGTCCCTATTACGGGGACATTGGAAGGCTACCATTTGACATGGCCTCTTCCATGCTATACAGAAAGTCCGTTATATACGGAAGTTCGTCAATTCGCTCAAATCTTATATCTACTTGTTTGGCAATGCCTTCAAAAACATCAGCGAAGGCTGAATCATTTTTCAATTGGATCATTCGTGGCTTTGCTCCTTTTGACAGAAACGATTGCAAAACTTTATCACACGACTCTTTGAGGTAGTCGGTGAAAGGTGGAAATAGGCCGTACTGATTCGCAAATTGCTTCTCATTGACCCCCATTAAAAAAAGTCCAAAGTAGGGGGGTTCGTGGTCGTTTATTGTTCCGGGCAGGTGAACCAGATCGATTTCCTCCTTCAGTCCGGAGCTAGGCAAATTTAACAGACGCTGCATTGTAACATCGTCCAAAATGATTTCAGGAGTTTCTTCCTTCGCGGGATAACCGATATGAACCTTTCGGGAAACCCATTTATCGTCTTCTTTGCAGCGAATGAGCATTTCTCCATGTGCAGTGTCCCGAATATGGTCAATAATATCTTCGCCTTCATTAAAAAGGGAAAGAGTCTGTTCGAGGCAATCATATAGCGATTCAATTTCATTTTCGGTGAGGAACCATGGAAAGTAATGAGGTTTATAGCTGCGGAACAGTGGCCATTTACCTCCGGGATAAGAGAGTAGCAGCTTCTTGGTCACCTTAAGGTCGTTCTTCTCCATAAAATCGCGTGGTGCAAGAGAGAATGAGAGCAAATCAAGTTCATACCTAAGACTTTTTTCGGGCTGACCGTCTCCGTAGTGTGTGACCATTTTCTTAAAATTTCTCATACCCTGTGCTCCACGAAAGGCGTTGAGACCGAACTCCTTACTACCGTTGCCCATAACACAGCACAAATACATCTGACCATCGCGAGGGCTTTGAACAATGAATACATCCTCGTCCTTGAACAATTTCCACGGTTCGGTCTGGACAAATTTATGTACCATAGCGTAAAGTTTTTTCCACAAGGGGGAGTAAGTTGGTGCTATTTTATACTTGTTCACTGCATCTCCTTTTGTTGTTGATTTTATATTGCCAATTCAGGGGTGAAAGTTGACCGCCGCCTTTTCTTCTCAAATATGGGCAATTCTTCATTCCATTTTTATCCCAAACTTTGCGTTAGAAGAAACTTTTAAAAAGCAACGCGTTTAGAAAAATCATCATTTTCCGCTGAGTACTACAAGTACCAATTTGGCAATTTGCGTGAAGGGCGGTTTTTCGCCTTGAACCAACATGGCGTTTTGTGTTGCAATTATACCCTGCCTGCTTTTCTACCGACACCATGGTTGGTGGAGGCATCCATGTGATGGTTAAACATTTCTTCAATCTTATCAGATAGTATTAGTTTCATGTATGATTGATAAGGAATGTCTTTTGTATTAGCTATTGATTTTATTCTGTACAATAAATTGACTGGAAGTCTCAGCGATATCTTTTCTGTGGATGGCTTAAGATTTGGTAATATTACGCGCTTAGGTTTTGACATATCAAAATATTCTGCCGTGTCAGCTTTTGCCCAGAACTCTCGTTCGGTGTCTTCATCTTTAAATTGTGGTATTTTCTTTAGCATTTTCTTCATATGTTTTCCGTTCCTTTTTTGACATGTCTCTTGCAGATATAACACGAATTCTTCTGTCCCTTGTTGTAAAAGTTATGGAGAGGCATCTTTCTTCAAAAGTTTTGCCTAATGAAAGAGTTCGTTTCTCGATAGTAGAGTGCTTTACATCTTCAAAGAAAAACAATGGTGAATTCAAAAAAACTTCTTCGATTTCTTCAATGGTAACACCATGTTTTTCAAAGTTTTTATTTCGGTTACCAGCATCCCACTGAAAACCATCAAAATCCGCGATAAAAGTGTTTATCATGTGTATCTTAAAGATATACTAATGGAAAAGTCAAATCAATAATCAAACCTAAACTGCGGTTCAGACACTAAATTAACCTTTTGAGCCGGTTGTACTACTGAGATCAAACTAAATCGGATGGAATTGCTCTTTTATGTAGTAAGAGGTACGGTGCCATTTCAAACTAAATAGATGGATATTGTTTCTGATTTGTGCGAGGAATGGAACGATCAACTGGAATTTATGCTCAGGCAGATTTATGACTGGACAAATGAGGTCTTTGATGTTTGTTTTCTGAAGTCTTTGTTTGAAGATTGCTTATGGAGAGCGAGGCTTACTCATCAAACCAGGTAGCTCATGGCGCATACGCTGGCACTTTTCGCCAATTTTTTTGCGTGCTTCATCACTTATCCCGATGGTCATCAATTGAATCAATTCCAGAGATGTAAATAATGCATAGTAATTTTCTCTAAAGATTATTATGTGATTGTCTGCAGGTAGCAGTTCTTGTCGTATGCTTAAAGGTGTTTTTCTGATTAACTCTTCGCCTTTTTTGCGCAGAAGATACAGTTGAAGTAGGTTGTATGCCATGATAGTAAAGATGATGTGATTTGTAACAAGAGATAAAGAGCGGGAAGTAAATTTTGCGAGATCACTAAAACACTTCAGTTGTCGGTATCTCTCTTCTATTGTCGTGCGTAAATGGTATTCTTTTGCTGCAACTGTGGGATCTGAAATTTGTTCAGTACTAAGGAGCAACCATATTTCTTCGTGCCCATCAGCGTAAAGTTCACGATTGGCAATGACTGTCAATGGTACAGTGCATGTAGTCCAACTTGTAAATTCTCCAATAGCCGCAGCTTCCTTCTTTACCATGACCATATCTGGTGGTGTAGATGGCTGTTCTTGTTTACGCGCTTTCAATGTTTCCTGTCTCTTTTGTTCCCGCTTTCTGATTGCGATAGGTTTCAAACGCACAGGCATAGTTGTTTCTCTCTGTGGTTCTTCGTAAGCCACCCACTTAACATCAGGTCGTCTAAAGAGCGCCATTGCATCGGTATATATCTCCATATTCTTACGCATCGGTATAAGTACATTAATGCCATACTCCTTTTTGCATCGTGCTATTTTTTCTCCATCCAGAAAGCCGCGGTCAAGAATCAATTTCTTGATTACATCTTTTCCTACTGCATCAACAAACTCTTTTACCAGCTCATATAGCAACGGACATTCATGGGCTTCGCCGGAAACAATCTTAACTCCTATGAGATAGAAAAACTCCTGATTTGCGTTTGTATGTAACAGTGTGACTATTTTATAACAGCGTTTCCATTGACATTTTACTTTACGAACATCAGACATTTTCTCCAAATCTTTCTGACTGACAGGATGGTTGTTCTCATCAAAAAGTAAGCGTTTGGAGCCCTCATATTTAGGGTTGTCTGGAACAAAAAGATAGGAAGCATCTCCTATGTAAATGCCATCTTTGTCTAATGCTCGCTGTGAACGAAAAATTCGCGCAACATCATTATTAAACCACTGCGTTAACTTTTCAGCATCCGTACCCTTGGCAAGTTTGCGCAAAAAGTCCTGATCACAAGGCGTTTCCCTGTCATAGTGGTTCTTCAGATTGAACCCATTGCAAGCCAGTGTAGTGTCTTCCGTCTCGGGATGAAGCACGGGCTCTGAAGCCTTGGGAGAAAAGGCGTTGACCATTCCTCCTGTCCGTACTACCATGGGATAAGAATGAAAACTGTGTACACCATGCAACCTCATTGTTAACTCGCTTGCAATATAGAACCACAATGGAACCTCTTCCTTCTTTCGAGGAGTCGGATATGTTTTTGCAGCCAACTCAAGTATCTTTTTGGCTCCAATGTACTTGAAGAATTCGGTCTCGAACACCTCACTGGCCGCCTCCATGTAATCAAATTCACCATTCTCAAGACCTTGCAGCACCAAGGGTTTGTTATTCTCAAATACGATCAAATCCATATCAGTTCTTCCTTTGCTTCTTTTTCTCTTTTAAACTGGCACCTTTCGTAATCTGGAGCATTCGTTGCAAACGGTCTATGAGTAATAACGACTGTTGCGCCAATTTGACCAAAGCTGCCCGGTTATTCCGAAAACGACGATATGTACGAGTCTGCTGAGTAACTGTATCGAGGCAAACTGCGGGGATATAAACCATGCGTGTTTTGCCCTCTTCCTTGGTGGACAAATAGGTGCTCAAGTGTCCTTCTCCTTCTGCACACCTGCAATTGGGCTTTCCGCATTTACGACGAACAGTAACCAGTGAGCCGATGCGCATTGGATTTTCCTCCTGCAAAATACCTTGCAAGTATTCCAAGCGGGACGATTCGTTTTCCCTTAATAATTTTCGGAGGCGGCTTATGTCAGTTTTCATCTGATATGCTATTATAATATATTACATATCAGATATGCAACAAAATAATCCAGAAAATGGCATTGCCTAAAAAAAGTTTAACAAAGATTATTGGAGGAATAAAAAATTGTCGGAAATAAAACCGATTACAGAGGCAAAAAGTTTCTTGGGTGGCTAGTTACCCCTCGAGCCATATACTAC
>CAZPWS010000031.1:0-38852 GCA_964590225.1 uncultured Fibrobacterota bacterium
TCCATTTACATCAAGAATATCCAAAAAAATAAGGGAAGAGGAAGGATTGGCGTATAGTGCCGGTAGCTCCATGTCAAGTGAATATTTTTTCCCCGGCTCTTTTTCCGTTTATCTTGAAACTAAAAGCTCAACGGCGGCTTACGCCATTCAACTTGTGTTTAACGAAATAGAACGGTTTGTTAACGAAGGAATAACTGATAATGAACTAAGCACAGCAAAAAAAAGCATGGTTGAAACTTTCCCTTCAACTTTTAAAAACAGTTCGCTTACCGCTTCCGCATTCTCTTTTAATCAGTTTGTTGGTGAGCGCGACGACCGATTTGATTTATACAGAGAAAAAATTAATGCGATAACCAAAGAAGAGGTAATGAGAGTAGCGAAAAATTATCTTGTTAAAGAAGATATGGCTATTGTGGTTATTGGAGACTTAGATTCGTGTTTACATCATGAAGCCACCAGCAAAGGAGCATCTCTTAAGGATTATGGAGAAATAAAAGTTTTCTCTGAGAAAGAATTATCAGCAATCTTGGAAAAAAGAAAGTAGCTAAAAATTCATATGGTTTTTTATCCACTTAAATTTCGGAGAATTATTAAAAAGAAACTTTGGGGCAGCGAATCATGGGAGCTATGCGACCATGGAGCCGATGCTTCAATAATTAATAATGGTGTTTTTGCAGGGCGCTCAATTGAAGATGTTATAAAACAGTATCCGCAAGAAATACTTGGTAGTGGCGTAGCTAAACAGTATGGCCGTCTTCCGCTCCTTTTTAAGTTTATTGACGCACAAGATAAACTTAGCATTCAGGTTCATCCTAACGACGAATATGCTCTCAAAATTGAAAATAGTTTTGGCAAGACCGAAGCGTGGTATATCGTTTCGGCGGATAGTAATGCAAAAATCATTTGTGGTCTTAAGAGGGTTTTGTCGAAAGAGGAAGTGCTGAACGGAATAAAAAACTCAACTCTCGAGAAAGAGCTTAATGAGCTTAATGTCAAGGCGGGTGAGTGCTATTTTGTTCCTTCTGGCACTGTTCATGCTATTGAGTCGGGACTTGTAATATATGAAGTGCAGCAGGTTTCGGACATTACATACAGGCTATATGACTGGGGGAGGGTTGACGAAAAAGGGCAGCCACGCGAACTTCACATAGAAAAATCTCTTGCAGCTATGAATTTTAACGACACCTCTTCGCACAAAACAGAGCCCCTTTCTTGTTCAAAAGAATGGGGAATATGCGAAGTTTTGGCAGCATGCAAATATTTTATTGAGCAGCGTCATATTATTGTTTCTGCTGGACAGGTGGATCGAACAGGTTCCTTCACTGTTGTAAGTTGTATGGATGGAGAATTTATAATTAAATCTTTACCGGAAACAATAAAACTTACAAAAGGCGAAACCGTTCTTATTCCTGCGGTTATTAACAACTATATTTATGAACCCGTTACGAGTAAAAGCATTGCAATCTCAACAGAGGTGCCTTTTGAAAGTGGACAATAATAAAATTTTGGAGGTATATGATGTCTCAGCTCATTAAGTTAAATACCGAGGATTGTGGCAGTTTTTTGCTGTTAAAGCTTGAGGGTGAGCTTTCAGAAAGAACAAGTCCCCATTTCAAAAAAATGTTGTCGGAAGAGGTCACAGAACATGGTCACACACATGTTGTGATTGATTTTGCAGAATGTTCCTACATTAACAGCACCGGCCTTGGAATTTTGCACCAATATGGTAAAAAGTTGCTGAATCTTGGTGGGCGACTCGGCGCGATAAATTTAAACGAATCTATTAGAGACATTATAGACACAGTAGCTGACGATTCGGGCTTAATCAAAGAGTATTCCTCTCTTGATGATGCAGCCGATGATCTCTCTAGTGAAAGCTAAATTTAAAAACAAGAAAATTTATATGGTAAATCAGATTTCCCGACTTTCGCTTAATGGGAAGTGGCTGGTATCGCAATTAAATGGAAAGATTAAGATAAAAGCCTCTGTTCCCGGCCTTATTCATCACGACCTTATAATAGCAGGTGTTGTAGATAATCCTTACTTTCGCGACAATGAAATTGAGCAGCAGTGGGTTGGCGAATCAACTTGGGTATATGAAAGAGAATTTAATCTTACTTCTACTGATTGTCAGAAAGAGAACATATTTCTTTGCTGTGATGGAATTGATACAATTGCTGTTATTAAAGTAAACGGTATCCATATTGCATCTACCGATAATATGTTTATCGCTCTAAAACTTGACATTAAAAGCTTTATAAAACCTGGCAGGAATAATATCCAAATTATCATTAAGCCTGTAAAAATCGAAATGGAAAAGCGAGGCAAGGCCTATCATCTTCCAATCAAGGCTTTCGCCGAAAAACCATGGCAGCCGCTTTACTGGAACATGGTTAGAAAATCAATGTGCCATCGTGGGTGGGACTGGGGTCCTTCTTTTCTTACTCAGGGCATCTACAAAAATATTTACATTGAATGTAAAAATGGTGCTGTAATACAATACATCACCTGTAAACAATCTCATACAAAGAAAGGGGTAGATATTTCGGCTTCCGTTTTTATCGATTCAGCTATTAATGGGAAGGCGATTCTATCTGCCTCTATCGACAAGACTATTATCAAAAAAGAAATCCAACTTGCAAAGGGCAACGATAATGTAATTACGATTCCCATACACATTAACAATCCAAAATTGTGGTGGCCTAATGGCTATGGAGATCAATTTCTTTATGATTTAATTGCAAAAGTGGAGATAAATGGTGAAAGTGATGAAAAGAAAATAAATATTGGCTTGCGTTCGTTTGAACTTATTACTGAAAAAAACAGTAATGGCGAATCTTTTTTCTTTAAAGTTAACGGTGTGCCCGTTTTTGCAAAAGGATCTAACTGGATTCCTTCAGATATTTTTGACAGCAGACTCAATAACAACCAGATTGAATGGGAGCTAAAGTCTGCTGCTGCTGCGCATCAGAATATGATTCGTGTTTGGGGGGGGGGACTATATGAAAGAGACTTTTTCTATGAAACCTGCGACCGCCTTGGTCTTCTTGTTTGGCAGGACTTTATGTTTGCATGTGCTTTGTATCCGGTTAATGAAGCCTTTCTCGATAGTGTCTCTCGTGAAGTAACGCATCAAATAAGAAGGCTGCAACACCACACCTCAATTGCCCTCTGGTGCGGTAATAACGAATGTGAACAGGCGCTTGCTTGGGGAGGCCCCGAGCGCAAAGAAAACATCGGTGCAATAATTGCAGAATACGACAAGCTTTATAATGGAACCATCTTTCCTCTTGTAAAAAAAGAAGATCCCTCTCGCCGCTTCTGGACAAGTTCTCCATGCAACGGGGTCGGTGTTTACGGAGAGCCCAACGATCAGCACCGTGGTGATACACATTACTGGGCTGTGTGGCATGCAAACAAACCATTTACTGATTATTTAACTGTTACGCCTCGTTTCAATTCGGAATTCGGCTTTCAATCATTCGCTTCACCAGAAACCTTTGACTCAGTTACTATAGAGCGAGATCGAAATATTTCTTCCTATATTATGGACCATCACCAGAGGTCTAATGGTGGCAATACGCGGATTCTTACACATATATCCAATTATTTCAGAATACCAACCGGTTATGAAGATTCTATCTATCTTTCGCAGGTATTACAGGTCGCAGCAATCAAGTTTGGTGTTGAACATTGGCGACGGCTTAAACCTTACACTATGGGTACAATTTATTGGCAACTTAATGATATTTGGCCAGCAGCCTCTTGGTCGTCTCTTGAATATGATGGCAGGTGGAAAATGTTGCACTATGCGGCCAAAAAATTCTTTGCTCCTGTTATTGTATCCTGCGTTGAAGTTGATAATAATATCGAAATTTGGGCAACAAGCGATCTAAACGAAAAACTTCTTGGCAAAGTTAATGTTACTTTATCAACACTACAAAACAAGAAACTTCAACAAAAAACTATTCCCATAACATTAAAACCTCTCGAGAATAAAAAAGTATTCTCCAAAAAAATATTCTCGTTTGGCTTATCTGAGGCAGAAAAACGAGCTGTGCAGCTTGTTGTTGCTGGAAAAATTGGTAAATATTCAGTTTATAATTCTCATTATTTTGTTCCGTATAAATTCCTTGATCTTGAGAAAACAAAAATTTCTTGGTCAATTAAAGAACTTCATAACGGCTCCTTTGAATACACGCTTGTTAGTACAAAACTGGCTCTTTTTGTATGGATTCGTACCGGTAGTACTATGGGTATTTTTTCAGATAACGGTTTTACTCTACAACCGGATCTTCCTCGCCGATTTGTTTTTACACCAAGAACAAAAGTAGCCATTGCTGAATTAAAGCGAGCCACTGTTGTGCATTCCATCAACCCTTAACTGTCAAACTTTTTTAGAAAGGCAATAGGTATCACATGGCTTATCAACCCCTTAAAGTAGGTGTAATTGGGTACGCACATTATATGCGAACAAATTTTGTTCTCCATCTCAAAGAGAGTAAAGATGTAGAAATTGTAGGAATATATAATCGATCTGAAGAACGGAGAAAAATGGCAGAAAATGACGGCTTTTTTGCCACAAGCAATATTGATGAATTTTTTCGGATCTCTGGTATGGAAGCTGTGATTATTGGTACGGCAAATTCCACACACAGCGAATTTTCTGTTCGGGCTGCAAAGCAAGGGCTCCATATTCTTTGCGAAAAACCGATGGCTCTTAATTCTAAAGATGCTGATCTTATGACTACAGAAGCTGAAAAAGCTGGAGTGGTTACCCATGTAAACCATATGGGAGTATATACTACTGCTTTTCAAACACTAAAAGAAAAAGCAGAGGATTGTTGTGGAAAATTCCTGCATGTCTCCATGAGGGGATCCCGAGTGTTTGGTTTATGGGTTCAGGGTGCACGCCACCAAAATGTTGCTAATCCAGCAGCCTCAGGTGGCTGGACATATCACCATTTTTGTCATCAACTTGATGCTGTATGTGTGTTGGTCGGTAGCACTAAAGTTACAAAAGTATATCACATTGAGCAAAAAAGCTGCCAGGAGTGTCCAAGTGAAGAAATAGTTAACGCGCTTATTCACTTCGATAACGGCGCAACAGCATTTATTTCAGATGGTCTTTCAATAGGCGGTTATACCGATACCTTTATTCAGGGAACAACCGGTGACGCAAGATTGCATAATAATGAGATTACACTCACAATTCCCGGCCCGTACGACCGCTTTTTGCGCCCTGGAAGCTGCTCTATTTTTAAAAAAACACTTTCTGTTCCTGATGAAGGTAAGCCCATACTTACAATGGCAAAGCTTTTTACACAAGCAGTAAGAGGTGGAAAGAATGAACTTCTCTCTTTTCGTTTTGTCGCAAATCAATACAGAATCCTTGATGCATTACGGAAAAGTGCAACCATTGGAGAAGCTGTGGTTCCAGATTATGGTATCCTGAAATAGTATAGTAAGCAATTACAGAACGATATGAAAAAGGGTCTACTGTACATCCATCAGTTTTTACGGCCCTATTACAGTAAAATTGTTTTAGCCTCCATTCTGGTAGTTGTCTCTATTTATGCTTCTGCATTGCCTATCAAACTTCTTGGAAAGTTAATAGATACTATTAAGGATGGAACAGCAACAAAGCACACTATTGGTTTGGTAATCGCAAAAATCTTACTGTTATCCGCAGTCTCCGGCATATTACTTTATCTGCAACGAAAAATAATTACCGAATCATCCCGCGCTATGGAGTACCATGCCCGCCGCTCTTTTCTTGCTTTTTTGCATACCCGCTCTCCTGCTTTTTTTGCTGATCTTCGTACTGGTGATATCCTTTCGCTTTCCACCAACGATATGGGACAGGTTCGCGAAATGGTTGGTGCTGGAACCCTTCATATTTTGCGAACCGTGGTTAACTTGATAGTAATGCTCTTTATGATGGTTTCAATAAGTCCTTTTCATACAGCAATAGCATTGCTGCCCGTTTTGTTAATTCCTTTTGTTTCCTTTACTCTATTAGGTAAAATTGGACGGGGATACTCCATGCTTCAGCAGCTTTTGGGCAATATAAACAATACGGTGCAGGAAACTTTTGCGGGCATAGGTGAAGTAAAAACTTATAATATTGACGCTTGGCGTAAAGATTGCTTTGTAACCGAAATTGAAGGATACAAAAGGCAGAGCCTGAGACTGGCTCGCTTAACTGCTTTAATATGGCCACTTTTTGGGTTTATGGCCTCTTTGTCCAACCTGATTCTTCTTTTTGTTGGTGGCAGATCTGTTATTTCCGGTGAACTTTCCATCGGAAACCTTATTTCGTTAAGCATATATATCAATGCGATTGCATGGCCTTTTATAAGTATTGGGTGGATTGGCAATATGTTTCAGAAGGGTATGGCATCGGCTCAGCGAATAGCTTTTTTTCTGGAAAAAACAGATCCGATACAACACTCTGGAACTCTTCCCTTTAATAATGGCGATATTGTTATCTCCAATTTAAGTTTTAAATATCCCAACACCTCTGTAAATGCCCTTTCACAAATAAATCTTACCATTAAAAAGGGCAGTATTATTGCTATTGTTGGAACCGTAGGAGCGGGTAAATCAACCCTCTTAAATGCAATGCTTAGGATCATTGACATTCCCGACAATAAAATCACAATTAACAGTATTGACATCAAAAGCATTGATATTACTTCCCTCCGATCAGAAATATGTACCGTTCCACAGGAGTCTTTCCTTTTTTCGGAATCGATAAGGGACAACATTGATTTTGGGATATCCGCGTCTGAAGAAGCAATTAGTGAAGCGATTAGAATATCCGGCCTCCATAAAGATATTTCTCAGTTTGCAAATGGAATCAACACAAAGCTTGGAGAGAGGGGGATAAATCTTTCTGGAGGGCAGCGTCAGCGAGTTGCCATAGCAAGAGCCCTTTTACGCAAGCCATCCATTCTATTACTGGATGATGCTCTTTCTGCGGTAGATGCTGCCACAGAAAAAGAGATTCTTCAGGCATTCGATACCTTCTTTAAGGGGCGGACCATTATTATCGTTACCCACCGCTTTGGTATTGTAAAAAATGTTGATCGCATAGTTGTAATGGACAAGGGCAAAATTGTGGAAGTGGGTACTCATGCAGAACTTTCTTCGAAGAAAGGACTTTATTATGCTCTGTATGAAAGACAATTAGTAGAGGAAAGCCTTTGAAAAAGCTTTTTTATGAGTTGAAACCATATTCATTTGTTGTAGCATTGTCTCTTTCTCTATTGCTTATTAGCAAACTCGCCGCAAATGCAATTCCCAAAATAATCCAGCAAGCAGTTGATGGACCTATTGCGAAAGGTGATTTTAATGGCTTGTATTATCCTGTTTTATGTTTTCTTTGCTTAAGAATTTTCTCATTTATAGCAATGTTCTTTCAAGGCCTTCTATCTGCACATACAAGCCAAAATATTATTAAATCCCTAAGAATAAAGCTGTTTATGAGCATACTAAACAGACCATATTCATATTTTTCAAAAACTCCGGTTGGTAAAATCATTTCACGGATAGTTAATGATACCGAGACCCTTAATGAATTTTTTTCCACAGGAATAATCAATATTTTTGGAGATCTTGTAACAATTATTATCATTCTCTGCTTTATGCTTTCTTTAAATATAAAAATGACATTTGTTTCTATCCTGATACTACCCATAGTACTTTGGACATCTTACTTTTTTAAAGAAAGACTCCGAAAATTATTTGGTATTATTAGAATTAAAACAGCCGACATGAACGGTCATCTGCAAGAAAGTCTTTCTGGTCTTAAAATCACGCAGCTCTTTAATAGAGAAAAAGAAGATGCAGAAAAATTTAACAACTGTAATCTTGATTATTTTAATACTTATAAAAAAATTATTCACAATTTTGCTCTTTTTCATCCTTTAACCCATTTTTTGGGCTCTGTTGCTTTAACTTTAATATTGTGGTATGGAGGTGTTTCCTATTTTGAAGGGTTTATCACCCCAGGAATTCTTTTTGCTTTCATAACATACACGGAGGAGCTTTTTAATCCCATTAGAGATCTTGCGGAAAAATATGGTCTTTTACAAAATGCGGTAGCCTCTTCCGAAAGAGTTTTTGGCTTATTGGAAGAACAAACAGAAATAACGCAGATCCAAAACCTTGCACTTCCAGAAATTTCCTCAGATAATAATGGCTCTGTCTCCTTTAACAAGGTCTCTTTCTCCTATTTACAGGGTGTGCCGGTGCTTTCCGCTCTTTCATTTAACATTGACAACTGCCAAACCGTTGCAATTGTTGGCCCTTCGGGAGCAGGGAAAAGCACCATTATTTCCTTAATTAACCGTTTGTATAAACCTGATTGCGGTGCTATTTTTGTAAATGGTAAAGCGATAAATTCAATAAGCCTTGATGCCCTTCATTCAACCGTAGTGACTATTTCGCAGGATCTTTATCTTTTTACTTCGACCATTTTTGATAATATTACCTTGGGGAATTCTTTGATATCTCGCGACCAGGTCATCTGCGCTGCAAAAACGATTGGAATTCATGATTTTATTGAATCTTTACCAAATGGGTACAACACTATATTGGCTGAAAGGGGATCTAATCTTTCAACAGGTCAGAAACAGCTTTTATTGTTTGTGCGCGCTTTAGTAAGAAATCCACCCTTGTTAATACTTGACGAAGCCACTAGCAATATCGATCCTTATACAGAACAGTTGATCCAAAAAGCCATAAAGATTTTAACAAAAGGCCGAAGCTGTTTAATTATTGCACATCGCCTTTCAACAATCAAAGATGCCGATAAAATTATAGTTTTATCGCATGGACAACTTGAAGAAGAAGGTACAGATAAAGAGTTGCGCGAAAAAAATGGCTTGTATAATAAGCTTCATAAATTACAATTTTCATAACTATGGAACTTTTTAATTTGATCCTGAATGAATGCATTGATACTGCTCTTTACTGTTCAAAAAAAGGGTGGACAGAGGGTAATGCCGGTAATATTTCTACAATTATCCCGGAAAATTGTTTCATCTCTCCCAAGCATAATGACGGCTGGAACAGACTGCCGACACAATTTTTGTCTCTTGCAAACCAACTAATTCTTTTCTCTGCCTCTGGCTCCATTTTTAGAAAGGCAAACTTACATCCAGACGAATCGTTTGGTATAATACAAATTAACGAAGATGGTTCCGCTTATAGGGCAATTTGGGGATTCGCTAATGGCGGGAAACCGACTTCTGAATGGGTTTCTCATCTTGGTATTCTTTCCTCTTCCCATATTCCCATAAAAGTCAGCAAATCCGTTTTACATGCACATACCCCTTTTTTGACTGCTTTATGTAATTTGAAAGAAAATTTGTCAACAGCATCGCTTACAAGATTAATCTGGGAGATGCATGGGGAATGCATGATGTTTCTTCCCGAAGGAATTGAGTTTATCCCTTTTGAGGTATCAGGAACTCAAAATCTTTACGAACCAACTATTGTCTCTTTTGAACAAAAAGACATTGCTCTTTGGGAATATCACGGAGCGGTTGCTTGCGGCTCCTCTCTTTCTCTTGCGTTAGGAAAAATGGAAATGTGTGAAAAAGCCGCAGCAAACTATTGCATGGTTATGTCGGCTGGCGGCTTTAAAAAAAAATTATCTCAAAAACAACTTCTTAAAATTGCTTCCTCTTTTTCTCTTTTACCTGAAAAATCGGCTTTAAAAAATGGCTAAAACTGCTTTAATAACTGGTGCATCAACCGGTATCGGTTTCGCGTTTGCTAAAGTTTGTGCAAAAAAGGGGTATAATCTGATTCTTGCTGCCCGAAATAAAGAACGACTTGAAGCACACAAATCTTTTTTGGAAACTGAATTTAGCATTTCTGTTACCATTTTTCCCGTTGATTTATCTGCTAAAGGGGGGGCTGAATCATTATACAATTTTTGTGTAAATCATTCACAAGTTGATGTTTTAATTAATAATGCCGGCATAGGCCAATATGGGTGTGCTTTGGAGACCTCACCAGAGCACGAATATTCAATGATGCAATTAAATATGTGTTCTCTTGTCGCTTTGACCAAATTATTTGGAAAAGATATGGTTTCCCGCGGAACAGGAAACATTGTTAATATCTCATCGATTGCCGCTTTTCTTCCTTTCCCTTATATGGCTGTATATGCTGCAACCAAGGCTTTTGTTTTATCGTACAGTAAAGCGCTGGCTTATGAATGTACAAAATATGGAGTTAAAGTTTCTACCGTTTGCCCCGGACCAGTAGCTACAGAATTTGAAAAAACCGCTGGAATGGAAGCTTCTAATCTTTTCAAACTTGTAAAGCCTCACACCGCTATGTTTATTGCTGAAAAATCAATAGATCCATGTTTAAAAGGAAAAATAGTAGTAATTCCTGGCATGCTTAACAAATTAATAATATTAGCTGTTTCTTTTTTACCAAAATTTATAACCGCAAAATTTATTGCTTTTATAGCTTCTAAATCTAAAGTCGCAAAACAGTAATTCCAAACATTTATTTCATCAATTTCCAGAGCGTAGTTCTTGATATGCCAAGTTTTTTTGCGAGAGCTCCCCGATTATATTTTACTTCAAGCAATCCTTGTTCTATTTCTTCCTTTGTTGGATGCCTGCCTTTTTTTATTTCTTGATGCTGATGTGGTGCTTTAATATCTGTTTTTGGCTTCTCATTAAAATGAAACATACGCAAATGTTGTGGAAGTGAAAAAATTGTTATAATATTCTCTTTGCTCCTTACAAAGGCATGTTCTATGGCGTTTGCAAGTTCACGAATATTCCCTGGCCAGTTATAATCAAGGAGTAAAGCGAGAGCATCTTCATCGATTCGTTCTATTCTTTTTTTAGTTGCTGCCGAAAACTTGGTCATGAATGATTGTACAAGTAAAGGAATGTCGTCCTGCCGTTCGCGCAACGGTGGAACTTTTATTGGAATAACATTTAATCTGTAAAACAGATCTTCTCTGAATTTTCCTTCTTTAACGAGAAGAGCCAACTCTTTGTTGGTGGCAGCTATTATTCTAACATCTACTTTAATGGTCTTATTAGAGCCAACTCTTTCAAAACTCTTTTCTTGCAGAACCCTTAACAGTTTCACCTGAACAAGAGGGGAGACATCCCCAATTTCGTCAAGGAAAAGTGTGCCGCCATCTGCAAATTCAAACCGGCCCTCTTTATCTCCCACTGCTCCGGTAAAAGAGCCTCTCACATGGCCAAAAAGTTCCGATTCCAGAAGGGTCTCTGGTAGGGCTGAACAGTTGACTTTTACAAACGGCTTTTCCGCCCTGCTGCTTTTAAAATGGAGCGCATCTGCTATCAGCTCTTTTCCCGTCCCGCTTTCTCCGGAAATTAACACAGAGGCCGTACTATCGGCAACTTCGTCTATTAATTCGTAGATATCGCGCATTTGACGGCTTTTACCTACCAGTTTCCCATATACATTTTGGCCAACTATTGTTTTTTTAAGCTGGAGCAACGCCTTTTCAGCACAAATCATTTCGGTAATATCAACTATACTTTCAAGTCCGCCGATAGCTTTACCAAATTTATCTTTTATCACAATTCCGTTACGGATAATATGTTTTTGTTTTCCATCCTTCGATTTACAAGTACAATGAACATCCTTGATGTAGCCTTTTTTGTAAAGTCCACAACCGCCAACATCGCCCTTACAAGGATAGGGGAAACAGGTTCCCGCCTCAATAAAACTACAGTGTTTCCCCAACGCCTCTTGTTCAGTGTAGCCGATAATCTCTTCTGCGCCACGGCTCCAATAGAGAATCTTGCTTTCGAGATTTATTATAAAGACGCCGCCAATAAAATCATCGAATACTTTTGGAAAGGCTATATTTTTTACAATTTCTTCAAGGGTCATAAATACTACAAAGAATATTATTCAACACCTTCCAAAAACAGTGAAACTACGAGCTCCTTTTTCTCTCTTATTATTGTTAACAAAACTAAATCGCCCGGGAGGAGCTGGTTAAAAACTGTAGTTATTGAAAGCTGATCTATAATTTCGCTGCCATTTGCTTTTATTATAACATCACCTACTTTTAAACCCGCTTTAGCTCCGGGACTATTTTTTGCAACACCATTAATTATTACCCCTTTTGTACTTTTAAGACCAAGACTTCCAGAAATATGGGGTGTCAGATTTTGTATAGAAATCCCCGTATAAAAAGAACGAATTTTACCATATTTAAGAATTTCTCTAAGCGTCTTCATTGCCCTACTCGCCGGGATCGCAAATCCAACGCCAACACTGCCTTGTTGATTAGGTGAAAGAATAAATGTGTTAATGCCTATAAGTTCACCTAAACAATTTATTAGGGCCCCGCCACTATTGCCAGGATTAATAGCGGCATCTGTTTGAATCATATTGGTATATTTTATTCCGCTTTGGCGGGTGAATTCTCTGCCATATGCGCTAATTACACCCGAAGTAACCGTAGGACGGTTATCTTTTATAAGCGCACCAAATGGATTTCCTATTGCAACCGCCCATTCACCGATGTAAAGGCTATCGTTCGTTGCTACTTTAATTGCAGGCAATCCATTTCCTTCTATTTTTATTATTGCAAGATCTGTGTAAAGGTCTGCGCCAAGTAATTTCCCCTCAAATTGCTTACCATCCGGTAAATGGACCTCTATTTTACTTGCGTTTTCGACAACATGATAATTGGTAATAATATGCCCTTTGTCTGTGAAAATAACCCCCGATCCCATGGACCTGTACTCATTTACGGCGGGAGGGAAAAACTGTCTAAAAAAGGGGTCTTCAAAGAAAGGATTATTAATTACTCTAATTTGTGTAACACCAATAAAAACTACAGATTTTGATGCTTCGTTAATTGCTCTAACCATACTGTTGTTTCGTGAAATTGCTGATTGCTCTTCTATCCCAAAATTAACCTTACGGATGCTGTCTGTATTTACAGTCTCTCTCTGTGGTTGTGGATAAATGGTCTTGCCTGCGAAATCCTCATCCACCCGTGGCTCGTTTGTGTTGATAATTAACTGTTTGTGGACAATCCACCCAGAAAAAAAGAAAAATGAGGCAAAAAGAAAAACCTTTAAAAAACGTATCATCAGTTGTTTTCTTTATTCATACTGCAGTTCCCTTTAAAAACTGCTCCTTCGTGCAAAATAAGATCCTTCGTTTGAATGTCTCCTGTAACCTGTGCCTTTTCCTCAAGCTCAATTTTTTCAATAGCTTTGAGGTTACCCAAAACCTTTCCGTTGATTTTTGCATTCGTAACTACTACCTCAGCATCTAAAATGCCATTTTCTTCAAGGATAAGATTGCCATTAACTTGAACCTTGCCTTTTATTGTTCCTTCTACCCTTATATCGTGGTTGGAAATTAAAATTCCTTCGAACGAAGCCCCTTCGCCAATAATTGTGTTTATAATTTTTGATTGCATTTTTCTCCCAGAAATTTCTTTACCAATAAAATTTTATATAGAAACAAATTTATCGGCAATTCTATTTAAATCTGAGTTATCAATAAAGTGAATTATCAATTTGCCTTTGTTCCCGTTTTGTTGTATTTCTACTTTAGTTTTAAACAATTCGGTTAACTTATCCACAAATTCAGCCATATTTGGGTCCGTTACCTTTTTTGTTTCTTTAGTTATTTGCCTTTTTTCTTCTTTAGCTCCAGCAACTATCTGTTCTATCTGTCTTACACTTAGCCCTTCGT
This sequence comes from uncultured Fibrobacterota bacterium, assembly GCA_964590225.1. Classification (GTDB taxonomy): domain Bacteria; phylum Fibrobacterota; class OXYB2-FULL-49-7; order OXYB2-FULL-49-7; family JAEUSG01; genus JAEUSG01. The sequence continues at coordinate 13,741 of CAZPWS010000031.1, forward strand.
TGACTATTTTCTCTAACAGTGCTAATTGTTTCGCTTCATTTTCTCCGGCAAGAAGGGCGCGAGCATGTCCGGAAGATATTTTTTTCTCTTTAAGCGCCAAAATTACTTTTTCGGGCAATTTTAATAGGCGAAGAGTATTGCTAACAAAAGACCTGCTTTTGCCTGTATCCTCTGCCAGTTTTTCGTGTGTATAGTTAAACTGAGTTATTAATTCCTGATATCCAAGTGCTATTTCGTAATCGTTAAGGTCGGAACGGATCTGATTTTCTACTAAGGCAAGTATTTGCATTTCACGGTCTGATACTTTTTCCCTAATTACAGCAGGAATTTCAGATAGTTTTAAATTCCGAACGGCTCGAAGTCTTCTTTCTCCCGAGACCAGCTCATACTGTCCCTTAGATTTTCTGACAATTACCGGCTCCAAGACCCCATGTTTAGAAATGGAATTAGAGAGTTCTTTAAGATCGTCCTCGTCGAATTGCTCACGAGGCTGATAGGGGTTTGCACTTATTAAAGAGACCGGCAGCATAAAATAGCCCGTTGTTTCACGGGAAACGGAGCCGGCCTCTTTTTCTACTCGATGTAATTCTACCGCCTCTTCAGAAATAAGCGCTTTTAAGCCTCTATGCAAGGCCTGTCTGTTTTTTTTGTCTGTCATTCTGTTTTAATTTTCTGTTTTATTCCTGTTAATAATTTCTTCAGCAAGCTGAAAATAATCCTCCGCGCCGGACGAAACAATATCATAGGCCAAGATTGGTTCTCCCATACTGGGAGCTTCCGATAATTTAACATTTCTCCGTATTGGATTTGCAAAAACCTTTTCCTTAAAGTAATCCCTTACATCTTGCGCAACCTGCTTTGATAAATTTAATCGGTTATCGTACATTGTTAATAGTGCCCCTTCTATTTGAAGCGAACTGTTAACTGTTTTTTGAACCGTTCTTATTGTTGACAATAGCTCGGCCAAGCCTTCAAGTGCGAAAAATTCACACTGAATGGGTATAAGAACAGAGTCGGACGCCGCAAGAGCATTAAGCGTTAATAGAGAAAGTGAAGGCGGACAATCTATGATAATGAAATCATATCTGTTTCTAATTTTTTCGATGGAAGATTTAAGCTTATACTCCCTTGCGATCATTTTGAAAAGCTCATACTCCGCGCTAACAAGATCGTTATTTGACGGAATAATATCAATATATTTATTTACATTTGTATATGAAGGTTGCCGAATAATTTCTGTTATTGAAGCTTCGCTTATGTCCTCTGTTATAATGAAGTCATAAACTGATTTATCAATTTCACGCTTGTTGAGCCCCATCCCCGTAGTGGCATTCCCTTGGGAATCGATATCTATTAGTAAAGTTTTTCGCTCAAGGACAGATAGGGAAGCGGCCAAATTAACGGCAGTTGTTGTTTTACCAACGCCCCCCTTTTGATTAACAACAGATATTATTTTAGCCATAATTGAGTTTAGTCTAATATAGATTTTTTTAACATTGAAAAAGAAATAATATTCCTCTGTACGCCACTTTTTAGTTTATAAACAAAGTTATCCACATTTTCTATTAATACGCTTAAGTTCTGCTCCATTTTATTTATCTCATTCTCTGATAATGCGTTATATGAAATAATCATGCTCTTTTTTTTAAGCATGGGGAGGGCCTTTTCCACAAATTGTTCATTACACTTAAACGCTCTTGAAATGGCAATATCTGCTGTTTCAAGAAAGCCCAAAGCCGCTTCTTCTATCCGCTTATTATGAATTGTCACATTGTCGAGTTTAAGTTTATTTACCACTGTTTCAAGAAAGAGCGCTTTTTTGTATATGGATTCAAATCCATGAAAAATTGTTTTCTTTTTTAGCACCGCCAGAGGGATAAGAGGAAATCCATTCCCACTTCCCAAATCAACAACTGTTAATTTTTCCCCTATTTTCTCCGAAGCTCTTATCGAATCTTCTAAATGCTTTTCTACAATTACAGGAATCTCCCTCTTTGAAATAAGGTTTATTTTCTCATTCCATTTTAATAGTTCTTCAATAAAAAGCGTTAGCAATAGATCTGAGGTTTTATCCATTTTTTAATGCAATCATTAGTACCACCATATCTGCCGGCGTAATTCCAGAAATCCGAGATGCCTGACCAAGAGTTAACGGGCGGACAATCGACAATTTTTCTTTTGCCTCTATTGATAAACTGTTACAATTGTTGTAATCAAAGCCGAAGGGGATTTTTTTCTCTTCGGTTTTTTCGAATTCTTTAACAAGATCCGCTTCTTTCAATAAATATCCTTCATATTTAATATAAATCTCTATTCTCATCCACTCTTCTTCGCTAAAAGATAGCTCATTTTGAAAAATGTTTTTTATCTCTCTGTATGTAATTTCCGGCCTTTTTAATAATACAGCCGCTCTTGTATTTTCTTTTGTATTAAAAAATGTTTTTTCAATTTTTGTCTCTTTTAGTATTTCTATTCCTTGATATATGCGGTTTATTGTCTTTTTTCTCTCTTCATAGTAATGATTATTTATGAGATTAAGTTTTTTGCTTTTTTCTAGAAGCCGTTCATCGGCATTATCCTGCCTAAGTAAAAGGCGAAATTCTGCCCGAGAAGTAAACATCCTATATGGCTCTTCTGTTCCTTTTGTAACAAGATCATCTATTAGAATTCCAATGTACGCTTCCGATCGTTTAAGAATTAATGGTTCTTTCCCCAATATTTTTAAGGAACTATTAATACCGGCTATTAATCCTTGAGCTGCTGCTTCTTCGTATCCAGAAGTGCCATTTAACTGGCCTGCAAAATAAAGAGACGGGACTATTTTTGACTCAAGAGTTGGGAACAATTGAGTCGGGGGAAAGTAGTCATATTCAATAGCGTAAGCAGGCTTCACCATTTCACACTCTTCTAGCCCTGGAATAGTTTTTAACAGTTTTCTTTGGAACTCTTCTGGAAAACAGTTCGAAAAACCATTTAGATATATTTCTTCTGAGTTATACCCCTCTGGTTCTATAAAAAGTTGATGGGACTCTTTATTTGGAAAATTTTTCAACTTTGTCTCTATTGATGGACAATACCTTGGCCCTATCGATTTAATTATTCCAGACGCCATTGGAGAAAAGTGAAAGTTATTTAAGATTAAATTATGTGTCGTTTCCGTTGTTCTTGTTATATGACAACTAATTTGTGGTAGAGAAAGAGTGTTTGTAGCATAGGAAAAAAAAGAGGGCTCTTCGTCTCCTTTTTGCTCTTGTAAAATTGTATAGTTTATAGAATCCCTTTTTATTCTTGCAGGTGTTCCTGTTTTTAATCGCAGCGAACGAATCCCTGAAGAAAGTAAGGAGTCTGTTAAACCTGTGGCTGCCTCATCCCCTAGCCTTCCAGCAGAAATTTTTTGATTTCCTATTCTAATAAGCCCGTTTAAAAAGGTTCCGCAGCATAAAATTACAGCTTTAGAAAAGATTTTATTATCTCTTTCTGTTGTAACACCAATACAATTTCCTCTTTCATCCTTGATTATACCAATAACGGAATCTTCTAATATTTCTGTGTTTTCGAATTCCGCAATAAGTTTTGAGGAAAGTTTAGGATATTCTTCTTTATCTACTTGTGCTCTTGGACCCCAAACGGCAGCCCCTTTACTTTTATTAAGCATTCGAAATTGGATACCCACTTTATCTGCAATAATTCCCATAAGACCACCTAAAACATCAATCTCTTTTACTATGTGCCCTTTCGCAAGACCACCAATTGCAGGGTTACATGATAATTTAGATATTTGGTCTTTTTTATGTGTTATAATTAAACATTGTAATCCAAAAGAAGATATTGCTTTTACAGCTTCTAATGCAGCATGGCCTCCACCAACTATTATAATATCAAAATTTGTATTTATGTTTTGTTTCACGTGAAACAGATATGGTTAAACAATTTGATTCACTGTTTTAATTTTAAATTATATAAAATATCAATAATACAATAATGGATAATATGTTCATAAAAGCATATCTATTTTAAAATCAATGGATTATATATAAAACATCTGTTGATAATTATTCTTTATTTTGTTTATATCTTTTTGATAAGTAGCACATAATAAACATTGTTAGTAAAAGAAGAATTTATGAACAATAATATTAATCAATTATCATCTTTGTAATGTTGAAAACATCGTTATTAATTGCCTGATTTTTCCCAATGGTTTTTTCTATAGATTGGTATCCGTGGATAATCGTACTGTGGTCCTTCATAAAAATTTTCCCAATATTTTTAAGGGTAGAATTTGTCATTTTTTTAGATAGATACATGGCAATTTGTCGAGGAATAACATTTTCCTTTTCCCGAGAACCACTTATAATTTTTTCTTTTGATATTCTATAATATTGAGCAACTTTTTCAATAACTTCTTCGACATAAATTTTTCTTAACCCGGAATCATTTTTAAAACTCAATATTTCAACCGCTTTAGCATAATCAACATCAACATTATACATAGACGAATATGCTAAAATTTTTATAAGATATCCTTCCATTTCACGAATGTTTACTGATGAATTTCTTGCAATATACTCAATAACTTCATCCGTTATATTTAAATGGTTTTTAGTTGCCTTTTTATGTAAAATCGCAACTTTTGTTTCAAAATTAGGCGGTTGAATATCAACAGTTAAACCAGACTGAAAACGGGACACTAATCTATCTTCAAGACCATCTAACTCTTTAGGATTTTTATCGCTTGTAATAACAATCTGTCTATTTTTCATAAAGAGATCATTAAAAATATGGAAAAAGACCTCTTGAGTACCCTGCTTCCCAGCCATAAATTGAATGTCGTCCATTAATAAGAGATCCGCTTCCTTATACACTACACTAAATTCGTCCATTTTTTTTGCTTCAATATATCTAATGTACTCATCAACAAATTGTACAGCACTTGTGTATATTATTTTCGCTTCACTATTGTTCTGTAAGAGATGGTTTCCTATTGCCTGAAGCAGGTGTGTTTTTCCAAGACCGCTTTTTCCATATATCATAAGAGGATTAAATTTTGTCGAGCCAGGTGTTCCTGCAACAGCAAAAGCTGCAGAATGGGCAAATTCGTTATTTTTGCCCACTACAAAATTTTCAAAAGAATAATCTTTATTTAAAACATTGCGGTAATTTAACCCTCTTTGATCAATAGGTTCCGGATTTAATTCATCAGAACAGAGCCGGACAGAGTAAAGGCCGTTTGAAAGCGAAGAAACGGTGTTTTTAATATTTTCTAAAAATTTATCCTCAATAAATCCTGAATGTATCTCTCCTTTTGAAGTAAGTAGCTGGATTTCATTATTGATAAAATTTTTTACTTTTAAGGGTTCAATCCATGTTTTAAAGGTTTCGGTAGAGAAATAATTACTGAGCTCAATTTGGCAATTATTCCAAAATGATTGAATATCGATGTTTTGATTTTCCATAATGGGTGTAAAATAATTATTTTGCATCACTATAAATTATTTAGTAAGTCTTTGAAGTAGAAAGGAAAAAAATGCGTCAGCAGACATTAAATAGGACATCGAATAAAAAGCGCACCACAAAGCACGGTTTTCGAAAGAGAATGAAAACCAAAAACGGTAGAAAAATACTCGCCAATCGAAGGAAAAAAGGACGCGCCAAATTATCCGTTTCTGATGAATAAACGGATATACGGAAACTTTTTTGACTGCATAGTTGTTGACAATAAAGAACCGAGCCCCGCAAAGCTTTCTTTTGCTCTTTCGAAGCGGTATTTTAATGCCGTCAAAAGAAATACCATTAAAAGAAGAATTAGAGCGCTGTGTCAAGTTGATTATGGTGCACTTAATGGTAACTATCGTTTTGTAGCTAAAAAAAGATTTCCTTTATATGAAAAGAAAATATTTTATTCGTCTTTAAAAAAGATTTTTACAGAACTGTCTAACGGATGATTGGTTCAATATTTGTATTTATTATAAAAGTGTATAAAAACATTGTATCGCCCTTTCTCGGGGTAAATTGCCGGTTTATTCCAAGTTGTTCGGAATATGCAATCCAATCCCTTAAAAAGTATGGAGTTCTTAAAGGAACTTTTTTTGCCTGCTGGCGCATAATACGCTGTAATCCATTAAATAAGGGCGGCTTTGATCCGGCCTGACATTAACTAAAAAGGAATATTAAAGTGTTTAACAAAGAGTTCTTTATTGCTTTTCTGCTTATTTTCTCAACCTTCCTTTTCTTCAATAGCGATTTCTATAACTATACTCTTCTTAAAAAAGAAAAGATAGCGCCACAACATCAAAACCATGAACCAAACAGCCCGTCTGATGCTATCAAAGAAAGCAAGTATCAGCAAAAGGCAATAAACGAAATTTCAAACCAAGATGCTGCACTACAAGAAGCAGTTACAGAAGTTATAGGCAGAACAATAACAGTTATAGGGAAAAAATATACAGCGACTTTTTCTACAAAAGGGGCTTTGGCCACATCCTGGATTTTGAATGAATACACAGGACTTGACCAAGCTGCACATAATCTTATAAGTGATTCAAATAAAGCCATTTTTAATTTTTCTGCCGGAGCCGTTGATTTCGATCAAATGCTATTTGAAGTCACCGCTCCAGATACAATTGTTCTTAATAAAAAACAAGAGCTCACATTTTTTATTAAAGACAATTTCGGTCTATTAGCAGAAAAAAAGTTTACTTTGCATCCAGATAGTTTTGAAATAGGAGCGGATCTTTTTTTCAGATCGGGGAAAAATGATAAGTACTCGTTTGGCTGGAAAGGTGGCATAAAAGAGAGCGAGAAGGATCCCGATACAAAACTTGCCGATCCGGCAATAAACATTTATTATGGGGAAGATGTTGATCATCCTGTTGACAATAATGATTCTGTAAAAATTATCGATGGTCTTATTAAGTGGACCTCCCTCAGATCCAAATACTTTAGTGGAACATTCGTTCCGGACAAAGCGGCCGATTTTACTGTTACCGCACGGAAGTTGCCGCAAACGGAACATTCAGGCAATCCTCACAATTTTTCCTTCATGATGGAGGGCAGGCTTGAAAATGGGCGCGCCTCGTACAAAGTGTTGCTCATACCCAACAAACATGCAATACTTAAATCATACGATATTAAACTTGATAAAATTTTGTTCAAAGGCTATTCCTGGTTTTTTAAGGCGGATATTTGGTTTCCTAAACTTTGCGGATTACTTGTAACGCTTTTGAATTGGTTTTATGAAAAAATTCCCAACTATGGTGTTGCAATACTTTTATTAACACTTTTGATGAAAATTGTTACCTTACCACTTACGCTTAAAAGCTCTAAGTCAATGGCCAGAATGAAGCTGCTTGCCCCAAAACTCAAGGCAATACAAGAAAAACACAAAGGGGATCCTATGGGACAGCAGCAGGCCATGATGAAAATGTATAAGGAAGAAGGAGTTAGTCCGCTTGGAGGGGCAGGAGGGTGTTTGCCGATGATTTTGCAAATGCCGATTTTTATTGCTCTCTTTGTAGCTTTACGCAAAGCAATTGAGCTTAGGGGGGCACCATTTGCATTTTGGGTACAAGATCTCTCTGCTCCGGAAATCATGGTTAATCTTCCCTTTTCAATACCATTTTTTGGAGCTCACTTATCTCTTCTTAATATAATTATGGCAATAAGCATGTTTTTCCAGAGCAAACAGAGCATGACAGGAAGCGACCCCAATCAAAAAATGATGGTTTATTTTATGCCAATCATGATGTTTGTCATGTTTAACAATATGCCGGCAGGACTTCTTTTGTATTGGTCGCTGAGCAACATTCTTGGAATTGTACAGAACGCTTTTATAAAGGTTAACCCAGAAGAACTAAAAAAGAAACCAAAGAAAAAAAGCATATTTGGAAAAAAACCATCATACAATGAAATATTAAAAAGAATGGGAAAAAAGTAAAACAAGGCAAAAGTTTTTATGATTAAACAGTATCCTCACTATAAATTGCGTACCATAAAAAAATTAGATGGGTTTTGGGATTTTTCTTTTGTAAGCGAGACGGCTTCAATAAATGAAGTAGATGTTTCTGCGCTCTCTTTTTGTGAAAAAATGGCTGTTCCAGGAGTATTCGATGCCGTTGGCACACACGCAGGAAAAAGAGGGGTCGTCGCTTATAAAACTTATGTAAATTCTACTCCCGGGAAAAGCAGCCTACTTGTCTTTCACGGAATAGGCCTACAGGCAAAAGTATTTGTTGATAGGCAAGCTGTTTATGCATGGTCTCTGCCATATAGTGAATTTACGGTTCCCATAGCACCCTCCACAGAAGAAAGAAGAGAGATTGTTGTTTTAATTGATAACCGTTTCAATACAACAGTCGTTCCACTTGCCCATCAATTTTATGATTTTTATTTCTTCGGCGGTTTTTATCGAGGGGTTGAATGGCATGAAATTGAAGAATATTATATCGACCGCGCAAAAATATCCGTTATAGATGCTCAAGCAGGAAAAATAAAAGTAGCAGTTACCATAAATGGAGATAGCCCCCCATCTCTTCCTGTGCAGTATTCACTTAATAATTTATCGATTCAGGCAGCGGGGCCACAAAAAATAGAAAAAGGGATGCTGTTTTTAGAATTTACTATACCAAATCCTATACTTTGGCATCCACATGCCCCACATTTATATGAATTAACCATACAAATTGGCAATGATGCAGTAACAGAGCGATTTGGTCTTCGTGAAATAGCAACAGATGGCACGAATATTTTAATTAACAGTAAGGCAATAAAACTTCTTGGATATTGCCGCCACGAAACCCACCCCCAATTCGGGCCAGCATTACCCGATGCGCAGCTTATTCAGGATTTACAGCTGCTAAAAAAGATGGGGTGTAATTTTATTCGTGGTTCGCATTATCCGCAAGACCAACGGTTTCTTGACTTGTGCGACGAAATGGGAATGGTTGTCTTTGAGGAGAGTCTTGGCTGGGGAAACAGGCCTGCTCAAATAAATAGTGAACCATTTATCTGCGATCAAAAAAAGCAGACGCGCTTGATGGTACAAAAAAGTTTTAACCATCCATCGGTCATAATGTGGGGTTTTCTTAATGAAGGCTCCAGCGACGACCCATCCTGTCGCCACTTATATGAATCTCTTGCCACTCTAATAAGAAAAGAGGATTCGTCAAGACTCATTACTTATGCTTCAATGTTTCCGCATAAGGACATTAATTTTGACCTCGTTGATATTGTAAGCGTTAACCTATACCCGGGCTGGTACGCTGCAGATCGCGAGCAGACGCGGCCCTTAAACGAAATAGTACCGGCATTACAAAAGCTTATTGACCTTGTTAATAATTTACCCAAAAGAAAACCATTAATCATAAGCGAAATTGGCGCGGGTGCCATCTATGGCTGGCGCGATGTAATGCATGCTCATTGGTCTGAAGAATATCAGTCTGATTATCTTGAAGTAGTGTGTAGAGAGGTTGTCAGGAATAACGGCTATGCAGGTCTCTCTTTGTGGCAATTTTGCGACGGGCGGACATATTCAAGCAGTTACGCTCTTGTAAGACCGCGAGCAATGAATAATAAGGGAACCTTCGATGAGTACCGGCGGCCAAAACTCGCCTACGAAAAGGTAAAAAAACATTTTTCTCAAAATAAATAAAAATAAGGCAACAGATGAATTCTTCTACAATAGAACTAATAAATATTAAACAAGCAAGCAGATGGGCATCTGAATTCTTAGAAAAAAACATTACAACATCAAATATTAGCTATTTAATTCAATATGGCAGAATAAAAAAATATGGAGAGAATGGCAGCACGCTTATTTCTGTTAAAGAATTAGAAAAATATTATAGTTCTTATAATGTAAAAAGAGAAAAAAACTGGAACGAACAACTGGGCAATGATTTAAATTGGGCGCTGTCGTTTGAACAATACAAGGAGTCCGAAACCACCAAACATGTTCATAGGCTTCACCCTTATAAAGGGAAGTTTATTCCGCAATTAGTCGAATATTTTTTAGACGAACATATTGATGAATTCAAAGAAGAGATTTTTTTTCGAGCAGGAGATATTGTACTGGATCCTTTTTCTGGAAGTGGAACGACAATGGTACAAGCTGCAGAGTTGGGCATTAACGCAGTTGGAATTGATGTTTCTGAATTTAATTCAATGATAGGCAATTGTAAGGTAGATAAATATGACATAATTCTTGTTCAGAAAGAGCTAGCGAAAATAACTTCGGCGCTTAAGGGATACTTGGAAAACTCTAACACTGTTTATTTCGAAGAGGAATTATTAAAAGAATTATATAAATTTAACCTTAAAAACTTTCCTGTTCCTGAGTATAAATACAAATTAAGAAACAAAGAGATAAATGAAAAAAAATATGGGGCAGAAAAAGAAACAGAATTTTTACCTATCTTTAATAATCTCGTAAAAAAATATGAGATACAATTAAAACAAAAGGCAGCAGAAACATTTTTAGATAAATGGTATTCACAACACCTTAGAAATGAAATTAATCTTGTAAGTAATTTGATTGGAAAAATTGAAGACACCAAAACAAAGAGAATAGTAAAACTTATTTTAAGCAGAACAATTCGTAGTTGCAGAGCGACAACGCATTCTGATCTTGCCACAATTTATGAACCGATAATTTCAACTTATTATTGTTCAAAGCATGGGAAAATTTGCAAGCCTCTTTTTTCGATATTAAAATGGTGGGAAACCTATTCACAGGATACGGTCAATCGCCTACAAACATTTGATACTTTAAGAACCAATACATTTCAACATTGCATAACGGGAGATAGCAGAATAATTGATATTATTGAAGAGATAAAAAGAGTTAATCATAGATTTGCGACATTAATTAGTAAAAATAAAATTAGCGGCATTTTTTCTTCTCCACCCTATGTAGGATTAATAGATTATCATGAACAGCACGCGTATGCTTATGATCTTTTTGGCTTTAAAAGGCAGGACGAATTAGAAATAGGGCCTTTATCTAATGGGCAAAGCAAAGAGGCCAAAAATAGTTATGTCAAAGGGATTTCAGAGGTATTAGTAAATACAAAAAAATATTTCAGAGAAGACTATAATGTTTTTCTAGTCGCTAACGATAAGTATAATTTATATCCAACAATTGCAGAAAACGCAGGCATGATAATCGCAAATCAGCACAAAAGGCCCGTTTTAAATAGAACAGAAAAAGATAAGGGAGCATACTCAGAATTAATTTTTCATCTTAAGGAAAAAGGATAAAATGGCGATAGGAAAAAAGCAAATTGCAGCGATAGAAAATGTATTACGAAAAAGTTTGCGGCAAAAATTTCAAAATTATAACCCTGAACCAGCATCAATGCCTTTTCATACAAGATTATTGGGAAACGATAGAATGGCTTTGTTTTCCTTTATTCATTCACTTAATACAAATTTTGGAACAACTATTTTTGAACCGGTTGCGGTTGCATTAGCATCAACAAGATTTATGGACGCACAAATACAACAAATTGCAGGAACAAAGATATCAACAGAAGCTCAAAAAGTTATTCAAGCAATAATGGATGATCTTTCTACAGCGAATCGATTACCCAATAAACCGGAAGAAATTAAAGAAATTAGAAAAGTATGTCGTAAAGGTGAAATAAAAATAATAAAACCGACAAGAGTAGATGTAAAATTAACATCTGAAGAGAACGAGGTTTTTTTGATTGATATAAAAACTGCAAAACCCAATGCTGGAGGGTTTAAAGAATTTAAAAGAACATTGTTGGAATGGATAGCCGCTTTTTTATTAGAAAATCCGGAATTAAAGGTAGAATCATTTATTGCAATTCCATATAACCCGTATGAACCACAAAAATATAATCGGTGGACAATGAGAGGGATGATTGATATTGAGAATGAACTTAAGGTTGCAGAAGAATTTTGGGATTTTCTTGGAGGTAAGGGGGCTTTTGTGTCCATTTTAGATATATTTGAACAGATCGGAATAGAATTAAGAGCAGAAATTGACGAATATTTTTCCAGATATAATAAGTAATACAAATTAGACGATCTTGTATTAAGAGTTTGAAATGAGCAAGCTTCTTCATGGACTAAACGCAGAACAGAAAAAAGCGGTAATGCATCTTAATGGTCCACTCCTTATACTTGCAGGTGCAGGTAGTGGAAAGACAAGAGTTATAACAAATCGTATCTGTTATCTCCTTGAGCAGAAAAAATGCGCCCCTAAAAACATTTTAGCAATTACCTTTACCAATAAAGCCGCTAATGAAATGAAAGAGAGGCTTAAAAAACAGCTTGGTGCAAAAACGGATGAATTGACAGTATGTACAAGTCACAGTTTGGGAAATCGCATTCTCCGCGAATTTCATGAAGAGGCAGAACTGCCAAAGAATTTCAAGATATTATCTGAACAGGAAAAGCTTATATTTCTTAAGGCGAAATTACGAGAAGTTACGGCGAGAAATGAAAGCGCAGATCTCATTGCCATAGCGTCCAGAATAAGTTTTGCAAAAAACACCGGCCTTACACCGTCAACTTATCCGATTGAAAATGACAAATTAGGAACTCTTGTACGCAAAAGTTTTGCTACATATCAAAAAACACTAACGAAAATGAACGCTCTCGATTTTGATGATCTACTGCTGAAGTCTCTTAATCTGCTTGCAAATAACGAATCCGTATTAAAAAAACTTAGAAACAGATACGCCTATATTTCCATCGATGAATATCAGGATACCAATAAAATTCAATTTGAAACCGTTAAATTACTCGCGGCTCCTAAAAACAATATTTGCGCTGTAGGGGATGACGATCAGGGAATATATAGCTGGAGAGGAGCCGATATTGGAAATATTCTCTCCTTTGGCCTCTCATTCGCTGGAACAAAAAAGATAAAACTCGAACGGAATTACCGCTCAACTCAGACAATTCTTACAGCAGCGAATGCTGTAATCGAGAAAAACGCTAAACGGACACCAAAGGCTATGTGGTCGGACAAAGGAGCAGGAGAGCCTATCGACCATTATCAGGGAGAAGATGAGCTTGACGAAGCGCAATGGGTTGCCAAATCGATAGTAAATCTGCATGCCGATAAACGGGCTACTTTTGGAGAAATTGCTATCCTGTTTAGAACCAATGAACAATCACGCATATACGAAGTAGAACTGCAAAAGCTTAAAATTCCCTACCGAGTTGCTGGAGGAGGCAATTTCTACGACAGAAAAGAGGTAAAGGATCTGCTTGCATATCTATTTTTTATAACTAATCCTCTTGACGAAATGGCGCTTTACCGCATATTAAGGGTTCCCTCATGGCATATCAGTAAAGAGACAATGAAAACAGCAGAAGAACAGGCTGGCGAAAGAAAGTGTTCGCTGTGGGAAGTGCTTTCGAACCATGAAACCATAAGAACCGCAGATGGACAAAAAGAAAATATAAGAAAATTTGTCAATTTTATTAAAAAATTCATGAGTGAATTTAACAAAGGAAACCTTTCATCAACTTTTCGCCAATTGATAACAGAGCTCAAATATGAGGAATATTTAAAAGATCTCTATGCCGACAGAAAGGAAGAGGCGACGAAAAGGATAGCAATCGTCGATGAGCTTGAAAGAAGTGTTGACCTTTTTTCGAAGGGGAGAAAAAAGAGCTCCCTTGCGGCATTTATTCAGGAAATCCTCATAATGATAAACGAAAAAGATGAAGAGGATAACCGCGATGCTGTTACTTTATCAACGCTGCATTCGAGTAAGGGAATGGAGTATCCCGTGGTATTTTTGCCAGGGCTTGATGATGATGTTATGCCAAGTAAAAGGTCGGTAATGGAGGGGAATATCGAAGAGGAGAGAAGGCTATTTTATGTAGGTATAACAAGAGCGCAAAAGCTACTCTTTTTAAGCTGGCCATCAACGAGATTTCTTTATAATAAACATAGAACGGTTAACCATTGTCGATTTATTTCAGATATTCCTGAGAATCTTCTTGCTGCACCCATTGGCAAAAGAGAGAATGAGTGCAGGGAGACTGTTTTAGCTGATTTTTTTAAAACTATGCAGGAAAAATTTAAAAATAAAGTTGTTGACAATAGCTGGAGATAGCAGGATTGGTTATTAGCTATTTATTGGGAAGTTTTCAACCTGAAATTACGGGGACTTTCTTTCATAATACGACTAAACTGTCGCGAGAAATAATTGCTATCGTTAAATCCCGTTTGAAAGGCTATTTCTGTAATAGAAAGTTGTTTTTCACGCAATAGATTGCATGCATGACGAATCCGCAACCGAATTAAATAGTCAATAGGAGAGTGTCCCGTACTCAGGCGAAACGCCCTTAATAATGAACTTTCGGACATGGAACCAAGTTTAGTAAGTTCGCCCACCTTTATTGGTTCCATATAATTTTGTTCCAAATGGCTAATTATCCGAGAAAGGCCAATTATTTCTGGCGAGGAGAGAGATTTCCCACGGTCAAATTCTCTGGACAAAAAACCGACAAGTTCCATAAAGTGGCTATATGCAAGAAATTCAAAGCCCGCTTTTCGCTCAAGTAGCTCTTTTTCAAGCGAGCTGATTAAATTATTAACAACAGCAAGAGCATTAGGCGAAAGGCGCAAGCGGCTGCTAAAATTATGTTTTTTCCGGAATTCAGGCTCAAGACCAAAAAAAGCGTGATAACCAGGCAGTTTATGGGCCTCCTGCCAGGGAAGCGGAAGTCTTGCAGGCTTAAAAAGAACATTTACAAGCGATAGCGACGAACAGTCTCGATAACCGTGGGCACCTTCAACCAGAAAACAGTCACCCGATTGAACTGGGTTGCTTTTCTCGCGGCAAAAGTGAACCCCCCGTCCATTTGTTATTATAACCAGCTCTTTAAAGTCGTGGCCGTGAAGATCGGTGTTTGTCTGTTCAGCCATTTTAACAATTTTAATGGGAAAAGCGGCAAGATATCTTGAAGAGCGGAGGATATGTGTCATATGGCTTAACAATATATATATCCTGACGGAATAGTGCTATTAGTAGCTCTTTATTGTGAAGGTATTTATGCTGAAAAGGCGTATATATTTAAAGAAAAACATTACGCAAAGAGGCATAAAAATGGATACAAAAGTAAAATTGCAGTTTAAAAATCCAGGTTCAGAGTTTCGCGGGAAACCTTTTTGGGCGTGGAATGGCAAGCTTGATACCATTGAGCTCCGCCGACAAATTCGCCTTATGAAGGCGATGGGATTGGGCGGCTTTTTTATGCACGCAAGGGTGGGACTGAATACTCCATATCTTGACAAAGAGTGGTTTGCCTGTGTAGATGCCTGTATAGACGAGGCAAAAAGGCAGGGTATGGAGGCATGGCTTTACGACGAAGATCGCTGGCCTTCTGGTGCCGCTGGAGGACTTGTAACAAAAAAGAAAGCGTATAGGGCCCGCAGTATTCATTTTAATAAATATGAAGGCAAATCCCATATTACTGTTACGCCTTCTACGCTTGCTTTGTTTCGTGTACAATGGGAAAATGGGAAAATTATCCATTCCGAAAGGCTGCCCAAAAGAACAGTTAAAGCAGTAATACCTGAAGGTTTTTCAATACTAACATTTGAAATCAGATTACAACCGGAAAGTAGCTGGTATAACGGGTTTACTTATCTTGATACGCTGAATCCGCAGGCAGTTAAGGCTTTTATAAAGGTTACTCATGAAGCTTACAGGAAGCGCTATGGAGATGATTTTGGGAAAGTAATTCCAGGAATTTTTACGGACGAACCGGAATTGGGAGCGAAGTTTAATAATTCTAACGATCCCAGTTTGCCGTGGACGGACCGATTGCCCATTGTATTCCGACAAAAATATGGTTATGAAATTTTAGACCATCTGCCAGAGCTTTTTTTTGGAAACAGTATAAAAGCAACAAGCCGGACGAGATATCATTTCCATGATTGCCTAACCCACTTATTTGTTAATGCATTCTCAAAAACAATAGGTGATTGGTGTGAAAAAAATGGACTACTGTTTACCGGCCATGTTATGGAAGAAGATTCACCTTCCATTCAAAACCGATTTGTTGGCAGTGCCATGCGTTTTTACGAGTATATGCAGGCGCCAGGGATAGATTTATTAACTGAGCGATGGCGCATCTACGATACCGCTAAACAGGTTAGTTCCATGGCGCGGCAATTTGGACGCAAGTGGAGGTTAACAGAAACATATGGGTGTACAGGATGGGATTTTCCGCTTGAAGGCCACAAAGCACTATCAGATTGGCAGGCAGCACTTGGCATTAATTTGCGCTGTCAGCATCTGTATTGGCATACAATGCTTGGTGAGGCCAAAAGGGATTATCCTGCTGCTATATCGCATCAGTCGCCTTGGTGGCGCCAATATTCCACAGTTGAAAACTACTGTGCACGAATAAACGCAGTTATGACCCAAGGTAAGGAAGTTCGGAATATCCTCGTTATTCATCCAGTTGAAAGCACATGGATTAATACAGAGATAAACATGCCTCAAAGGGGTGAAGTTACTGAAATTGATAAAGCGCTTATAGAACTGCGGGACAGGCTGCTTTGTGCAGGCTTGGATTTTGATTATGGCGACGAGGAGGTGTTATCGCGCCATGGCAGCGTTAGAAAAGGGAAAGAGGGGGTGAGATTTAGAATTAATCTGGCAGAATATAAAGTTGTTGTTGTGCCCAAAATAGACACCATAAGAAAAAGTACAGTAGATCTTTTAAGACGATTCAAAAAAGCAGGAGGAACCGTTGTATTTGCTTATGCCGCCCCCTTAATGGTTGATGCACTAGAGTCTGAAGAAGCGAGTAAGCTTGCTAACGAATGTGTTTGCACGAATGGAATGGAGGATCAGTTAATAGAAGCGTGTGAAGAGGGGCGGTTATTGTCTTTTTACGAACCATCAGGAAATCGTGCAGAAGCCCTGCTTTCTCTTTTGCGTGAGGATAAGGAGGCTTGGTATTTATTTGTTTGTAATACCGGACTCAAACGAGAACAGATGCTCTTGCATCCAAGGGATCAAGATCGGGTTTGTGATCGGCAGGTTGTATATCCTGAAGTGCGGATTAAATTAACAGTACCGTTAGATGGTGTTCCTGAGGAGTGGGATCCGGCAACAGGCGAAATTTTTTGTGCGAATAGTGTTGTTGAAGAAAACCATGTCGAAATATCAACAAATTTTCACAGAATTGGTAGCCGTCTTTTTGTATTTCCAAAGAAAAAAGGCGGGACACATCCAAGGCGGCCTCTCTTGACAACGGTTAAAGAGATTGAACTTGCACCAGATAAATGGTCATATAGGCTCTCCGAAGCCAATGTTCTAGTACTTGACCATCCAAGGTTCTCAATAGGAAATACTACTTATAAAGCAGCGGAGGAAATACTTAGGATAGATAATATAGTTAGGGAAGCTCTTGGGGTTTCGCGTCGTGTTGGTCACATGGTACAGCCGTGGGCTATGGAAAAAGCGTTAAATCCTAAGAAAGTTCCAGTCAAACTGAGTTATACTTTTGAGATAAAAGAAATTCCTTCCGGACGGCTTTTTCTTGGAATGGAACAGCCGGAATTTTTTAGCGCTACTCTTAATGGGCATAGCATTGTTATGGATGCTCTTGATGGCTTTTGGGTAGATAAATCTCTTAAGAAAATATCTATTGATAATATGCTACTACGCCGAGGAAGCAATATCTTGGAACTCTTTTTAGAATATGACGAAGGTTTTTCGGGACTCGAAGCTATTTATTTATTGGGTGAATTTGGCGTTAGTGTTGACAGATGGGAAACCACCATTACGAAGCTTCCAAATCAGTTGGTATTAGGAGATTTCTGCATGCAAGGACTTCCCTTTTATGCAGGGTCGGTACTGTATGAAACGAAGTTAGAGGCTTCTATTAACGAAGGAGAAAGAGCAGTTCTTTCGGTGTCTGATTTTCGCGGCACCGCAATAAGAATTTTCATAAATGATACCGAAAAAGCAATCATTGCTTGGCCGCCTTATGAGGCAGATATTACAGATTTATTAATAAGCGGCACAAACCGCATTGGAATAGAAGTAGTTGGTCATCGGAGAAATTCTCATGGCCCGCATCACTTAAAACACAAATGGCCTACTTGGACTGGACCCAACAGCTTTAGGGCGATAGGAGAGGAATGGTTTGAAGGATATAATCTTGTTCCAGCTGGGTTAATGAAGGCTTCCGTGGTGATAAAGATATAGGTGTTAAATTTTACCGGGCATTATTAACAGCTGCAACAAATTCTTTTAAAAGGTATTCAGCACCATCTTGCTCAAGCACATTTCCTGTAACAATTATGTCGGCTCCCGCTATTATTCGCTCACGAATAGTTGCTGGCGTTTTAAGCCCACCACCAACTATTAGGGGAATATCAATAGCTTTACGGACTTTCCCGATAATTGAAACGGGCACTGGCTCGCTTACTCCGCTGCCGCCTTCAAGATAAACAGCTTTCATACCAAAATATTGTGCCATCAAGGCATGGTTAACCACTTCTTCGGGCAGTGTTCTTGACAACGGGGTTGTTCCGCTTACACGCTGTACTGCGGAGGGCTTATCAGACTCTATTAACAAATAGCCCATACCAATGGTTTCAAGGCCAAAACTTTTTATAAGCGGTACCCCTTTAAGTGGCTCCTCAACAAGATAGCGGGGATTTCTGCCTGAAAGAAGCGACATGAATAAAATGGCATCAGCATGAGAAACTATCTGATCGGCTCCTCCAGGAAATAGAATTACGGGTATCGAAGAGGATTCTTTTATGACTTTTGTAATTCTGGAAACTGTTTGCAGCGAAACGGTGCTGCCGCCAACAAAAAAAGCATCCACGCCAGCCGATGAACATAGAGCACTTGTTTCGGCAGCTTTTTCTTCGGTTAATTTATCGGGATCTAATAGAACAACATACGCCGGCTTTTTACTTTTTGCGTAAAGAAAAAGATTTTCATAAATACTCATTTCAGAAGGTCTTCCATGATTTTTTCAAGTTTATCGTAAATAGAGCGAAGAGAAGCGATATCCTTGGCCCCGCCTTGCGCGAGGTTTGGGCGTCCTCCTCCTTTGCCACCAGCAAGCTCAGAAATAGTTTTTACAACAGTTCCCGCATTAACCTTTTTTGTTTTAACAAGATCTTCTGAAACAGCAGCAAGAAGGGCTCCCTTACCGTCAACTTCAGCAAAAAGAAGTGCGATTGCATTTGCAGCAGTTTTGGAAACAATGGCGCTACCTTTGGGCTCAAGAACAGCCCTGTCACACTCTCCGAGATATTCTTTTATCAGCTTAATTCCATTGATGCTAATTGCCGATGCAATAAGGTGATCGATGTTAAGCATTGCGATGCGTGTTTTAAGGCTGGTATTATCTTTTTCGAGACTTTTAATTCTTTCAGCCTGATTTTGGACCTGTTCCATAGTTTTTTCGAAAGGAACCTTGAAGGTTGTTGAAAGAGCTTTCGCAACAGGTTGCTGCCGTCTAAAAAATTCTCCAAAGGAACGGCCAGTGACTGCTTCTATCCTTCGTATTCCGGAGGAGACGCTTGTTTCAAAAAGAATATGGATATAACCAATTTCACCAGTATTTACAACATGGGTGCCGCCGCATAATTCAATACTATCGGTTCCTACACTCACCACCCGCACAGAATCGCCATATTTTTCACCAAAAAGGGCAAGCGCGCCAATCGATTCAGCTTCTTTGATTGAAGTTATGTTGGTGGTTACTTGCAGGTTTTTAAGAACAAGCTCATTGGCTATCCTTTCGGCAGCCGCTATTTCCTCTTCAGTCAATGCTTGAAAATGGGTAAAGTCAAAACGGAGCCGATCGGGATTATTCATTGAACCGGACTGCTTAACATGGTCGCCCAGTACTCTTCGGAGCGAATACTGGATAATGTGAGTAGCTGTGTGGTTGCGTCGTATATCTGTTCTCCGTTTTTCATCAACGCGGGAGACAGCTTCATTTATTGCTGAAAAATCAATTTCACTGTCGCAAATTCCACAATGAATAATCTCTACGCCTTCTTTTATAGTATCGAATATTTCGATTGAACCAGCTTCCCCAAGGAAAATTATACCGGAATCGCCGCACTGACCGCCGGACTCGGCATAAAAGGGGGTTTTATCGAGAATAATATCGTATCCCTTAACACTTTTTCGCACCTGACGGACAATAGAAGATTCCTCAAGGGAGGAGTATCCTGTAAACTGTGAAGAACCCCCTTCCGACACCTTTATCCAGTCTGCTGAAGAGGCTGTCATATCTTTGAACTTTGAAGCAGCACGGGCGCGTTCTCTTTGGGCGCTCATTGCGCTGTCGAAACCATTTTTATCAAGAGAAAAAGAATTTTCCTCGGCAAGCTGCGCTGTCAGATCGTATGGGAATCCGTAAGTATCGTAAAGCTTGAATACAGTGGCACCGTCGATTATCCTGCTGTTACTTTTTTTAGCAAGATTAACGGCTTCGTCAAAAAGAGAAAGACCTTTATCGAGCGTCCGCTCAAAAGATTTTTCTTCGGTTTCAATAATTTTTTTTATAAAATCCTGTCTTTCGACAAGTTCCGGATAGGCTCCTCCCATCCGGTCAACAACAACAGTAGAAAGTTCGTTGAGAAACGGACCTGTAAACCCAAGTTTTTTACCATAACGGTAAGCTCTTCTTAAAAGACGGCGCATTACATAACCACGACTCTCATTGCTTGGCAGCACACCATCAGCAATTGCAATAGAAAGTGCCCTAATATGATCAGCAATTACCCTGAACGGCATTCCTTCTATTCCGCCCGAATACTTTTTTCCTGCCATTTTAGCAACGCTTTCGATAATTGGCGTAAAAGCATCGGTATCATAATTACTTGACTTGCCTTGTAAAATTGCTGTTATGCGCTCAAGCCCCATTCCTGTATCAACATGTTTTGCTGCAAGTTCAGACAGAGATCCATCACTATTCCGATTATATTGTATAAATACAAGGTTCCAGAATTCCATGAAACGGCCGCAGTTGCATGCAACATTGCAGCTTGGTCCGCAGGAAAGCTCCTCGCCTTTATCGATGTAAATCTCGGAGCAGGGACCGCAAGGACCGGTTTCGCCCATCTCCCAGAAATTTTCCTTTTCTAGCCGCAAAATATGTGAATGGTCAATATCTGTAAGTTCTTTCCAAAGCTGTTCAGCCTCGTCGTCAGTAGTATAAATGGTAGCATGAAGTTTATTTTTGGGAAGTTTCCATACCTTTGTAAGCAGTTCCCATGCCCAGCTTATTGCCTCTTTTTTATAATAGTCGCCAAATGACCAATTACCAAGCATTTCAAAGAAAGTGTGATGGGTTCCATCGCGTCCAACCTCCTCAAGGTCGTTATGTTTACCGGAGACACGCATACATTTTTGGGAATTTACTGCTCGCTTGAGATTGGCTTCGTTGCTTATTCCAAGAAAGATATTCTTGAATTGGTTCATCCCTGCATTTGTAAATAGAAGAGAAGGATCCTCTTTCGGGAAAACTGGCGCTGATTTTACAAAGGTATGGTTTTTTTCAGAAAAAAACTCAATAAAACTGCTACGGATTTCGTTAGATTTCATAATTACGGATTAAAATACATTCCTTAGTGTCTCGCACACAAAGTTAACTCTTCCCGTACCGCAGGTATGAAGCGAGGGCTCAATGAAATTGATTTTAACCCCAAACTGTAAAGGCGGCTTGCAACACCGGGATTTGCAGCCATTTCACCGCAAACAGACAGCTTTTTGCCGGCTCGGAAAGCAGCATCAGATAACCGACCAAGAACTTCCCACAGCACCGGATGATCCGGATTGTAGTCGTCGGCGACATGTTCATTGTTTCTGTCAACGGCAAAAAGATATTGGATAAGGTCGTTGGTGCCGATACTGCCGAAATCAGCTTCTCTTAATATTTCTTCAGCATCGAAAATCGAAGAGGGGATTTCAAACATAGGTCCGAATAGCAGGTTGTTTTTGTTATAGTCAATGCCATCAATAGATGCGTAGGTAGCTTCCATTAGTTTTCGCCACTGAGTTAAATCAGTAACCAACGGGTAGAGAATATGTACGGGACCATTAGCAGAGGCTTTTGCGAGCGCCCTTATCTGCGAAGCAAATAGCTCCCGATTACCTAATAAAAACCGGGAACCCCGTAATCCAAGAAAGGGATTTGCTTCTGTTTCCAGTTGTAGAAAAGGCAAAGGTTTATCTCCTCCGATATCAAGAAGCCTGAAAGTAACCGGCTTATTTTCCATTTCTCTTACAGTAAGGGAATAAATGGACTCTTGTTCTTCTTCAGAAAGAATTCCCCCTCTTTTTATAAAAAGAAACTCTGTCCTGAAAAGGCCAATTCCATCTGCTGACATCTCCTTGACGCCTTTAAGCTCTTCAGGAAGACTTATATTTGCCAAAACTTCTGTCCCTGGAGGCGAAAGAGTGGCGATTGATAAAAAAGGAGCTGCTCTTTCTGTTGCAGTTGAGACAAGCGCTTCGTCCGGATTTATTACAATGGTACCTGTTTCTCCGTCAATAAATACGGTATCGCCACAACTGATTACATTAAAGAGTCCATGAATTGAGGAAACCGCCGGAATGCCAATTGCACGCGCAATAATTGCGGCGTGGGAACCTTTTCCTCCTTTCTCGGTTATAAAACCTTTTACACTAGTAAAGTCTGTTTTTGCAATAATCTGTGGTGTCAGTTCTTCGGTAACAATGATTCTGCCATAACCTCTGCGGCATTTAGAATGGCCTTCGCACAAAAACCCGTCCGGAGACCTGTGGAGCTTATCAAGAAGTCTTTTACGAATATCGCCTATGTCTCGAGACCTTTCCCGAAGGTACTCGTTTTCCAGCCTTAAAAATGAGTCCTCATAAGCTTTATAAACTTCATTAATAGCCGCTTCAGCATTGCGTTTGCGCATCTTAATATCATTACTTACCATCTTAATAACAGTGGTATCAAGAAGAATCTGTTTTTGCGCAGAAAATATTCCCGCTTCGGCAAGTCCTATCCGCTCCGAAACCTCAGCAGCCCATTTATCAAGGTCTTCGGCAACCTCTTTTACGGCTGATTCGAACCGATTCAGTTCGGTTGAAATTTCCTCGTCGGTTACAAGGTTGCGCTCACTTACCTTTTCGTGATTTTCCGGCGCATAAAGACAAACAGAGGCGACGGCTTTCCCACTTGAAAGCGGCAGACCGTTGTATATTTTTGTTTCAAACATATTTAACCATTAGCTCTTCTGGAGAGACACATCACCATTTTTTAAAAACAAAAAAGACAGCCAAAGCCATGCAGGCAAAACCGGCGATGATATTCCATCTCAACTCTTCACGCAAATAGAGAACCGAAAAAACAGAAAAAACAACAAGGGTAATAACTTCCTGAATGGTTTTTAGCTGCGCTGCAGAAAAGGATCCATGCCCTATTCTGTTGGCAGGCACCTGAAGACAGTATTCAAAAAAGGCTATTCCCCAGCTAATGAGAATAACCTTCCATAGAACAGTTTGTTTAAACTTTAAATGGCCATACCAAGCAAATGTCATGAATATATTTGACAGTATGAGCAGGATGACCGTTTTCATCGCTTGACTCTTGCGTTTCCTTTCCAGATGCTCCAGATTTGATCTTCATCAACCGGCTGTGCATAATCGGTCATGTGTGTTGTAGCAAGCGCGCCGCTAGCCCAGCCAAACTGGTTCCATTTTTCTGGTTCCCATTCTCTGAGAATTGCATAAAGCATTCCACCGACAAAACCATCTCCGCCTCCAATTCTGTCTAAAACACCTATTTCACGCGGTTCTACAATAAACCAATCATCTCCTTCCGCCATAATTGAACCCCAAAGGTGGCGGTTTGTGCTTATGACTTCACGGAGAGTTGTAGCAAATACCGAGGCGTTTGGATAAGCTTTCTTGACGCGGTTAATCATTTCCTTAAAGCTTTCTATTTTACTACCAAGTCCTTTGCCGCCCTCTTCCGGCCCTTCAATGCCTAAACAAAGCTGAAAATCCTCCTCGTTTCCTACAAGAATATCGGATAAACTTGCTATTTCGGCAAAAATAGCTTTTAGCTCCTTTTCCCTTCCCTTCCAGAATGAGGCACGGAAATTCAAATCGAATGATATTTTTGTTCCATATTTTTTAGCTGCTCTGGCAAGTTCCAGACAAAAAGTACTTGTGTCTGGTGAAAGAGCGCCTATTAAACCGGAAAGGTGGACAATTTGTACCCCCTCTTTACCAAATATTTTCTCTATGTCGAAATCTTTTACGCTCAATGTTCGTCCAACTTCTCCGGCACGGTCGTTTTGTACTCTTGGACCACGAGATCCAAAGCCGCTATCTGCAATATTAAACTGGTGACGGAAACCCCAAGGCCCCCCCTGCTCAACATCAAGCCCTTCAAAGTCCATATTTCTGCTGCGCAGATTTGCTTTAATAAAGGCTGAAATGGGGCTATCTTTAACAAATTTAGTGAGTATCTTAACCTTAAGACCGAGATAGGAAGGAATGCTCGCCACATTGGTTTCGGCACTTGTTGCCTGCATAAAAAAAGTGTCGCTACTGTGGACAGGCTGCCCATTAAAAGGGGTAAGTCTTACGCCCATACTTGTAGGTACAATCAATGAGTAGGCAGCATTTTTTTTCAATTCGAGTTTCATGAAATATCCTTTCTATATGTGTATTATGAAGTTTTTAAAGCCACAGATACAAAGTATAAAATATTATTTTAATGACAAGATGAAAAAGGGCACTTTTCTTTGAAGGTCTTGTTTGTTCAGCTGAGGCAAATTGGCGATATCCTTATGTGTACGCCCGCTATTCGTGCTTTCAAGGAGCGCTTTCCGGATAGTGTTGTCCATTTTCTCTGTTCAGAGCAATTCTCATCAATTCTTCCTGACTTCTGACGGTATCTGAAATTTACCATTACCCAATTTTCTAAGTATTTGAATATCAAATACTTACTTTTTTAATTAGTGTGATTGTACCGCACTAACACAAAAATCACCATCAGAGATTGACACGATCTGAAACCTTAACCCCCCTGGCCCCATAGGTGTTAGGTTAAGATAATTCAAAATAACGCTAACTCTAAAAAAATCA
>CAZPWS010000032.1:0-34665 GCA_964590225.1 uncultured Fibrobacterota bacterium
TTAGGGGGTCGATTTCTGAGGAATAAAGATATGGAAGGTGGTTTTAAAAAATTTTTGTATAGATAAATCATTATCCCCTTATTAAAAACAGAAAAAGCTTTTATATATTGGCGCAGCCAATATATAAAAGCCATTCAAATGAAAACGCGGGCGGGGGAAAACCTCTTTTTCGGAACGAGGGATTCAAAGTTAATCTGGAAATGATTAGTTAGTGACTGAAAGCCGAGTTTTGTAGGTGAGAATCGCCGATTCTAGCAATAGTATATATATTGCTGTTTTCGGTGATAATCGACGACCATCCCAGAAGACTAAAACACGCAGGCGACTAACTGAAAGTGTGGTATACTGGGTTGGTTAGACTTCCTGCAGGTTGGATAGGTGGTGGTACAGTTTCAAAAGGTTTTTCTGAAGTCTCATAATCATCAAATGCTGGTTCTGGATTAGCATACATCGTAGTATTGGCTAAACCTTCATAATCAATGGTTGTAACGATAGAAGCATCCACAGCATATACGGATTCAGGTACACCACTGGCATCAATTTTAATCGCAGTGGCGAACAATATTTCAGGTTGGTTAAAGATTGTTGTTGTACCTTTTTTGGATACTGAAGCTTGATATTCCTTCTCAAGTTCACGGAGTAATTCTCTTGCTTGGCTTGTCTTGCGGATTCCAGCCTTAACAATATCATCAACCTTAATGGAGCCGTCTTTCTGAATAATCAGGGCTTTGATTTGGTTTTTTGCCCGCTCAACTTTCGGAATCTTTTTATTAATCTCATCAAGCTCCGTCCAAGTCTTCCGGATAATCTGCTTAATGGGTAACGGCTGGTTGGTAACGATATATACCTTTGTGTTACCATTCACATAAGGTGAACGCCCAATTGCCTGAACGAGTTCATGAACAACATAGAATTCATACGCCTTGGTAACATCAGAATCATCAGAGCCTTTAACAACTATTCGCCAGTGCTCACTGTCCTCTATTTCCGCAACAGTATCATGCATTTCCGGATCAACCGGCTGCTTTCCCTTCAGCAGATATGCAATAATGGCAATGTCGTCTTGATTCGGTATGGGAGCACCAACAACCATGTGTCGGGTATACCCGTCCATGCTTGCTGATCCTCGCATACCTCCAAAATGGTTGACCTCCGCATTTTCTCCGAGCAAATTCTTTATCTCCGTTTCGAACTCAAGATGACAGACAACCGTGATAGGGGATTCCGGGTCAGCGTCTTGCAATGCTTTCAGCTTGGTTTTGATTTGCTGCGATAATTCGCCTTTTTGGTTAACATCTCTCCGCAATGAGGCACGGGGGTATTGTCCATCCATAATTTGAATGAGCGTGCTTCCGTTCCTTTCAACTCTGGATAGATGGTGCTCAACTACCTCATAGCCGGATAGTTTTCGGTACATTTCAATGTCCGCCGTTGCTGATAACAGTATAATTGTTTTGCCTTCTGGTAATTGATGGGCATCGACAAGGCATATATTATCCTTTGTGGCATTGAAATAAACATGGTCGCCGGACAAAACAAGCTTTCTGATGTCCGCTGTTAGGTTCTTGCTGTTTTGCAATTCCAAAGGATGGTCTTTGATATAAGATGTTACCGCAGCGTTAATATCATCAAATTCTTTTTCGGTTAGGGGATGGTTAAACTCAATCTTTGCAAACCCAGTCTTCTTGTCGCTGCCAGACAACTCAAGGAGCCTATCTTGAATAGCGTCCGTACATCCTTTTAACTTGACATACTTGTCATTCAGTAATTGCCCTTGATTGCCGATGGCCTTAGTCACAAGCCGTAAGTAGTCACGCAAATCAGACCCGGTGATGTTCTTTTT
The DNA here is from genome assembly GCA_964590225.1 of uncultured Fibrobacterota bacterium. GTDB lineage: Bacteria > Fibrobacterota > OXYB2-FULL-49-7 > OXYB2-FULL-49-7 > JAEUSG01 > JAEUSG01. The sequence goes on from CAZPWS010000032.1 coordinate 1,844, forward strand.
CTCGATAAGGTCAGCGATGCAGTCCTCATCAATAATGACCATGTCTTTTGCAGGGATATTGTGGCTCTGCCAGAACTCAGGCCGTTTCAAGTAATGGTGGGTTAAGAATAGCTGGTCACATCGTTCCAGTTCACTGAACGCATTCAGGTATCCGCATTTGAAATCCTTGATGCAATTCGAACAAACAACACTTCGGGTATTGAATCCCTGCTCCTGTGCTGCCTTATATTCCGCCTTGTGAATGCAATCGCTGTCTTCGAATTTTGGACATTTCCCAGCTCGTAAACTGGATTTCGCCTTAACCTTCTCCAGTGTTGGGTCAATATTCTCGTCATGTATAGGGGCAACCCAAACAAACTGATCGTCCTGCATAATATCAACCGTGTTATGAGTCTTCCCAACACGCGTCTCGACCTTTATAATGTGAAGTTTTCCATCCCTGTTGTCTTTTATTTCAGCAAGTAGTCGGAACAATTCTCGGCGGACCTCGATTAACGGTTTGGTGGGCGAAGGTTGATAGGATGGATTTAGTTTCGTCCGAATAGCCTTACGACTACCATGCAATGCCTTAACATAGTCAGTCGGAGTATGAGTCTGGCAGTTGGAATCGCATCTACCATACTTACTGAATGTGGAGCATCTTGGATTATGGTAGCCTTGCTTTTTTGCATACGCGATATAACGATCAAGGTCGGTTCGTGAGTAACGCTGCTTGTCCCTGGAAGAAAGCTCGTGCAGCAGTTCTGGTCCGCCCTCAAGATTATAAAGGGCAGTTATGCAGTCCTTCCACTCACCATAGTCCTGTGATTCCGGGTTGTTCCTGAAGTTTTGAAATACTGGGCAGTTTCTGAAAAGCCCATCAAAGCCTTCGGGCACAGACAGAACATCATATCCGTTAATGGGTTTGGCCGGACAAACTGTGTCAAGTGGCACTGGTTTGAATCGGCTTGCAAGGTCTAACAGTTTTTGCCGGAGTGCTGGATTCAACACATGTGGAGCTGGTGTCAAGGCTGGTGGCTTTTGTTGTGCCATCTGTTGAATGTCAGAAATAGTCTTGTTGTTAAGGTCATCCAGACTTACCGGAGTCTTAAAGCCAAGAAAAGCATTCGTCTTTTTATCGTAATTTGGAGAACCGTGAGCCCTAATCAGACGATTGTTTGTATATATATCCAAGTCAATAGTGTCGAGTTTGTATTCTACATATAATTGTACAGCAGCAGAATTCAAATTGTCAATAGTGATGCCATCGCCGATGACTTCGGCAGGGATGGTCACATGAAAACCCTTTCCGCCGGAATAATAAACTGAAAAGTCGCCGTCTTTCAGTCCGAGAGACCGGAGTATGCCTAAAGCCTGTTTTGTCTGTTCATGGGCTCTTGAAACATCCTCTTTGTCATCAAAATCAAGGACGAAATCAACCACATAGTCGCCCTTACATTCCTGGTCTTTCCATCGTTGTGCTGTAATGCCGGGTTGCCGGAACTTTGTGAGATCTACCGGCTGGTTCATATCAAACGACCTGTGCTTAATGCCTTGCTGGATTCCTCCAATTCGACGGTATTTATAATCTTGCATGATGCTAATATACCCATTTTCTATTGATGCTGTAAATGTACTTGTAGCAGTCATAATTAAAAAGAAATGCACTAAATGCTATATAGTTTCGATAAAGTTTAAAAGGTTGCCGAATCTGCACCAAACTAGTGCTCCGACCACTTAGTTATTACACTTTTCTCAGGATTGTCGTAGAGAAAAATGCCGCTGGGAATGTAAAAATTAAATGGTCGTGACACTAGGCGTGTTAAGAGAATCCCACTGGAGGCTATAAAAAAAGAAAGATTTAAACTATTCAGTGACAAGACAATTGTTTTTGTGTAAATTATATCCATCTGTTTATGCCTTCTTTCGTCGAGAAAGGGGCATCTATGAAATTAAAGATTCATCAGGGACTCTGGCATGTGCGGTTCTGGCATAATGGCAAAGAATACCTACGCTCTTTGAAATTAAAAGGTCAGTCAAATAAAAAACCAAGTAGATTAGTCGAAGCAGCTGCTCAGGATGTTGTTTACAGCGTCAAAAAAGGAATCCCTAACACTTGTGTCAGTGGTGAACAAGAGCGAATATCATTTGGCTTCTTGGCTCAAAAGTATGTTGATCTTCATTTGAAACTCACAAGTAAGAATCTAAAGGAAGATAACTGTCAATTGCAGACTGTACGAAATTTTTTCGATAGTTATTACCTCGATGAGCTTAATAATGATCTAATAGCAACATACGAACAAAAGCGACTGGAAGCTGGTATCAAAGGTTCTACCCTGAATCGAGAGAAAGCGTATTTCAGAGCAGTGTTAAATCACGCCTCAAGAATACGAATTGGTGGCAAAAGGATAGTTGATAGAAACGATACACAGGATATTATTGATAGTCTGAAATTTGAGGATGAAAGTAAATATATCCAGAATCGTGATATGACTTTTGAAGAGATGAGAAATATAATCTTCAAGTGTCCTTTACATGTAGCCGTGGCACTTACAATGCAAAGTGTCACAATGTGCAGGCGTGGTGAAATACTCAGAGCAAAATGGTGTGATGTCAGGTGGCAACGAAGATTGCTCTATCTTGGTATGACTAAAAACGGAACGCAACGATACGCTCCACTAGCCATAAACTTCAAGAGTTGTTTAGTTAACGGACAATATCAGAAAGGTGTCGATACAGAACTGATGAAGATTTTAAAAGTATGGCAAGCGTATCAAAAAGTTCAGCATAATCGTTATAAACATAATGAGCCGGAAAACATAATTACTTTCAGAGGAAAGCCAATGAAAGAATTCTTATCCGCTTTTCGTACGGCTAGAGATGAAGCCAAGGTTCAGAATGTTCGACCACACACATTCCGCCATTTTGCTGTCACTAGGTTGATAAGGATAGGGTATAGTGATAATGATTTAAGACCATTTAGTGGCCATCGAGACCCTGCTTCTTTTAAACGGTACATTGATTACTGTCCTGACAGGTCAAATATAACAGGACTGGAAAACGATATGGTTTATGATACGATATCATGTGAAGACTTCATAAATAATTTTAGTTTAGAGAAGTACCGTTTCGCGTTGGAAGACGATGAATTTTGTGGGAAAAAGCTTGAAACCGGATATAAACCGGATATATGCTTGAGTACTGTCAACTAGCAACAATTTAAGTGACCACCTAAGTCATTAAAAATGAAAAAACTGCGGATGGAGGGACTTGAACCCCCACGGTCGCCCACAAGATCCTAAGTCTTGCGCGTCTGCCAGTTCCGCCACATCCGCGTGCAGAGATTTCAGGAAAATAGCATATTATCGCAACTTATTCAATAGCAGGTGCAAAAGAACTAAAAACTTACCCGCTATTTTCCCTGAATCGTAAGCGTCCCCTGCTGCTGTTTGGTATTTCCAAGAATATCGGTAACCCTTATTGTGTAAGAGATCACCAAAGACTGACCGCGCTTTTTTATGGCATCAGGCTTATAGGTAACCGTAATATCGTCAAACTCAAGACTGGATGGAATAGAGGCACCTTCGTAATTGAATTTTGACCCATCGGAAGCAGAAAATTCTACCCTCTTGATCAACTTTCGATCTTCAATATTGTCTATCCGGAATGTAACCGGAACCTCTTCTGCACTCGGACTCATTCCAGGCGGAAATGGAGGATTTGCCCTAACAATCTTGGTTCCGTTAAAAGTAGATGGATTTACCGGTCTGATGTTTGGCTGCTTATCGAGATAGCCATTTTTCGTATATGTAGCTGTTACACTATTTCGCCCCTTGTCTTCTGCCTTCACTGTGTAAACAATGTTTGCACCGTTTATAAAAGACACTACTGAACTACCACCGTTTGCAGTAATCTCAAAATCAGAGACTCTTCCCTGCCCCGTGGCATCAACCATAACCTTCACTTCTTCTTCCGCTCTACCGCAATTAAATGACAAGTCCTGCACTCTAACAACGAGCCCTTTACCGTTATCCTGTAACTGCAACTGCGGTTTATGAGTGTTCCTGATAGGACAATTCCATGTTACCGTCTGCTCTCTAAAAGAGGGGGTGGCGCCTTCATCGGACGCAGAGAAAGTAACCTCGTTATTATTGCAATCCTGGTCAGTGTTCGACACCTCATAACGGTACGATTTAACAATACCTCCAGCTCCCGCAATGGGCAGCGCTCTTCCATTAGCTTTTAGCTCAACTGCCGTGGTCTTGACCTCAAAAGAGACTTTGTCTGTCCCACACATTGGCGGTGATACCTGTAAAACAAGCGGATACTTGACCTTTTCATACTTGAATGAAACAGCCATTTTTCTTTCACCAGCAACCGTTGAAGAGCCAACATTAACATTATAGGTTGTCTTATATATAGGGGAGCGGCCTCCCTCACACTCAGACTGTACAGAAACATCAAACCTCTTTTTTACCACCTCGCCAGCTTCGATTATCGCCGAAACCTCCACTGTGTAATCCCCCGATTCGTCTGACATAGGATACTCTGCCTCATAGGTGCCGTCCGAAAAAACCTTTGCCTCGCGAGAGCCATCAATCAAAACCTTTGCCATAGGCGGCGAAACTCTTCCCCTGATTATTACAGGTAAAGCAGATATTTTCGCCCCCGCCCGAGGCTCAAGAACAGAGAGTTGAAGTGCTCCCCCCTGGTTCTTCTGAAAGCCGGTAACTACCTGCGCGGCAAAAGAGTTACCCGAAACCTGTGCAGGTATTCCATTGACAAAAACCTGTGCCTTACCACCACCATTATCAATCTTGCCTTTTAGTGTAAAATCAATACCAACTTCCGAACCTGCAGCAGGTTCTAAAATCTCAACAGGACAGACCGCTGGTGCCTTAGCAGTTTCCTTCGCCATAGCTGTATCTGCTTTATTCGCAATAGAATCAGTCTTTACAGAATCAACGGGCGGTGCCATTACGGCTGTGGATACAAAAAACTTAACTGTTTTAGACACAACAATGCCACTTTCCGAAATCGCAGCAACAGAAAGTGTCTGTTCTTTTGTTGCGTCTGGCGGAAGGCTAATCACAACGCTAAAAAGGCCATCTTCGCCAGCGCTAATTTCACTACCACCACTTATTTTTACGGTAGCTTTAGGACGGGTTTTACCATATACAGGAATTGATAATGAGGCGAACTCCTGCCCTTCAACCGGAGAGAGCAATTCAAGATTCATGTCGGCAGGACCATCTTGGCTACCCCCTGTTGAATCGCTCTTCATTGGTTCAACAGTAATATTATCGTCATCCTTTTTTACAACTGCCATCTGGTTTTCAAAAAGAAAGACGGCCTTGCCCCCCTTTTTATTTTTAACCTCTACCTTACCCTCCCTTACTCTTACCCTTGTGCCGCCAGGCTCAACATCCACCCCAAGTTCGGTTCCGCGAATGGCAGCTGTTGCCGTCGGTGTCTCAAAAGTAAAATTACTACGCTGATTGGTCATTTTTTTAACATTGGCCCATACGCTCCCACTTTTTACATTCACAGTGGTAGTTGCAGCCTTTGTCCTTGAATTTACTGACACTTCAGATAACCCAAAGATTGTGTTTTCCTGTATGTTGATTATCGTACCTTCTTCGGTTTCCAAATCGGCCTTCGACTCAACAAATGTCCTAACGGCATCTTTGCTGGAAAGCCGTATGCCGATTTTTGCTTCTTTCCACTCCTTGTCGTTGCCCTTCTTAATCATTACTTTGCCGATGAAAAACGCAAGTTTGACTGGCCTATTTTCGATGGGATTTGAAAAAATTTGAGTGCAAAACAGAACGGACAGCAACAAGAAATAAAACGGGCCCTTCATAAAATGCCCTCCCATGACTTAAACATCCAAAACGGACACATATAAATAATCTACTCAAAAATGGAATTTTCGGCAGTGATTTCCATCACACACTTGAAAGAGCCAATAAAAATGATTTTCCTTGCCTATCTCCACTATTTGAATATATCTATTAAATGTGTAATAGTTAATAAAAATTTTGAAAACTTCACAATAGAGAATGGAACATATGGAAATTAATGAAGAAAAAGTTTTAGCCAACAGTACGGTGGATGGAATTACCATAAACTACGAGGAAGATGGAAAACTTCTTGTAAAAGAGCTGGAAAAAAAAATATTATCGAAAGGTGCATGGACCACCATTATGTACCTGTACCAGGAACTTGATAGAGGTACAAACGACTACAAGCCCGCCAAGATCTCCCTCCGCCGCTATCAAAAAAAAGATGGTAATTATGTGCAACGCAGCAAATTTACGATTTCCAGCGAAAAACAGGCCCATCTTATTCGAGCAAAAATTGAAGAATGGTTTCCGAGCACACTTGCAAAAATTTCCGATGACACCGTCGAAGAATCATCGGCGGAGTAAAAGGGATTCGACACGGCCAATGGCCATCGCCAATGTCCACAACAATCATCCCAAAATGACTATTAGCCTTAAGCCTTTGAAGGAGATTGTGTTAGCGGTTCTATCCGGGGAAAAAAGGACATGCGAGTCTCTTTCTGTTTCACTTACGGATAACGATAGCGTAAAAAAGCTCAATAAAAGGTGGCGTGGAAAAAATGTACCCACAGATGTCCTCTCATTCAACTTTAACGAAGAGGGTTTTCTTGGCGAAATCATAATTTCTCTTGACAAAGCAAAATCACAAGCTTCTGAGTTCGGAGTATCGCTGCTTACGGAGACAAAAAGACTTGTTGTGCATGGTTTATTGCACTTACTTGGTTACAGACACCACAAACGGACCGACCGACTTATAATGGAGTGCACAGAAGAACGATATCTCTGTGTATCCCATAAACAATCCACAAGGACGCAAAAATGTTCTGGATAGTTTTTATTATCGTACTATTATCGCTCCTAACCGCCTATTTTTATTCTGTTAAAGTTGTCTTCGCAGTAGCGTGGAGAAATGAGTTTTCTGATCTTTCTCCTAAAAGGGAAGCTGCCGTAAAAAAATGTATAGCGCTTCACGACCATCCCGACGATATAGACTTTACTGTCGAAACCGGCAAAGCTTTTTCTGCTTCACTGCTTCTGTTAGCCTCTCTTTTTCTTCTTTCGGTATTTAATTTTTTCGCGCCACGCCCCACTTTAGAAGCAGTAATAAAAGTCATTACGGTGTTATCCCTAATGGGACTCGCCTTAAAAGTAGTGCCCAAAACGCTTTCCCGTGTTTTCGCCGCGAACCTCATTGCAGTTTATGTTCCGCTCTATAATTTCTTCGAAACGCTTTTTTGGCCATTAACGGCGTTGCAAAAAGCGATTAAAAAGGGCCTCTTTTCTCTTCTCGGTTTTGAAGAACGGCTCAGTTTTCTGACTCAAGCGCAAAGAGAACAGATCCGTGAAGGTGAAGATAAGGAAGGAACCCTTGTAACCGATGAAAAGGACATGATCAATTCAATTTTGGAATTTAAAGAAACCGAAGTTGGAGAAATAATGGTACCACGAACAGAGGTTGTGGCAGTTGAAGAAGGGGCAACCACAAAAGAAGTTATTTCTATCATCAACGAAAAAGGCCACAGTCGCCTTCCCGTTTACAGAAAGAGTATCGATGAAGTTATTGGTGTTCTTAATGTAAAGGATCTATACAAAACTATTCAGCCTGAATGTACTTCGTTCGGTAACATGTTTAATCTGAAAACTTTTATCCGGCCTGCCTATTTTGTTCCAGAAAACAAAAAAATTAACGAGCTATTTAGGGAGCTTAACACCGAAAAGGTCCACCTTGCGGTCGTAGTTGACGAGTATGGCGGGGTATGCGGCATTGTTACCATGGAAGATATTCTTGAGGAAATTGTCGGCGAAATCAACGATGAATACGACCGTGAAGAGGAAAGATTTCGAAGAATAGACAAACAAACAGTGGAACTTGATCCTAAAATTCCAATCGAAGAGATAAATGAAATACTCGGAACCACTCTTGACACCGATAACAATGACTACAAAACATTAAGCGGACTTATTATGACCCATTCAGGATCGATTCCTGAAGAAGGACAATCCTTCAGTATTGAAGGACTTAGAGTTGGCATACAAAAAATGGACGGTCACAGAATTATGAAAGTTCGAATCAAGCGAGAAATGGAAATCCCCCAATAAATGGAACTACAAAGGCCGGATACTATTGATGAAGAGGTAATTGCTGCGGCAAGCGGCGACATCGTAAACCGAATAGAGCTTTCCGAAAAACTCGCAAGAGCGCAAGACATTAATCAGGGCCACTTTTTCTCTGACATTCTGTTTATGCTTACAAACATAAGGCTCGATGAAAATACCGCAAAGGCAGACTGGCAAAACATACTCACACATAAACATTTTATGAGCGAAAAACTGTGCAGAAATGTTGGTATTCGTGTAGCAACATTAGACTACTACACCAACATAACAAGGCAAATGGCAAGTCCCATAATTGTTGATATGACTGAATATTCTCAAACAGTAAAAGAGTCGATTACGGATCCCCTCACCTTCTGCTACAATAGGCGGTATTTCGATTACACGCTTAGTCATGCCATTACAAAATCAAAAGAGTCTTCTGCTTCGCTTTCTTTAATGATGGTTGATATCGATTATTTTAAGCACTATAACGATACAAACGGCCATCTGATGGGAGATTTTGCGCTCATTGAAGTATCGAGAATACTCCATGTTGTCTCGCGAAGAAGCGATATTGTAGCAAGATGGGGCGGAGAGGAATTTGCAATTGTGATGCCTGAAACTGATATCGAAACTGCATTTGTTGTTGCGGAACGAATCCGTGCAGCAATTGAGGATTTCCGTTTCCCCAACGAGCAGATGCAGCCAGGCAAACGGCTAACTGTTTCTATCGGTGTAGCAGAATTTAAGGGAGCTGTAATTACCGATAAAAAAGCGCTAATCAATGCTGCGGATGAAGCATTGTATCGCGCAAAAGAAGAAGGACGCAACTGTGTCAGGTGGAGCTAATGCACTTTCTATACCAGTAACAGGCAAAACAAAGGTATTGGGTGTGGTTGGCTGGCCTGTTAGCCACTCCCGATCACCGGAACTGCATAATCGTGCCATATCAAAGCTTGGGCTCGATTATGTTTATGTGCCATATCCCGTTGAACCCTCAAATATTGCCGATGCTATTGCAGCAGTGCGGGCACTTGGTATCGCTGGTATTAATGTTACAATACCGCACAAAGAAGCAGTAATACCTTTTATCGACTCCCTTTCAAAAGAGGCAAGGCTTATTGGCGCGGTTAACACAATAGTTAACAAAAAGGGTAAGCTTCACGGACACACAACCGACCCCGAAGGAATTATGGGTGCTTTGCGGCGGGCCAGTTATTCGATTAAAGGCAAAGATGTTGTGATACTCGGGGCAGGAGGAGCGGCGCGAACTGCTGTTTTTACCGCGCTATTAAATGGTGCAAAAAAAATTACGATAATTGCGAGAAATGGAATAAAGGCTAAAAAACTTGCAGATGAGGTACACAAAAAGTTTAAAAGAGCAAAAATACATATAAGTGATAACAGTAATGAGTCAATCATAAAAGCCTCTTTGCTCATTAACGCAACCCCCATTGGTATGACCACTCTTTCCAACAAAATCCCCATCGATCCATCTATACTTCATGAAGGGCTTACCGTCTTTGATATGGTATATAATCCACACGACACCATGCTTCTAAAGGCGGCTGCCATGGCAGGAGCTAAGTGTATCCATGGAATTGACATGCTGATTTTTCAAGGAATGCAATCATTCATGATGTGGACCGGCCGAAAAGTTACTTATGATATTTTCCGGCCGGAAAAGGGGTATAGTTTGTGAACGAAATTAGAGCTGTAAATCTCATAAAAACATACGCAAAGAGAAATGTAGTTGATGGTGTAACTGTATCTGTAAAAAAGGGCATGATTACAGGCCTTCTCGGGCCAAATGGTGCCGGGAAAACAACAACATTTTATATGATTGTGGGACTTATAAGTCCCGATAGTGGAAAGATTTTCGCAGACGATACGAATATAACAACTGAACCCATGTTCAAAAGAGCGCGGATAGGACTTGGATATTTACCGCAGGAAGCTTCTATTTTCCGCAAGCTCACTGTTGAGGAAAATCTCCTTGCCGTTCTTGAAACCATGAAAATAACAAAAAAAGAACGAAAAGAACGCCTCGAAACACTTCTTTCTGACTTTGGCATCACTCACATCAGAAGGAATATCGCCTATACTCTTTCTGGAGGGGAGCGGAGAAGAGCGGAAATGGCTCGGGCAATCGCAACAAATCCAGATTTTCTTCTTCTCGACGAACCTTTTGCAGGCGTCGATCCAATAGCAGTAGAAGATATACAATCGGTAGTAACAACTCTCCGGACAAAGGGTATTGGAATACTTATTACTGATCATAATGTACGCGATACACTAAGGATAACTGACAGAGCTTATATTATTAATCGTGGGCGCATACTTACTGAGGGCACATCACAGGAATTGGTAAACGATCCCACCGCGAGAAAGATATATTTGGGTTCAAACTTTAAATTGGATTAATATGGGCGGACTTTCATTAGAAACATCACTGCGACTTGGTCAGACACTTTCACCACAAATGATTCAGTCGCTTAAGCTGTTGCAGTATTCAAACCTACAGCTTGAGCAGGTGCTAAAAAAAGAGCTGCAGGAAAACCCGATCCTTGAAGAGGCACCCGAAACAGAAGATAACGAGGAACAGAAGGATATTATCGACAAAGAAGATGGCGTTGATACAGGAGAGGAATCCTCCACCAACGACGATGACGGCGAAAAAATTGACGAAGCGGATACTGCCCCAGAAGAAAAGAAAATTGAAGAGCTTGAGTGGGACGATTACGAATATGAGTCATATACCCCTCCTGTTGGTAGAGGTTCGGACGGCGACGAAGAAAAAATCGATCTTTACGAAAGAGTAAATCTCACGAGCGAATCACTTGAAGAACATCTTTTAAAGCAACTTCGAGAAAAGAAACTTTCAGAAAGTCACATATCCATAGCTGAATCAATTATTGGCAGTATCGATGAGTCCGGCTATCTCTCTGTACCTATTTCAGAAATTGCCGTTAAGCATTCGGTACCAGAAAAAGAGATTGAAGAGGTACGCCACCATATCCTCTATTCCGACCCTATAGGAATAGGTTCAAAGGATTTGCGTGAATGTCTTCTTGTACAGATATGGGCAAAGGGATTGTCGGGTTCACTTATGGCTCTTATACTTGAGAAACATTACGACCTTCTGAAAAAATACCAGCTGCAAGAGATAGCGAAACAGACCGGTCACCCAATAAACGATGTCCAAAGTGCTGTGCGCGACATTGGTAAGTTAGAGCCGCACCCAGGGACGCTTGTAAGCGAGACGAAGTCGGCAACTATTATACCAGACTTAATTGTCAACAAGCTCGACAATGGCGAGTTTCAGGTAATACTCAATGACGGTTATGTTCCAACTATCAGAGTTAGCCGTGAATATATTGATATGCTCAAAGGTGACCGCAAAAAATCAAGTGAAGTGCGGAAATATGTCTCGGAAAAACTTAACGCAGCAAACTGGCTGTTACGGGCTATTGAGCAACGCAAAGTGACCATGACCCGCGTAATGACAGCAATTGTCCAAAAACAGCGGGAGTGGTTTGAAAAAGGGCCGCCAAACCTCAAACCTTTACGATTACAGGAAGTGGCAGACGAAATCGGTATGCACATTTCTACCGTATGCCGCGTAAGCAACGATAAATTTGTCCAGACCCCATACGGCGTATATGAACTTAAACAGTTTTTCAGTTCTGGCGTGGAGCAGGAAGATGGCTCTGAGGTTTCAACGGAGAAAGCACGCGACTTATTAAAGGAGCTTGTTGACGGAGAATCAAAAACGAAACCCCTAAGTGATCAGCAGCTCGTAGAACTCATGAAGGAAAAGGGAATAGAAGTAGCGCGAAGAACTGTCTCGAAATACAGAGAACAACTTGGCATTCTACCAGCACGACTACGGCGGGTATTTTAACTTTTTTGGAGGTTTTAAGAATGGTATCGTTCGAGAAATTATTACAACCGGAACAGGGCGAAAAAATTGAGTTTAAAAACGGCTCACTTGTAGTACCGGACAGACCTATTATTCCGTTTATCATGGGCGATGGAATGGGACCTGACATTTGGCATCCAACAAGGAAAGTTGTTGACGCAGCAGTAACAAAAACCTATAGTGGAAAGCGGTCTATCGAGTGGTTCAGGATATATGCAGGGCTTGATGCCATGCAGCTTTATGGTAAAGATACCGTTCTGCCGAACGATACCATTAACGCCATTAAAGAGTATCTTGTGGCTATTAAAGGACCACTTACAACACCAGTAGGTGGCTTTGATTTTGTATGTATGTCATGTGCGGCAGAAATGAACGGGACAGATGGTGATAGACCGGAAAAATGTCCCAAATGTGGAAGCGTGTGGATTACAAAAAGATTTAGATCCATGAATGTGGGATTACGGCAGGTACTCGATCTATACGCATGCGTTCGCCCCGTCAAGTGGATACCAGGCGTTCCAAGTCCTGTAAAAGAGCCGCAAAACCTTGATGTTGTAATTTTCCGCGAAAACACGGAGGATGTTTATGCAGGTATTGAGTTCCGCGAGGGCGAAGCTACAACAATGGAAATAATCAATCTTATAAGCACCAAAATTAACAAGCAGATTCGTCCCGACAGTGGCATTGGTATAAAACCCATGAGCAAAACTGGATCTCAGCGCCTTGTTGAAAAAGCAATACGATTTGCTATTGAGCAGAAAAAGAAGGTTGTTACTCTTGTTCACAAGGGTAATATCATGAAGTTTACAGAAGGCGCCTTTAGAGATTGGGGCTACGAAGTAGCCAAAGAAAAGTTCAAAGATTCAGTTATTACTGAAAAAGAGCTATGGGAAAACCATGGCGGCAAAATGCCTGCCGGAAAGATACTCATAAACGACCGCATCGCGGACTCGATTTTTCAACAGGTGCTTCTCCGCCCCAGCGAATACAGCGTTCTTGCAACGCCAAATCTCAACGGCGACTACCTCTCCGATGCCTGCGCTGCTCAGGTTGGCGGGCTTGGCATGGCTCCAGGTTCAAACATCGGTGAAGCCATTGGGCTATTCGAAGCCACGCACGGAACAGCCCCAAAGTACACTGGACTTGACAAAGTAAATCCAGGCTCTCTCATGCTTTCTGCTGTTCTTATGCTCCAATATATGCGCTGGAACGAAGCGGCTGCCCTGATTGAAAAAGGGCTTGAAGGAGCAGTACGGCAAAAACGGGTCACCTACGACCTTGAGCGACAGATGGAAGGCGCAAAAGTTTTAAAAACAAGCGAATTCGGTTCTGCTGTCATAGAGAATATGTAAATATGCAATTGACAAACCCAAAAGGCACTCGCGACTTTTATCCATCGGATATGGCGGTGCAGAATCTTCTTTTTAATAGCTGGCGTAAAGCCGCAGTAACATATGGATTCGAGGAATATGAAGGCCCTACATTTGAACATCTTGATCTTTTTACAAAAAAATCAGGAAATGAAATAGTAAAACAACTATACAACTTCAAAGACAAATCCGACCGCGAACTCGCCTTACGCCCCGAAATTACCCCTACCTTGGCCCGTATGGTTGCATTAAAGGGCAGGGAACTTAAAAAGCCGTTAAAATGGTTCTCCATACCACGACTATTCCGTTACGAACGGATGCAAAAGGGGCGCTTGCGGGAATTTTTTCAGTACAACCTTGATATTATTGGTGAGCCCTCGATATTAGCAGAAGCTGAAATTACGGCTGCAGCCGTTGCGGTTCTTGAGTCATTTGGTATTAAGCGCGAAGAATTCCGTGTCCGCGTCAATTCACGGCGACTAATGAAGGCGCTTCTTATTTCTCTTGGCATTACCGAAGAGCGGCTCGATGCAGCTTATGGAGTATTAGACAGAAGAGCCAAGGTTACACCCGAAGAACTTACTTCTTTGTATAATCTTTGCGGTTTTTCTGAAGAAGAACGGCTATCAATCGAATCTATTTTCACCTCTACAACTCTTGCTACCATTCTAAACAAAGGGAATAGTAGCGAAGAAGTGCTTGCAGCAGCCAATGAACTCAATCGCTTTTTTACAACCATGGACGCATATGGAATTGCCGATGCAGTTGTATATGACAGCTCAATTGTTCGGGGACTTGCCTATTATACCGGCATTGTATTTGAGATACACGATACCGCAGGCAAATACAGGGCGATTGCCGGAGGCGGAAGGTACGATAACCTAATCTCCCTGTTTGGCGGCGAGGCAACACCAGCCGTTGGTTTTGGCATGGGGGACGCAGTAATAACAGAATACCTTCGAGATACGGGCAGGCTTACAGACTACAAAAAAGAGGTTGATGTATTCATAGTTTCATTCGAAAAAGAGTGCGAAGCCATCTTGATTTCTGTTGCAACTAGTCTGCGAAAAAGAGGTCTTTCGGTAGAGTTTCCCTTGAAGACACTAAGTGTAAAAAAGCAGATGGAATGCGCTCAAAATGCCAAGTTTGTCCTATTCACGGGCGGCGAAGAATGGAACCGAGGAGAAGTAAAAATTAAAAACATGAAAACTGGAAATGAAGTCTGCATAGGAAAAAACGAGCTTACGACTTTTAATTTCGCATGATCTGTTATGAAAATCAGAAATCCACCATAGGGTAACCCCCATAGTGGATTTTTGTTAAATAAATCGTTACAATTCTACACTTTTCGGGCAGTATATTTGGTATGCAAAAGTTTATGGCTTTTGTGGCCGCATGGACCTTCTGTAAAAAATTCTTCGTAGAGCTTTTTAACATCAGGGTTTTCATGCGATTTCCGGAGCTTCTTACCTTCATCTTCCTTATATATTGCCTTTATTCTGGCCTCTCTCTTTTCATCAGTTGTATAGCGAGGCTGACCTCCGCCACCAATACAGCCGCCAGGACAAGTCATAACCTCAATAAAGTGGTATGGGGACTTACCCTCCTTAACCTGCGAAACCAGCTGATCGGCATTTTGCAAAGTATGCGCAACCGCTACCTTTAAATCAACTCCCTCAAGAAAAGACCACTCCGGTTTAGTTCCGGTAATCTTGAGATTCGCTTCTTTAATGCCCTGTAAGCCGACCAATGGCTGAATATGGAGATTTTCAACAGGCAATTCCTTACCAGTTACGATTTCATAAGCTGTGCGGACAGCCGCCTCCATAACTCCGCCGGTATTTGCAAATATGTCCGCAGCTCCGGTTGAAGTGCCAAGCGGCGAATCGAATTCGCCGTTCTCAAGCAGGTTAAAATTAATTCCGGCGGACTTGATCATCCTGCCAAGCTCCCGCGTTGTAAGCACAAAATCAACATCTTTAACCCCGCTATCAACCATTTCCGGCCGGTCTGCTTCGAATTTTTTGGCAGTACACGGCATAACAGAGACGACGATTATATCTTCTGCCTTCTTGCCTATTTTTTGGGCATAGAATGTTTTAGCTATCGCGCCAAACATCTGCTGAGGAGACTTGCATGTTGACAGGTTGTCTAATAGATCAGGATAATAATGTTCCATGAATTTTATCCAGCCAGGTGAGCAGCTAGAGAACTGTGGAAGGGCAACTTTTTGCTTGTCAACAAGTGCTTTTTTAAGGCGAAGCAGGAGTTCTGTGCCCTCTTCAAGAATTGTGAGGTCAGCCGTAAAGTTAGTATCAAACACGGCATCAAAGCCCATATTCTTAAGAGCCGTTACCATTTTTCCTGTTACAAGGGTTCCGGGTTCGTAATCAAAGCATTCACCAAGAGCTGCTCTGATTGCAGGAGCGGTTTGAACAACAACAAACTTTGATTTGTCCTCTATTGCAGCCCACACCTTGTCCTCATGGCTTCGTTCGATAATGGCGCCAACGGGACAAACTGCGGCGCACTGTCCACACTGTACACAGGGCACATCATCGAGTTTAAGAGCGAACGCAGGACCAATAAGGGTTTCATAGCCCCTATTTTGTGGAAAAAGGGCGCTAACTTTCTGAATCTGATTGCACACCGTTACACAGCGGCGGCATTTTATGCACTTGCCGGAGTCACGGATAAGCGCAGGTGAACTATCGTCTATCTCAACTGCTGGTTTTTCTCCCTCAAAACGGTTTGTTCTTATTCCAAGTTCATTTGCAAGGGCTTTAAGTTCGCAGTCTTCGCTTCTATCGCACAGTTGACAATCGCCATTATGCTCGCTTAAAAGCAATTCCACTACAAGTTTTCTTGCCTCTCTTACTCTTTTGCTGTTTGTATGAATCTTCATTCCATCAACTACTGGAGTTGAACAGGAGGCAACCAGATTCCGTGCTCCTTCCACTTCTACTATGCACACGCGGCAGGCTCCAAGCGGCTCCTTGCCGGCAAGGTAACAGAGAGTTGGAATTTCAATCCCCGCTTTTCTCGCAGCTTCAAGAACCATTATGCCATTTGGCACTTCAATAGACTGCTGGTTTATTGTTATTGTAGCCATATTATTCATCGCCTTTCTTCTTTGCGCTTACCTTCCCATAGTCGCACCTAAGACATCTTTTTGATTGTCTCTGCGCTACGGATTCGTTCCAAGACTGCTCCACTTCATCGAAATTGTGCTTCCGTTTGGCAACATCAAGGAGCCTCATCGGCTCCCGTTGATAAGGTGCAGGGTCGGAATCAGGATCATAGTTTGTGTTTACTGTAACCTCATCTCGCCAAAAAGCATGACATTCACCAGTAAGGTATTCGTCAATACCAGCAGCAGCTTTCTCTCCTTCGGCAATGGCGCTCACAACAGACGAAGGACCGGTAACCGCATCTCCACCAGCAAAGATCCATTCTTCATCTGTCTGTTTCGATACCGAATCTGCCACGATATACTTTTTCCCTGCCACCTTGATGGTGGAACCTTTTGTCAGTTGCTCTGCATCAAGATTTTGTCCCACAGCAACAATAACCTGATCGGCTTTAATGTCAAACAGATCGCTTTCATTTGCCGTCGGACGGCGTCTGCCTGTGTGATCGAACTCTCCAAGTTTCATCCGCACACATTTAAGGGATTCTACCTTACCGGTGGAGCCTTTACGAATTTCTATCGGATGAGTGAGTGGAAGGATTTTTACCCCTTCAACAATTGCCTCCTCAATTTCTTCGGCATAGGCAGGCATCTCATTCTGGCTTCTCCGATAAACAATAGTAACAACTTTGGCACCAAGCCTAAGTGCGCTTCGGGCAGCGTCAATTGCTGCATTACCACCGCCTACTACAACAACGCTTTCGCCAACTGGAACCGAACCCTTAATATTATACTGCCGCAGGAAATGGAGGGAATCTACAACACCCTCTGCATCTTCGCCATCGACACCAAGTCTTACGCTACCTGGAGTACCAACCGCAACAAAGAGCGCTTCGTACCCCTCATTTTTGAGAGAGTCGAATGTAAAATCTTTACCAAGCGCCCTGTTTGTCTCGATTTTTACTCCCATATTTTCAATCATACGAATCTCTTTCGCAAGCGTTTCTCGTGGTAACCTGTACGACGGTATTGTTTGGACAAGCATGCCTCCAGGCCGCTCTTCTTTTTCAAAAATTACCGGTTTATAGCCGAGACGGGCGAGAAAAAAGGCGCAAGATAATCCAGCCGGTCCCGCACCAACAATGGCGACTTTTCTTGATGCATTTTCAGGATTAATTCGTATTTCCGGAAGCTGAATCTCCTTTTCCTGATCCGCCATAAACCTCTTTACACCGCGAACCGACACTGCCGTGTCAAGATTAGATCTGCGGCACTTGTCCTCGCATGTATGGAAACAGACGCGTGCACATACCGCAGCAAACGGATTTCTGTTTCTGTGAAGCTGCAGGGCTTCGTTGTAGCGTCCTTCGCCGGTAAGTGATACAAAGCCGGGAATATCAACAGCAGCAGGACAGGCACTCTGACATGGGGCACGGACAAGTTCCGGACAAACTCCAGCTTCGCAGTGCTTATCCCTGATGTGCTGTTCATACTCATCGCGAAAATAACGGATTGTGGCGAGAACAGGGTTTGGAGCTGTCTGGCCAAGCCCACATAGTGAAGTATCCTTAATTTGTTCACCCATTTCGATCAGAGTTTCTATATCCCCCTCTTTGCCTTCACCTCTACAGATTCTTTCAAGTATTTCCAGCATCCGCTTTGTTCCTACGCGACATGGTACGCACTTTCCGCACGACTCTTCCTGCACGAATTCAAGGAAAAATCTCGCAACATCAACCATACAGGAATCGTCATCCATAACTATGAGTCCACCGGAACCCATTATGGCACCAAGCTGATTCAAGGAGTCGTAGTCAAGAGGTACATTCAAATGCTGTTTTGGTATGCACCCTCCCGATGGCCCTCCTATTTGAGCGGCTTTGAAGTTTTTTCCATTTTTAATTCCACCCCCGATGTCGTATATGAGTTCTCCAAGCGTTGTTCCTATCGGAACCTCAACAAGGCCGCTGTTTTTAACTGCTCCTGCAAGCGCAAAAACCTTGGTCCCTTTACTTTTTTCTGTTCCATATGAGGCAAACCACTTAGCTGACCTGTGAATTATTGCAGGAACGCTCGCATAGGTTTCTACATTGTTAAGAACACTCGGCTTTCCCCACAACCCCTTTTGTGCAGGGAAAGGGGGACGGGGACGCGGTTCTCCACGCTTGCCTTCAATAGACGCAATTAGAGCTGTCTCTTCGCCGCAAACAAAGGCACCTGAGCCCATGCGAATTTCTAAATCGAAAGAGAAAGCTGTTCCAAAGATATTGTTGCCAAGCAAACCGGCCGCCCTTGCCTGTTCAATGGCCTTACCAAGGCGAGATACGGCGAGGGGATATTCGGCGCGGACATAAACAACACCCTTTGCCGCTCCAACCGCATACGCTCCTATGGCCATGCCTTCTATTACGCTGTGGGGATCGCCCTCAAGAACGCTTCTGTCCATAAAAGCTCCAGGATCACCTTCATCCGCGTTGCACAACATGTATTTCTCTGTGCCTTCGGCTTTTTTAGCGAGATCCCATTTCATCCATGTAGGGAAACCGGCGCCGCCTCGTCCTCTCAACCCTGAAATTTTCATTTCGTCTATGATGTTTTCAGGTTTCATTGCTGTAAGTGCTTTTGCCAAAGCCTGATAGCCATCGAGTCGGATATAGTCAGAAACATCGAGAGGATCTATTTGACCACAGTTTCGAAGGACAATCTTTACCTGATCTTTAAAAAAATCAACCGTATCGAGGGTTTTGGCTACACCGTTTCCGCTGTTTTTATGCAGAAGTCGTTCTACAGGGGTGCCTTTTTTCAGATGAGATTGTACAATTTCAGCGACATCTTCTAGCTTCAGATTTTCGTAAAATGTGTTGTCGTCCTTAATTATTATTACTGGACCGCCTGCACACGGACCAAGGCAGCCCGTCTCAATTACTGATACCTTTACGCCGCCCTTTTCTGATTGCGCGAGGAGTTCTTTTTTAATTTCGAGTGCTCCGCTTGCTATGCAGCTTGCTCCCGCGCAGAGAAGAATCTCTTTCGTTTCGCTCTTTTTATTCTTTTCGGCAATAGATTCTTCTCTTACTCTATTTAGATCGTTAATGCTTTTTATTGAAATAGTTTTCATTCCTGTTTTCCTTTCTTGCCTTTGTACTGGCCGAGGATTTCTTTTAGTTTCGCCGGCTTTACTCTCTGGTGAACATCATCGTTAATCATTATGACCGGCGCAAGACCGCAGGCACCAAAACAACGCCCTACCTCAAGAGAAAACTCTCTATCTTCCGTAGTCTCACCGACCTTTATGTTACAGAGTTTAGTGAGTGCGCTTAATACCTCTTTACCACCACGGACATAACAGGCTGTCCCAAGACATACTCTGATTACATTCTTGCCACGAGGGGTAGTGGAAAAAAAAGAGTAAAAAGAGACGACTCCACTAACTTGACTATAAGGTATGTCAAGTGCTTTTGAAACATAGAGGAGAACCTTTTTAGGTAAATAACCTAATATTCCCTGTGCGGACTGTAAAACTGGTATCAGAGCACCATCTGTGGTTTTATAACTTTTTAGTATCAGGTCGAGTCTCTCAAAGAGCTCTTTATCACTCATTTCATCACATCCGCTGCATTTGTCTGGTTCCGTTTTTTTTGGAGGTTTCTTTAAGCTCACTTTTTGATCTCCTTCATAATTATTTTATGCTCTAAATACTCTTAAGGTTCAATCGCGGATTTAATTATACAATTATTGTGAAATATATATCAAATACTTGGTTCTCTTGTGATTTACGGGAACATTATAATTGATGATACTAAGGAAAAATTGGCGGAAACTATAGCAAAAGCTTGATAATATTTTACTTGCAGATAGCATAGATTTAAATTATATTGTACTTACAATTCACAATAAATCAGGAGAAATGTTTTATGGGTGACAAAATGCCTGAGGAGATTCAAGCCTTAGTGGATAAATGGAAGGACAAAAGTGGTAATCTGATAATGGTTCTTCACGAACTACAAAATCATCACGGTTATGTGCCTCGTGAAATGGCGCTTGAGCTATCGAAAAAACTTGACATACCGCTTGCACGAATATACGAAGTGCTCACATTTTACAGCTATTTCAAGCTTACTGAGCCAGGTAAGCATAAAATTTCCGTTTGTATGGGTACGGCCTGCTACCTTAAAGGGGCCGGTGTGCTTCTTGATGAACTGAAGCAGATTCTCAATGTAAAGGAAGGTAAAACAACACCAGATGGTCTATTCCATCTTGATGTTGTTCGTTGCGTCGGCTGCTGTGGACTTGCACCGGTTGTAATGGTTGACGATAAGATTTATGGCAAAGTACAAAAATCCGAACTGACGGAAATCCTGTCCAAATATGGCAGGGAGGAGGGAAAATAAAGAGATGGCTAAATTTACAAAGGAGAGTCTGGGAAAAAGGAAGATCTCTGACTCAACTATTACTTCAAATTACATACGGGTTGGCATGAGTACCTGTGGAATTGCTGCCGGCGCCGATGAAGTTTACTCCACTTTTATTGAAGAGACGGAAAAGAGAAAATCCAATGTTAAAATTTTAAAATGTGGCTGTATTGGTGCCTGCTATGCCGAACCGCTTGTTGAAGTCGCTATTGATGGAATGCCAACCATGTATTACGGAAGAGTTACCCGTGATGTGGCCATTAAAATACTCGATAAACATATAGCCCAAAAAACAATTGTTCAGGATTTCGTCTTTGACGGAATTATCCGGAGGTAAGCTTGTTATGAACAACGCCAAATATTTACTTGTCAAAGATACCGGAGCGAGCAAAAACGACGAAACAAAAGAATTTTATGCAGCCCTGTTAAATCAACTAATGGCTGTCGGACTAAGCGACAAAATACAGGTGGTCAGAGTTGCGGATATTGGTCTTTACGATAAGGGCATTGTTGTAAAAGTGCTGCCATCCGGCCATGTTTATACAAATGTGAGCAGCTCAGACATTAGCCGCCTTGTTGAGGCTATTTTTGCTGGAAAAACAATAGAAGACAAACTTCACAAAGGTGATTCCAACAAACAGATACGGGTTGTGCTTCATAACTGCGGTGTTATAAACCCAGAATCCATCGAGGAATATCTTGATAGGGGCGGCTATTTAGGATTGCGCAATGCTCTTGGCATTAAACGGGCAGAAGTTATTGAGGAAATGAAAAAGGCTGGCCTGCGAGGACGAGGCGGGGCAGGTTTCCCTACATGGATGAAATGGAAGCTTACAGCCGATCAAAT
Source organism: uncultured Fibrobacterota bacterium (assembly GCA_964590225.1). Lineage (GTDB taxonomy): Bacteria > Fibrobacterota > OXYB2-FULL-49-7 > OXYB2-FULL-49-7 > JAEUSG01 > JAEUSG01. The sequence goes on from CAZPWS010000032.1 coordinate 23,666, forward strand.
TAGCGATCAAAGATTTGTAATCTGTAACGGTGACGAAGGCGACCCTGGCGCATATATGGACAGAAGCGTTCTTGAAGGCGATCCTCATTCGGTAGTTGAAGGGCTGTCGATTGCTGCTTACGCCATAGGTGCCACTAAGGGATATTTTTATATTCGCGCAGAGTATCCACTTGCTGTACAGAGAATAGAAAAAGCTATGGCGCAAGCTCGTGAATGTGGACTATTGGGCAACAACATTCTTGGAACTGATTTTTCACTCGATCTCGAAATAAGGCTTGGCGCCGGAGCCTTTGTTTGCGGTGAAGAAACCTCACTTATTGCCTCCGTTGAGGGTAAAAGAGGAACACCGCGGCCCCGGCCTCCATTTCCAAGCGTCAAGGGTTTATGGGGTAAGCCTACCTCTATCAATAATGTTGAAACTCTTGCCAATGTTCCTATTATTCTTAAAGATGGCGGAGAAAAATTCGCATCGATTGGTACCGAAAAGAGCAAAGGCACAAAAGTTTTTGCGTTGACAGGAAAGGTCTGCAACACAGGTCTTATAGAAGTTCCCATGGGCATAACTTTGAGGGAAATAGTTTATGACATTGGTGGCGGAGTACTTAACGGAAAGAGAATTAAAGCAATACAGACGGGCGGACCTTCAGGTGGCGTTATACCTCTTAACCATCTCGACACACCTGTTGATTTTGAGAATCTCGGCAAGTTAGGCTCTATTATGGGTTCTGGTGGAATGATTGTTCTTGACGAAGACGATTGCGTTGTTGATGTGGCAAAATTCTACATGCAGTTCTGTGTTGATGAATCGTGCGGTAAATGTGCGCCATGCCGCATTGGAACCTACCAAATGAAAGATATTCTTGAACGGATTTCCGAGGGGAAGGGCGAACACGACGACATTTCCAAAATGAAAGATATGGGGCTTGCAATGCAAAAGGCATCCCTTTGCGGACTTGGACAAACTGCGGCCAATCCCGTGTTATCAACAATAAAATACTTCGAGGATGAGTATCTATCGCACATAGATAATAAGAAATGTCCGGCAAGAAAGTGCAAAGGACTTATAACCTACACGATATTACAGGATAAGTGCAAACGATGCAGAGTTTGCGTTAAAAATTGTCCTGAAAACGCTATCCCAGGCGACAGAGAAATCGGATACACCATCGATCAAACAAAATGTATCAAATGCGGACTCTGTTTTGAAGTGTGTAAATTTAACGCCGTAGCGGGGGAATAAAAAATGGTTAACGCTAAAATCAACGACATATTTGTTCAGGTTGTGGAAGGTACAACCATAATGGAAGCTGCGCGACAGGTACAGATTCGTATCCCAACGCTATGCAAACATCCCGATCTCCCTGCCACTGCGGCCTGCGGCATCTGTGTTGTGCGCATAAAGGGAACAGCAAAGATGCTTAGAGCCTGCTGCACCCCTATCGAAGAAAATATGGACATAATTACCCACGACCCGGAGATTGTTTCGATACGACGAACAGTACTGGAACTAATTCTTTCTGCCCACCCAAACGATTGTCTGAAGTGTGGCAGAAACGGTACTTGTGAACTCCAGCGAATGGCAGCCGATTTTGGAATCAGAGAGGAGCGCTTCGCAAAACACCTTCAGGAGGTTCCAAGAGACAACTCAACAAAAGCAGTTGTGCTCGAACCGGAAAAATGCATTAAGTGCGGCCGCTGCATCGATGTTTGTCAACAAGTTCAGGATGTTTGGGCATTATCCTTCCTTCATAGAGGGTTTGACACGCGAATGGCGCCGGCTGGAGATATTAAGCTTGCCGATTCGCCATGCGTAAAGTGTGGACAATGTTCCGCGCATTGCCCAACTGGAGCAATTTTTGAAGAAGATGAGGTTTCATCGGTATGGAAAGTATTGCAGGATTCCGATCAGTACGCTGTCGCCCAGATAGCACCAGCCGTCAGAGTCGCTCTTGGCGAAGCCTTTGGTTATGAAGCAGGGACCATTGTTACCCAAAAAATATATGCACTGTTACGAAGACTTGGCTTCAAGGCGGTCTTTGATACCAACTTTTCCGCCGATGTTACAATCATGGAAGAAGCTGCCGAGTTTGTCGAAAGATTCACCAAAAAGAGCGGCCCACTACCGCTCATTACGAGTTGTTGCCCTGCATGGGTTGATTTTATGGAGAAATTCCACACCGATATGATTGACCATTTCTCTTCCTGCAAGTCGCCACACGAAATTTTGGGAGTACTCGCAAAAACATATTACGCGAATAAAATGAATGTCGATCCATCAAAAATGGTCATGGTCTCCGTTATGCCTTGTACCGCGAAGAAATATGAAATTACAAGGACAGATGAGATGTTTGCCTCCGGCCACCAGGATGTTGATATCGTACTCACAACAAGGGAGTTGGCGCGCATGATAAAACAGGCTGGTATTGACTTTACACAATTACCTGATGAGGATCCGGACTCCGTTCTTGGTGACTACACGGGAGCAGGTACGGTATTTGGTGCAACCGGTGGCGTAATGGAAGCAGCATTAAGAACAGCCTCATTTTTTATAACAGGGAAAAATCCAAAAGATGTTGACATTATAGCAACACGCGGGCTTGATGGTGTTAAGGAGTTTGAGGTTAATGTCGCCGGAAATATCATTCGGATTGCCGTTGCTCATGGATTAGCAAATGTTGAACAGGTAATTGAAAAAGTACGCGAAGCCAAGTCGCTTGGTAAAGAACTCCCTTACCACTTTATTGAAGTAATGGCTTGTCCTGGTGGGTGCGTAGGCGGCGGCGGCCAGCCATACGGAGTAACAGACGAATTCCGTCTTAAACGGGCAGATGGAATATATCTGGATGATAAGCAGCAGAAGTTCCGTTGTTCACACGAGAATCCTCATGTGAAATCGCTTTATGGTGAGTTTCTTGGTAAACCTCTTAGCCATAAAAGCCACGAGCTTCTGCATACAAAATACAAACCAAGACCGCTATACAGGAGATAACATGGCGTTAGTGGAGTGCCGTTTTTTTTCCGAAACCCTCTCTTTATCAACATCGATGACTGTTGTTCTGCCATTAGGTGCCGGAGAAGGTGTGCATGGCAGGGCGGATACAAAAGGAAAGCTGTCAGTGCTTTGGCTTTTGCATGGCTTATCGGGTGACCACACTACCTGGGTTAGGCGGACATCAATTGAGCGCTATGCTGAAAAATGGGGCATCGCCGTAGTAATGCCGGAGGTAGCCCGCAGTTACTATGCAGATATGGCAAACGGCTTAAAATACTGGTCGTTTATTAGTGAGGAACTTCCGGCAATTGCACGCTCTTTATTCCCGCTTTCAACCGAAAGAGAGCGTAATTTTGTTGCAGGTTTATCGATGGGGGGATACGGCGCATATAAACTTGCCTTTTCTTTTCCCGACAGATACGCTGCCGCTGCCAGTTTATCCGGTGCCTTAGACCCATTTAGCTTTCTCTCCTCTGTAAAACATGAACCGGGTAGAAAAACTGATATTCGTTGTATGTTCGGCAGGTTAGAAAATATTCCTGGTTCGTTGAATGACCTTTATTTCCTTGTTAAGAGACTAAAAAAGCGCGGCGGCAACTTCCCTGCCCTATTTCAATGTTGCGGTACCGAGGACTTTTTATACAAGGACAATATACGGTTCAGGGATTTTCTTAACAAAAACAAGGTAAAGGTAACTTACCAAGAGTCGAAGGGTAGCCATGAGTGGGGATTTTGGGATGAAAATATACAGTCCGTCCTTCGATGGTTACCCTTGTGACTGGATTCTCTTACAGGTAAAAGTACAGCTCCAGGCTAATCAGATAATATTGAAGTTATAAATTCTCTGAAGATTTTCAAATCAGACAATAGATTTTGTTCTGATTCTATATATTTCTTTTCGAGATATTGCAGCTTATCCCAATCGTATTCCATGCTGAAGTAATATCTCCGGAAATGACGGAATTTTAGAAATTCATCGAGTAAGATTCCTGTTTCATCTCTTATGACTTTTGTTCTCACCCCTTTAACATCAATTGTCATCTTACGCAACAGATCGGAATGCCATCGTTCTTTTGATAAATGATTTTCGAATGTCTGGGAAATACGAAAAAAGAGAGTTTTATCGATTTCACCGATCAGCTCTCTTGGCTTAATATCATTCCTCATAAACGATAATTCCTTTATTATCATGGCAATAATATTAGTAGCGTCAACCGTTGCCTTTTTAAAAAGTGCATAATTATCGGCCAAGGCCGAAATAAAGCTCTGTAACAGCCATTTCTGAATTTAACTAATTACTATTTCGAGTATTGCCGAAGCTTTTAAGCAGAAGGCTATTCTCCATGGTTTGACCACAACAGCCGGTTTTACTGCCATCATGTTTTTACCCAGAAAGTGGATTTCCAATGGTTGGCGCATGAAAAATGTGTGGACAAAACGACAATTTGGAAACAGCATCGCCTTTCCTATATCTTGTTTATTTGCAAAAAGAAGTCCTGTAAGCCTGGTAAAAAAGGTATCGGCTACAGTAGCAGATACTGTTTTATCACTTGATATTTTAATTGAATAACTTTTTTTCATCGTTTGTTTTGTATGATATTGCTATCCACCTTCCATCGGAAAGTTTTCTGGAAAGAACCTTTATAGATGGGTTTTTATTGATAATTAAGTTGTATGATACTGTTATTTGAACAGGAGCCCCCCACTCGTAAATAGTGACCGAGTAAAGAGGCTGACTAGTTGTTTGCGGAGTATATGGCGCATTGAAATTCCAGTACACCTCAGAGCTTGAATTGAATACAAAAACAAGAGCGAGTAGTATCAATTTCACTGATATCCCTTAAACAAAATTGCTGAAAAACGCCTATTTTCTTTTTTTACCAGTGGATGCAATTCGCCCATAAGAGGTTGTTCGTATGCAAAACGAAAGCGGCATAATTCCGCTGACTTATTGATGTATGCTTCGAATGGATCGGGGTTACCTCCTCTTTTGTCAAAGATATTATTTCTCATTGTTACAATATCTATAAAAGTTTCTTTAAGCTTTTTATTGAATGAAAAAAGAGATATAAAAATAGTAGCTGACAAAAGCGTAAATAAAAGAAACTCAGTAAATGCCTGACCCGACTCAGTGGCTAATTTCATTATTCAGTTTTTCTGTTGTCCAGCCTTTGAGTCCAGCTGGGTTGATTGAGTTGAAAAGGTCGAACTGTGCACTGTTTATGGAAACCTTATGCCAAATCGGAACGAAATCCGGAACCATAGGAATTGTTTGATCTCCATTTGCCTTGGAAGAAATCCGCATCGAAGACAATGCAATGCTGTTTTTTTCAGAACACATGGTTATTATTCTGCTCATGGAGGTATCGAAACGGCTGTCTTGGATCGGAAGAGAAAGAGAATAGCTTGTGTTTATAGAGGCTATTGTGTAATTACCTTCTCGTTTATGGTTGTTTGCTTCGGTTGGTATTCTTGCTGATATCTCATCTTTAAATCTCTCTATTCGCCTGATTTCGGAATTAATAAGGGCAATCTTTCCTTTATTTATTGCGCCTGAGGTTGCCTTATATATATCATTGCGCATAATATCAAGAGCTTCAAGGGAAAGGTTGCAGATAGCAAGCTGATTCATTCCTGTGGCAAACCACGCAGACACGCTTGAAGCTGCACAATCTGCTTCCGTTTGAATCTTGATACGACTTGCAACCGCTTTGCTGCTGTTAATGAAAAGAGAGATAAACATTACCGCAGGTATCAGTAGAATTATCAAAGGGGCAAGCACTTGCCCCTTATTATTTAATTTTTTAGTTTCCACGATGTATATATAGGAATAGTGTTGTTTTGTCGGTTTCCGGATGCTGTTATTGCTTTATTGATAAAATTATCAGATTCGGTTTTACCGCCTACAATTGTTGCATACAACAGTTTTGAAAAGTAAAAGAGCGGAAATATTGGTTTATAGAAATAGACTGTTGAAATCGAAACAGCCCCCTCTTTACTGGTAGATATTTCAATAAAATGAAATGGGCGGCTCTGTGGAAAAGTTGCAATAGGCGATATGCTCCTTAAATATGCTTTTTCAGCTTCAATCTTATTGTCAGTTGAAATAAATGTACGAGCAGCCCTAAAAGTGCCAAGCTCTATCAAGTTTTTTGCTGTTAGCGCGAGGGTTGTTTCGTATATAAAAAAGAGGAGAAAAAAAGCCATAGGAACAACTATGGCTGCTTCCACAAAAGCCTGTCCATCTGATAAATAAAGTCTCATAATTACGGTCTGTTAGACCTATAAACAGAAAAAACTATTCAGCTACTATAAATAAATTCTGCCTGGCGAATAAATCGTCCAATCACATCATCTATGGCAAATACCTTATGACCAATAATATATGAATGTATCTTATTATTAAACCTTTTTATCCAGTGAACAGGAATGTTTTTTTTCCCAACTATTGCCCCTACAATACTTCCGGCAGTTGCGGCGGTACAGTCGTTGTCTAACCCCATTGCTACTGTCTCTGATATTACTCTTGTAAAGTCTGTTCCACCAATTGTTAAGCCAAATACTGTGAGACAGGCGTTATTATTTGTGTGAACTCCAGACATACCTTCAAATCGCTTATCAACAGCTTTCCGCGCATCTTTATAGTTCTTTATTTTATGAGACACACCAAGAGCCCATTTAATGTCTTTTGAAAGGGTACACTCCTTTGGGATTTCGCTTAGACCAATGCGTAGCGCTTCAACAGGAGTGCTAACGGCAAAGGCAGCACTTATTGCAGCGGAAAAAAACATCTCACCATAAATGCCCTGTCGTCTGTGGGAAAGAACAGCATCTCTATAAGCCATTGAAGCGGCCATTTCCGGCCACCCTGGTGCCATGTAAGCCCACGGATCACTTCGTATATCAGCCCCTATCCATTCACAATATGGATTATCAATATCCGCAACCTTTTCCGCCGCAATACCCTTTTTAAGATTATCGAGAGCAACTTTTTCAGCCGTACAAGCATGAGGCAAATATTTCAGCCATGCCTTGCCATTTTGAGCAACAGTAAAATTATGCCCATACTGCTCCACAACAAGAAGACCGAGCAGCGTATATACCAAATCATCATCGGTTGGCACACCGTCCATTTTATCTCTTGTATAATCTATTCGGGGCTGATGTCCATATCGCAGTGCGAATGGATCCTGTGCCATTGTCCAATAATTCTTTGGCGGAAAACTCATTCCACACTCTTTCGCAAATCGCTCCATTCGGTCAACTTCCCAAAATTCAACAATAGTCCCAAGTGTGCAGCCAGCGCACCGACCGAGAAAAGCGCCCTCAAGCTTTTCCTTAAAAACCTTTCGGTCAATAGAACTCCAGATCTTCCGTATGCCATTAGGACGGGCATTCAGAATTGCCTTATACTCATTAGGTTCTTTTGCCAGTAGTTTTTTATCTACGGGAAGGCTCTTAAGCTGCCTTACACCTTTTTCAATACTGGCTAATGCTTCATCAACGACCACTTTCACGCGAGCTGCCCCGTATTCATGTTTCAGACGAGCATATTCAACCAGCATGTTCTTTTGCCAATCAAGAGCTTTGAGCCGAAAATCTGGATATCGCATATTTACCCTTTCTATTATTGTGTAATTTGTAATATATTGCACAATCAAGATTAAATCTACGCGAAAAGGATCAAAAACTATGCAAAAACAATCAAATTCACTTGCCGTCACTCATGAATTCTCTGAGATAAAATATGCCTCGAAATTTCCATTCAGAAACGATATTATTACACTTAACGAAGCCACAATTTCAAAGCTTCATATTCACAATGCATTCGAAATTGGATACTGTCTAAATGGGCACGGAATATTTGTAATAGAAGAAAAGGTTTTTAATTTTGAACAAGGAGACATATTTATTATCAACCACCTTGAAATGCACCGTGCCTGCCATCCCGATAACTCAATGAGCAAATGGCACTTCTTCATGCTCGACCCTTTGTCACTTTTTGCCGATACAATCGAAAAGTATGATGATACTCTCGACACCACCCGCTTTGCCGGCACAAACTTCTCGAATCAATACAAGGCTACTCGCCACCCTTTTTTAGAAAAACTTGTTGGGAGCCTAACGCACGAAAGTTCGCTCAACAAACCTTTTCACGATCATTTTGTAAAAGGCATTATTCTTTCAATAATGGCTTATTTATCCAACTATATCAGGACCGATACGGCCCAATTACAGCAACCGCAATACCGCGATTATAATTCAATTCAACGCCTTGATAAAGCTTTACAAACAATCGCAATAAACTTCAGCGAAAAAATTAACATCGAAGATCTCGCTAAACAATGCTGCCTTTCCACGGTTCAGTTTCGTAGGTTATTCAAAAAAGAGATGAAAAAAAGTCCCCTTGAATATATTCTTGAGTATCGCATAGGAATGGCAACTGCAATGCTAAAAAGTACAGATAAACCTATTTCGAATATTGCATCTGCAAGCGGCTTCGCCACTCTTTCCTCATTTAACAGGCAATTTATAGCAAGAAAAGGGACTTCACCGTCAGCCTTCAGGAAAAAAAATAGGATAAATAAGTACTGACGCGTAACCGTTTTCGTATATTTTCAACCGTGACAAAAAAACTTAATAAAGCTCTGCATATAACCTATAAAACAATCCGCATAATCGTAATATCAACCGCTGCCCTTTTACTGCTTTATTCGGTTTCTTTCTCCATAGCTGGAACCTATGCCATATATAAAGCCTACCATTTGGTCCGCGAACCACTGGATGAAATAATGGCTTTAACAATGCGCAACCCAGAGGAATCTGCCTATATGAAGCTTTGGAAGGCCAACCGTAAAGACAAAAATCTTCCAGACTCTCTATCACATATTTTTACGCCTATTGACTCAGTATCAAAACATCTTATTGACGCAGTGCTTGCAGCAGAAGACGACGGTTTTTGGGTTCACCCCGGATTTGATATCAATGCTATACTCAGCGCCTATCAGAATAATATCAGCCGCGGCAAAATCAAAAGAGGTGGCAGCACAATTACCCAGCAAACAGCCAAAAATATTTTTCTAACAAGCGAACGAAGCTTCGACAGGAAGATCCGCGAGTTGGCCTATACAATTCTCATAGAAAAATATTGGGGGAAAAAACGCATTCTTGAAATGTATCTCAACTATGCGGAATGGGGCGACGGCATTTTCGGATGCGAAGCAGCCTCACTCGCCTATTTTGGAAAAAGCTCCTCTAAACTTTCACGGGAACAGGCAATCCGGCTTGCCGCTATTCTTGCGAGCCCTAACAGACTCTCTCCCAACGCAAGTGGTTCACAATTTATGAGCAGTAGGATAGGCGTAATTGCCAACAATCTATTTCTTCATAAAAAAATCAACGATTCCGATTATTTCAACATTACCGGGCACAAACCGATACAAGACTCTCTTCTTAACGACTCTACAGCTACCGAATAATCTACGGCCATTATCTTAAATTCCACAGTTGGCTATTGCAAAAAGACAACAACTCACCCACCTTGCCTCCCTCTCTTTTTAAGAGGGGTAAGTCGTTGATCAAATGGTGGACAATCAATTATTGAGTGGGCATGTATAAATATTTTATTTTTTTATACATATCGTTAGGCTATTGTATAGAAAATGGTTATTTTTATACATATGATCTACGAATTAGCCCCTCTTCCTATTGATATTGAGTTCGATTCAAAGGTAATACTAAAAAAAGCAGCATCGGCACATCGTTATTTAGCGGAGCTTAAAGGGCTATCCGCTACTATTCCAAACCAAGCCATTCTGATCAATACACTTTCATTACAGGAAGCAAAAGACAGCTCCGCCATAGAAAATATCATCACAACAAATGATGAGCTTTATAAAGAACAGCTATACCCTGATACTCTTAAACATCCAGAAGCAAAAGAAGTTCAAAACTACGCAACCGCATTGAAGAAGGGATTTCGCCTTGTAAACAGAAAAGGCCTTTTAACTTCTAACTCCATCTTATTGATTCAAGAAGAGCTTGAAAAAAACAGTGCTGGTTTTCGGAAAGTTCCAGGTACCGATCTGAAGAATTTTGTGACTGGAAAAACTATCTATACTCCTCCACAAAAATATCAGGTTATTATCAATCTTATGGATAATCTGGAAAAATATATCAATGATGATTCACTTCACGATGCTGATATTCTCGTTAAAATGGCAATCATCCATTATCAGTTTGAAAGCATTCACCCATTTTATGATGGGAATGGTCGTACCGGAAGAATAATAAATGTTCTCTATCTCGTTCTGAAAAAGTTATTGGATATTCCTGTACTTTACTTAAGTCGTTATATCATCAGCACAAAAAATGATTACTATAGGTTACTTCAGGATGTCCGTGAAAAAGAATCATGGGAAGAATGGGTACTCTATATTCTTACTGCAATTGAAAGCACCTCAATTCAAACCTTGCAAACTGTCAAAGAAATTAAAGCAGCTCTGATGGACTATAAACACCGCATTCGTTCAGGCTTCAAATTCTATAGTCAAGATTTGATAAATAATCTTTTTTCCCATCCGTACACAAAGATTGAGTTTGTACAGAATGATTTAAAGATTAGCCGCCTAACAGCCACAAAATACCTTGACGAATTAACAGAGGCCGGATTTCTCAATAAAAAGAAAGTTGGAAGAGCCAATTATTATGTGAATCATAGACTATTTGAAATTTTGTCGGAAGTTGGTTAAACCCAAGATATTGAAAGCAGTTAGTTTGTCGAGTTTTCCATTAGAAGAGTTTGGGGTAGTTTTGGGGTAGTTTTGGGGTAGTTTGCGAAACACGACTGTAAGTGTTTTGATGGCGCACTCCGTTAGGGGGGATTGCGTTGACTTCGATACAACGCACTACGGGCGCCACTTACGACAACGCTTGAGCTGTCCCGTAGTGACAGGCTAGGCAATGCCTAATTCAAGATGCATGTAGATAATATGTCTGTTTGATATTA
>CAZPWS010000032.1:34765-35979 GCA_964590225.1 uncultured Fibrobacterota bacterium
GGCTAGGCAATGCCTAATTCAAGATGCATGTAGATAATATGTCTGTTTGATATTATATTTTTGTTATGGATGCACAAATAAAAGTTGATTGTCCACAGGAAATTCTGCTTGGGCTTCATTTAGACTCATCACAGTTTGCCAATGTAATAAAATTACATGCAGCAATGAGCCTTTTCCGTGAGGGAAAACTCAGTTCCGGTATGGCTGCAAATTGGCTCGGAATACCTCGTATTCATTTCCTTATGAAGGCTATGAGCGAAGGTGGAGCCGTACTATTAACTAATTCCGATGAAGATTTTAAACGAGAAACCTCTTTACTTTGTAAAAACTTGAAGGATTAATTCATATGATAAAAACTATTGAAAACATGACAATTTCTGATAAATTATCGACAATAGAAAAAATATGGGATAGCCTTTCAGTTACACCCGAATCTATTCCTACACCAAAGTGGCACTTGCCAATACTTCGTCAAAGAGCACGCGAGGCAAAAGATGGCTTGTCGACATTCAAAAGCTGGTCCAAAACTAAGGATGACATTAGAAGTCGATTAAAATGACCATTAAAACTCTCCCTTCAGCAGAAGAAGACATAATCAAAGGAGCCAACTTCTACGAGAAACAAAAAAGAGGTTTGGCCGATTACTTTATTGATACTATTTTTTCGGATATTGATTCATTGCAGATATATGCCGGTGTCCATCCAATAATTTCAGGGTTTTATAGGCTTTTATCGAAGCGGTTTCCTTATGCAATTTACTACAAGTTAAGTGGAAATGATGTATTCATCTATGCTATTTTAGACACTCGGAGAAATCCAACAAGAATAACAAAAAGATTAAGAAAGAAATGACTCAATGAACTTCATCCCATTCCTCTATCGCCAAAACCACCGAGATTTTTTGAGGAAAAAAAGGACAGTGTTCCAATATCACCAATCGTGGATGCCATTCTCTCTTTGTACTTTGAGTTTATACTTGCGGGCAATTTCCATTATGGCATCCATATCTGCCATTTGACCAAAAAGGTGAACCGGCATGATTGCTTTTGTTCGGGAAGTTATAGCTTTTTCAATTAGTTCGGAATTGATATTAAAGGTATCCGGACAAATATCCACAAATATCAATATCTAGCTTAATTGTTTGATATTGGGCTTTAAGGTCGAGTAAGGGGACAATCATTGAAGGCTCCTATGTTTATTTAAACGATGCGCAT
>CAZPWS010000033.1:0-32949 GCA_964590225.1 uncultured Fibrobacterota bacterium
ATAGCCGATGAAATCAATAGAAACAAAATCAGAGCTTTGCGTTAACGACATTTTTTATAAACCATTCCGGTGTTTCCCGAGAATTAGAAAATTTTAGAACATGCATCGGAACCCTGTTGGTCAGATTTATTAGCTCTTCCACTGACTGTTCAATTAAATACTGTATACCATAAGGAGCAAAATAAACTTGCTGGAGTCTAAGAAATGCAGCAGATGGACTAATAGTGATCAAGCTACAAGAATCTGCTTGCTCAAGAAATAAAATTCTGCACAACAAACCCGTTTCTTGAGAATGAAAACCAGCGGATCCCCCCTCGCCAATACCATATATGTGATAAGATTTTAAGACAAGCACATTCCGTTCATCGTTTATTACTGTCAATTTTTTGTTTTGTGAAACTTCATTGAATAGTTGTGATATAGTACTTTTACCTGCACCAGAGACACCAAGGAAAAGATATACATTATCTTTTATTTTTACTGATGCTGAATGGAACATTAAACCTATATTTTCAATTGAATACAAATATGGCAACATACAATTAATTAATGGATAGCAAATCAGCGATCGTTGCCAACAATCATTCCAAGTGAGTATTTCTGTTGTTATTATCTTCTCAGCGGCATCTATCAATAGACGCTGCGAGTATATATGTGCACCTTCTTTTGATCTTATGAAGATAATGATCGTTTTATTGTCCGAATCGCTTTTAACCAACCATTTGAAACTATCGGTATTGACAGAAACCGAGCTACCACCTACAATATCAACAACTTTGCCTTCCAAAACATTATAGGTGACACGATCGGCGCTATCATTTTTTGTGGGCGGATCATCGAATCCTGAAATGCATAGATAGATACACCCAACTTTCATTTCATGACTGTACAACAGTGGGACAATCACCGAAATCCCAGACACATTCGTTGTGGCTCACCATAGCTTGATCCCCCCCCCAACCAACAAAACCACTCTTACAGGAATCATTTCCTGCTGTTTCTTTTGGATAAATATTAACACGATAAAGTTTTGGTTTCATGTATTTCATTCGGTAGAGTCTCCTTTATTCGCCCTAAAAACTCCATTGTTAAATTGCAGTACGTATCAAGATGACCTGTATCGCCCTTATTAAGATATATAATCCCGTCACACCATGGGCAATATTTGTGAAGCTCACAAGTATCACACTTAATAATACTACGCTCTAACGATACGATTTCAACCGCAAAAGCTCTTCGGATATCATTTATCGACTCAAGTAAAACATTGTGCGTTCCATGGCGAACTATCAAACAAGGATACACATAACCGTATGGATCTATAACGACAGTAGACTTCCCAATACCACATTTAAAGTATGGAGTTAATCCATTACGATCTTTCAGACTACATTCTTTTTTTCCAATTGCACTTTTTTTGATAATCCGAACTCTTCGTTTATCGTTTGCCTGTATCTTTGCTGCACATGCCGCATCAATAGTACAACCGAAACCTCTGTTTTTACCGTATATATCAGTATGCGCAATAAGGTCGTATCTTAGCCTTGTGCCCACCTTTCGTGCAAGAGCCTTATACTTATCAATCTCTTTCCAGTTGTGTTGCATTAGAACACTTTTTAGATATACCTTTATATTCATTCTTTTCAATCTATCAATATTGGATAATACATACTCAGGCTCGAATAATGTGTCTGTTGTTTTTTGGAAAACACATTTATCAACACCATAAAGCGAAATTTCAATTGCCTTCGGAGGATTTTTTGCGAAATATTCAAAATGTTGGTCATTCAAAGCATATCCATTCGTCATCACTGTGACCAAAAAGCCATTACGCTTGAACAAACTGTAAATTTCAAAAAAATCCTTGTGTAAAATTGGCTCTCCACCGGTTAAAGCGACATCCATACATCCGGTTGCTAACAACTGTTCAGCAATATTGCAATAATCATTATATGCCAACTCTTTTCTTACAGAACTCTCACTCCTTACATAACAATGACAACATTTAAAATTACATCTATGCGTTAGTTCGATATAGGCAGTCTTTAAAGGACTATAACCTGCTGATTTTGCTTTTCTGAAAATAACTCCAAAAGTTATGTTTCTAACCATGCAACTATTGTGATATATAAGCCAAATTTTCACCTATGATGTCTTCAAGTAACTCGAAGATATCACTGCGGACAATTTCACGCTTATGCATTTTAATTTTATTTACTGTACAAAATTCAAGAACTATCTCATTAATGGTTCGTTGCCCATTTATCAGTAGCCAAACTGCGGTTCCAGTTTTATTCAAGCTATAAACCGCACAATTCTTTTCGAGTTTCACTGGAACAAGAACAACATCGTCTCCGATTTTCCGAACTACAATTCCTTCAACTTTCGTTAGTACAGTCTGTCCACTTATCACGCCTAAAATATATTAATATCAGCGTAATAAAGATAGAATTGATTGAGGAGCCGCGTTGGCTTGTGCGAGCATGGCCGTTGAAGACTGCGTTAATATTTGATTTCTAGTAAAAGTGCTGCTCTCAGTAGCAAAATTTGCGTCTCTTATGGTTGACTCTGCCATCTGAGTATTCTCATTTTGGTTTCTTAAATTACTAAGCGCATGTTCAAGTCGATTAATCATCGAACCAATATAAGACCTCACAGTATTAACACGACGAAGCCCTGTAACATGTGTTTCACCAGTACCCTCAGCACCAGTCGCTAAACCTCCATTACCATCCCCGTCAATAATTCCTATTGTATTCATGCAACTCAAATTTGCGGTAATTAATGTAGCTCCAGTAGCAACAGACACAACATCGGTTATTCCGTCTTTTGCATATCTTTGGTTTGCAGGTCCAGGAACAATCGTTTCATTGGCTCGATGGTCAAAAATTGCTCCATTTAGCCGAGTTGATGTGGCTGGATTAAAACTGGCCTGCAAAAAAATCTCAGCCAAACTCATATCTGGTAGTGCAATATTTAACATATCGCTTGAATTGTATAAATCATATGTCGATGCGCTACCTTTTGTACCTGTTGCATTCGGCCCGATTTTAAAAGTGAATACTCTTCCGCCTGTCGTGTCATCAGTTGCAGCCAAGGATGCGGCAACACGCTCTTCTGCTGACACTACAGAGACACCCGCTAATGGATTTATTCCTACAGTTGGAACATTACCCAACAGTACTCCGTTCCCATACCTACCTTGTGCAAAATTCGGGTCTCCTCCCAATGTTGTATTTTTTTCAAAAAGTGTTATGCCATTGTATTGCGTAACTTTACTTATTCGCTCAATTTCGCTTCTGAGCGAATCATACTCTTTTTGCATATATGCCCGCTCGGTACGGGTAAGCGTATCGTTCGCTCCCTGAACCGCGAGATCCCTCATCCTCTTTAACAAAGAACCCACCTCTTCCATTGCACCATCAGCAATACGGAGAAAGGCTATTGCATCTGAAATATTTCGTTCTGCCATCTGCCCACCAATCACCTGCGTGCGCATCTCTTCGGAAACAGAGAGACCAGCAGCATCGTCGGCGGCGCGGTTGATTCTAAGACCAGTAGAAAGGCGATCGAGAGACTGACTAAGCGACTGATTGATGCGGTAGTTCGCACCTTGCGCTATCATCGAAGAAATGTTATGGTTAATACGCATAACAGTTAATGCCCTTTTACTGGTTTAATCTAAAAATTCATAACACATTTGGGATATCGGCAAATATAATGGGGTACTTTAAGAAAAAGTTAATGTTTTGCTTAAAGTTTTGGAATATTTAAATCATTTTTCAATTAAATAGAGCAAATTATCATCAAGCTTATAGTATGCAGGTACCACTGTAATGTGGCTATACTTTGATGTGAGCCTTTTAGCCTCCTCAAGGACAAAATCAATTTCGTTATCTATTTCAAACATCGGAGCATAATTCATAAAGTGCTCTTCAGCCTTTTCGCGCGACCAACCGGCCACTTCAACGAGGCCTTTAATAAAATCATCTTTTCTCGACATAAGCCCTACCATGCCGCACTTATCGTGTGCAATGAGCATAATGTGTTTAATACCACCTATAGCTATCGCATAAGAGATTTTGAATTCACTGTACCGTAGATTTCCACCGCCTGTGCGAATAATATAGGCAAAATTTTCGGGCATTTTTAGTTGTTTACGATTATCCATACACATCGCAACCAACATTTCGGCTGCTTCGTACCTTTTTTCTGGCTCTACACCAAAATTATTGTAACGGAGCAAAGCTCCAATCGGAGTTCCTCTATATATTTCAGGAATATCGCTTTCGCTTGAAACAGCCACCAACTTTGCCATTTTACCCCCTACTAAAAAGATATAGATTTTCTACTTAAAAACCAACATCAATTGAATTACTTGGGTTTAACGATATCAGCATAGCTGGCACGCAAATAAGAGGGAAGGAGTTCATCCACACTAACCAATAATTCAGCAAATTTATCCCAGTTTTTTGTTATAGTGAGTTCTGTTGCCTTAATGATTTCATTACTGTTATTAATTTTACGAGTTTCGATATTTGGAGTATATTTCGCAAATTTTTCAGAATCTGTTCCAACAAGTACCGATTTTCCTGCAACAAACGACTCAAGAAGTGAAGGCTCGACTGCACTGTCGATACAAAGTCGCTCACCATTCCCATTAAAAAGTGCGACATAAACCGCGTTCAGCTTTGCATCAATAACAGGAATAATCCTCTCCCATCCTGAATTAAATGAGGTAGCCGCAATAATTTCTAACGAAGATATTGGATAAACCATAGCCCCTCGGCCAAAAAGCATTCCTTTAAGAGCGGCAAGACCGGTCCTGATTCCGGTAAAGGATCCCGGGCCAGCTACAAATGCGTAGTCCTTGAAGTCACATAACTTTCTTGATGCCTTGGTAAGAAGTTGATCAATAAGTGTAATACACTCCACCGAAAATGGGGAGTCTCCCTGTTCTACAACAGATTCAAAACCCTTTTCTTTGGAATATACAGCAACAAAACTTGGTGCAATTGCGGAATTAACAACAAGAATTGGATCGGAAGGAGTCATTTCTATTACTGTTGTGCTTTCATGGCAACCCGTATTACTCTATCAAGCAGCTCCGGATACGAGAGGCCGACAGCGGCAGCTCCCTGCGGTAAAAGGGAGGTTGGCGTAAAGCCTGGCAAGGTATTTGTTTCAAGCACTGAAATTGCCTCGCCGGATATAATCATGTCGGTTCGAGACATGCAAAAACAACCAAGCGCATTATGAGCGGCAACAGCATATTTTTGGACTTTTTCGGTTAGCGACTTGGATATTCGCGCGGGAGTAACTTCTCGCGACGCTCCTTTTTCATATTTAGCCTTAAAATCAAAAAAGGAAGATGACACGGGAATTATTTCTGTTGGCAAAAGAGGCTCTGGTTCCCCATCTATGGTATCGAGGACTCCACAGGATACCTCAACTCCTTTCACCGTCTTTTCAAAAAGCACTTCATCTGAATCGACAAACAGTGAGTCCGCTATTTCGCGGAGCGACTCCTTTGAATTCGCGAACCCAATACCTATACTACTGCCTCCTTCCGGCGATTTGGCAAAGATGGGCAGCCCCAGCTTTTCTACAAGATGAGCAATTAGCGTAGGAGAAGATGAATTCCATTGACGACGCGAATAAAAAGAATATTCGGGAGTGGGAATTTTATTATGTATGTATATCTCTTTCGCCTTTCTTTTGTGCATTGCAAGAGCGCTTGACAAAACTCGCGAACCGACATACGGCAAGTTATACATTTCAAGCATGCCCTGAAGTGTGCCATCCTCGCCATATTTTCCGTGGATAATTGGGAAAACAATGTCGGGAAGACTATCAGAACCGAGGAGTCGCTCCGGAAATGATTTTGAGACGGACCTACAACCGGCGACAAACGCATTTGCGTCAAAGCCATCACCGAACGAACCATAATCCGTTGCTGCAAGCCATTCCCCTTCTGTTGTTACAACCACCGGCAGAGCCTCATACATGGAGTAATCGAGATTGCCAAGAATGCCCTCCCCCGACCTTAAAGAGACAGCGCTTTCACCTGAGCGCCCCCCCATTAACACTACTACCCTTATTTTCTTCATGTAAAATTTATCCAACTATTTACTTTAGGATTTTATTTTGCTTCTTAGAACAGAGTCGATATTGTCAATGCTAACCCTTTCCTGCTTTGTGGTATCTCTATCCCTGAGTGTAACACAGCCGTCCTCCAACGATTCAAAGTCAACAGTGAAACAGCATGGGGTACCGAGTTCGTCATGACGGCGATATCTCTTGCCTATTGAGCCAGATTCATCCCACTCCACAAGAAACTCCCCCTCCTCCTTGAAGCTTTTGAAAATTTTTCCGGCAAGCTCCATTAAGGGTTCCTTTTTTACAAGAGGCAGGATTGCCGCTTTAACCGGTGCAAGTCTCGGGTGAAGACGGAGTACTGTCCGCTTTTCCCCGTCAATTTCGTCCTCATTATAAGAATCGATGAGAAAGGTTAACAGCGTTCTATCAACTCCGAGTGCCGGTTCAACAACAAATGGGATATATCTCTCATTCTTTTCCTGATCAAAATAACGGAGATCGCAGCCTGACATATTCATATGCGCCGTTAGATCAAAGTCTGTCCTGCTTGCAATGCCCCACAATTCTCCCCAGCCAAAGGGATAGAGATACTCGATATCACAAGTAGCATTGCTATAATGAGAAAGCTCTTCCTTTGTGTGGTCGCGCATTCTTACTTTTTCCTGCTTTAAGCCGAGTCCAAGAAGCCAATCCATGCAATACTTTTTCCAGTAGGCATACCATTCTAATTCTGTTCCGGGCCTGCAAAAAAACTCCATCTCCATCTGCTCAAATTCGCGGGTCCGGAATATAAAATTACCTGGAGTTATTTCGTTTCGGAATGATTTACCAATTTGCCCAATACCAAACGGAATTTTTCGTCGGCAAGTATCAACAACATTCCTGAATTCAAGAAATATTCCCTGTGCTGTTTCTGGACGCAGATATACCACGCTTGAAGTGTCCTCTATAACTCCCTGAAATGTCTTAAACATCAGGTTAAAGGCGCGAGGTTCGGTAAAATTTCTCTTACCACACCTGGGACATTTGATATCATTGTCGTTAATTTTATCGTAAATAGCCTTAAAATCAAGCCCCTTTGCGGCACCATCACCCAACTTTGCCTCAAGTAGCTGGTCACCACGAACCCTTTCCTTGCATTCGCGGCAGTCCATTAGCGGATCCGCAAAATTTTTAAGGTGACCGGATGCCTCCCATGTTTTTGGATTAAGCAGAATGGACGAATCAAGCCCTGCAACATCGTCCCTTTTAAGTATAAAGGAGCGCCACCATTCTCTTTTGATGTTGTTTTTTAATTCAACGCCATATGGACCATAATCCCAAGTATTTGCCAACCCGCCATATATTTCCGAACCAGGGAAAATAAAACCTCTTCTTTTACATAAAGAGATTATTGCTTTCATGTCTATTGATGCATTAAGTGACGCCATTAGGAACCGCCTCCGCCTTTTCAATATTTTTTCTCTTTTCTTCTTCCAGCTTTCTATTTTCCCGTTCTCTATCCGCCTTAATTCGCTGTAAAACAGTCTTCTTAATTGTAAATATGGAAAACATATTTCGCCCTTCCATACTCGCATTAACCTCTATATCGGCGATATCAGCCAAGTCCTGCGCCGCTTTATCAAGAAGTCTTCTGCCAAATTCAAGGTATGCCATCTCTCTGCCTTTAAAGACAATCGTAATTCTTACCCTATCGCCATCGGCAAGGAACTCCTTAGCATGCTTTATTCTGTAGTTGTAATCGTTCTGCTCAGTTTTAGGATGCATTTTTAGCTCTTTAAGATGAACTATATGCTGCTTCTTTTTTGCGTCCTTCTGCTTTTTGGTAAGTTCGTACTTATATTTACCGAAATCGCCAATTTTGCATACTGGCGGTTGGGCGGTTGGGGATATTTCTATGAGATCGAGTGCGGCCTCCTGAGCCATCACCAATGCATCTCTTGTGTTAACTATCCCTATCTGCTCACCCTCTGCTCCAATTAGACGAACGCTTGGTACGCGGATCATATTGTTGACCCTAATCCGATTGTCTGTGTTTGCGATAATAGCCCTACCCCCTTAATTTATTTTGTTAAATATTTCGCCCGTTTACGGCAGAAGCCGCGACGAGACCTCCTGTATAAGCATATTTATAAGTTCAGCAAGGGGATAAGTTCCAATATCACCCTTTTTCCGTCTCCTCAAAGAAACCGTCCCGTCGCCCTCCTCCCGTTCGCCTACAACAAGCATAACAGGAATTCTGCCAGACTCGGAGTCGCGAATCTTTTTTCCAATTTTTTCATCACGGGCATCGATCTCCGCCCGAATTCCTCGTTCCTTAAGCGCAGATAGAATCTTTTCGGCATAAACAGTAAATTTCTGAGAAACCGGCAACACGACTACTTGCTGTGGGGCAAGCCACAGTGGAAAGTCGCCAGAAAAATTTTCTATAAGAACTCCCATAAACCGTTCTATCGAGCCAAGAAGCGCCCTGTGAATCATGTATGGCCGCTTTTCGGAGCCCGAAGAGTCGGTATATGTCAAATCGAATCGTTCCGGCTCGTTAAAGTCGAATTGGATAGTCGAACATTGCCACTCACGCCCAATAGCGTCCTTGATTTTAATATCAATTTTAGGACCATAAAAAGCGCCACCGCCGTCATCGATATCATACTGTATGCCCTCTTCCTTTACGGCCTCCATAAGCGCCTTTTCAGCCTCAATCCACTGTTCTATGTCTCCAACTGATTTTTCCTTTGGCTTTGTTGATATATAAACCTTAAGCTCCTTAAAGCCAAAAGCGGACAGCATCCCTACGCAAAATTTTAAAACCCTTCGAATTTCGTCCTGCATTTGACTCGGCATACAGATGATATGAGCATCATCCTGAGTAAATCCCCTCACTCTAAGTAAACCGTGAAGCACACCACTCTTTTCGTACCTATATACTGTGCCAAGTTCTGCCCAACGCAATGGGAGCTCCCTATAGCTGCGTTTCCTTGACTTATAAATATGGAGATGAAAGGGGCAGTTCATAGGTTTTACATAAAACGCTTCTTCGTCAATATTCATAGGCGAATACATGTTTTCTTTATAAAACGAGAGGTGACCGCTCGTTTCCCAAAGCTGCCCCCTCCCGATATGCGGCGTACTGACGAGATCGTATCCACCCCTTAAATGCTCTTCGCGCCAATAGGTTTCCACTATGTGCTTAACCAAAGCCCCTTTCGGATGCCACAGCACAAGCCCCTGCCCTACCTCATCTTGAATAGAGAACAAATCCATCTCAGTGCCAATCCGCCGGTGATCGCGCTTTTTAGCCTCTTCAATCAGCGCAAGGTACTGTTTTAGCTCCTTAGGATCTGGAAAAGAGATGGCGTAAAGCCTCTGAAGCATTTTGTTTTTTTCGTTACCACGCCAATACGCACCAGCAACGGAAAGCACTTTAAAGGCCTTAACTCTCCCCGTATCTGGCAAGTGGGGGCCGCGACATAAGTCAGTGAATGTTCCTTGCGAATAAAGAGATATTACCGCATTTTCGGGAAGATCATTTATCAACTCTACCTTGTAAGGTTCGCCTTTTTCGCTGAAAAACTTTAACGCATCCTGCCTCGAAAGTTCACTTCTTGTAACAACAAGTTTTTTTGCAGCTATCTCCATGAATTTCTTTTCTATCTTATCGAAATCGTCCGGCGAGAATGAATGCGGGGTATCAAAATCATAATAAAAACCCTGATCGATGGAGGGGCCTATTGCCACCTTAACGCCATCAAAGAGCTCTGTTACTGCCTGAGCCATTATATGGGCACTTGTATGCCAAAAGACGCTTTTACCTTCCTCAGAATCAAACTTTAAAAATTCAACAGAATCGCCATCTTTTAGTGTTTCCGACAGCCCCTTTACAAGTCCTCCAACCTTACAAGCAACTGAGGCAGCGGCAAGTCCCTTTGATATGGACTCGGCTATCGAAAGCGCACTTACTCCATCGCTGTATTCTCTAACTGAACCATCGGGGAAAGTGATATTCATTCAACTACCTTTCTTGTGGGCTCTTCGCACAATCACTTCCGTGATTTTTCGAAGCAGTACGGGAAACTGGATCGGTTTAACAACATAATCGTCAACACCGGCCCTTATTGCGTTCAAAATATCCATTTTTGTCGCCTTCGCAGTAACAAGTATAAAGGGCACATTAGAAATTGCTTCATCTTTACGGAGCGCTGTAAGCAACTGAAAACCATTAGTACCAGGCATGTCCCAATCACAAAGCAGGCAGTCGATATTTTCACTTTTGAGCAGGGAGAGTGCGGAAGCGCCATCTTCGGCGGTTAATATTTTACCATATCCCTGCTCCTTAAGCTTTCCCTCAACCATCATCCTGAGAGTACGGGAGTCGTCTGCCACAAGTATAGTCAAATCGCTGTTTCTTATCGAAACCGTGGGCAATACATTTTCGAGGATTTGTTCGGGCATGATTAAAAAAAGAGTGGGGAATAGTGCATTCTATAACGCCCCACAAATAAGACCTATCTTTTCCTTGATGGCTTCGGGTGTGAACGGTTTTACAATATAATCACGCGCTCCGCTCTTAATCGCAAGCAAAATATCTTCTTTAACATTTCGCGAAGTTACCATAACCACAGGAATATGCTTTATGGCGTCGTCAGCCTTAAGCGCCTGCAAAAAATCTATTCCGGTCATCGTTGGCATATTCCAATCCGTAAGAATTAAGTCGTAACTTTTATCCGCTGCAAGCTTTTTCAGCCCTTCTTCGCCATCAGACGCCGTATCGACAGTTTCGTAACCAGCTTTATTTAGCGTGTTAATTATAATCCGCTGCATAGTAGGCGAATCATCAAGAACAAGAATTTTTTTTGCTGCCATACACCCCCTCTTGGTAGTAAAATAATATTTTGTTACAGCCATTCATCAATTCAATTTTATTCATAATTGAAAAGAGTGGCTAATAAGATGTAATTTCTTTAATATAGAAGAGTTGTTTTAAAGGGGGTACAAAAAAATGCCTAATTTGTTTTCCTACACTGAATACAGATCATTCTTAAGTGACTATTACGAAGAACAAAAAAAATTTCGTAAGTTTTCTTACCAGAAATTTGCAGACAAAGCTGGTTTTCGGACAAAAACCTTTTTATTCAAAGTGATTACTGGTGACAAAAAACTTTCCCGAAGAAGCATTCCAAAATTAACTGATGCCTTACAACTTCAGAAACGGGAAGCCAAGTATTTTGACGCAATGGTTCGTTTTAACGACGCCAAAACACTTAAAGAACGGCAGACAAACTTCGATAAAATGCTTCGGTATTCCAAATATCCATCTATTAGAACTGCTCGAAAAAGCCATTTCGACTATTTCTCCAAGTGGTGGCATCCAGCTGTTAGAGAAGTTATCTGTCTTAAAAACTGGCGGGACGACTGGCTTCATTTAGGCAAACACCTAATTCCCACAATCCGCCCAAAACAGGCAAAAGATTCTGTGAAATTGTTAACCAACCTTGGTATTCTAAAAAAGGTGGGCGGTAGTTATAAAAAAACCGATGCCATAGTGACTACGGGCGACGAAGTCCGTTCGCTTGCAGTACAAAACTACCACAAGGAAATACACAAACTTGCGTCGGATGCCATCGACCGTTTTCCGCGACATACAAGGGAGATATCTGGCGCAGTGGTTTGCGTAAGCAGGGAAACTGCCGATAAAATTAAAAAAGAAATCCAGACATTCAGAAAAAAGATTCTTGATATGGCAGCAGAGGACACTAATTGCGACAGGGTTTATATTGCGCAAACAAACTTCTTCCCGTTGTCGAAAATACCCAAAAAGGAAAGATAAGAGGCTACAACTCCGAAATAGCGATATTGGCAAGGCAATCACACCGTTCATTCTCACTGTGGCCGGCGTGGCCTCTGACCCATATCCACTTTATGGTATGCTTTGTTGAGAGTGCATCCAGTTTTTGCCAAAGGTCCTGATTTACAACGCTCTTTTTTGAAGAGGTTCTCCATCCGTTTCTCTTCCACCCTGCAAGCCACTCTGTAACACCCTTAGAAAGATATTGCGAATCTGAAACAAGCTCCACCTCACAAGGTTCCTTTAAAAGCGAAAGCGCTTCGATAGCGGCAATTAGCTCCATTCTATTGTTGGTTGTGCAAAGCTCTCCGCCCTTAAGCTCCTTTTCTATACCGTTACATCTAAGTATGGCACCCCAGCCACCCTTGCCAGGGTTTCCCTTGCACGCGCCATCGGTAAATACTTGAACCTTTTTCACAATAAAATAGCCCCACGGATTGTTATAAGATAATCATTTTATTTAGATTAGATATCATTATGCTATTCGTAACTCTAATTATCCTTTTTATCGCTGTTACGGTTCTTATGTTGGTAGCTTCACTTCAGGTTAACACATTCACAAAAAACGCTGAAAACTTGCTTAAACAAATTGAGGATCATATTTACTTATGATTCCAGTACGGCCAGCAGTCGCTAAAATGCGGCCATACAATCCGCCTCTTGAGGGTAGAAGAAATTTTCTTCGCCTTGATTTCAACGAGAACACTGTTGGCTGTTCTCCGCGTGTAATTGAGATGTTACAAGGCATTACAGCCTCTGAAATAGCCACATATCCTGAGTATGGCGCACTTAAAAAAAGTTTATCGGACCATTTCCGTGTACCTGAATCGCAACTTATGGCTACAAATGCCTCCGACGAGGGTATCCTTTCTGTGTTCCAGACCTACCTAGACCATGAAAGTGAAATCGTTCTCCCCGCCCCTACTTTCACAATGTTCCGCTTTTACTCAGAACTGCTGGATTTAAAAGTCAGTGAAGTGCTTTACAATCCCGATCTAACCTTTCCAGAAGATCGCTTTTTGAATACCCTTTCGCGCAATACAAAAGCGGTCGTATTGGTAAACCCTAACAATCCGACCGGCACCCCCATAAATAGAGATTTCATCATAAAATTATTGCGACTAATGGACAACCGGCTCGTTCTTGTTGATGAGGCGTACTTTGAATTTTTTGGCGAAACAGTTATCAATCTTATCAATGATTATAAAAATCTTGTGGTCCTCAGGACATTCTCAAAATCTTTCGGGATGGCCGGAGTCAGGCTTGGCACGGTAATTTCTCACGAGGATAACATAAAAAACATCGCAAAGGCGCATAGTCCCTACTCAATAAGTGGTATAACTGTTCAACTGGCAATAGCTGCGCTGAGCGATAGTGAGTATGTAAAAAACTACGCAAAAGAGGTTGTCAACAACCGCGAATATCTTTTTGGCATTCTTAAAAACGCTGGTCTTGCCGTGTATCCTTCATCATGTAATTTTCTGCTGGTAAATTTTGGCAAGCGTGCCGCCTCCATCGAAAAAATGCTCAAGGAGGGTGGAATCTTGGCACGCGACAGAAGTTCCGACCCCCTGCTTGAAGGGTGCATAAGAATTACAGTTGGAACCAAGAACCATGTTGATAAATTGTTAAACGCGCTGTCGAGCGCAGGAGTTGTATAATCTATGTCAAACCGTAATGCAACAATCAGCAGAAAAACAAAAGAGACCGACATAAATCTTGTTTTGAACTTAGACGGTTCTGGTGAACCGTCTATCAATACAGGTATTGGCTTTATTGACCATATGCTTGAATTGTTTACCAAACACGGCAATTTCGACTTAACGCTCGTGTGTAAAGGAGATTTGCATGTTGACGAGCACCACTCTGTGGAAGATGTTGGTATCTGTTTGGGCGAGGCAGTTGCAAAAGCCGTAGGCAATAAAGCAGGCATAAATAGGTACGGGTTCTTTATTTTGCCTATGGATGAAGCTCTTGTCCGTTGCGCACTTGATTTAAGTGGGCGCCCTTTTTTCGTTTACGAAGGAAACATGCCAAGCGAGATTGCGATTGATTTCTTTAAAGCTTTCAGCGATTCCGCAAAAATGAATCTTCACCTGAAGCTTGAATATGGCCGCAACACCCACCACTGCCTTGAGGCTCTTTTTAAGGCAACGGCGAGAGCGTTACGACATGCCGTTAAAATTGACGGAATAGATGGCACAATTCCCTCTACAAAAGGCGTTCTGTGAATGAATGTTTTCCCTTTTATCTTATTGCAATTATGTTTGCTTTTTGCTAACGAGGAGAGTGCCGTTTCTGCCGATCCCTACTCGCTGCTCGTTGAAATCCCCGCCTTTACAGATCTCTTCACACAAAAAGGGTTGACAACCTACTCCGCTGATGTACAAATCATTGGTCCAATAAGAAAATATCTCGACGGCATGGCTTCCGAGAAAGGGCTGCGTCCGCCAGAATTTCACGAAATGTACGACGCAAAAAGAGGTTTCGCTTTCCGAATAAAAAATGCCTCATACCCGGTAATGTTAAAAAAAATGATAGAAGAGTCGTTTGTTCCTGTGCTTGTGTTCGATAGGGTTATTTCCGTTATGGAATCAAAAAGAGAATTTTCATGGTTCCAGAGGTTTCGTAACATTACAAGGTGCGATGCCAAGTATATTCAATACGAAGACGCTCCCCATATTCGCCTAACCTTTACTGCCATAGCCGACTCGTCAATCGAAACAAGGGTTGAGGGTGTTGGCGCAACAGAAAAAACCATAAAAACAAAATCCATGACATTTATTCTCAACCCTAAAACTAAACTTGTCCGGCAATTGAAACTCGAACAATTGGAAAGCGGTTCAGACAAAAAAAACATGGTTGAGAAAAAATTCCTCTTTAAATACATTAGGGTCGCTAACAGAGATTATCCTTTGGAATTGTCGATAGAAAAAGATGGGAAGGAAGAAATCAAGTTTACAGCTACTTACCAAACAATAGGTTCCTTTACTGTGTTTGCGGAAAAAAAGTTTAGTTTCGCAGGGGCCGATGGTACGCCAGAGACCATCACAATAAAGTTTGGCAAATATAGTTTTAATAAAGAAGCTGATCTCTCTTCGTGGGAGAGTGGTACAAGGGGAAAAGATGCCCTGACAAGAGAAGCAGAGGCAGAAAAGATTTACCAGAAAGCGCGAACCGCAATCATGGATGGCGATACCAATAAAGCTAAATCGCTGCTTAAAAAAATTATAAAAGAATATCCTCAAACAACCGTGGCGAGTCAGGCATCTACGCTACTTGAAGGAATACCATAGCAGCTATCTACATCGACTATTTATTTTGAGTACATAAACTTGTAGGAGGTATAATTATGGCTATGCAAAACCGTTTTCTGTCCCACTTAATGGCATTATTGTGTTTGCTTTTGTTATTTATGTCCGGCTGTAAGGGCAAAGAAGAGTCGTCAATATCTGCCGAAGATATTTTAAGAGGGGCGGATTCACTCGCGGCGGAGAGGCTAAAAGCTGCACAGAACGCAGAAACAGTGAGCCATGATCTATTAGATGAACCGGAAGAAATTTCAAAACCAAAGGCGGGTAAAACCAAGATTGAATCTTCAAAGCCTCTGCCCAAAAGGGTGGTAAATGAACCACAAGATTTTGCAACAAGTAACAAAGGCGCTGCGGGCGAAGGAATTTACGCGATTCAGGTTAATGTTTTCTCACTTAAAAGACCGGCTGAAAGACTTTCAGAAAAACTGAGTGGAATGGGCTACCACTCATATGTAGCCGAGGTTGAATCCCCCGTACAAGGTTTGAATGGCATACAATACAGGGTTCGTGTGGGAGGTTTCCAAACAAGAAACGAAGCTAGAAAATGCGGAGAAGAATTAAACCAGAAGCTTGGACTTGATTTCTGGATCGATTACCGTAAAAACGACAATACTACAGACAATTACTCTACCTCTGCACCATATCAGGAAAGCTGGCAAGCCACTCCTCCGCCTTCTCAACCAGAATTTCCACAGCAACAACAAACAACCTACCCGCCTTACGAGCCGGAGCAGCCGATTGAACCAACACAACCAGTTGAGCCGGAACAACCGGCAAGCCCAGAACCACCGGTAGTGCGCGAACCCGAAAACAGTACAACGCCTCCGTCAACTGAAAAATTTGAATTTTAATGACCAAAGCGCTTTTTGCTTTTTGTTTGATTGCCTGCATTGTTGTCGCCATAATTTCTGATTGGAAAATACGCAATCGAGACGGCATTCCTGATTTTCGTTCGACAGCAATTCATACACTTCCATTAAACAAGAACCTGCCTCTTGTCGGCGTAGGAACTGAAGATATGACAGATAATTTATCTATTCAGCCTCCGATTGCCGCCCAATATTCCCTGTCTTCACCATGGAAACTTGCGTTGCCGCAAGAGGCTGTGGGTAAAGAAAATAGAACCGTTGCAACCCCTTTCTTTTGTCGTTCGTTCGTAATCAGTGATGGCGGAAAAATGGCCGCGATAATAGTAGCGGATATTTCAAATATTCTGAATGCACATATTGATGCGGCTAAGAATTCTCTTGAGATTTTAGGTTTTGACAAACAGGCGATTACAATTACAACTTCGGGTGTAATTGTACCGATAGAAATCTCTCCTTCGACTTTCGCCAGCATAGCGGTCTCTTCTGTAAAAAAAGCGGTAGCCAATTTACAACCAGCATCATATTCGTACTCTGTTATCGAAGACTCTTCCATTGTAAATAAGAGTGCCCGTGTGCAAACAGAAGATGCGGGAGCCGTTGATCTCCATGTGCGCTCGATATCAGGCAATGGCATTGCAAAATGGTTGTCGTTCTTTTCTAAGGATACTTCATATAAGCTATTACAAAGTAATACAGGGCAAAACGAAAATGCAAGAATGGATATAATAAGCTTTAAAAACCGCAGCGATGAACCTCTGTGCTGCTTTATTATATCTAATGTTAGGCCAATAGTCATGGCTGGCAGCCAATCTATAACAACGGATATCTCCGGTATAGTTAGTCAATTTATTGAGAAAAAGACAGGTTTTACCACCTATTATGTTGCTACCCCAGAAATTGACTTTGTTCCCTATTTAGAGCGAACAGAAATGACAGATATATCTTCCACAAGGAGAATAGGAACAAGGCTTGCATCTCTCGTTCAGAGGGAGCTTAAACGGGCACGCTATACACCACTTAAAGAAGCTTTTGTTTATTCGATGCATATTGATATTCCACTGAAAAAAGAGTTCACATTACCGGCAAGCCGTAGGACGGAACTGGCTCTCCGCTACGAAAACCAACTAAAAGATGTCAAGCCTCTAAATTTTGATCGGGCAGACAAAAGAGTGCTGCTTGAAAGGGCCATACGATATTCCATGCCGGATATTTTCAAGCGGAAAGAAAACGACAGTTTGCGATCAATACTTACTTTGACTGGTATTCGCATTGATACACTTTCACTTTTTTTTATGCCAGCCGGTCTATTTCGATCCACTATGGATAGTGTAAAGCAGCATGCAAAACAGTCTATTGTTTTTGCTTCAGGTGTAAACTATCTCGGCAATAACATTTTACCCGACAATTACTTTTATGATGGTGGTTGGTACTCTGCAACATCAGCATATGGATACCGATCCGAACAAATCATAATGGAATCTGCCATTACAATGATAGAAACCACATTACCGCTTACAATAAGAAAGCGAACGGAAAAAAAATGGCGCTATCACAATTAATCAAGCAGCTATCGTTCTGGGCAGGTGACCGCTTTTTATCACTTTTTTCATATATTTTCGAACTTCTCTCACTATTTTTTAATGCCGCATTTTCACTTATCAAATACAAAAAAAAAGGGCGTTCCGTTACCTTTAACGATACCATTCTTCAAATACTCTTTACTGGTGTTGAAGCGATACCAATCGTTGCCATAATTGCGCTAATGTTGGGTAGCATACTCATAATTCAGTCGAATACGCTTGCGCCAAAACTTGGTGTCGGTGCGTTTCTTGGAAAAATAATGGTTATAGGAATAATACGAGAATTAGGTCCGCTTGTAACGACTTTCATTGTTATTGGCAGATCGGGAGCGGCACTCTCGACATATCTTGGGAACATGAAGGTGACAAACGAAATTGATGCTTTGGAAGTTATGGGGATCGACCCAATACACGCAAGAGTTTTACCTGCACTGCTTGGGTTTGTTATCTCAATATTTGGGCTCACACTCGTTTTTGATGCTGTTGCTGTTGTTGGTGGGTTTATGATTTCAAATCTAATTGTGGGCATGCCGCTTAACACTTTTCTTGCGGCAATAATGGAAGAGCTATCAACTGTTGACATCCTGCTAACCGCGATAAAATGTGGGCTTTTTGGCTCAGTAGTTTCCGTTGTGACCTGTTATCATTCGCTATCAATCGGGTACTCATTCCAGGAAGTGCCACAGGCCACAATTAAAGCTGTTGTAAACTCAATAATATTTATAGTTTTTTTCGACACACTTTTAACTGTTGCATTTTATGCAGGTATTAACACACTCTAAAAAAGAAGAAATCATTTTTGAAGATGTTTCCTTTTCCTATTCGGAAGAGAAGCAGGTTCTTAAAAATGTCTCTTTTACAATCCGTTCTGGTGAAACATTCGTGATAGTCGGTCAATGCGGCTTTGGTAAAAGTACTATGCTTAAACTTTGCTGCGGGCTTCTTAAACCGGACACCGGCAGGGTAATTCTAAGGGGGAGAGATACAAGGCTCGTTTCAAACGAAGAATTGCATCGGCTACGGCTCGATATTGGATATGTGTTCCAGAATTCAGCGCTAATAAGCAACCTTTCTGTTACCGCCAATGTCGCCTTGCCGCTCCGTTACCACACCGACTATTCAGCCGATAAAATATCGACTATTGTTAAAAGTCGATTAAAACTCCTTGAGCTGGATGGCATAGAGTCCGCCATGCCCTCTTCGCTCTCAATGGGCCTAATGAAAAGAGCGGCGGTTGCAAGAGCGCTTGCTCTAATGCCAAGCTTAATGCTCTATGATGAACCGACAAGCGGTCTCGATCCGCTAAATTCGGCTTCAATCAATGGTATTATTTCCACGCTTCATAAAGGTTTTGGGGTTACTTCCGTTATTGTATCGCATGATATCAAAAGTACAATATCAATTGCATCCCAGATTGCACTTGTAGCCAACAAAACTGTCGCTTTTACCGGTACCCCTAACGACTTTATTTCCTCGAATAATGAGATCGTGAGAAGTTTTGTAGCATCTACGGAATAAATTATCTTCTTTAAGTAATACAAATACATATGGCAAAAAGAATACATGTAGTTTATAAAGAATATTTTGTAGGTGCTTTTCTCATAGCGGCTACCCTCACGCTTATTTTACTTCTGCTTGCTACGCTTGCAAAAACAGAATTTCTCGAAAAAAAATATATTCTCAAGGTAGTTTATCCTACAAGAGCAGGTATGTCCGTCGGAGCTAAAGTTAAAATATCAGGAATGACTGTCGGACAAATCGAAGATTTATACTTTACTCCTGACTACAAAATTGAATTTTTACTTGAAATCCAAAAAAGATACCAGCCGCTTATTAGGGCTAACTCGGTAGCTGCGCTTACACAGGAAAGTTTTATTTCCGATAAAATAGTTGACATATCAATCGGAGCAGACAGTCTTGACATGCTTGAAGATGGCATGTATATAAAACCAAAACAGGAAGCGCTTAATATTGATGAGTTAACTGTAAAAGCAGTAAAGACAATCGACAACATCACAGAAATAATAGATCGTATTAATCGCGGGGATGGCACAGTAGGAAAAATCCTGGTTAAAGAAGAGTTATACGGAGATATAAAGTCTATTTCTGGCACTGCCGTTTCAGCAGCAGAGCAAGGCAATACGCTACTTGGCCAATTAAACACTACGGCCGCGCAAGTAAACTCAATGCTTAAGCAGTCCGAAACAATTATTAATAGCGCTAACACTGCATCCGGCGAGTTGCCGGAGATTCTTGCAAAGGTAAAGGGACTGCTGGATTCAGCTACTGTGCTCATGGGTTATGTTAACGGAATGGGTAGCGAGGCTCCGGGGCTAATGTATAAGGGCGAAAATTTAATGGGCAGCGTCGATGATGTTCTTGGCGCTGTAAAACGGACATGGCCCATAAGTTCTAAACTGGATCCATCTCCAAATGATCCTCCGCTATTTATTGAGTAATATGACACTGCGATACCTGATATTTATACTTGCCCTCTTTGCAACATCTAACGCAAATCTTGGCGAGGAAGCCGCCAAACAATACAACAAAGGACGAACTATTCAGGCAATGAGGGTATATTTGCACGCTCTAAATGATGCAATAATAAGGGCGGATTTTCATAGGGAGGTAATTTACCTTAACAACATAGCCGTTCTCTTTTACTCTCTTGGTGAAAAGGATTCTGCAAACATCTATTTTGAAAAAGCAACACGCGCGGCACATGGAAAACAACATTTGTTAGCTCCTACAGAACTCAATAAGGCATTAATATCAGGAACCACAACATCGGTAAAATATGA
This sequence comes from uncultured Fibrobacterota bacterium, assembly GCA_964590225.1. Lineage (GTDB taxonomy): Bacteria > Fibrobacterota > OXYB2-FULL-49-7 > OXYB2-FULL-49-7 > JAEUSG01 > JAEUSG01. The sequence goes on from CAZPWS010000033.1 coordinate 20,509, forward strand.
CCTTATCAAAAAATGGGAGGACTCCCTTTCAATTTTTGAATCTGCGGCATTATACATCGCAGCAGGTAGAATAGCTACCAGTTCAAAAGAATATAAAGAAGCTGAAAAATCCTTCAGCAGAGCAAAGAAGCTCCTAAAAAAAGAACAGAATTCCAATCTCTTTGCTGATGCCGCCCACTATAATGCTAAAGTGGCAATAGAACAGGGTAAGCTCAATGAGGGGGAAAAGGAACTTTTAGCAGCGCTTGCTATTTATCAGAATGGTGCCTTTTTACCAGGGATTAAAAAGGCCATCGCCGCTCTTATCCATCTGTACAAAAAAAAGGGCGACTCAGAAAAGGCAGTACAATATCAGATGTTTTTCGACAGAATTCGTTTTTGATTATACGGAAAAGTAATGGCAATAAACGAAGCAACAGAAATACAAATCTTTAAAAAACGCAAGTTTATAAAAATCATTCTATCCGGCGAAGCTGATATCGATTTTGTAAACACACTCAGTAAAGCAACACAGGAATTATCAAAAAAAAAGGGCTCTCGCCCATTAATTATTGACATGGAAAAAGTTTCTTATATCGATAGCGCAACGCTTGGGGTTTTTGTTAGGCTTATCAAAATATTCCAACCGAGCGGACAAAAGATTATTATATATCGTCCCCAAGGATTTATCATAGAACTCTTCGAACAAACAGGGCTTATTGGTCTGCTTACTGTATGCGAGAGTGAAGAAGAGGTTGATAGGTTATTATAGTAAAATCTTTTGGCAAAAGAGCCATTTTTACTAGGTTTTATAGCCGTTTGTAATAGGCATTCGCCTATCCTTACCGAAAGCGGTAGTAGTCACCTTCGTTCCTGGTGCAGATTGCCTTCTTTTGTATTCGGCAATTCGCACTTTTTTTAAAACATCATCAACAATTTTCTTTTCAAAGTTTCGCTTGCGGCATATTGCTTCCGAATCAAGGTAACTTTCGATATGTAGTTTTAGCATAGTATCCAAAGAAGAATACGGCGGAAGAGAATCGCTGTCTTTCTGGTCGTGCCGCAACTCGGCAGAGGGTTCCCTGTCTATTATTGAAACTGGAATAATTTCTTTCCCTGACTTCTTATTTACAAACCGTGATAAAGCATATACAATATCTTTCGTTATATCCTTAATGGGAGAAAAGCCACCTGCCATATCGCCATATAGCGTACTGTAGCCGACAGAAACTTCGGATTTGTTGCCTGTAGCAAGAAGCAGATAATTCAACTTATTTGAATATGACATAAGAATGGTAGCTCTTATGCGAGCCTGAAGATTTTCTTCCGCGAGGTCCTCTTTAAGTCCGGCAAAATCAGGCTCCAACACCTTTTTGTAAAATTCAAAAAGAGGCTGTATTGATATTTCGCGGAAAATCATACCAAGATTTTTGCATAGGCGACTTGCGTCTGACTTTGTACCATTAGATGAAAATTGCGTGGGCATGGAGATTCCCATTACATTTTCTTTCCCAAACGCATCACAAGCAATAGCTGCAACCAGAGCTGAATCTATACCTCCAGAAACACCAAGAATAACCTTCCGAAAACCATTTTTATTTGCATAATCGCGGAGTCCAAGAACTATAGCCTCATATATTTCCTCTGTCCTATCGAATAATCGATGAATGGTTTTAGTTAGTGGCGGATAGCTCTTTTCCTTTGAATTAGTGGGGAGCTTAACTAACTTAACGGGATACTTTTTACCATTAAGTCTGTAATTTTTTTCCTTATGGCGCAATTCAATATCTGCGAAAAGTAATCCATCTTTGAATTGTGGCGCTCTTGCGATAATCTTGCCCGCTCTATCCATTACAAAGCTAGTCCCATCAAAGACAAGTTCATCCTGTCCCCCAACCAGATTACAGTATGCAAGCGAAAACTTCCCCTTTTTACAAAGCGAGGAGAACATTTTTTCCCGTTCCTGTCCCTTATTTATATGATATGGCGAAGCAGACAAATTCACAACTATATCAACATTACTCCCTGCAAGCGTATTGGCAGGACCTTCGTCCCGCCACAAATCCTCGCAAATAGAAATACCTATTTTGAAATTATTTTTTGCTAAAATCAAGACACTTTTTCCGGCTGTGAAATAGCGCATTTCATCAAAAACCGAATAGTTCGGCAGAAGAATTTTATTATAGAACTCAACCACCCTCCCACCCTGAATTATTGCAGCACAATTTGCAAGCCCACCACTACTCCCACAGTATGGTAAACCAACAACGGCGGTACATTCATTTGTTACTACAGCAAACTGTTTAAGACTCTGTTTAATATCTTTGATAAATTTAGTGTGGTATAAAAGGTCTTCGGGAGGATAGCCACAAAGAGCCAACTCCGGAAAGATGGCTATATCTGCCCCACCCGATACTGCCCGCGAATAAAAGTCAGAAACCTTTGCTAAATTCCCATCGATATCACCAACGGTACTATTAATCTGAGCTAAACAGAGTCGCATAGTGAGAAATCTATCTACTAAAAACTGATTAGAGCAAGAAGAAAGTATAAAAAAAGCCCCCACTCCATATAGGAATGGGAGCCTTTCCGTATTAACCGCAATATATCCCGTTATCTTAGCAGATTAAGAACCGTCTGTGGAGATGTATTAGCCTGTGCTAACATGGCAGTCGCAGACTGTACCATTATCTGGTTTCGTGTAAAATTGCTGCTTTCGTTTGCAAAGTCAACATCACGAATTGAGGATTCCGCGCTCTGCGTATTCTGCACTTGATTATCAAGATTATTAATGGCTCTTTCCAGCCTATTGATAAAGGCGCCAAGATCACTCCGCAACGAGTTGACAGAATTTATAGCAACATCTATTGATAAGATTGCCGATTCTGCCCGCGATTGTGTTGTAATACTCGATCCGTTTACCGATAGAGCACCGGAAGTTGTCCCTTTTATGGATATGGTAACATTATTATTTGTACCGCTATTAGGGCCGATATGCAGCACACTTGAGGTGCCACTTGCCCCTCCGAACGCAGAGGCCGCTCCGGACAGTAGCGTCTGACTGTTATACTGAGTAACATTAGACACACGGTCGATCTCTGATATAAGAGCAGCATACTCCTGATTAGTGTAGCTTCTCTCGGTTGTGGTTAGTGTATCATTAGAAGCCTGAACCGCAAGCTCACGCATACGCTGCAGCATATTTGAAATCTCATTTGCCGCACCTTCTGCAATATTAAGAAGCGCAATACCATCAGAAGCATTTCTCTTGGCGACATTCATACCCGTAATCTGGGTACGCATCTGTTCCGAAACTGAAAGCCCTGCCGCATCATCTGAAGCACGATTAATTCTTAATCCTGTTGACAATCTTTCCAAAGATGTCGATAAAGATTTACTACTGTTACCCAGAGCATTCTGGGTAATCATTGCCGAAATGTTATGATTAATTCTCATCTGTAACCTCCCTGTTACTTACTGGTTGAAATTTCCCTTTTTTACCCTTTTACTGATACCTGATTACTTGTTCTTTAAGCCCTATCCCCTCCTTTTTTAAATTTAGGCATAATCTTCCTACTCCAGATATCGGTAAAATCCCGTGAGCTCTTTAATTTTTTTTTAAATAGCTGCACAGCAAATGTTATATTTTCGTTCCCCAATATATATGATATTTTATGCGCTAATATTTATTTCTACTGTGTACTCCCTCTCAACTCTTGAGATTGAGCAGATTGATACCCAATTCGTTAACTATCTATACGATAAACAATTATACGACAATAACCCACTGGATATTTTCGCAGATGAAAACGATTTAATCCCCTCCACAGAAGATGATAATGTTATCCAATTATATAAGACAAAATTAAAATTATCATTATTCACACCGCTAAACACACCAACGGAGAGACCTTTCGTAAGAAGACATCTAACAGCTGACCATTCTTATGCAGACTTTCTCCGTACAAGATTTTCATTAAGCGATAACCCCGATGGCAATCCCCGGTTGTCTTATTGGCATATTATTAGCGACATATCAAAGTCTCTTTCAATTCGTGCGGGTACATACCGACACAATCGAGCAATGGGTCTGGTTTTGGGTGGGGCGCAAAAAGAGCCTTATGCAAAGCAGAGCACTATCTCGTTTTTCAATAGTTTTACAAACACCATAGGCAGCAACTCTAATGGCCTTTACATCAACTATCACACGAAATATTTAAAAAATGAGCTCTCGTACGCATGGAATGAAAATTTATTACGATCTGCGGTTACAAGAAAAATTTCAAACGGTGAGTTATCTTTTTTGTCAACAATTAATCCGTTATTGTCAATACGAGAATACGCTTTCTCGGTTTACGCCAATAAGACAACCGCAAAAACATACAAAACAGAAACCGAAGTGGCACTTTCTCCCAATGGAGTTGCATTTGCAGCTAAACAACAAGCGTTTAACAACGCAGGGAAAATATCTCTCACAATTTGGGAGATCGGCGACTCTTTCTCTATTTCAACAACAAAAGGGCCAACGCTTCATTACGGATGGCACTACATCTCAAACGATAGCACGCATTATGCAAGACCAGGAGAAATGGGCTGTATTATCAATATGAGCGTTCATAAAAACAACCTTGGGGCAGAAGTTTACGGGGGTACCGCTTATTTAAAAAACTATAACAGGACAAGAAGCCTGTTTAAGAGCAAAGTAACTTACGACCACAGACCTTTTTCCATAGCTTTTTTGGAACGGATTAGAATTGACAAAGCCGAATACGGAAATTTTTCATATTCAACTCATGCATTACAGCTTGAACACCAACTTACGGAAAGATGGACAGCTACTACCGTCAATTCTTTTTATAAAACATCGGGCAAACCGCTCTCATATGAGTCAACCCTGTCCATGTCATTCACAACCAAATGTTTTTTGATTAAAGCAGGACCTGAGCTCCTTTATAAACAGAACCGATTTTTATACGGAATTCATATATCCGAGGCCCTATATGATACCAATGGAGGGAAAATATCCTTCTCATTGTCTGGCACATCAACAATAAATATGCGGGTAAATACCGAATGGTACTTATAACAAAAATCATCTTCCTACTATTTTCTATTTTTATTTCCTGCGGCAAGCCAAATTCTACTGAACAAAACGCAAAAGTTAATGTCACTTTTTTTGATGTGGGCCAAGGCGACGCTGCCTTAGTTACTGCCGATAACCAGTCCATTCTCATTGACTGCGGACCGTTACATTGCATGCTCGACACACAGCTTAACATCAGAAAACTTGAATTAATTGACTACATAATACTAACCCACGAGCACTCCGATCATACTGGCGGTTTAAATGAAATAATCAGAAATAAGATTTGCGGGAAATTGATATTTCCTCGAGGCATGAGAATATTGTTTAATCATCCCGGCATTGACACAATTTCCGTTATTATGGGAGATACGATAACCATATCCCCCTCTTTTTTTATCTCATTTCTATGGCCAGCAGAACCGATTCCCTCTGCTGATTCCGCCAACGAGTATTCACTTGTAACATTGATTGAATGGAATAACACACGAATGCTATTTACGGGCGATATTGGTTTTCCTCAGGAAAAAAGGCTAATCGACTTTGGACTGGTACCTCATTCTTCTATTCTTAAATGTCCACACCACGGATCCGCGGGAAGCGCTTCGTGGGAATTTTTAACCCATATTAATCCCGATTTTATTGTGACACCAGTGGGCAAGAATAACGCATACAATTTGCCTTCTGCCACTACAATCGCACGCCTCACTGCCTCATGCAAAAAGCTATTCAGAACGGATATCAACGGAAATATTGATATACAAATATATTATGACGGGAGCAAAAATTTCAGTTACTCCAAATAGGCTTTAAGCCGAAATCAAACTCAGATAAGAAACGAGGCGCCTTCACGGATGGCAACAACTTTTACAGATGATTTTTTGCGTATATACTTTCGTTCTATTCGCCTTAACATATCGTCGCTTCGTTCCTGATCATGGTGACAAAAACCAAGCAGCTTTACACCAGCTTCAACAGCAAGATTATAAGCCTGCTCGAAGGTAGAGTGCCCCCAAGTACGGTTTATTTTTTGATATTCCTCGTCCGTGTATTGAGCATCATGAATAAGCATGTCCGCACCCTTTGAAAACTGAACAAACTTCGCAAAAGTAAGACCTTCATGATGCATATATCCGAGTTCATTATCTGTCAGAAAAACCAGCCGCTTGTTCTTTTCTGTAAAGCGATAACCGGTTCCTCCGCCAGGATGACTTAACTTTATAGATTCAACCTTTATTTCACCAACCCTAATGGGCCGGGGGGAGAGCTCGACAAAAGAGATGTCTGCCTGAAGCTCTCTAAACTTGACAGGAAAATAAGGTGCCCTAAACTGGTGCGCAATTACCTCTCTTAATTTACTACTCGCTCCAAAATCACCATATATCTTCATGCTGTACTTCTTCAGATAAGCGGGAATAAAAAATGGAAACCCCATCAGATGGTCCCAGTGAGCGTGCGTTAAAAGTAAAGAAAAGTTCTTCCGTTCATCGTTTTTTATCAAATGCTGACCTAACGGACGAATACCCGACCCTGCGTCAATTAACACAAGTTCGTTTTCAACACCATCAAGCTGAAATGAAGTTGTATTTCCACCAAACTCAACCGTTGACCTGCCAGGCGTAGGCAACGAACCTCTGCAGCCCCAACATTTAATTCTCATTTTATTTCCCTTTTAACAGAAAACAAAGCACGGTATTAAATATACTCTCTTTATTCGTATATTATCATAATGTTTTTTAGTATAATTATTCCAATCTTTAACCAGCTCCCCTTAATTAAGGGTTTGATCGACTCTTTAAGTCGGCAAAGCTATTCTCGCGATAACTTTGAAATAATACTCTCTGATGACGGTTCCACAGACGGTAGTGCCGATTATATTTCAGCATTATCCTATAATGGCTTGAACATAAAAACGGTACTTTCCAGCGAAAAAGGGTGCCGTTCCAAGGCCCGTAACAATGGTGTAAAAAAAGCTATCGGATCTCATCTGCTGTTCATCGATGGCGATATTGTGGCCTCCTCCAACCTTCTTGAAGAACACGCTAAAGCTCATTCAAACCTAAACATCAATAAAGCTGTCTTTATTGGTAAACTTGAACCATTCTCCCCTTACAGGAAAAATAACTTCGACTGGTATCGGGTAAGCCGCGGGGCACAAAAGGTCAAAGATATTAGGAAGGTGCCTGCACGATATTTTGCAACAAATGCTTCCATGCCTACTGAATTATTTTTGAGAACAAAAGGGTTTAACGAATCTTACCTTGCGTGGGGAGGCGAAGACCTTGAAATGGGTTACGACCTTGAAAAAGAGGAGGCGACCTTTTACGCACTTCCTACGGCTCTTGCCTACCATAACGACCATATGGAACCTTACGATTATTTGGCAAGGCTCGAAGCATATACAAAGGAAAATCTTACGAGATTAATACAAAACAACGCCCAGCACGCACAAATAAGATATGTCAAATCACTTGAAAAACAGAACAGGCCATTTACCCTGCTCATGAAGCTTTTTTCCGTCAGAGTGGTGAGATCTTTTCTAATTTTAGTAGCAGATAAGCTACCTGTTAAAAACATAGCCTATCTGATATATGACTTTTTAACTTATACGACTTTGCATGCTAACTTCAAAAAAAAGGCGCTAAGCCCCTTTTAGAATAACATCAACCTGCTTTTCGTCTTCCTTGGAAGCGAGACTTACAGATACCGTTCTCGACACGCCCGGCTCAATTAGTGTCACACCATAAAGGATATCGCATGCAGCCATTGTCTTTTTGTTGTGAGTAATTATAAGGAACTGTGTTTTTTCGGAGAAGCTCCTTATAAGATTTATAAACCGTCCAATATTGGCATCATCAAGAGGACCATCAACCTCATCAAGAATACAATACGGAGAACTTTTTACAAGATATAGTCCGAAAAGCAGTGATGTTGCAGTTAAAGCTCTTTCGCCTCCAGAAAGGAGGCTAATATTTTTCATGCTCTTTCCGCTCGGTCGGGCGTAAATTACAATTTTCGCGTTAAGCGGATCTGGATCATCCTCAAGACGGATATCCGCCTCTCCACCGTCGAAAAGCGTAATAAAAACCTTTCTGAAATTCTCACGCACTTTATTAAAAGTCTCAATAAACTTCTCGCTGGCCTCCTTATCAAGAGTCTTGACCAGTTTCTCAAGTGAGCCACGCGCCGTTTCGAGATCAGCCTTTTGTACTGAAAGCTCATCGAAAACCTTTTTCTCGGAGTCATAGTCTTCAAGAACAGAAAGGTTAACATTAGGCCCTATCATCTTCAGTCTTTTGCGCAGTATATCAATCTTTTCCCGTGCCTCGTCATCAGAAACAGCAAGAACTGCTTCCTCATCGTTAAGCGAGCCTAAATCCTTCTCGTACTCTTCCCAAATTCTCTCCTGAATTTGTCTTTTCTTTTCGTTCAGCTTCTCCATTTGCATCTCGCTCAAGTGAAGCTTATTGGATAGTTCATCCTTGACCTTTTGAATATCACCTGAGTTATGCCGTAAATCAGCAATTTCCTTACGCAACTCGGCATACACTTCACGATAGCGGACCTGTTCATCCTCTTTTTGCTTTTTCTGTAGTTTTCCTTCTTCCGCCATAACTTCAAGACGACTTATCTCTTCTGTCCATTCCTCGATACCCGCCGTAAACTTTTCCCGCTCACTGCGACCGTTTAACTGCTCAGTAAACGAAGAATTAATTTCTCCTTCAACCTTTTCTCTCTCCCGTCTTACAGTAGAAAGTTCCTGCTGGAGTTGGGTAAACTTCAGCTCCGCTTCTCTCCTCTTTTCAATCAACAGAAGACGCTTCTCGTCCAAAACACGAACCTCTTCAGATAACAACAATAGCGAAGACTCATTTACGGTTTTTACATCATCAAGTTCAGAAAGTTTCTTTTCATTGATTTCAAGATCACTTGTAAGCCCTTCAATACGCTTTTCGATTGCAGCCAGCTGTTCAAGAGCAGCTTTTTCTCTACTTCTAATGCGCATTGTCTCTTCATCGAGGTGCTTAATGTCGCCCTCATGGGTCTGCTTAATTCTCCGGCCTTCCTGTAGTTTTTCGTCGATACCCAGCAGAGCCTGCTTAGCCTCCTCCAGGGTAGTAAGAGTGGATGCCTTTTCGTTCTTTTTGACAACAATTTCAGACTCAGCTTTTTCAATTGAACGGCGAAGAGACTCAATCAATTGCGTACGGGAGATAAGCCCCATCTCCTCCCCTGCCGAAATGCCACCGCGAATAATACCGCTTGTAGAATAGGTATCTCCTTCAGTTGTCACACAATGCACAACCAAATTCTGCGACACCTGCTCACGAACTCTTGCCGCAGTTTCAGCATCTCGAACGAGCAACACATCGCTAAGCAGCATAGAACGGAGCGATTCTACCGAAGATTCACACTTAACAAAGTTGTCTGCCCAGCCAACAACACCTTCTATTGAAAGAAGCGCCTCCATCTCAGCCGAACGGGACGGGCCTCTGAGCAGGGTTGAAACTGCAAATACCGCCTTTCCCATCTTTCCGTCTTGCAAATAAGAAACCCCCGCGCGAGCGCTTTCTTCGTTGTCCGCCAGAATATACTGCACTCTCGACCCAAGAGCAGACTCAATCGCTACGGTATGCGCAGAATCAACTTCAAGAAAATCAGCTACAATACCACGAATGCCGCTAATTCCTTTTTCTATTACCGACCTAACCGCCCCTTTATAACCTTCGTGGTTGCGAACCATTTCCTCGAAAAACTCCAACTTCTTTTCGTCCGAAATAAGGTGTGCTTCAAGAGTCTTTTCCGCCTCAAGTATTGCGCGATAGCGGAGCTCCTCCTCGTTAATTCTGTTAATCAAAGAGTCTCGGGAAACTGAAAGATTTGAATGTTCCGCATCAGCTGCTTCAAGCGAAGTACGACATACACGAATGCGCTCCTCACAATCAGTAAGTCTCGTCTTTTCAATAGAAAGAGCATTCTCAATGTTCTCTCTGTTTTCGAAAAGATTATCAAGCATTGACTTAACTTTCTCAATTGACGACACGAGTAACCCTTCTTCGCTTATAATCCTGATTTTTTCCTGCTGCTTCTTGTTAAGATCAAGTTTTTTCTCGGTCGCCTCAAGTTCAAATTCATCAATCTCGCGCCGCGCCGCAATAAAAGTTGCCTCAGCCTCCGAAACAGCTGATTCGAGAGCAATTACCTGCCGTTCCAAAGCGGCAAAAAGCTCCTTGTTCTTTGCTATGTTTTCGTCAAGTTTAATCTGATACTGATCAACCTGTGCCATTGTGTTTCGCGCCCCCTCAATTCGGGATCGGAGAGCAGTGATACTATTTTCGATACGGTGTATCTGTTCGGCAAAAAGTGCAACTTCTTTTTCGGCTTCATGCAGTTTTTCTTCGCGCTGCGCCGCCAAAAGCTCTTTTTCTTCGACAATTGAGCTGGCCGTTGATACTTCCGCCTCAATTTTCTCTTTTTGCGCTCTTATTTCGGAATGCGCATGGCTGATTTCTCGCAGTTCATTCGATAACCCTTTAAAAAGCTTATGACAGAAACCGACATCAAGCAGTGTCAATTCATCTTTATATTCCCTAAACTTTTTAGCCTTTTCGACATGACGGGCCAGCATTCTGACCGTTTTATCTTTTTCGACAACAATATCAGAAATCCTTTGAAGATCTTCACTTGTTTTAAGAAGATTTTTTAGAGCCTCTTTCCGTTGGCTGCGGTACTTATTTATACCAGCCGCCTCTTCGAACATTATCCTTCGCTCCTCGTCCTTATCAGATAGCACTTTATCAATCTGCTTCTGTTCCATGAGAGAATAAGAACCAATGCCCATTCCCGTATCGTAAAACAATGCGTGTATGTCACGGAGACGGCAGAGCTTTTTATTGATCATGTATTCCGACTCACCCGTCCTAAACATCCTGCGGGTAATCGAAACGGTGCCGTATTCAACAGGCAAAGTTCTGTCATCATTTTCAATGGTAAGAGTGACTTCACATAAGTTTAGAGGTTTGCGGCGAATCGTGCCGGAAAAAATAACATCCTCCATCTTTTCTGACCGCAGGGTTTTAGTTCGCTGTTCACCTAATACCCACCTGATGGAATCGATAATATTAGACTTACCACAACCATTTGGGCCAACAATAGCCGTCAGACCACGGTTAAAATTTACCACATGTGAATCGGCAAAAGACTTAAAGCCTGATATTCGCAACTGTTTTAGATACATGTCGTCCTTCTATTCACCGGCACCACTTGATGATTGGGCGCCGGGCTGGGGTTGTAAATGCACATTAAAATGCATCCCTCTATACAATCCCTAACGATTATTGCACAACTAAGATACAATATGTTGTGCTTATTTCAAAATATTATTTGTTTGGGCCAAATTTATTTTGCCCTGTTTGATATTGTCTCGAGAAGTATTACGCTCAATGCACCTACAATGGCAAGCGCTAAAGCGATAAAAAAAACGGTATCGATTGATGGAAGAATGTATTGATATTTCTGGACAACAGCTGCACCTTTTCGCACAACTATTTCTCCCTTTGAGTCAAGCACATAAACAGCATTTTTCCACGGCCAGATAAATACAAGGGATCCGGTAACGAAACCGGTAAGACATGCTATTGTTTGATTGCGAAACCGATTCATTACAAAAGAAATTAGACGAGCAAAGATTATTAACCCTATACCACACCCCGCGGCAAATGGTACAAGAACCGCGAGATTGAACTCACTAATTGACCTAAGAACAATCAACTGATAGTTGCCCATTAGAATAAGGACAAAAGAACCGGAGACTCCCGGTAAAACCATCGCTGAAATTGACGCAGCACCACACAATACAAGATACGCGATGTCTCCATTTTCGCTCGCAGGACTTAACAATAACAGTGATACGGCAAAGAGAGTTCCAACAACGAGAAAGCCTACTGTTGCCGGATTCCATTTATCAATAGTTTTCCCCACATAATAGATCGATGGGGCTATTAAACCGAAAAAAAATGCCCAAACAAACACAGGGTATGCGTCAAATAAGTAGGTAAAGAGCCTTGCAATAGTGAAAATGGCAACAAGCATCCCAAAACCAATGGAAGAAACAAATCGCAGTTCCACTTTATTGGCAAATTCCCTTAAGTTGCCCCCGAAAAGAAGCTTAAAATTATCAATATTAAATGATTTAATACAGTTTACAAGCCGCTCAAATACGCCGGTTATAACAGCCATGGTACCACCTGAAACGCCCGGTATCACATTCGCTGTTCCTACTGCGATTCCCCTTAAAACATCGACCCCGATTATTGCTGTATTATGTCGAGTAGGCATAGTTAAGTCTCCTTAATATTAAAGTAAACTATTAAAGTGAG
>CAZPWS010000034.1:0-32575 GCA_964590225.1 uncultured Fibrobacterota bacterium
TCGGGTTGAATTGTTCAACTTGCATTAGACAGTTTATTCTTGACGCACTCATATGTTAACCCTCAAAATTAATTACGAAATGATATGAGTAAAATACAATACTCTTTTTGCCGTGATAAAGATTTTAGCGAGAAAAGGCTTTTAGAGCAGCAATAGCAGCTTCATAATTCTCTTTTGGAACCTCATTCTGTACCGCATTAGAAGCACCAAAGACGAATCGATTGTATAACTTACATTCATTTAACAAGTTTCTCGCTTCGGCATATACAGTTTCAGGTGTTCCGGACACAAGATTGCCGCAATCGAGATTACCACACAGCGCAACCCGTCCACAAGATTTTTCGAGCGAGGCTGACATTTTCATACCGGCAACAGGATCTATGGCCTGAATGGCGTTTACACCCGAATCACACAAAAGATCAAAAATGGGCATGATATTTCCGTCCGTATGAATTATCGACAAAAGTTCACTCTCCTTTGCCGATAACGCCCATTGCCGCAAAAAGGGCATAACAAATCGAGACAACTGTTCGGGACTAAAGAAAGGCCCCCTGTTGTCGGATAAATCTGAAGCTGTTACAACTGCGTCAACACCAGCATCTCTGGCTTTTTTGATATTCTCAATACCGTTTGCAAGCATACGCGATGCCATCTGATCGATCTCTTCCGGAGCATCAAATAATTTATATGAAAAACTGACATAATTATCCGCCCCGGGCATTGCCATTACACCACCTGTAACCGCTATAACAAGAATATCGTCCGGGAGGGCTTTTCTGATCAACCCCGCCTGCCGAAAACGATACTCATCTGGCATCCAGTAATATGCAGGCTCACCAGGCGATGTTTCCCAATAACCGCCAGGCACAGTAACTCCAGAAAAACCTAATTTCACAGCAACCTCGGCCACTACGCCGGCATTTACTTCAACCTGTTTTTCCTTCTCTTGTGTTGATAACGAGCTGAACTCAGTACCAATTTTAAATGGCTCGTTAGTAAACTTGTGCCAGGGATGAAATTCCAAATCCCAATGCGATACATAATTACAGATAGAGCTTCCTTCGAGGGCAGTACGCATAATCATATTCTACCAAATATTACCTGATCAGACATATTCTCCTTGAAACAACCCTGCTACCATGCGAAGCCTTTACTAAATAAAAACCATTGTTTTTCAGCTTGCCATCAAAGTTAAGCATGTCAGTATTAACTTCACGCGTTACCATACTACCATTTAGATTATAAATCTCAATGGTAGCTTTTACGCCATTGGTAGAAATATCTACGCTGCCTTTAAATGGATTAGGTGTACAACTTAGCACAAATGGAAGTGCGCTCCTTAACGCAGAAACATCATTGGAGGTGTTATCCCTATTATCTATTATAAATGAGTCGATTACTGTTAGGTTGGAACCGAGCAGGTAGGTTTTCTGGCTGTAAATTCCTTGCGCAGGTGAATCTACAACGGCTATGGAATATGAAAAATCCGTAGCATTATATGCTGCCACATAACTTGCCGGAGTACCAGCAGGTTCAAGATTTGGACAACCTGGCGCGTTGTAAATGGCATATCCTGGCTTTTGTGTCTCACTTACTGCTGCCGGATACGATCCGTTAGAAGTCGCGGGATTCTGAATCCAGTGCGTTCGCACAAAATAGTGCATGTGTCCATTTAACACAAGTTGACAACCAGCAGTACCACAATAGTAGGCCGTCTTCATATTGTTGGTTGTTCCGGTAAGTCCATAAGTTGGTTCGTGATCCATGCCAATTTTAAAAAGAGCATCTGTATCCTTGAACTTTGTATAGGCTGGTTGTGAGTTAACATAAAGTCCGGTATGTATTGCTAAAAAGGCAGTGCTGCCATATTTAAATGTATAGTAACGGCCGGAGTCGGGCAATACACAAAATGTTTCGATATACTGATCTATACCGTCATGGTTTCCTTTTACAGGCACAAGAATGGTGTTAGCAAAAACTTCTGGCGTGTGAGTAAACATGGAATCATAGCTACATGTAGCCTTATAAGGATTTGAGGCACATTGAGTACTTCCGTCTGACCAGATAAGATCGCCAACTATAACCAGCAAATCAGGATGGAAATTAACAAACATCTCTCTGAAAGTATCCGAAGCGTTTTTATCAACCTTCTGTGTATCAGAAGTAAGAGCAATAACAACGGAAGTGCCTGAAGCCGGTGCTGTTCTGAACGAACCGGCAATACTGGTATCTCCATCACATATCACTCTATACGCATACCTCGTGCCTGGTTGCAGTCCCGTGAGATGTGCTCCACGCAAATCGCCTGCTGTGGAAAAATCAAGGGTTTCACTGCCGAGAAGGCCATAGATCACTGTTGCATCGGCAGTTGACTTCCACCGGACATGAACACCAGTACCTGGAGAATCGGCATCTATCAAAAGATATGGCTGGACAAGTATGGCCGAAAATCCACTCGACAACAGCACAACAGAAAGAACAAGAAAGATCAATTGCATAAAATTACCCCCTCTTCTAATCAAGTTTAATCAACGCAACATCGTAAGCGACTTAACAATGGCTTTACTACCATATTTGAGCTTATAATAATAAACCCCAGAGCTGGTAATTAACCTTCTCGCATCACGCCCATTCCATATGACAGCTTTTTTCGTTACTCCCGCCCTACCCACTTTACCATTAGCAAGAGTAATAATTTTTTTTCCTGCAATATTGTAAATAGACAATTCATAATCAATATCAAGCGGCTGTGGTGGTATGGAAAAAATAAGTTTTGCTTCGGCGTTAAATGGATTTGGGGAGGACATAATAGTAGATGCTATGTTCAGATCATGTTCTACAGATGCATTCTCATATGATGTACTAAATGCAGTATCCAACGGGAAAAATGCCATTGAAGTCTGAATTCTGAAACCGCTGCAAGAGCAACCATGTTGGCCATCGGGCATATTCAATATACCACCGGCAGGAATCATGTTTGACCAGCACGATGGTCTGGCATTACCTGTTAACTCAATATACCGCGCAAGAGTTTTATCCGGATTAATTTTCACAACGCTATGCCTATCCACTCTACCAAAAAGGTGCGACAAAGAGGCGGTAAAAGTCCCACATCTACCGGGAGTAGCTTCTTTACAGGTTGTTACAATGCCAGTATTAACATCTACAAATCCGTTCAAATCTTTTGTGTAATAAGAACCAGCTACTACTGCGGGATGACGCAGTCCGGCGCCATGGCCATCCTTTGTAATCCCATCCTTAATTACAACCACCCACAGCGAATCACCGCCCTGAACATCATAAGCATATGTACGATAAGCCATTTTACCCCAAGAGGTATCTTCAATCCCCGCACAGGTTCCCTGAATAAAAAGTTTATTATCGGAAAAGAGCATTACACAGCTAAACTGTATTTCGCTTAAATCAACTCTTCTTTCCCATATCTTAGTGCCATTCTTAATGTCGAGTGCAACTATTTTGCTATTCCGATTGCCTAAAAGAAATGGTAAATTCAGCATGAAGGTATCCGCTTGTAAGGTCAGCGGATTAGTGCTTTCTACAAACATAACTTTACTGTCTGCAACTACTATTGTAGGATTTACAATACAGCCAGAATCAGGGACATATGTCCATAGTGGCATATCTTTGTCATCGAGTCTATTCAATGCAAACAGCGAGTGGCTAACTTCCTGGAGGAAATACTCATGCCGCCCATGCACAGCTTTCTCTGCCCAACTTGACCACCCCTGAACAACAGAGGGAATCCGCTTAACAACACTTCCAACAAGCACATTATCGTAACTGGCAAGGTATCCCCATCTGTCATTAGTCCCGCTTATTGATGAAGGGATTGTAAATGTCATTTGTTCTACCCCTTCTCTTGGCAAAAAGGCAAGACAAGAGCTGCCAGATAAGACATATAAAAAATCGTCCTCAAGAACCATATGTCCTGTAACGAAAGGATGTGGAACTCGAGTTGACAAAGAAACATCTTTTTCCCACAGTACCGTTCCATTGTAAGGATCAACGGCTGTAACACAATGGTTACCGGCGATTACCATTAACCCATTTTTCCATAAAGGCATCATACCACGCGTATGCCTATCCATCGCTCGCTGTGGCCCTGGACGACCAAACCATGACAAATAATATTTGTCACGCGTGTAAGGATCAAAAGAATTGGGATTTCTGTCTGGGCAACAATATGGGTGACTCCACTCACCCGCACCACTTACACCACCTTTCCGAACGAGCTCGTTGCCAGTAAGAGATATTCCACCGTATGGCCGCAGAAGCCTTGGTACCTCGCTTACATATCGGCCATTATAAGACTGTGAAGCGGCATATTCATCATGTACCACAACATTGAATAAACAATCACCAAAAGGGAGTTCATTTGCTGCCGTTGCTATAACAGTATATTTTTCCATATGCATCCGCCTTATCAAGTCTTATTTTTAGATTTTCGGCCTTAGCAGAATCAGCCACAATACAAACGACACTCATGTCCGAAGCAGCGGCAATACTATATGCAAGCCCTCCAAATCCGTTCTCATCTATAACCAACGCATACCCCTGAGTTACACCACTTAGAGATATTATAGTCTCTGCCGCGGCAGCATATTGCTGACCAGATGTAGAACCTACAAAAGTAAATGGTTCCATAGATGGTTGTACTACATTGGCGGGTGAGGTAGAGTCGGATCCAAAGCAGTAGATATAGCCGGAATCGGTGCTGATATAAAGCTTCTGATCGGCAAAGGCCAACGAATAGGGGTTACCTTTAACGGCCAGTGTCCATGTGGTTGAACCGGACGCGGTAACCAAACCGGCCGTCCCTTTTATAGAATCACCACCAACGCTATAATTTTAGCTCCCCACCAGATATCATGGGCCTGAACACCCCAACTAATAAATTTCCCCATGGGCCAGGTAAGTTTCGAAACCCCAAGTGTGTCAATAGAGTTAACAAGGTATCCTTCCGCTACTGATCCATATGATGAAACAATCAAATTTGCCCCATTCCCAACACTAACACTACAACGCCACACCCCCATAGATATTGAGGTTTCAGGAAATAAACCAGCGCCAAAATGAGCAGTGCTACCAACAACAGCAATATCTGTCCGTATTGGAGCTGAGTATATAAAGCGGTTATTTCCAGGAAGCCACCTTTTACCAATAATTGGCAATCTCTCCCAAAGCAGAGCGCCATCTAAAGTATTCAAGCAGCGAACAACGCCATCATCTGATCCGAAAACAACACTGCTGCCAGAAATTGAAGGAGCAAAACGAACTGGAGCATTGGTCAAGTATGTCCAAATTTCATTTCCGCTCTCTGCATTCAGGCACACAAGCTTATTTTCCGATGACGACCCATAAAAAAGCTTATTATCGGAAACAACAACCTGAAAAGCATAATCATATGTTGGAAGTGGTGAGTTTTTACCAAGTGGGCCTTGAGGTGGCCAAGCAGGAGAAGGCTTTTGTCGGGACTTATACAACCACTTCAGATACATTTTGGCAGGTATTTCCCCCTCCGCAACAGCGCTTCGCAAACAATCACGCCTGTACATAGGCCAGTCATCTGCCAATGCGGAGCTTGCACATAGAACAACCACCGCCATGCATATAGAAACAAAAAAGTGTGACCTCATACGAACCTCCAATTGGCTATACTCAACACAATCTCTATCTAATTAGTGTTATCCGCTGAACCATAGTCTTTCCGTGGCTACCCACTCGCGCTATATATGTCCCCGAAGGAGCATAGGAGGCATCCCATCGCCATCTGCAAACGGCGCCGCTCATTAACGCTGGCTTGTCAAACTGTGCAACCATCTCTCCTTTTACATTATAGATTTCAAGCTTCATGCCGTTATTTTTACCAGTTGAGTTGGAAATTCTGGCAGTAATATTCACAACTGGATTAAAGGGATTTGGAACAGCAGCGATAAAATCTTCTTCCGCTGCTCCTTCATGACTTGAGACAGGCAACGAAAAAGTAGTATGACCTTTTACAATCACCCAATAAGTGGCACAACTTGACGACCCACCCTGACCGCCAAGCTTGACTACACCCGCAGTACATGCTTTGGCATAAATACGATAATTAGAAACCGAAGAACTCCACTTGCCTCTTATTGTGTCTCCAGTATAGGCAAATCCCGAAGAAAGCCATGACGGAACATTGTTGCATGGATCTTCGTGCGCCACAAGAACAGTGCATGGCTTATTAACAGTAAAGGTAATGTAGTTTGCCGAAGTTTTACCATAATTACCATCGTAAACACGCATATAGGTTAGCCCTTTATACTTATCACCAAGCGAATCAACTGTCGCTACTCGGTCGATGTATATGAACTTGCCCTTATCTAGAACATCCCATGTTACTGTCCCCCCGTCAATTGTAGCGCTGCTAATCTGGAGAATTTCAATAAATGTAAATTCCCTGATTGTCTCGCCAGTAATGTTTGGTGTTGCAGCGACATCTTGTATTTTAGTTATTGTTATGGTAAATGTTTTATTGGTCTGCATTCCGCTTACAGAAAGCGTTACGGAACGCCTATCGCCCGAAAGCTTCGCAGAAGTAATAATAACCCCATCATTCACGGCATAATTAGACAGAGAGGTCATTACTGAGCTATCTATAACTTCATTGAATGTAAGCTGAATTGTTGACGAGTCTGCAATAGCAAAGACCTTGACCAACTCTGGTGGAGTGATGTCGGGGGTGGTGGTTACTGGATAACCAGCACTTTTTACTCCTTCCATAAAAAACTGATTTGTGGCAGAAATCTGGTATGTATATGTCGTGAGCCCGAAAACCGTCGAATCCACATACGAAGTATTCGTAACAGTTGCCAAAAGTACCCCGTCCCTATACACAGAGTAGTATCTGACTCCTGTTTCCGGATCTGCCGATGCGCTCCACGCCAACTCAATTCTATTGGCTGTAACGGTAGTAGTCTGTAAACTAGAGGGCACCGAAGGGGGGGTTATGTCACTCAATGCCCTGTTTGAAAGCGCACTTAAATTGTATGCGGAATCGAAACTATAAACCGCCACACATAAGTTTCCTGCTGCTGGGGCCTTAAACGAGAAGCGCTCTGTGGATTGTGGAGTGGCCATAAAAGATGGCCCAAAAACACCTGCCGCCCACCAGTTCATTTGCATGGTATCGGCTGTATAGTCCTCTGAAATGAACCTTGAATCATATAACACCATATAGCGTTTTGCATCAACTGGAGCAGTCCAAGATAAAACGCAAGAATCACCGTTTCGGGTCATTGTTAAATTGTTAATAGCGGACGGCGGAACAGTGTCTGCCTTGGGATTTTTCTTTACAAAATCATATACCCTGCCGCCCCATTTCCCCTTCCAGTCTGGAACCGTTAGACCAGAACCGCCGTTGATTCCATATTTCAGATATTGCTCAAGAAAATCCCAATATCTTTTTGTACCAGAATGATAATAATACCAGGCAAATGGATCGACAAGCGACATGCTCCCATAATATGAAGCATTTACCATATTTGGATATCCTTCGTACGCAAAGCTGCCATACTGGTAATTATACTCCATTTGAGAAGCCAGCACCTTGAACATTTCAACATAATTCTGCCAACGGGAAGGATTTCCTTTAACGGCTTCAAGATAGGTACAGACACCCCGCAAACCGAAGCCAACCATCCATGGCTTAAAGTAGCCCAGTCCCGTCACCCTGTTAAACGATCCGCCATATCGATAAAGCCAGAAATAGGTCATCATATTCAGACCAACAGTATCACCTGTAATTTTATAGGCATTCATTGCGTTCGTTCCTTCATGCCCCTGATCGCGGTACGATGAAGCGCCGCATTCAGCAACACTACACGCAACAGTATTTTTTAAATATTCACCGTAAAAACTATACCAATCCTTAATCCATGGATTGCCTGACAGATAATAGGCATCTGCTACATGGTAATACCACATATGCTCCTGATCTCTCGGACGAGCATCCTGCTCGGTTCCCTTTAAATAAGCAGTATCAAGCTGAGAGCCGCCAGACAACTGCCTCCTCCAGAGATTCGATTGATAACTTAAATTTCTATTATGTGGAAGATTTGCTCCCAGTTTTAGAAATGGATAGTCATTTGCATAAGTGTACTGCGCCATCGAGTGCGGCTTTGTATTAATTTCCTCAAGCGCGTACTCCTGAGCTTCGTAATAGTTCAACGGATTTTCTGTAACTACAAAGTCGCCCATACCATCCGGCAATCCACCAGCCTGAGCAGGCGCCCACCGCCTTGCACCGCTATTATAGCTAAACCAATCCCAACCCATTCTCTTGTAACTTGACGGTTTTCTCGCTGTATCCGGCGTTGCATACTTAGTCTGAACAGGTACAACACCGCCATAATCAAGAGTTGCCTTAGTCTGATAATACCACGCTGTTGACAATGAGACCACCGGCGGGTACTCAAATGTTTTCGCTAGCGCATTTAGTTCAGACGCGGTCATAGAACTATTATGAAAGGCGAGCAATATCTCCTTGTAAACATGCTGCATATCTTCTAGCCAGTAAAGCTTTTGCCAATAAGGCTGTGTTGTCGCACCAAAGTCGGGAAGTCCGCAACAGTTGAACCACGAAGAGCTCCACTCTGGCCACAACTGGATTTGCAATCTATTTGCCGAATCTATCGAAAGACCATTAGGCCACATCTGCTGGAAATAACGGGTTACAGCGGCAACCCCAATGCTGCCATCACGAATATCCATATATCCAGGCGCTTTGACGCCACCGGAAAGTGAATCACCGCTTGCAAGATCCTTTATTTTGAATCGGTTTGAAGAATCCTGTGCCAGCAAGAGTCCCTTGTTACAACTTCGCTCAAAAGCCGTGCCGTTTTCAAGCCCCATCCGGACAGTCGGGTTTGACCCTAAATTCAGATCAAACTTTACTTTCATATTGTCAAAATACAGAGGCCATGCCACAACTTTATTTTTGGCGGAATTCTGGAGCTGATAATCTATCTTGACATAAGGTTTTCCTGCATAAGCATAGATCCTTACGGCAAACCCGTGAATGTGGTCAACCGTGCTGTAATACTTCGTAAGAGCTTCTGCTTTAATTACTACACGCATTGGGCCGGATTCTTCAACAACAACAGAAATATCGCTTCGTGAAGCATCAAATTGCACATCACCAGGCAAACGCCCCGTAAAAACGCCACCATGCTGCGCACTCGACTGAATAATTTTTTCATCCGTGCCGTAAGAATTATTGCCGTCTTTATCGTACCAAAGTTCGTCAATGATGTTGAATGCGGTTTTGCTTACAACAAACTTTATGGAACCGGTAGTTACTGTTATTTTATCGGTTTCGTTTACTACCTGCAGTGATGTTGAAACGCTGTTTCCTGTTCCATCATCCTTTAAGTAATATTTGCTCACACCACTGCCAGCAGTGCCGGTAAAAGCTGAAACGGTCGGTTGAAAATTAACAGTAATATTCTCAATACTCCAATCCTTCATCCAGCTTCTTGTCATTACAGTAAACTGAGCAGGAACAGTGTTTCCAGATTCATCCGTAACCCTGAAACTATTAACATCATTATAAACTCCCTGCGGTAACGGCACAACGACTTGAACAGGAAAACCATTTGGTGCGCCAACCTTAGCACATTCCTTTACCTGCATTTCAAGGTTCAGCTCTCCATAGATCGGCATAAAAAACAATGACAAATAGATTAGTGATACACATAAAAAGTAGCGATTCATTTTCCCTGCCCTCCTTAAATACAAAGTTATTTTATCTTACAACCGCAAACCGCAATGAGCGACTATACCCTCTTGTCTGCATCCGACAAACATAGACACCAACAGATAACGCGCCCCCAACTCCAAGTTTAACCGAGTGAGTGCCAGCCTCTACGCCTCTATTGTCTATTTCGGAAACCAACCTCCCCTTTATGTCAAACAGAGAAAGCCGGACATCGCTCCGCAAATTACTTGCCGCAGGTATCATATAGCGAATTTCTATTGACGAAACAGCGGGATTAGGTAAAATGGATAAAGAATATTGACTGCTGCTATTCGGCAAAGAAAGTTCTGTATTAGTTACCGGCACATTTTGCACCTTAAGTTCCACAAGCTGAAACTTATAGCAATTTTTTTCTCTTGTATTGCCCAATTTTGTAGCCGTTGCCCGGATATACCTTGCCGTTACCGGCTTTGTTATAAATTCCTGCGGTACTCCGTAATCCGGCATAGGATAATCCGTCTGCGCAACTATTGTGTCAATCACACCTGAAGAACTTCTTGCTTCGACAATAAAATCAACCGGAAAACCCAATGATTTTCCATGGTTGAGCTTTGCTGCGTAACTTCCTGTTATATAGTGCGTTGGACAAAGCGTAACTTTATTTAAGGTTACATCGCTACCAAGATCTACTTCAACCCACTGCACAGTATCAGCGATTGGATTGCACGCACTTGCCCATCCACCTTCCTGAATTGTACCCAGTGGGGATTCGATAACTCCATTTGTTAAATCGGCCCTCTTCCATGGAGCTGGAAACCATGTGTGCGATGAAGAGGTAACGCTTTTAGCTAAAGCGAAGTTTTTACACTCCACAGTAATGTATGATTCTGCTTTGATATCCGGTCTGTTTTGTGGAGAGGCGAATACTACGAATGAACCTTCCGTTCCATCACTGGTGAACCGTCCCTCACTATCTACAGTACCGCCACCACTAACCGACCAAGAAACGGCTCCAGGGAAAGATGCCCCATATTGATCGAGAGAAGACACAGAGAAAACCACAGATTGGCCTGGCTCAATGGTCGTTCTCACGGGTGCTGTTTGAAAACGGGCAATCGATTGTGTGGAATCTGCGGTAGTGATCAGGTCTCTCACATAGCCGCTCGCATAGTAATCAAAAGCACACGGCCCCTTAAACACAAGAAGCGGCTTGATGCTTGTATCGCTTGTGATCTCGTATTTGTATGTACCACTGTCGGCTGCACAACGGAAGATATAATTCTGTCCGGCATCCCTCGAGAACCTCAGCATCCAGACATCTGACTTTGAAAGCGATTGCGTTGTGATTGTGTTGCTGTTGTATGGCCTCACAATAATCCTGGTATGGTTGTAATTTGCGGTTGCCACATACTCACCATCGGAAGAAATTGTAGCCTGACACGATAACCTTGTGTCAGCTCCATCGTTAATTGCAATTTCACTCCTCGCAACAAAATCCATACTTACACTTCTGTTGCCAATGTTGTCGCTCCATAGCGCAAATGCACCTCGGTTTCCATTAAGCGCAACCCCTCCAGTAAGTACTCCGGCTATCTGTGTATCACCCGAAATTGGTGAATAGGTCATTTGAATTGTATAAGCAAGACTTACCTTACCGGTAACACTATGAATTTTATATATATTACGATGCCTTCCCCAGTAAATGCAACTATCAGTTGCCCACGACAAATTAGCATCATCAATAGGAAGCCCTATCGAATCAATTCTACCAGTTACAAGGTCATAAATGTGTATAGGACGCGTACCATCGATTGAAAAGGCAACTCTCTTGCCATCGGGTGAGAAACAGGCTCCATAAGCCTTGCCTTTATAGAGAGTATCCATTCTACCAGTAGCCATGTCATAAAGTAAGAGATCCCCCGCACTCCACCTACTTACTGAGTTACAGAACAAAAGAGACCCATTAACCGCATAAATTTCAAAGGTAAAAAAAACGCTTACCAACAACCAAAGCTTTAACTTCATACTTCCCCCTCCAGATATATCTAATGTATTGGAGTTATATATTATCAAAAGATGTATATGTGTTATAAATATCATGATAATTATATATAAAAATCCTGATTTTTACATAAAAATCCTGTTTGGGTTTTAAGACATTTTTATTTTGCCGGAGGCAGAAGAAATTTGTCTGTGATTTTTGCATAAGTAGCCACCGACACAATAATAACATTATATTGTTGTTTTGTGCGATATTATAGTATATTGTTGTTATTATCGTATGAAATATAACAGATTGCTAAATTTGGGCGAAAAGAAAAGTTCAATTTTTCTCTTTGGACCAAGAATGACAGGAAAGACGACCTTAATTCGTGGTTTGTGTTACAGTCTCTTTATTAATCTACTTGATCCAGAGGTCGAACTCAAGTACCGCAGGAATCCAAATCTACTTAAGGAACAGCTATTTCTCCTGCCGGACAATAGCAGTGTAATTATTGATGAAATCCAAAAGATACCGGAATTACTTAATGTCATACAAATGGCGATTGAAGAAAAGAACCTTCGATTTATTCTTTCTGGGTCAAGTGCACGAAAGCTAAAGCGAGGTGGTGCGAATCTTTTGGGCGGACGCGCCCATTCAGCTAATCTTCACCCACTAACAAAAGCAGAATTGGGAATAGATTTCAATTTACAGCATGCACTGGAAGTAGGAACGCTTCCGAGAGTTGCTCTACTAATTCAAGAATCTCAATTTGACGAAATAAACGATTATTTGCGTGGTTATGCTACAATCTACATAAAAGAGGAAATACAAGCAGAAGCACTTACGAGAAATTTGGGGGCATTCCAACGATTTCTCAGTGTAGCAAGCCAAGCAAATGGTCAGATATTGGAATATGTAAATATCTCAAGAGAATGTTCTGTACCTGCCAGCTCAGTAAAAGAATACTATCAAATACTTGAGGACACCTTGATTGGAAACCTTCTTTGGTGCCATGATCATAGCGAAAGAAAAAAGACCCGTCCTAAATTCTATTTCTTTGATTGTGGTGTTGTACAATCATTAAACGGAAGGTTATCCTTACCTCCTACAGAGGCAGAAACAGGAATACTATTCGAAACATGGTTTATTAATGAGGTCCGTAGAATATCCGACTATGCTAAAAAAGATTTCTCGTTATCGTACTGGCGAGAGCGACACCATGAGATCGACTTACTTATCTCTAAGGGGGGTAAAGTTGTTTTGGCGGTTGAATTAAAGTCCGGCAAATCGGACATGAAAAAAGAGACCGCACAACTCTTCAAAATGCGGTTTCCTGATGTTCCAATCGTTGTAGCGTCGAAGCTTGAAACAATTGGTCGCAAGACCGATCTATCAGAAATACTTCCATGGGAAAAAGTTATTGACAAGATTACACTCTTATAGACAGCTAAGAGAGCTCAAATTTAAAAAGCACAGGCTATTTCCGCTACGGAAGAGAGTCCATTAGCGAAACGGCGGAAAACTATGCTCCAGCATCAAAGGAGCTCACATCCTGCGATGGGATACCGGCACTGCACATTCCGGCATTTATTTATGCCAATTAGATTTTAATGGTAAAACAACCACTAAAAAATTACTTTTGGTTAAATAGCTGATCTTATGAAACCCGATATCATTATCTTCAATCCCGATCAATGGCGCGGTGACAGCCTGGGGCATCTTGGCAACAAGGCCGTTGCCACTCCTAACATAGATCGCTTGGTGTCGGAGGATGCGGTATCATTCTCTAACGCATTCTGTCAAAACACGGTTTGTACCCCTAGTAGATGCAGTTTTATGACCGGCTTGTATCCGCATGTTCGCGGCCATCGCACTATGTATCACATGCTCCACGAGGAATACGACGAGACCAACATGCTGAAGCTTCTCAAGGATAACGGCTATTTTGTCTGGTGGGGTGGAAAAAACGACCTCGTTCCAGGTCAGAGTGGATTCGATAAACATTGCAATATCAAATTCCAACCGACTGAGGAGGATTACAAGAGATGGGGGCTGACTCCTCGCGAAGGGAATCACGGAGGTAGTCAAGCCTGGCGCGGCTCTCCTGATGGAGACAACTTCTTCAGTTTTTACAAGGGGAAGTTAGACACAAATGGAGAACACTGTTACTGCGATGGCGACTGGGCCATAGTACTTGGCGCGATAGATTTCATCGCTTCATACCGGGGAGACAAACCCCTATGTGTATATATGCCTCTCGTTTACCCACATCCGCCTTACTGTGTGGAGGAGCCTTGGTTCAGCATGAACGGCAGGGGAAAAGTGCCTCATCGAGCAATTGCTCCGGATAATTGGGAAGGAAAACCATCAATACTGAAAAGCATTTGCCAGAACCAAGGTTTACAGAATTGGCCTGAAGATAGATGGGCAGAACTCCGTGCAACTTATTATGGAATGTGCTCTCGTACTGATCACCAGTTTGGCATGCTGATTGACGCACTGAAGAAGTCCGGAAGATACGACCGTAGCTCGATATTTCTTTTCTCCGACCACGGAGATTTCACTGGCGACTATGGACTTGTGGAGAAAACTCAGAATACATTTGAGGATTGTCTATCGAGAATCCCTTTCATTTTTAAACCGCCAAAAAACAGTGGCGTAAAACCGCGTGTATGCGATGCAATAGTGGAACTTGTTGATTTTCCAGCCACTGTTTACGAGTTGACAAGGATAGAGCCAGGATATGATCATTTCGGCAGAAGCCTACTCGATCTGGCCATTGGAAAGACGGACGAGCACCGCGACGCAGCATTCTGTGAGGGTGGAAGGAGATTCGGAGAGGTCCAAGCTATGGAATGGGAAAGCTGCTCGACGGAAAACATGCATCTCGGTCTATACGCCCCACGCATCAAACTCCAGACTACAGATGAAGCACCATATCACGGAAAGGCTGTCATGTGTCGGACCAAGACGCATAAATATGTTATGCGCCTCTACGAGAGTGACGAGTTATACGACCTCACCTGCGATCCTCTTGAGGAACACAACAGAATAAACGACCCTGCTTTGAAGGATGTTCTCCACAGACTGAAGGACCGCCTATCGAGATGGATGCTCGAAACATGCGATGTGGTTCCTCGGAAAACAGACAACCGATAAAAAACGGACTCTATTTAAGTAAAATTACCTTCCGCAGCTGTTTCTTGCCCTGAATTTCTGTTCTGATGTAGTAAATTCCGCCTGCTACCTTTTTATTTGACTGGTCTGTTCCGTGCCACGCTACTGAATAGTTGCCGACATTCTTTAGTCCTGTTGATAAAATATTGACCAGTCGACCATTGATATCATAGACACGAATATCCGCTTCTGCCCTTTGCAACAGGTTAAACCTCACGCTTGTAACAGCACCAAACGGATTCGGGTAGATAGATAAATAACTGGCTGCAAGCAAACGGCTTTCATTGGATACATTAGCAGGCAAAACTTCAAAACAGTTAAGAAATGGATAATGTGTTCCCAAAGTATCTTTAGAAATTCGAATTTCCATTTCGCCGTCATCTACATTTATGTTTGCAGTAACAATATGCGCTGTTTTAGCTCCTGCCACAGCATAAACATCAAGATCGCTCTCTATTGTGTCGCCTTCGACAACAATATCCATTATCCGTTGCCCCGCAGCAGTAGATTGCATATCTGCAAAACCAAGCTTTAATGTATAAGGGCCGTTTACAAGAGGTATTTTATAAATAAGGACGGGGGTACGACTATCCTGACAATAGCGATACCATTTAAAGAGCGAATCTTCTTCTGTTCCCTGTACTGCGCTACTGCTACTGCCATAAGATGCAGATGCAAATCCCCATGTTCCAGCGATATACCCCTGGTCATGCAGCCAAAGGGCGCCGTCCTTATCCAGCAAATCATCATTAGGGCGGTACATGCTATTATAATCCTCTGCTTCAAAACTTCTGTATCCACAATTCACCCTTAGAGGCACATTGGGCTGTGGCCCGACAATAATTTCAACCTCTTTCCACGCAACAGCCTGATAATTATCAATGGCCTGAACCCGCGCCATATATCGATGTGGGAGGGTGTAGGTGTACTGTTGTGTCGAAGGATCCGTTACGGAATAGATTGGCTCATTTTTTCCATAATAATGCCCTGCTGGAAACCACTCATATGTAGTAATGGTACCATCTGAATCCCTTGCAGTAGGCGTAAAATTTACAGTTAGCGGCGCATTACCAATCCGCACATCAGCAATAAGTGTATCTACTATTGGCATGGCATTATGCGGAAAAAGTTTTACTGGTAACGAGAGATCACCATAAAAGATTGGCCGCTGGTAATCCATAAATGGATACACATTGACTATTGAAGCACCCCATGTATTGCCGCGAGCAAGTTGCGACCTAAAGTTTTTATCGGTGGTATTGCTGTCAAGAATAATTAGTGCCCCAGTGTACCCTGTAGCAGATAAACCAACACTAAGTATATTGCCGCCTCTTCGGGTAAAGAGCTGATTGTTAACCACGCCACCAGGCTCGCCTGAGGTGCACGAAGTATTAAGTACAAATCGTGCCTGCGCAAGATAGTCGTATATTCGAGTTGTAGTTACACTTACTCTCGGATAAGAGCCGTAGTAGTCATACGCCCCTGCATTGCCATGCGCAGTTTCATGTATTATGTCACCTCCATCTCTGAACGCATATATGACATGAACTGGCGTTTTTACCGCGGGCCAAACTTCAAGCGCATTCTCTATTTTGCCTCCATACGCATCAACTACATCATTATAGTGATACGCAAGATGCGAATACCTTGAAAGTCCCGTTCTGTAATCATGGTTTGCCTGTAAATAGCGCTTAATCATGGCAGTATCACTTCCACCCCAAACACTGCCTGTTCCCCATTTATTATTTGCCCAGATACGACTCACCCAGATGTGACGGGAATATGCGTTTCCGTAAACGGACATATTCCAGTAAACGAGGTCCGTTTTTGTTGTTGTTGTACCGCTTGTCACAGTTGGAATTGGTATATTGCCGATTAATATGGCTCCAGCGAGAAATTGGTTAACAGAATCATATTCTGCTTTCAAATAATCCCAAACTCTTCTCGCAGAATCTGGCACCCATGATGTTAGTTTCGTAGCATACCCTTCAGACTCAAGATCGGTAGCAAGCCGCGTAATTTCTGGCAAAAGGGGTGAATAAAGTTTGTTATTAACAATGATAATTACCAACTCCCCCGCCTGTCCATTTATAGAACGAACAAGGATACGACATTTAGCAATATTTGAGGCTGTGTCATTGGCCGAGAATCGCCAGGTGAATTCATCTTTACCTGTAAAACCGGCTGACGGCGTATAATCGAATGAGTAACCATACTGAGAAACGGCAACCGTGCCATGTTCCGGCTGTGAAACAATTTCGAAAGTCACACTTCTGCCGCCCTCTCCCTGTGGGTTAACTGCTCTATGGTAGTAATCTGGATAAACGGCGTAAGTTGAGTCGGCATAATAGACCCGCTTCATATCCTTTGCAACAAGAGTATCTACTTGAGAATAAAGAGTTGAGATTGCCGCAAGCATAAACAACAATGGGGCTAACTTTTTCATTGAATACTCCTAATTATTTAGAGTTAAGCGATTAAAAGAAGCGATAATGTCATTATATATTATTATCTTATCTCAATCAAATAGAATATGGATACAAGCTCCCTATACGCTGACTACATTATTACCGGTATGGTTTCGGGGGTTGAGCCTATCGAAATAGCAAACGCATATAAATCAACTATTATTGACAAAACCGGCAAGAAATACATTGATTGCTTTGCTGGTATTGCAGTTTTAAATGTTGGCCACAACAACAGTGGTGTGATTGCAGCAGCCAAAGCCCAAATAGAGAGGTTTATTCACTGTGGCACATACTTATACTATAGTGACAAAGCTGGCGAACTTGCTGAGCTTCTCGCGAAAATTACTCCTGGAAAACTTCAGAAATCTTTTTTTGGAAATGGCGGAGCAGAGGCAATAGAGGGCGCTTTAAGAATAGCGCGGCAATACAGCGGCAAAAGAGAGTTTATTTCCCACTATGGTGGCTTTCATGGCCGTTCTAACATGGCCTTGTCTATAACCGGCAACAGGGAGAGGAAACGGCGCGGAGGGCATTACGCTTCAGGTGTTGCGTTTGTACCTGCTCCCTACCTCTATCGTTGCCCGTTTTCCTCAACTACTGACGAAGAATGCGCTGCCAGAACCGCTCAATTTTTTAGAGATTCTTTACGATACAATAATTCCGGCGATGTCGCAGCATTTATTGCAGAGCCCGTAATGGGCGAAGGCGGCATAATTGTTCCGCACGAATCATATTTCAAGCATATAAAAACAATCCTTGACGAAGAAGATATTCTCTTTATTGCTGACGAGGTTCAGTCCGGCTTCGGCAGAACAGGAAAAATGTTCGCGATAGAACACTACGGTGTAGAGCCGGACATTATGACCATGGCAAAGGGAATAGCAGGTGGTTTTCCGCTATCAGCCTTCATTGTAAAACCGGAAATTGCAGAAGCCTTTAAACCTGGCGACCACCTCTCCACTTTTGGCGGAAATCCAGTATCATGCGCAGCCGCAATAGCAACTATTTCGGCGCTCTATAACGACGGATTAATAGACAATTCGCTAACTCTTGGAAAAAAAATCATACACAGACTATCGCAATTATTAAACACAAGTGCCATTACTGGCGATGTTAGAGGCAAAGGGCTAATGATAGGTATCGAACTCGTTACCGACCGTAAAACAAAGAGTCCAAACCCTAAAGCAGCGAACTTTGTAAGAACCTATTGCAGAGAAAATGGGATTCTTGTTGGTATTGGCGGCATTAATAACAGC
Organism: uncultured Fibrobacterota bacterium; assembly: GCA_964590225.1. Classification (GTDB taxonomy): domain Bacteria; phylum Fibrobacterota; class OXYB2-FULL-49-7; order OXYB2-FULL-49-7; family JAEUSG01; genus JAEUSG01. Next base: position 18,634 of record CAZPWS010000034.1, read on the forward strand.
GTAGTACGAATCCAGCCACCACTTTGCTTAACTGATGAAGAAGCTGAAAAAGCTCTCTCTGTGCTCGAAAAAGCCATACTTGCGGCGGAAAAAAGGGTTGAATAATCAATTTGCCCGTATCGAAGAGCGGTTCGTAGCCATTGTCGAAAGAGTAACATTTCATAACGAACAAAACGGCTGGTCAGTAATAAAGGTGTCCCCAATAAAGGAACCCCATCGGCTTGTTACTGTTCTTATACACCAAATAAAAGTATTTGCCGGCGCTACAATGGAATTTACAGGTTACTGGTACACTAATTTTAAATATGGAGAACAGTTTAAGGCTACTAATGCAATTGAACGAAAGCCAGCATCATCCTCAGCCATGGAGAAATATCTCGGCTCCGGCCTTATCAAGGGAGTTGGCCCAGCCATTGCCAAAAGAATAGTAACATTTTTTGGCGAAAAGACGCTTGATATTTTTGAAAATAATATTGCAGAACTTATGAAAATTTCCGGCATCTCATTAAAAAAACTTGAACTTATTAAAACTTCGTGGGAAGAGCACAAAACAATTAGAGATGTTATGATTTTTTTACAGAATTACGGCATAAGCACGCTGCTTGCGACTAAAATCTTTAAGCAATACGGCGAAAATGCCATCAGCACTGTAACGCAAAATCCCTATCGCCTTGCACACGATATTCACGGAATTGGTTTTTATTCCGCCGATAAAATAGCCCTTGCTCTATCATTCGACCGTAAGGGTGCAGCAAGAATAGGAGCCGGAATTAGACATGTTCTTGATTCGAGCAGAGATGAAGGGCACTGCTTTTTAACTAAGGAGCAAATTGTCGAGAAAACTCTTGAACTTCTCGCCGAAAATATTGGTACTGTGTTGGTTGAAGAAATTCTTGAAAAGATGACACTGTCGGGAGAAATAAAAAAGCGGGAAAATTCTTATTACGCAAAAACACTTTTTTTCGATGAACTAAGCGTAAGCGAGAGGATAAAACTTCTATTACTTAACAAAATTGACAGAGACGAGGCTCGCATAAAAAATTGGGTTGCGCGCTATTGCGCAAAGAACAAGATTGTACTCAGTACCGAGCAGGCTCTTGCGGTAAGCAAAATACCATCCGAACCGTTTTCAATACTAACAGGGGGGCCTGGATGCGGCAAAACCACCTGCACTAAAGTCCTTGTAAAGCTACTCAACGCCATGAAGCTTACTGTTACCCTTGCAGCACCAACTGGCAGGGCAGCACAAAGGATGGCCGAAGTTATAGGCATTGAGGCAAAAACAATACATCGGCTTCTTGAATGGGTACCGGCACTTAATGGATTCAAGCGAAACGAGAATAATCCAATCGATACTGATTTCCTTATAGTTGACGAGACCTCTATGCTTGACATTTCCATAGCTTCTGCCCTTTTACGGGCAATAAGGAAGGAAACTCAGGTACTTTTTATTGGCGATAAGGATCAGCTTCCCTCCGTAGGAGCAGGCAGCGTGCTATCCGACTTACTTAAAGTCGAAAGAATACCCCGTTTTACATTAACGCAGGTGTTCCGTCAGGCATCAAAATCATCAATTATCTCATTTGCTCACGACATCAACAATGGTATTGTACCACGGATAGCTTCGCCTGTGCAGAATCCAGATATGCTGCAAGAGGGTTACGACACCCTTTTTATAGATGCTGACGAGGCAACGCAGGATCAACTTGCCTTTATTAAAAAAGCCCGCGCTGCTGTCTCCTACGCACAAAACACAGCCTCCCCCATTCTGATGAAAAGCGAGAATAACTGGACAGGGGAAATAAGAGCAACCGAAAGAGGAATTGAAATTGACAAATTATACATTCCAGATTTATCGAATGATGAAGATATCAGGAAACCCGTATTAATAATTCCACCAAAATTTCGAGATGCACAACTGGATAAAATTGTACATAAACCAGACGACATTTCTGCACTAAAAGAGCTTTTACAAAAAGTGCATCCGTGGTCAACCATAAATTTTGGTTTGACTGCGCTCCAAACAGTAATTCATGTTTACACAAAATCAATCAAAGAATGGTCTAAAAACTTGGGTGAAATTCAGGTTTTAACCCCACAGGTCCGCGGCTCGCTTGGGACCAATAACCTCAATGCCCACTTACAGGAAACATGCAACCCCTTCTCGCCCACCAAAAAAGAGATACGGATTGGTGAGCGAATTTTTAGAGAGGGCGACAGAGTTATACAAACACGAAACAATTATGATCTTGGAGTATTTAATGGTGACATAGGAAACATAACCGGCATTGGAACCGAAACACCTTTCTGTGAAGTAATGTACCATGGTCTGGAACAAAAAGTCGTCCGATACGGACAAAACGACATAAGCGATCTTGCTCTTGCTTATGCGATAACTATCCACAAATCACAGGGAAGTGAATTTCAGTCGGTAATAATTCCTGTCGCTGGTCAACACTTTAACATGCTGTACAGAAATCTGATATATACTGCGCTTACTCGGGCGAAAAAGCTTGCCGTATTTATCGGAAGTCGTAAGGCTTTTGCTATGGCCATAAAAACCATCGATAATAGAATTAGACAAACAGCACTAGATAAGCTTATCTGAGCCGTCCGATCTCCTTTATCCTGTTAAGATAATATGATGAATTTACGCTGGTTTCATACCCATAGTGGCATTTTTCGAATCGAGCCACTGCTTCATCATATTTTTTTAAAGTAAAAGCAAGTTCTGCAAGCATAGCACAAAGCTGTTCACCATCTTCAACACCTCCCTCACAGCGCACAAGTAATGCATAGGCGCGCGCACTTTCCCGCTTCTGTTTATACAACGCTGTCCCCGCCATAAAACGGGCACCATCTTTGTCGGTAAATCTTTCCGGATCCCCAACATATTCAACCACCTTATCCCATTTACCAAGATTGAAATAATGAGTTGCAAGAAAATAAGCTGGCTTTATTTCATTAGGATTAAATGCAACAACATTTTCAAAAATAGATATGGCTCCCGCAGTATCCCCTGCAAAAAGGAGCAGTTGCCCTTCTGTAAAACTGTTTTTAGCGGAATATTTTGCAGATTCCGAAAAATTACCCATTTTCGCCAAGACAGCCATTAGCCCTTTCTTCGCTTCGGCAAACAGGGAATCGGCTGCAAGTACTTTCCGGAAGGCTGACTCAGCTTTTACAAGACTATCCCTTTTTAGGTATTCGAGAGCAAGATTATATCGTATAGAAAGTGTTTCTGGCATAGCATCGGCAAGCCTCTCCTGTCCGGTGAGATAATATTCACTATATGTACCAAGGCGCTTATGAACTGCCTCTATCGATAGGAGATTATTTATATCACTCGACAAATCAAGATATGCTCTCTCAAAATGAGACAACGCCATTTCATACAGCCCTACACGAAAATAGACATGACCACAAATTTTATCGAAATAGTTGTTTGGCCCAACTTGATCTGATTTTTCAGTACATAAAGAGCATGCCTGCTCTATTTGTCGCATACTATCCAGCAATAGCACAGCAAAACCGGCATACAACGGGTTTAGACTATCAAATTTCATTGCATCTTTAATAGATTCGTATGCGTCACTATATGCTGCACCTCTTTCTTTCCTATTGATTAATCTATCAAGAACTGTTGTGGACAGCGCATTTCGACTTCGCAGATAATATGCTTCCGCGCACGAAGAATCAATAAAAATTATTTTTGCTATAACTGATTCACTGTTTAATCTTGCCCCATTCTCTACCAATATTCTTGAAAGTATGAGGAGATCTTCGATTGATTTTGTTCTTTCGTACCGTTTCTCAAGAATAGCAGAAGCGGCTTCTGTTTTTCCTATTATACCTAACCCCATAGCTGTTACTATTTCTGCTTCTGGCAACGCACCAAATCTATTTGTAAAACGGGGTATGTACCGTTTTAAAACACCCTTATCTTTCTTTTTTATTAACAGTTCAATATAGCGACTATGGTTTTCAAAAGAAGAATCTACAAGCAGAACTTCGGACAGCTTAGCAAGCTCAGCATCAAGTTCTTTATTTGACTGCCCAGCGCTTAAATAAACTTGCAGCAGTAGAACAAGAGAACAGATAACAGGAATCATGTAGCGTGCCGTGCGAAAAAGTTTGCCATTATTTTAACAAGTTTTTCAGCGGTATTATATTGTAAATAATATGATCCGGATTCTATACAACCTGATTTTATGGCGTCAATATGCGTATTCATTAACTGGCGATATTGTTTCCTAATCAATACGGGATTCAATTCAACTTTTCTATCGGATTCTGTATCAATAAATCTTGTTCTTGCTGTTGTAAATGGGAAATCGACCTCGTCCGGATCGATTATATGAACCAGTAAGATCTGCCGTTTCATTGCAAACAAAGGAGACAGTGATGCAAAAAGTTCATTAGGCTCGCACAAAAAATCAGAGATTACAATATTCATTGAGACTCTGGTGTTTAATATGGGCGACTCGCTTATCAGTAAGGGAAGCGATATGTTTCCTGAAAATTCAATAGCCAAAAGAGCCTCTTCCATAAGGCGTAAATTTGTCTTTTGAGATGACGGAGGTATATTAATTCGTTGCAAGCCATTTTTAGCATATAATCCGGCACCATCAGATTCGTTAAGGAGAATCGTAGAAAAAGCAAGAGCTACCTGTGAAGCCGCTTCAAATTTTGAAAGCTGTACCGAACCGTAGTCCATAGAATTGCTGGTATCAACAATAATTTGAGCCGACAAATCCGTTTCCTGCTCATACCTCTTAATATAATAGCGGTCAGACTTCGCATAAGCCTTCCAGTCAAGCCTTCTGACATCATCCCCTGGAACATACTCCTTATGATCGGAGAACTCAACGGAAGAACCCTGATGAGGAGAACGATGATGTCCTGTCCATTGGCCACTTACAGGACGCCCCATCCTAAACGAAAACCTTGATAGAGAAGAAAGCTGATCCGGCGTAAGGAGCCGTCTTGATCTTTCGGCCATTTTTCTTTAGTCGTATGTGACAGTTTTAATCAGATAATCAATAATAAGTTCCGGCGTAATGCCTTCCGCCTCTGCATGAAAACTCGGAACTATTCTGTGACGAAGTACAGGATACGCTAATGCCTTAATGTCCTCATCTTCGGCAACAGGAGAACCACGCAGAAGCGCGCGCGCCTTGGCGCCGGCAACAAGAAATTGTGCCGCCCTTGGGCCGGCGCCCCATCGGACCTTCTCGCTAATAAACTTATCCGCTCCGCCGTCCAAAGGACGGCTGGCGCGCGATAAACGGACAGCATACTTGGCAACGCCTTCCGGCACAGGCACCCTTTTGGTTAGCGCCTGAAATGCCCGCAAATCGGAATGGTTCACTACCGGGTTTATGGTTTCGTTAAGGGCAGAAGTGCCGCGCAATACTACTTCGATTTCATCAATTTCACTTGGGTAACCAACTGTTATGTGAAACATGAATCTATCAAGTTGTGCTTCGGGCAGAGGATATGTTCCCTCCTGTTCAATAGGATTCTGCGTGGCGAAAACCAGAAATGGCTTAGGAATTTCATGGTGTCTTCCACCCACAGTAACAAAACCTTCCTGCATTGCCTGAAGCAGTGCTGCCTGAGTTTTAGGTGGTGTTCTGTTTATTTCATCCGCAAGCAGTAAATTAGAAAAGACCGGCCCCTTTATAAACGAGAACTCCCGCTTCAGAGTTGCTGCATTCTCTTCAAGGATATCTGTCCCTGTAATATCGGAAGGCATTAAATCTGGAGTGAATTGTATTCTATTAAAAGAAAGCGCAAGCGCCGAAGAAAGCGTTTTGACAATGGTTGTTTTAGCAAGGCCTGGAACGCCAACAAGGAGAGCATGACCTTCGCACAAGAGTGCGGTGAGCATTAGATCGATTACTCGCTCTTGCCCAACAACAACCTTTGCCATCTCTTTTTTTATTGTACAGCTTGCGTCAAACAGCTTTTTTGCAAGTTCTATGTCAGAATTTTCGGCCATTTAGTTCTTTCCCCTCATTGTCTATTTGTCCACCGTAAAAATGCGGCAATTCGTCTTTCCTTTCTTGATTCCTCGAAGAGTCCCTCTCTTTCGTATATTTCGATAAGCATTTCTCGCGCCCTCATATGAAACGGATTAATTGCCAACGACTCTTTTGCATCAATCACTGATTTCTTAAGCTCGCCCATTTCAAGAAGGATGAGAGCTCTGTAAAAATAGGCATTACAGTCGTCAGGGTAAAGGGAAATGGCACGACTAAGTAACTGAAGTGCTTTTTCACTATTGCCTTTGTCGAGATATAACCTTGCTGTTTGAGTTAGTATCCATGAAGGTGAACCATTGACAGCTAATGCTGCTTTTTCAAGCTCATTTATGGCAGCAGTGGTCCGCTCCTGGTTTAGAAGCATTCCAGCAAGCCTAATCCATCTGTTGGCAGCATGAGTTTCATCACCGTTATTCGGCAAATCATTATCCATCAGAGACAGAGCATGTTTTACCGTATCGGCTTCTGTTACTTTGATTTCAGAAAAGCGCTTGAGGTATTCGTTTGCAAGAACTCTCCGCCATCGATATCCACGCAACACAGCCCTTGGCGATAAAAGAAATATTTTATTTTCTCGCGAAACGGCGACAATGCCTTTTCTTTGTACTGTACCCATAGAGAGGCCAAGTATAGCCGCCAATGATGTTGGATTCTGCAACACTTCTATATCAACTGGCTCTGTGCACTCCATTGCAGTATCAAACTTACCCGAACAAATACTGCTATGTACGCTGTCGATGGTATAAAATAGGTCGTGCGCAAGAATGGTATCTCTCGGATCGCTATAGCAGTATGAAAATTGCTTATAGCTGCAGCAATATCTCTCTTCAGAAAACACCAATAGAGGGAAAATGAAAACTAACAATACTATTTTTGCCTGTTTTTCAATTTCCAATTTCTTCATAATACTTCCTGTTTTCGTGCTGATAGAGATTTGGCCCTTCTTCTTTAACTGCATCCCTTATTAGGCTGCGGATTTTACCCTCCTTACCATCCGGTACAAGCTCAATCCTTCCAACACTTGTTCCACTTCGTCCACCACGGCTGGAACCTCTTGTTGAACCGCTGCCCCTTGGGCAACTCCCCCCCATAGAGTTACGCATCTTGTCGTTCATCCCCTGCTTTAACCCTTCCTTAAGACGCGACATATGATACAACCCTTTCTTAGCATGCGGTAAACTTGATGGTATTTTGTAAGCACTCATTTCGTTGTATGAAGACCCGAGACCGGAAATGGCAGAAGCGGCTTCCTTTTGTAATTCACTACCCATGCCAGACTCACCACCTTTTCCCATCCCTTCTAGTTCACCTTTTAATCCCTGCATACCCTGCAGAATCGCCTGCTGCATGGAAGCCAGTTTATCAGCACTATCATGGTCGGAAGTATCGCTCTTTTCAGCAGCAAGATTAAGCCTTGTTTGTTTATCAATCAGTTTATCGAGATTATCAACCATCTGCTGCATCGACTCCATCTCTTTTTCGAATTGACTGTTTTCATAGCTACTTTGCGCAGAGGCAACCGAAGATGCCATTTTATCGAGCAGGTCACGCAGTTTTTCCATAGCAGCCTGAGCCGCCTTGGTATCTCCGCTTTTTAACGCCTCCACAATATCTTTTAGCATCTGCATGAGGTCATCAGAAGGAAATTGCTTTAATGCATCTGTATTTAAAAATTCTTCCGGCAGGCCGCTCTTTGTATCTTTGTTTGTTAATTTTTCCAGCAAATTCTGCAGATCCTTCTGCAACTCACGAAACTCTTTTGCCAACTCCTGAATTTTCTCACTGTCCGATAATTTTTCCAATTTATGCGAAAGTTCTCGTCCCCTTCGGTTAAGCTCATCAGAAATATCCATAACTTCGTTAATACTTTCGGCCTTTTTAAAATCATCAATACGAATCAGAACATCCTCAAGCTCGTTAATTTCACCTTCCTCTGCCCGTATTATTAGCGAATCGAATTTTGCACTGCCATAGCTCATATTTACAATATTACGGCGATTATCGGATGCGGCTCCAATGCGGGCATTAAATGTCTCAAGTGTCTCAAATAGATCATCGCTAAATACATCGTCTGACTCTTTTAAATCAACAAGAATGGAAAGTACAAGTGAAGTTATTGCATATGTCTCTGAATCAAAGCGGGCACTTTTTTTCCTTACACTTGCAGGATTATTTTGGCCTGTGAAGCCATCTTCGAGGTGGTCTGCTAATAAGTGTAAAAGTTTTGATTCAAGCTCCTTAAGTCGTGCGTTAAGTTCTTCGCGTACTCTTTTTTCATTAATAATACCAATTCTAACCGGTTGTGAACGGCTGCTTTTGAATCCGGAAACGGCATCATTATCGGTAACTTCCGCAATCACAAACGCATCTTCGTCCTGATTAACGCTTTGCAGCGATAAATCAAGCTCTGTTTCCCCGTTGTAACTGATTATTCCCTTATTAATGCCAATATTCTGAAAACCTTCATGCTCACCCTGTAAAAAGATCAGCCGCATAGAGCGTAAACCGTAATCGTCGTTTGCACGGCACAACAAACTAATTTTATCTCGTCGCCTGATATTAGTGAGAGGTGCGGCAGAAGCAAGAGATACAGTAGGCGATCTATCAATTTCACAAATCACGCTATCACGAAAAACCAGTGCTGCCTCCGAAGAATCAGTATGCGCGTATAGTTCAAGCGCCCCATTCCGCAAAATGGTAAATTCTGCAAGTATGCTCCTGTCATTCTGAGACAATGCTATTGTTTCACCACCAGCAATTTTAGCCTTTAGCACTGCATTACCACCTCCAATAAGTGCGGAAAAGCGGACACCCGTACCCCTTACTGCCTTAATTCGTCCAGCCGTTAGGGAGTCTGTCTTCGATGGCAAGCGGGTATAAGCTGGATAAACATATGATACATTGATATTCCCCAGAAATAACTTAGCTTTTGCGGTTTTTGTTTCGTCAGGAATTGTTTTACTATCCCTTACAATGTTAGGTATGGAAAACAGACGAAGCCATTCAGCAGATGAGAAGTGATTGACATTACACACCACGACAAGAAAAGTTATTGAAAAAATTGAGAGAATTGCAGAATACTTTGCGCTCTCAAATAACCGCTTATGACTGATGGCATCCGCCAGTTTTCTAGCCGATAAACACCCATATTGTGCAGCAAGCTCTTTTGATGCTCCATTTTGAATCTTTCGGAGAAGTTCAACAGTGCCACTCACTACTATTCCAAGTTTAACAACTTCCGATTCAATATACCTTGCAAGACCACGCTCATTCATTCTTACAAGCCTAATAAACCGCAAAATATAGGAGAGAACGACGGCAATAGTTAATGCAAACAAAACAGTCAATCCGATTCCGTCAAACAAATGTTGTCCAGATAACTTCATTGTATGAAGCAGTAAGATAAAAGACAGCAACCACGCAGCAATCAACGCCAGCAAATGCGTAATTAAGGATGAAATTATTATCCTTCTCCGCACCAGCTTTACTGCTAAGATAATATCATGACTCATTGTAACCACAAAATACGAAAATAGCAGTATTAACGAGTGCCAAGAATCTTTTCAAACTCGTCCGGCGATAGCTCGCTGCTTTTAATACTTTTTTTTGCGCAGGTTGTGAGATTATAACTAACAGATACAAAACGGGTTCGCACACTCTTAGGATTCCCAATAACAAATCCTGTTATCTGATTTTCAGCAATACCAATCCTCGCAATTTTAGTATAAACATCGGGTATAAAAAAGGCTATTCTTGGCGCCATAAAAAATACAGATTCGGGGTCGTCGAAAATAATCTCCGTTATCCCTCGCTCATCAACGCGCCTAATTGTTCCGTAAAATTTACCAACAAGGCGGATTTTTGCTCCAAAAGTAAACGGTAGTTCCTGTTCGTAGCCTTGTTTTAGCTCGACCATTATTCGCATCCTGCCATTTTGGCCAAACAGCTTAATTGCTTCAAAATTGGAGTAATTAATTTCGGGAGCTTCAATCCTGCTTCTTAGAAACGAATCGTCATGCTCTGGCACACCTTCCTCGAAAAGTTTCTCAACCTTTTTAAAGGCTTGGGCGAAAACATCACCGTTTATTACAAGTTCACGACGGCCATATTGAAGAGCCGAATCGTTAATATTTGACAATAAAATTTCAAGCAGTATATCAATTTGTGGCATCCTTGTTTTAACCTTTTTTACCGCAGCATCTTTTGCATAACAAACAATATCGTCAACAGACAAAGCAATAGTTCCTCTCGCTTTATATGCATTACGATTGTTTCCCGAGCTTTTTTTTACCGAATTCGTTAAACAAATTAAGAGTATAATAAGTACAGCTATGCGTACTGCCCTATTCATGAGGTATATCGCTCCTTTACCGAAGCAGCAATTTCCCGAAAATGGCCTAGTGTCTCTTTGTAGAATAGTTTGAGTCCATAGCAAAGTGAAGTTGTCTTTTTGTTCGTTGCAGCACCATAATCCCTGTGCCGAATGCATCCTCCATTACAGAGGAATAAATAAGGACAGTTATGGCACTCAGAAACATTTATTGATTTAAGTCGTGCAAATCTTCTGTACTTTTCTGAATTACGCAGCTCGAGAAAAGAATGTTGATTAATATTACCAAGTTTTAGCTCCTTTTCGACAAAAAAATCACATGGATAAGTATCACCATTATGTTCAATAACAAAATAATCTGAACAAGATTCTCCCATTTCACAATATTGGGCGGCTCCTGTAACAAGCTTATTCACAATAGCATCAAAAAATCTGATGGATACTTTATTGACATCTGAAGGGTACCATTCATTAAAAAGATCGATTAAAAAACGGCCATACTCCTCACCTGTCACAGAAAATGTTTCTGTAGTTTTGGCACTATTGGGTGATCTCACCGCAGGTATGTATTGATGATAATTTACTCCAATTCTCTTGATAAACCCATAGACTTCCTTGGCTTTTGAAACATTGGCCTGCGATATCACCGTTAGGATATTAAACAAGACTTTTCTTTTCTGCAGAAGCTCAAGGGAACTCATAACCTTGGAAAAAACAGGCGATTTGTTTATACTGAATCGATTCGCATTGTGTATATAATCTGGACCATCAAGACTTAATCCTATCAAGAATGCGTATTCGTTAAAAAGCGTAACCCATTCTTCATTAATCAATATTCCGTTTGTTTGAACGCTATTTGATACTTTCTGCCCTTTTTTGCCAAGCGATGATTGCATGTCAACAACCTTACGAAAATAATCAACCCCCATAAGCAGAGGTTCCCCACCTTGCCACCCAAAAACGCTCTGCTCCACACCAAGCGCCATGTACTTGCTAATCATCGCATGCAGGGTTGCTTCATTCATCCTGTGAACTTCTGTTTTAGGATATAACGCACTCTTTTCAAGATAAAAACAGTAACCGCAACGAAGGTTGCAGTCGGCGGAGGTAGGTTTTATCAAGAGCGAGAAATTTTTATCCATTTTGATTATTTTTGCAAAGCGTTAAGAAAGTAATCAGGTGGCCGACAGGGGCGGTTATTTGCTGCTGTAAATGCATGAACAGTAAGCCCTTTAACAATTGCTTCTCCGCGACAATAAATTGTGTATTCAATCCGCACCCTAACCCCAACTGGAGGGAGCATTACGGCTTCTACCTCCACAGAATCGCCAAAGCGGGCCGGCTTAATATAGTTTGCAGCAAGTTCAATTACTGGGAGGAAGAGTCCCTTTTTCTCAAGTTCATCGTAAGGAAGCGCCATTTTTTTCATGAGCTCAACCCGTGCGGCTTCGAAATAGACTGGATAAACTGAATGGTGTACTATACCCATCTGGTCAGTCTCGGCATATCTTACAATAATCTCATGTACGATCTTATTCATTTACCGCTTTCCTTCATGTAGTGGCTCTCAAAATCAATAAGATCCTGTGGAAGGGGTGCTATTATCTCAATATCTTTATCGGTTTCGGGATGGAGAAAACAGGTTTTATATGCATGCAAAGCCTGTCGCGGTAGAATTACGCGGCTCAAAATTTCATCGGTGTTACCCTTCTCAATAAACTGTATAAAATCAAGGTCATTTCCCGAATATAATTTGTCGCCCACAATTGGAAATCCCTTATACGAAAGATGAACTCGAATCTGATTGGTTCTTCCAGTCTTTGGAAAGCATATAACCTTCGTAAATTTGTCCGTTGACCAATCCACCTTAAATGCTGTCAAAGCCTCCACCCCTCTCTCTTGATCAATCCCCATTCTGATTCTCACAGCAGAATCCTCCCCTGCTTCGGCAATTGGCGCATTCACTTCAAAACTCTCTTCATTGATTGAACCAAAGACAAAGGCAATATATGTTTTTTGTACGCTCTTATTCAGAAACTGCGCGCAAACTTTTTTTTGGGCGAGTGGCGTTTTACCAAGCAATATAACCCCGCTTGTCTCCCTGTCAAGCCTATTAAGAAGGTTTAAATTTTTATCGGGAAAATCGCGCCTAAGAACAGAAATCAGGGTATTTACAATATATTTTCCACTCGCGTGCACTGGTATGCATGGTGGCTTATCAACCACAAAAAGATGTTCATCCTCAAACAATACCGTATAGTTTTCATTAATTGGCATCTCTTTAAAATCGCCTATGTCGTAAGAAAGAACACTATCCCGCGGAATCTTGGCTGAAGGTTTAGTTTTTTTGTTATTAAGAAAAACAAATCCGCCATCAATTTTCTTTTGCCACTGGCTGCGAGAATTATAGGTGTATTTCTCCGACAGATATGTATCTAACCTCATTCCTGCAAAACGGTTGTTAATCTCTTTTTCAAGTATCATAATTATCTGACAAAACTTACTTTAATGATTATTCTATTAGAAAGCATTTTTTTTACCAGAGATTTATTCTTGCGAAGGACCACAACGAAGATGAATTTTGTCTGTGACGAAAGAGAGGGGATCTTTTATGAAAGTCAACGCCTTCTGTATCATTTTTACAATATTTGTATCCAATACTTTTCCGGCCACCTTCTATGTATCTACAAGCGGGAACGACTCATTCTCTACAGCTGAAGCGCAAAACAGGGAGACTCCATGGAAATCGCTACTTAAAGTAGGTGCGCAACCTTTTTCACCAGGAGACTCTATTCTCTTTAAGCGAGGAGACGAATGGTCTGGTACTCTACAGATTTCATCCTCGGGTGAATTGCAAAATAATATCTACTATGGAGCGTATGGTATTGGCGAAAACCCTGTTATTAAAGGAACAGAACCTGTCGCAGGTTCATGGTCTCTTTTTAGCGGACAGATTTATTATATCAGTTTTTCTGATTCCTGTCAGGCTCTTTTCATTAACGGCAACCCTCTTCCCCTCGCACGCCACCCAAATTCGGGATACCTGACAATCGACACAGTTACCGACTCTGTAACATTCTGCTGCGCAAATCTCCCCAGCATAGACTGGTCTGGGGCAAAAGCACATATTCGCACAGAACACTGGACAATCGCGACAAAAACCATTAACCAATATGTGCAGGCAACCAATGCCATAACCCTTTCATCAGTGCCAGTTTATACTCTCCGAAAAGGATGGGGCTTTTTCATAAACAATGCGCTCGCTGCGCTCGATACAATAAACGAATGGTATTGGTCCGCAGTCGAAGGCCGATTGTATCTTATGGCAAACGAATCGCAAACACCTGCTTCCCTCACATTTGAAGCATCAATCCATCCTTATGGCATCTCAGCTGCACAAAAATCGTTTATAACAATATCTGGATTTACTCTATTTGGTCAATCAAAACATGGTATATGGCTAAATAATGTCAACAATGTAATGCTCATAAATAATCGCATCTTATATTCTCTCGACAGTCATAAGTTATTTCATGCTGCTTCTTTCTGAAAATCGCTTTCCGAT
>CAZPWS010000035.1:0-31597 GCA_964590225.1 uncultured Fibrobacterota bacterium
GCGGCTTAAAGGAGTAATCGGATACGTATCATACACAACATTTGACATTAGCTCAGCGATGGGCTGAATCGAGAACCCATTATTCCGGGAAGGTGCTCCCCGATAGATGTTCCGCCCCATGCGCCATTTATCATGCAAATTGGAAGTTTATTTTCGGTGATCAAATCAGTTCCAAGACGCATCCAACTCGCACCAATTCTCAAGTGATCAGCGCTACCACCATGTGCCAGTCCCCAGACGGTGTCCGAAAGAACAGTGATGGAATCACTACGCATTGTTCCGAAGCTTCTTAACCACTTGTTTGTTAAGCTTGAGCTTATATTAACACCTGTAACAACTGCATTGGATTGCCCAGTTATTAAAAAGGCATCGCCGCAAACAATTTCATCGCAATACAAAACAAGAGCTGTATCTAAAAAGACCCTCACCCGATATTCTACAAGCCCTGCATGTATCTTCGGAGCAAAGGAGAAATAAGCACTATCGCCCACATAACTTAACAAATGAGCTTTTCTGTAATACATTACTCCATTTTTATCAACAATAACAACCAACGAATCTTTTCCTGCGATAGTTACAAATCCACTTACCGCCACTACGGCAGAATCAAAAGAATCGCGAGTATAGAGCTGCTTGGGTTTCGGCGATTCAATAAATGTTACCTGTGAAACTGCAATAACCGCAAAGGCAAGAATAAACGATACAGCTCTCATCTCTATTTTCCTCCTATTTCAAGAGAATCACGCGTCGTGTAAGTCGCAGCTTATCCATTTTTATCACTGCTACAAAATTACCTGCCGCAACACGATGTCCCAAGTTATTATCCGCCATCCAGACGATATCATTTACCGGTGAATCAAGAGAAATATCGCGCACTACTTCACCCTTACAGTTATATATTACAAGTTGCGCTGATGCGCCTTTTCCCCAATATTTTTCCAGATTATAATGAAAAACCGTGGATGGATTAAATGGGTTTGGAAAAACAAAAAACGCATTATCATCCGCAAGGTACCCGGGAACATTCTCAGAATTGACTGTAGCCGACAGCGTATCCCAAATATCAGTGGTATCTGTATTTTGAAAGGTCATTCGCTGGTGCAGAATACCTGTTTCGGCTCCGCCAGAAGGATTTGTAGTAAAAAAGAGATGCCCCTTATGATCTACCCAGTGGGGTCGGCCACATTTAGTGTTCGGTTGAGTATTTGTGATAAGATATGTCCCGTCTGCCATCAGATGCTTAACTGTATCCTGGTATATGCGACGCAGAACCCCCTGTTCATCCCCTCCCCCCATAAACATGACATTGCATGAAGGCGAGGCGATGAGTTCAGTTGTATGAAACCGAGCGTCCAAGCGCCAACCACCATTATCCTTGCCACCATCATGAGTGTATGAGCCGACATACATATCTGCCTGCCCACTTTTTTCGTCATATCGCAAAACAGAGCTCGGATCGCCTGGACTCCAGTAAAAAACACTGTCAGGACTAATATATGAACCCGACTTCCACTGCCTGTAATTTGTCAAACCAATTGCCTGAAGTTCTTCAGCAGTCATTAAACGGGTAACCATTGACGATTCGGGCTTTGCGTGGTTGATTTGTACCTTCCATATTCCACCATAGTTTGCATAATAGGCCGCGCTACCATTAGGGAGAATACCAAATTGTGGTGCACAACCAAATTTTGCGAGACTTGAATTAATCCAGGTACCTTTAGCAGGCTGCGTAGTTCCATTGCCCGAAACAGTGGAAACCCACCACCTTCCATCATCTTTCTGATAAATCATGCGAAGACGATTATTAACATTATCAGCAACGAATACTCTACCGCTATCATCGCATTTAATGTTGTTGTACGAATCATAACCACCAGCAGTGGGACTAAAAAAGAATTTTGCCTGTGCTCCAGACCCGTCTCTAAAACCATGTTCCCCAGTACCTGCAATCACCTTCACTACACCATTAGTATCGCGCATCCAGACTTGCTGATTAAGCATATCACAATAGTAATAACGGCCATAACGGTCGGAACACATGTAAGTCCGTCCCTGTATAATCTGCTTTGAAGGGCCGTCAACTCCGTTCTGAATTCCCCCACACCAAGCCTTGGTAAAATGTTCCACATAAAGCGCGTTGCCAAGCGGTTCACGATAGAAGGATGGATATTGATATTCCGCAAATAATCCCGAAAAAAGAATTGCCAAAAATAAGGCACTTGAAAATTTGATAGTATTGTTCATTTTTTAGGCTCCCTGTTTACTCGTTTTCCCGTAAAACCCGCGCCACTACCTGACGGTTATCTGTCCCGTAATCCTTCTCGTAAAGCAAAAGAACAGTACCGTCTGGGCCAGGCGTTAAATTTGGCCAGAATACTGTACCAGCCTCATTATTACCAACAGGAAAGGAAACCTCATCGACTTTGACCAATGATGCTAAATCAAGTAGCGTATCAGCTGTGAGTGAAGAGCGCATCAGTATAATAGCCTTAGAAATCGTTGTACTGGCCGTTTTCCACCAATAAGCTTCGAGCGCATTTACCACATTTTTCCCGTTGTAAGCTGCCGAGAATTTTTGTAGTGATGTCTGTCCACGCACATTATTGGCAGTGCCTGCATCCATATCAAAGAAAAAGCCGCGCGGCTGGGGAATGGCACAATATCCTCCCGGCATCAACAGACTGTCTTGCGCATTCAGCATAGTATCAAGGCGCTCACAGAAAAAATTTGGCGAACTTGACCAACCTGGGCAAGAGACAATCAATCCGAGACAAACGCCATTTGGTGTTGCACAATGGGCCGAAACATCCTGAACTAATTTACCTGCTTTATTAATCAACTTTGGCGCAACCACAAAGGCGCCAGTCGCTGCGTTAATTTTACACATCTTAAGTTGATTATAATGCCAAAATGCCGTATTCATATTTACCCAGGCAATATTACAACCGCTTTCCGATGCACTTATTGATACAGAGAAACTTGCCTTTAGCCCATCCCACCAAGCGGTACTCATGCTTGCATAAGTCTGACGAGGATTGGCTGGTACTCTTGAAGAAAGGATCGATTCGGTTTCTGCGTCAATTACTATTCCATTCGCATCGAGAACTGTGCCTTCCGGCGTTACTCGCGCACCCCATATGCCGTACACAGGATAACGGCGCGCATCGTTCCAAACTACAAAGTAATTTCCATTGGCAAACGCCACCTTGGGACGCACTGCATTGCTATCCCTTATAGCGCAAACAGCAAAACCATTTGCGTCCAGCACCTGTCCATCTTCTGTGACACGGGCTGCGTAAACATCGTAATCGGTATTGCTTCTAAAATCCTCCCACACTACCAAAAAATTTGTACCGTCAAAAGCCACTGATGGATGGCTCTGATTGAAGTCGGCGTTACATATTAAAATGCCTGCGGGATCGATAGATTGACCTGTCGTCGAGTCAATACGGGCGCAATAAATATCAGCGCCCTTTTGAATTGTACTCCGCTCTCCATCCGCCCAAACGGCAAGGTAATACTGTTTGCCAAAAGCAGCCGCTGGGAATCTTTGATGCAGTAAAGGCAGGTTGCATTGCGGAGCAACTCCGGCAAGTTCCGTGGAATTAAACGGACCGATAGTCTCTGCACATAGCAGACTAACAAGCCCCAGCATCATCCATTTCCAGATTTGCGATTGAATCATTTTTCGTTCCTCCTTAAATAACTACATTTATTTGTTATCTATAAATTTATGTCCTTTTTACAAAAAATAGCTGAGTATTACTTGTCTTTTTCGCGAGAAAAGCGCTTTTTTGGCTGGAAAAAACTTAATTTGCTGGAAAATCCTTAATAATCGACTGCCTAAACTCCGATGGCGTTAAATTTGTTTGAGCCTTAAATAATTTGTAAAAATAATCTGGATCCAAAAAGCCTACCAAAAGGGCGATATCAGTAACTTTTTTATCCGTAGTAAGAAGGAGTTCTTTAGCCTTCTCAATTCTAACCAAATTTAAATACTTGGCAAACTTAATACCATTTCTGCGAAAAATCTGATAAAAATTATGCTCAGCAATTTTAAGGTCAGTACATATCGAATGAACTGTTAAATCCTTATCGAAATTCTGCGATATGAAGTGAAATATTCTTTCCATTTGCGGATCTTTGGATATTTCAATCGATTCTATTGCCTGCCTCGCTTCAATACTATTTCTTTTAATCTTACTTCTTTTATGCCGAACAAAAAAAAGAACGCCTATAAATAAGATGGATGCGATAGGTATGCCAAATACCAACCAATTAGAATAGTAAACTGAGCTACCAATTAAAATGGTCCTCTCAAAAATATTTGACGAATTTTCTCTTGCCCTTTTCCCGTCATATCGGTAAGTTCTGAAGCAACCAACTATATGCCAGTGCCCAGGCTGCGCCTTTGCAGACAATCGCATTGTAAGACGAAGCTTTCCTCTTACTGGATCAAAAATCACCTTACCTTGCGAACAGTCAATAAATTTACCTACAACGCCCCCTGCCAGCTTTAGCGACCTGGACTCGTTTTCAACACCCTCAAAAATTGTAAAGTTATCTCCATTGTAACTGATATTAACCTTAAAATTTGCAGTTGGCAGAAACACACCCCCTTTGTTTGCGGGGTTTCCATCCTGATAGGTTGAGTCGTGCATATACATCATAAAATATCCAATAGTATCCATATTTCCAGCGGTTACAAAGTGGACATGTAAATCGTACCAGATTCCTGGTTTAAGTTCCGAAACATCTTGTGTATCTTGTTGTTCTGTAAAAAAAATCTTCAGAATTTCAATAGGAATGTCTCTACTCCTATCAACGAGTATAGAACACCTATAACTCCAATCGCCCCAATTTCCAAAATTGTTTTTATAGCGTGTCATAAAACTGTAACGCCCTGAGTCTAACGGAAACGGTAGTATGATAGAACGACAATCGGCTAGATCAGTATGAATCCTGTTATATAGTGGAAAATTTTCTGATTTTGCTGAGTAAATCCGCCATTCCGACAATAAAAGCTGTTCACCTTCATAATTAGTTTTAATAGAATCCCACTGTAAGAGCGGCCTTGGATAGTCAGGCAAATATCCCCTGATATGGTCAAACTGACCACGCACGCTATCTGGAAAAATTATTCCTCCAGTTGGTCGCGGTGGCACTGAAAATTTCTGTGTATTAGTTATTGCAAATTCATCAAGAGACAACCTGCACTTTGCAGCAGCACCACTCCATTCTGCATATAGAAGAAGGGAAGTTTTATCCCTTGCATAATTGAAATGGCTTCCGGCTTCCAGTAAAGGACGGCCATTGATAAACGACTTTAGAATAATACTGTCCGGACCGACAAATTTCATATTGCTCTCGATGCAATATATTTCGCCCCTTTTAATTCCTGTTTTACTACTGAATTTATCATTTTCTGTTCTTGACGGTTGAAGCCTGTTACAAAGATATAAACCACCAATATTTGCATCATTACCAACTGAATAAACAATTGCCGGCAGACCAGCATCTGAATACAAGCGGCTAAAATCTACACAGAAAAAATCGATTTGAGACGAGGACTTTTCGTCGGTTGTATAATCATCTACCCTAATGTAATAGGTCAGCCAAAAATCTTCCTGAAAGGGCACAATACCAGATATATCGAGATAAGAAGTCCTTGAATCAAGCTCCATCTGTAATCCGCTTGAACCGTGCAAGGCAGCGGCAGAAGAAAATCTGGCGTCCCCTTTTTTATCGATAAACTTCCATTCGATACACGAATCATGGAAGGTGATACATGTATCACTTATTACCCTTGAAGAATATATGAAGGAAAGAGATGTCAGCACTATAAGCTGTATAAGCATAAAAATTACTTTATAAAATTTTTCCGGACGAATGACAATGCTTCTTCTTCTGTCGAAATATTTTCTAGAAGCTGCTGATCCTCTACCTCTGTAAGTATCTTCTTGAAAAGTGGTCCGGGAGAAAGGCCAAGAGCCAAAAGAGCCTTGCCGGTTATGAGCGGAGGAGGAGAAATTTTCTCCTCTCCTATTTCAGTAATTTTTTTTATTAACAAATCGGCAATACTTAAATCCCTGTGGCTTGAAGAACAATCAAGCTTATGAAGCAAGTATTCCATCTGAAAAGTTGGTCTTCGAACAAACTTCTTCAAAGTATTTATTCGCATATTTGGCACATTCATGAAAGACATGTGACAAAATATCGCCTCCGATACATTCTCAATCATCCGGCCCGGAAGCTTCAGCCTCTTCATTATCCTTATGCCAATTGCCTTCCCAACAGTATTGTGGTTGTTGAAACGGATACGGTCGCTTTCAAGCCTGAAAGTATCGGGTTTACCAATATCATGCAGAAGTGCGGACCATGCGAGTTCAGCTATGTCAACCTCACCATTTTCTTTAGCTATTTCTCTCACTGATTTTAGCATGATAAGAGTATGCTTCCATACATCACCTTCAGGATGAAATTCCGGCGGTTGCTCAACCCCGATAAGCCGCTCAACTTCGGGAAGGATTATTTTTAGTAGTCCTGAAGAATGTAGCAATTCAAGCGCGCGGTCGGGATTAGGACCGGTAATCATCTTTTCAATTTCGTCCCGAATCCTCTCTATGCTGACCTCTTCAATTAAGTGTGATAACGAGCAAATAGCCTTCCAAGTTGAGTCTTCTATTGTAAAAGAGAGACGGGCGGCAAAACGGATGGCCCGAAGCAATCTTAATTTGTCTTCTGTAAAGCGCTGCGAGGGTTCGCCGATTGTTCTGATTATTGCAGACTTTATGTCGCTAACTCCGTTTACATAATCAATAACCTGGTTAGAATTTATATCGTACAGAAGGCCGTTTATGGTAAAATCCCTCCGCTCGACATCTTCCCTTGCGGTTACAAAACGGACAGACAGGGGTCGCCTGCCATCGATATAGCGGTCATCTGCACGGAATGTGGCCACTTCGAAACTATGGTCGCCATCCATTACCATAACCACCCCGAAGCTTGCACCAACAGCAACCGTTCTATTAAAAATTTCCTGCACCTTTTCAGGCAAGGCGGAGGTGGCTATGTCGTAATCAGGCGGTTCTATCCCGAGAAGGCGGTCGCGGACGCAACCACCAACAAGATAAGCCTCAAAGCCTTCGGATATCAGCCGCCTTACGATTTGTTCAGCTTTAAGCCTCTTTAGAGCTGATTCTTCTACGGGAGCCATCTTCTCCTTGACACAACTATTAAAGAACTGCTGTGATTCGTTTATGTAGTTCAGCCTTAGGATGCGCCCCAACAATCTGCCCAACAACGGTGCCCTCTTTGAACACAAGAATAGTGGGTAAGGTCATAACGCCGTAGCGACCTGCTATATCGGGGTATTGTTCAACATTAAGTTTACCTATTGTTACTGTTGCAGCAAGCTCGCCACTTATCTCTTCGAGTATGGGCATCATCGCCTTGCATGGACCACACCATGTAGCCCAAAAATCGACCGCGACCGGAAGTTGTGAATTTAGAACCTCTGCCTGAAAATTATCCGATGTGAACTCTTTTGACATAATTTTATCCCTTCGATATGGTTACCATTAAATTAATATTATTTTCGTATCAAATGTTTTGTAAGGTAATTTTTCCCATTGCTGCCCCAGGTGTTTACACATACGAAATTCCGGAACGGTTTGTTCAGCAGATCGCAACCGGTTCCCGTGTTCTTGCGGAATTTGGTAAAAAGGCAAAATGGGGCATAGTGACATCTGTTCATCCCGATAGTGGCTATGCCGGCCATATCAAGCCAATTACAGCGTTAAATCCGGAACAGCCTCTTTTTTCTACGGAATTCATGAAATTTATAGAGTGGCTGGCGGAGTATTATGTTGCGAAACAAGGTGAAATACTTCGTCATATGCTGCCTAAAATTCTACTCAGAAAACTTGAAAAAATGGAATGGGAACCGGAGACAGAGGAGGCACCCCCAACCTTGGAAGTATGCACTCCTCCCCTTTCTGATGAGCAGCAAACAGCGGCTAATGCAATTAACGAATTTATTTCTAAAAGTGAGCACAAGACATTCCTTTTACAAGGGGTAACGGGCAGTGGTAAAAGCCATGTCTATTATGAATTAGTTAACAAAACGCTCTCTTTGGGCAGAACCGCGCTTATTCTTGTTCCCGAAATTTCGCTCACACCTCAAACTGTCAGAAACTTTACAGCAGCATTTGGCGATGAAGTAGCCGTACTTCACAGCGCACTTACCGGCAAAGAACGGGCAGAAAACTGGACAAAACTTCTTACAGGCAAAAAAAGGATAGCCGTTGGCGTTAGGTCGGCGGTATTTGCACCAATCAAGAATATCGGTTTAATTGTAATTGACGAAGAGCATGACGGCAGCTATTCCCAAAACGAGCGTCAATTTAGTTATAGCGCACGGGATGCAGCAGTTATGCGCGCCAAACTTGAAAATGCTGTAATTGTCCTTGGATCGGCCACCCCTTCGCTTGAATCGCGCAGAAATGCCGAAACAGGCAAATATTCGCTTATTCGACTAACAAAACGATACTCCGACAGGCCTCTACCCAAAGTGCATCTTGTCGATCTCAAAAAGGAACGGGAGGTTACAGGGCAAACGCTTTTTTCACGACTTTTAATTGAAAAGATGGAAGAGCGATTTGCACGAAACGAACAAATAATTCTTTTGAAGAACAGAAGGGGTTATTCACCTTTTGTACAGTGTGACAAATGCGGTGATGTTGTAATGTGCCCTTCCTGTAGTGTATCATTGACATATCACAAACACATCGAGCGACTAGTCTGCCACTACTGCGACAAAAGAATCAAGTTTGTCCGGCCATGTACAAAATGCGATGGTGGCACTCTATACCCGTCCGGCGCTGGTGTGGAAAGGATTCAGTCTGAGCTGGAAAAAAAATTTCCGGGAATACGGCTACTTCGACTTGATCTCGATACAGGGTCAAAACGGGGCGAGACTGCGCGAATCCTTGAAGATTTCCGAAAGGGAAATGCGGAAGTCCTTATTGGTACCCAAATGGTAAGCAAGGGGCTTGACTTTCATCGTGTTACGCTGGTAGGGGTTCTTCTTGCCGAAACGGGGCTATATCTTCCCGATTTTCGTGCGCAGGAAAAGGCTTTTCAGCTTTTAACACAGGTTTCTGGCCGCTCCGGTCGCGGAGAACAGAAGGGTGAGGTTGTAATACAAACCAACCTGCCAAACGAATTTGTGATACGGGCCGCGGTTACGCAGGACTTCGATCGATTCTATAAAGAAGAGATCAATATCCGTAAAAGGTTGAACTATCCCCCATTTACCCGAATGGCGCTTGTCCGTTTTATTTCAAAGACAAGCGCAAAAGCGGCAGAAGTTGCAAACTTGTTTGCCGCCGCAATTCCGCCAACCATTATCCGTCTGGGGCCAGCGCCTGCTCCAATTGAAAAGGTACGGAATCAGTATAGGCACTTTGTCATTTTGCGAGGCGCATCGTCGGCGGCTCTTCACACCGCTGTAAACGCTGCCGTTGAGGCGGTTAAAGATGCTGCAAAAACAAGTGTCAAGATACAGACAATCTTTGACCCAGACAGCTTAATGTAGTTTTTCTGCAAAAAGTCTAAAAAACGAACGCAATGTCGATTTGCTTAAACACAAGTTTAACATTGACACTTTATAAAATAATAATGTGTAATAAGACATTATGCTAATTACGAATTTACAATTATACATTTGGGCATAAACGAAAATCTCTATTCGGATTTATTGAAATTGACGGTATAATGTATGCAGAAACCGAAAAAGCCACTCTTCGTGATGGTTAATTTCAAAAAATCCTTTAAGTACCTGTCAGAAATAATGAAACTCTTCGTATCACAAGAAGGACAACGGCTCACTACTTAACGTGAAATAACCATGTATCTCGATTGTGTGTAGCTCGGACCAATATTTATCCGGTAAACATATACGCCACTTGATACTGGCCTACCCTTACTATCAAGACCATTCCACACTACGCTATATCTTCGTCCGCTCCCAAGTTCATTATGTACCAGTATCTTAACAAGCCGGCCACCCGTATCGTAGATTTTAAGAGATACGCTTTGTGGCGATTTAATCGGTATTCCATCTCCAGTGAAACGAAGAGGCACTGCAAAACTAATATTTGTATTGGGATTAAACGGATTAGGATTGTTTTGAGCTAATTCGTAGGCAAATATTTGATTTTGAGCATACAAAGGATCAGTTGTAATAACAACACGAAGCATCCGCTTGCCAGAAATTTTAATTTCAGCTTTTTCGCTATTTGTAATTTCAATGATATCCGTACCGTTACATAAAAATGCATAGTAATCATTGGGGAGATCAGAGAGCCCATCAAATGTCAACATTACCATTTGTGGCCTGTCAGAATTAACTGAAAGAAGCCATTCATTTGTCCCTTGTGGAATTTGAATGCTCTGAGCAAGAATTTTTCCATTATTGTTAAACGCCGCCGTAACGCCTCCCAATGGTGATGGTGGAGGTTTATGAGCATCGGAATTCTTAAAATCTGGCGAGACTCCCAGCCAATTTGCAGCGTCAATGGAACCATCTTCGCCCTTTACAATAACTCTCACTCGCCAGTCGTCAGCCGCCTTATAAAGCTTGGTAAGTGGTGGCTGTGGAGTATCAGCCATATCCGGAGTGCCGTTACAAATTAGTATTGATGGAGAAGCTGAATAGTAAAAGCAGCCTTTCCACGGTTCAAGGAGCGGTGTTTCAACATATCCGTTAGTGGAATAGGCAAAAAGTTTTTCGCTGCCTGTTAAACTTGGGCGAACAGCAAAAGCAAATGGAGAGGTTAACATATTCCATCCGGCATTCAACTGGAGAGTGCATTTATCTGCTGTCATTAGCCTTAATGGCTGTTGAGAAGGGGAGTTAAGTGTTATTGCATTATCACCGTAGATCCAGACTGAATTGCCTCTTTTTAAAGTGTCTGATGATTCTAGTAGTTTATAATTCTTTTCGTCGGCGAGCCATTTGTAAACCATGACAGAAGTATCCAATAAAGCACTGGGGAGTAAATTACTGATTGCAGGCAGAGATGCCATATGCCATTCGCCGGCCATAAATGTATATCTATTCATAGAAGATACTGATGCTGATGATGTGATGCTTCTGCTTGTAGTGCTGTCGGATACAGTCAATTCAACAATTAAGCTATCGTTATAGAATGGTGCAAAAACAATCGAGACAACGGCAGTATCTTTCGCTGTACCGCTTTTGTGATACAAAAGGCTATCGGTCGAAGCGCGTTTAACAACACACTCCCATTCCAATACTGAATCAAGGCCGATGTGTCGGTCAATATCGTCCGCTTTAAACGAGACCTTTATTGCTCCAAAATTTACTTTAATAGAGCCAACAAAAGATGGTTCCGGAGCATCGTTTACATTGTTGACAACGAAGCTAAAAGAGAGTGTATCAAACAGACCTCCGGCATCAGTGACTTTTACTGTAACCGGATGTGTGCCAACATCTTTGTTACGGGGAGTCCACGAAATTCTATTACCCGAAATAGTCATTCCTGATGGTGATCTTAAGAAAGAGAATACAAGGGAATCTCCGATATCCGGATCGGAAGCTTGTAATGCAAGCGTCCACGGCTGATCTTGTGAAGCTGACTCACGGATTGTAGAGGTGATAAATTTTGGTGGATCGTTTATGTTTGCTACTGTCAATGTAAAAGAAAGAGTGTCGTAAAGTTGGCCATCTGTTACCCTCACAACTACTAGATGTGTTCCGACATTGCTGTTGGTTGGAGTCCATGATAAGTTACCGGTTGGCGTTAGATTCATGCCGGATGGGATAGTAACTGATGAAAAGGAGAGAAGATCGTTTTGGTCATCAATTGCGGTTAACACTGTACTGTATAGCATATCCTGTGTAGCGGAGGTTGATGGTGTGCCGGTAAATCGCGGTGCGGTGTTGTTAATTATGAGTGTGACCGAAGCAGTTTTCCATGGAGAAAAGTTGCCCGCACTATCTTCAAGTACAATGCCGTAGAATATTGGTGTATTGTAGGGCAATGAAGGATCGAAAATATATTTTGTTGAATCTTTTCCTGGAATTGGTGAGTAAATAATCGGTTGGTCTGTGCTTCCTTTAAAATTGTTCGGTGGCTCGCCGACTCTTTGGATAATTTTTATCAGCCTGATATCCTTTTCAATTGATTTGCCTGGTGTCCAAGAGATGAAAATACCGCTGTCCTGCTGTGATGCGTTGAAAATCGGCATTGCTGAAGGCGGTGTTCCATCGAAACGGATTGAAGTAATTGCCTGTGCAAGATTCCCGACCTTATCTTTAAATTGTGCAGTGATATTTTTCAGGCCGTCACCCGAGGAGTTTATAGTAAACTCAGGTTTAACCGCAGCATAAAGTTCCCATGGAGTCCATCCCTCACTATTAATCTGAAAACGCATGGAGTCGGCTCCGGTAGCCAATAGGTTAAGTGTGTGGGAAGGAACATTAGTAAGCGTTATGCTTCCTTCCACTGCTACAGTGGTGTTGTATGGTGCTTCATTGTCAATTGTAAAAAATACACTGTCTGGAGGGGTTTGAATGTTTCCGGCAAAATCAACTGCTCGTGTTCTAACAATGAAACCAGTATTTGTCCATGGCGGAACGGTTGAATATGACCAGGAGTCCCTTCCTGTAACCGTATGCCATATTGGCATACCGATCCACTCTGAACCTGTCCAGTATTGATTAGTGCTATCACTTTGAAGCGACAGTTCTACTTTTGCAAGGCCGAATCCGGAATCGAATGCGGTACCGTTAATTTTTGTTAGAGTCTGTATTGTTACAGAATCAAGAGGGTTAGATATTCCGCTTTGCGGCAGGATATCATCAAACCGGAAAGTTGTATGGATAGTTGACTCAGTGTTGCCTGCATTGTCAATTGATTGTCTCAGTACAGTATATATTATGCCTGAAGTTAGCGCTGGAATTGAAGAGAATTTCCAGTACTCCTTGCCTGTTGCAGTATGCCATATAAGGGGTGTATCCCATGATGATCCGTTCCAGAATTTGCCGTCGCTCTGTCTCATTAAGCCAACTTTAACACTTGCTACTCCCGAAGCGGCATCGGAAGCAGTTCCTGTAATTGAGTCAACTTTGTTTTGATAAGAAAGATCAGGCGGGTATGTTATTACAGAAATAGAGGGTGTTGCGTCGAAATAGGTGCTATCACTGACAATTGAAGAGACATTTTCATTTATGTCTTTAAACTCAGCGTAAATATATCGAAGTCCCTCGCCATAGACTCCAATATTGATGTTTGAAACAATTGTTGAATATAGAATCCATGGTGACCAGGAATTATAATCGATTCTGTAGCGCATAGAATCAGCGTTTGTTGCTGCAAAAATGATTTCAGGCGTTGAATCGTTAGTATAACCTCCATTATCATTTATCGTTATCGATACGGCAGAAGGCGGCTCATTGTCTATGGTAAAGTTCGAAATCGACAAATCAGTTTGAATATTTCCAGCCATATCAATAGCACGAACGGAAACTGTATAATTACCTGATGGCCATGCCGGAACTCCGCTGTAAGACCAGGCTGTGGTACCTTCTGCTATAAGCCATGTGGAAGTCATATTCCACTCTGTTCCTGTCCAATATTGCCCCGTTGAACTGTTCTGCAGAGTTAGCTCAATTCGGTTGATTCCGTAGCCGGAATCATATGCAGTCCCTCCAATGAAAGAGATGTTTGCCAGTATAGCGGAGTTTGAAGGGTATGTCACGCTGCTTTGTGGCACTATATTATCGAAAACAAATGTTGTTTGTAAGGGTGATTCGGAGTTGCCAGCATTGTCAACAGATTGTCTCCAAATTGTGTAAGCTGTTCCGGAAACAAGCGGGGGAACGGCAGTAAATTTCCAGTATTCCTTACCTGTTGCAGTATGCCATATAAGGGGTGTATCCCATGATGATCCGTTCCAGAATTTGCCGTCGCTCTGTCTCATTAAGCCAACTTTAACACTTGCTACTCCCGAAGCAGCATCAGAAGCAGTTCCAGTAATCGAATCAACAACATTCTGGTAAGAGGCGTCAAGTGGGTAGGCTATTATAGAGACAGGAGGATCTGTATCGAACGAAAATGTTATTGATGGACCGGTTTCAATGTTTGATGCCATGTCAGTTGCATACGCCTGTACTGTGTAGTTTCCATTAGTCCATACCGGTAGTTGACTGTATGCCCAATTGGTTGTTCCTGTTGCTGTTAATTTTTCTATTGTTGCCACCCAACCTGTTCCGTCCCAATACCAGTTGTCACTATTCCTTTTAATAGTTAAATTGACTTCGGAAATACCGCTGCCGCTTCCGTCGGTAGAGGTGCCGATTAATTCAGAAAGTGACTCCAGTATGGAACCATCTACAGGAGAAGATATTGTTGACACAGGCGCAGTAAGATCGCATGAGAAATAAACAGCGTTACCCTGCGCATGATTTGTTGCAACATCGGTCGCTTTCGGAATCACTGAATATACATGACCATCCACAACATCAACGAATGAAGCATCAAATGACCATACGCTGGTTCCAGTTGTATTTAGATAAGATTGATCAACAACCCATGAGCTCCCATTCCAGTAATGATTATCGGTGTTTCTTTGTATCATTAGCTCAACTTTACTAACTCCAAAGGCATCAGAGGCTATGCCGGAAATGGTACCAAGTGTTTTAAAAAAAGATCCATCAGCAGGACTTGTTACCGAGGAAAAAGGATTTACAACATCGTATGTGAATGCGTTTCCACTGCCAGGTACTTCAGTGTTGCCGGCTGAATCCGTAGCGCGCACTTTTATGAAATATGTGTTACCTGATACAAGGGAGGGAAGCACACCAGAAGACCAGGAGCTGGTACCTCCGGCCGGAAACCAGATAGGCGTTGCGCTCCATGAAGATACGCCATCATAGTATTGTCCTATAGAGTCAAGTATTGCTGTCTCAACAAGTGAAATGCCTTTGGAATCTGAGGCTGTACCCGTGACAAATGCAATTGAGTTAACAACTTCTCCATTTAAAGGAAATGTTATTGTTGACAAAGGAGCCGTATTGTCGATTTCAAATGTAGTTGCTGTTCCCGTTCCTTCGTTTGAGGCAATGTCAGCTACAAAAGTTTGAACTGTATAGCTTCCACTTGTCCACAGTGGAAGTAAATTGTATGTCCAACTGATGGAACCTGCAGCGGTTATTTTTACAACTGAGTCAACCCAAACAGTACCATTCCAATACCAGTTATCGCTGTCGCGCTTTATAGACAGTTTTACATTAGCGACTCCGCTGCCACTTCCATCAGATGAAGTTCCGTATATTTCGGTTACATTAGCAAGTGTTGTACCGTTTAAAGGGAATGATATCACTGATGTTGGTGC
This sequence comes from uncultured Fibrobacterota bacterium, assembly GCA_964590225.1. GTDB lineage: Bacteria > Fibrobacterota > OXYB2-FULL-49-7 > OXYB2-FULL-49-7 > JAEUSG01 > JAEUSG01. The sequence goes on from CAZPWS010000035.1 coordinate 15,424, forward strand.
GGAAAGATCACAGTTAACCGTTATTCCTGCGGACGGCACTTCCTGATTTCCTGAAGAGTCAGTAGCACGGGAAGTAATGGTATAGTTTCCGTCGGATAAGGTTGGCATGCTGAAATTGCGTACCCAATTTGTTTTGTTATCTGTCATTATCCATGTGTGAGTCATAACCCAATCAGCGTTGTTCCAGTAATAACTATCACTATTACGCATAATCGCAATAGATACACTATGTGGTTCCGCAAATACAGAGTCAAAAGCCGTACCGGAAACCGAGGAAAGTTCGTTAATATAACTTCCATTTGAAGGATGAGATATTTCTGAACTTGGTTTTGTTGTGTCAACAGCAAACACATTCCCAGTACCAGGTGTTTCAATGTTGTCTAATGAGTCTATTGCACGCACCTTAACAAGAAACCTACCACTTGACCAATCGATGCTATTTGAATAATCCCATGAGGTTGTACCGGATGCTAAAAGCCAATTCGTATCAACCCCCCAACCGGATCCATTCCACCAGAGATTATCGGAAAGACGGGAGATAGCAACTTCTACCTGTTTTACACCTGCAGCAGAATCAACAGCAGTACCCATAATTCCAGGCCAGCCATTCAATTTTCCACCATTTCCCGGTGAGGTAACAACGGAAACAGGAGCAGAAATGTCAAATATTCGTGAAAGTGTTTCGGATGCGATATTTGGGTTACCGGCAAAATCGGTGCATGCTCCTGCATTGACATTGATGCTAATGGGTCCATCAGTTGTAGGGGTCAGGTCAAATGTCCACTCCATGTCAGTCATAGTATTTACAAAATTGCTCAGAGTGCCGTTAGTTACTGCAATGTCGCTTACATCAAATCCCGTAACAGGTTCATTAAATGATACAGTTGTGGTGAAAGGGGAATTAACAATTGAGTCTGATGATGAAGAGAGGTTTGCCACGGGGGGCATATTATCAAAAGTAAAGAAAATGACAGGCGCTGGCTCTCCAATGTTGCCAGCAGAATCGGTTGAACGGGCACTAAGGGCGTACATATCCCCGTTGTTTAACGCTGGCATGATATATGTCCAGTTTGTTGTTCCAGTTGCTGTAAGCCATGTTTGCGGGGTGTCCCATGCAGATCCGTTCCAATAAAAACCAGTAGTCGAATTTTGAATTTCAACTTCTGTCAGTTCTACACAGAGTGGATTAATATTGTCGATTGCTGTTCCGCTGAAAGTAGGCGGTGAACTGTGTACGGATCCGTTTATAGGGATCGTGATTGACGCAATGGGGGCAATGCTGTCAAATGTAAATATAACGGTGTCGAGTATAGATACTCGTCCAACACCATCGTATGAGCGGGCTATAACCTTATAAATCTCATTGGATAGTTGCGGGGCATTGCTGTAGCTCCATGTGACTGTCCCTGATACCTTACTCCAAAAAACACCAGGCTGCCATGAACCATCATGCCACCAGTTACCTGAAGGAGCAGAGATCGCAATCTCAACGGAATCTACTCCGGAAGCATCATCATTTGCGGTGCCTTCAAAAAAGGGAGGTGTGGTTAAATAGCCGCTCAACGGAGAAGTTATTGTTACTGTCGGTTTTTCGAAGTCCCACCCTGAGTTGTTACCTGAATTTGTGCAGTTTTCGGTAGTAATACCTGTTGGTCCGGTAGCATTGCTGTTTCCGATATTTGCAAAGTCGGCTATTAGTCCATTAGCTGTGCTTATGTTCCATGGTGAAGCAGAATTAAGGTTGAGCAAATTACCTGATTGCCCGGAAAAAGAAGCGGAGCCTGCAACAGAAATGGTTGTGTTGTCGATGTTGGCTATGGAAGAGGAGGTACCGTTCTCAATTGTTAGGTCTCCGTTGCTGACTGTTGAAAAATTCAGAGAATTAAAATCTAATGTTCCAGCTGTTTGTTTAAACCCATATGTTTCGACAGGATTTGTCTGAAATAGAAGAGTGCCGTTGCCTGTGTGGAGCATGGAGGGCAGAGTTGTTACAGATGGGGGTGATAAAGTTTGCACTCCGCTTGTTCGAATAAACTGTAAAGTGTCTCCGGCATCAACACTGTTTACCATCATTGCTGAAAGATCAACATCCCCTTTTATCATGATTTTAGCGCAGTCGAATGAAACTGTGCCACTGCCAGAAAGGGTATCTATTGTGTGGACAAGAGAGGCTCCTGCAAAAGAAAAAGAGCCAGACTGAATGGTAATGTTCTTTCCGTTAAGAGCATTGACAGAACAGACAACAGATGCTGAAGGGTTATCAATAACGATACTTGGATGCGTTGGACCATCTTTTGGGATAAATAACTGGATAGCATTTCCGTTAAATGTTATTCTGCTGCCTGTACCTGCTACAACTGCCGAAAGAACTCCAAAGTCAATGGTAGGGGCACCAATTACTAGTTCTGAGTTGTTGAAGATGATATCTGTTCCGGCAGAAGTTGACATTGAGTACTTGATGCTATCGCTTAGCCCATTTCCCAGATCGAGAGTTCCTCCTGAAAGTACAAAATCTCCGACACTCAGATTGTTTGAAATTATTGTTAGCGCTCCAGGTCCTTTCTGTTCAAGATAATCCATCATGTAGTTATTGCGTGGAGTTAGAGAAACTGGTGTTGGTGCTGCGAAAATCAGACCTGCCTCACTCATTCCAAAAACATTACTAAAAGTCGAGAGGTCAATATTTCCGGTAGTTACTGTTTTTCTGTAGCCGAAATTAAGTTCTCCATTGCCTTGAATTATCTTCACTGTATCTTGGTCTAAAGATGGACCCATTCCTCCAAAATTTACGGAAGCCCCTGATTGTACTTCAATTGTGTCAATATTGAATGTAGAATCGAAAGTTACTGTGCCACCATGAATAACAAACATTGCAGATTTGAGATGCGTGTTGGATATTGTCAAATTGCCTGTTTCTTTTTTGCTAATTCTTGGACTAACTAAGCCTGATTTAGGAATAAATGATTGTGCACCAATTCCTGTAAATTCAAGAACTCCTGTACCGGCTGTAAGAGTTGATAAATTCGAAAAATCTACCGAAGACGAAGCAACTTTCAGTACCGATGATCCAAAGTTTAGAGTTGTCCCGCCACTTATTACAATACCCGCCTCAATTGAATCAATTAGCCCATTTCCAAGGTTGAGAGAACCACTCATAAGGTATAGATAATTTGTTTTAAATCCGTTGGATTGTACGGTGACGCCGTTGCTTGATTTATTAAACTTTAATATTTGGAAACGCATATTTGGTTTTGGTGTGAATATCTGTGCTACTGTGCCGAAAAATTCGAGAGTGGCATTTTCAGCTATCACGACACCAGGAGTGGCAAAGTTGACTTCGGGGGCTGCGATACGGAGATTGGCTGTCATTAGATCAAGTTTTCCATTTTGCACTTCAAGTTTATTGAAAATTGTATCGCCTGTTCCTGAACTGAACTTGAATTCTCCACTGAGTATCAATAGCGTATCTGTCTTAAGCGGGTACATGCTTTTTTGTACCATGCCAGGTCCATTTTTGACAACTTTGGGCAGGTACATACCGCTTTTGGGAATCAATTGGGCGCTTGTGAATGTTGTGATTTCAATGGTAAATCCTGGATCAAGTGCAAAAGAACCACCAGCTCTGAAATCTGCCATATCCTTTACTGTAATTACTCTATTTCCGGCCTTGAACATTCCGGTATAAGAACCGTTGAAAACCAATGCTCTTACAGAAACATCAACATCAAGGCTGCATGTACCGCCACTTGTGAAAACAACGCTATCCGCAATCGTTGGAAGAGCTCCACCCCAATTACTCGCATTACTCCAGTTTCCTGTACCAGACCAACTTTTAGTTGTTCCAAAATTCCACCCTGTATTTGCTCCGCCATTAGTTGAACGGGAAGCGTTGCCCTGAGAAATGGATGCAGTTGATTTGCCAATATTACATACATCTGCATACAGTGCTCCCTCAACCGCGAGAGTGTAGGGATTGGCGGGATTCATATTGACATAACTGGATGGTGGCGTTCCAAAGATACTCATGTTTCCCCTGACCTTAATTGTTCGTTCTGAAAGAGCAGAAGCGTAAAAAGAACTACCATTTCCGTTAATTATCAGGAAATCATTCACTATTGAATCGATGTTCTGTCCATTTAGATCGAAAGAGCCGTTGCTTTGAGAAAAGGAAAGCGCACGGAGAGAATTACTCTGCAATCTCAGTGTTCCCATCCCATCATGGCCGATTGCCGGCATAATTACGCCTACCTGAGGTGTGAAATTTTGAGAGCTTCCACCAATGAAGATAAGTTTGCCGGTTGATGCTATTAGGGGACCTCCAGACGAAAAATGGGCATCGCCCGTTAAAAAGAGCTTACTGTCACCAAAATCCAGGGTTCCTGTGTACAAATTCGATACATTTAAACTCCAAATGGTATCCACAACATCGATGAAACAGTTTTTAGGACTTGTATTGTTAAAAATTACCGAATCGAGGCTTGTTGGTACAGCGTCGGTACTCCAGTTTGCCGGTTCGCTCCAATTGTTTGTCGATCCCCCGCCATCCCAAAACATAAAAGCAGCGTAAGCATTAAATACCATTGCAAACAAAAGCAGTAGTATCGTCAGCTTTTTAATAATTTTCAAATTCATTCGCTATTCCAATGTATCTTAGGAACTTGCAATGTGAGACCAACCATTAAATATAGTACAAACATAGGGCAATTACTGTGATTAAAATCACATGTCAATATATGGACAGTAGAGTAAAAATTATTATCTACAACCAGCCAAGAATCCAATAGGAAAATATTCCAAAAAACTCCTTAATCGCCTGTGTTGAAAGGTGGATATTATCGGCGCGCGGCATAAAAGCAAACCAGTTAAACCGATAATTATCGACAATATAGTCGGTTGGGGCAGGAATAACATCAAAACCAGCTTTTTTAAAAATAGCGTAAGATCTTGGCATGTGAATGGCCGATGTTATAAGTACTATTCTTAAGGGCATTCCTTTTTCAATCATCGCTGCACGGACAAAAATGGCGTTTTCATAGGTATTTCTGGCCTTGTTCTCAGAAATAACAAAATTCTCCGGCACACCAAACTCAGTAATCAGTGCTTTCAGGTCATCGCCCTCTTTTTGTCCCATCATGATAAAATCTATTCCACCACCACTCGTTATTATGTACCGCGCCGATCCACTTTTCCACCACCTGATGCCATCAAATATTCTCTCGCCACCTTCGCCAAATTCCACAAACTGACGCGGATATACTTTCGGTCGCCCAGGTCCCCCCAAAACAACAATCGAACTCGCCTTAACACTACCAGGCTTTATTGGTAAAAAACGCATTTCTAAAGACCGAACAAGCGCTGTTGATACCGGAGTTATTGAAAACATATAAAGGATAAAAAAGGCGAGAAAAACAGATAAAAAAGCAAGTTTCTCCCTCTTAAGTTTAATCATCAACAATGTAAAAATCATCAGAGCAAGCGATAAACCGACCGGATACAAAAACAAGGGTAAGAATTTAGATAAAAATATCATAATAAACTGAAAAAATACGGAGAGGGAGGGATTTGAACCCTCGGTAGGTTGTTACACCTACACCGATTTAGCAAACCAGCGCACTAAGCCACTATGCGACCTCTCCAGTAATTTATTACAAAGCGTATCTTAGGATTAATATAACTATTAATGAACCAGCTTATCAATAATCCGAACCCCGAAGCCTGTGGCGCCCTCAGAATATATCCCCCATTTCTTTTGCGTAAAGGCTGGGCCAGCAATATCAACATGCGCCCAAGAAACGCCATCCGGAACAAATTCTTTTAAAAATAACCCCGCGGTTATTGCCCCTCCCCACCTACCCCCCACATTATTTATATCTGCGACAGGGGTATCAAGAAGGGTCCGATAATCCTCTGGTAGTGGTAGCCTCCAAAGCCGTTCACCAGTAATTGCAGAGGCATTAAGCAGCTCATTAATAAACCCATCATCATTGCCCATTACGCCTGCAATACGCTCACCCAATGCAACAACACAAGCGCCAGTTAAAGTGGCAAAATCAACAATATGAGTTGCGCCAATCTTTCCAGCATGATATAACCCATCAGATAAAATAAGCCGCCCTTCGGCATCAGTATTATCAACATGAATCTTTTTACCGTTGGCAGCAGTAAAAATATCACCTGGCCTTGTCGCCCGCGAATCTGGCAGATTTTCTGCCAAACAGATAATTGCCGAAACTTTATGGTTCGGTTTTTTCCTTGCTATTATACTTATACCATAAATAACAGCCGCTGCACCTGCCATATCGCCTTTCATTGTCCACATATCGGCAGGCGGTTTTATACTTATTCCGCCGCTATCAAATACAACGCCCTTACCAAGCAGACACAAATGCCTATCATTGCCTTTCTTCGCCGGATTATACTCAAGAATTACCATTTTAGGTGGCAAGGAACCAGCCGCCCCCACCGTCAACAACCCCCTATATCCACGGGAAATGAGTTCTTTTTCATTTAAGACCGAAAGTTTAAGGCCACCTACTTTGGCTACCCTTTTAGCAACTTCGGCAATAAAATCAATATTGGCTACATTAGCCGGTTCATTTACAATATCCCTCGCTCCATTTACTGCGGCTGCTACCACTTCCCGCTCTCTGACAAGCAATGAACCATCTTTAGGCAAGGCAAAAGTGACCGTAAGATTGTCTTTTTTATGACCATTTTCCTTAGAACTTTTGTATTTGGCAAATGAGTACTGTGACAGAAAAAGAGAGTCAAAAATTCTTTCCATATAACTGTGTTTACAATTGAGCAAAACCAAAAGATCGTGCCAACCACGGTTTTTGCAATAATTGACAGCATTAGAGAAAGCAGCCTCTACCCTTTCGATTGGTCCACAGTTTTTATAAAGGGATACCGGAAAAGCCACGACTCTATCAGCCTTCCAACCGGTAGGGGGTCTATAAATCCTTTCAGCCGACAGTTTCCCTGCCTTTACATCAGCAAGAACCTCTTTTACCATAGCATCAAACTCTGGTTCCCGAAACAGCGGTTTATCGGAATCTATAAGAAGTATAATAGCCTGACAGCGGCACCCTTGTAGTGAAGCGCCTTCGGATATCGTTTTGGCGGTAATCATATTCTACCTTCCTTCGGAAAGCCTGTGAATCAGGAATGGCTGAAATTTTGCCTTGATCATGCGGCTCTGCGTTTGTCCAATATTGTAAGACACTCTGACATATTCAACAACACCAGTCTCGGAATTGTAAATTACATAACATGCCCGTGGATCGCCATCGCGTGGTTGCCCCACACTACCGACATTTATAAGATAACGACAGTCACTTCGAAGCTGTACTTTTTTTTCAAGAATAACAGATCCCTTTTCGTTCACAACAACCGGATTATGCGTATGCCCAACAAAACAGATTTGCGTGCCGAAATAGTTGAAGGCATCAAGAGCGTCGTCGATGTTTATGATATATCCCCAATCTTGAGGATCACGCGGAGTAGCATGAACAAAAGTAATGTTGCCATCAACTGCTGTTAATGGCAAAGACGCAAGATACTGTTTCTCGGCAGGATTTAACTTTTCGACTGTCCACTCAATTGCAAGGCGAGCATGAAAATTGAATTTCTCTACAAGTGTAATGTTGTTTATAGCGCAGTCATGGTTACCCATTAATACGGTATCAAATGATCTTGTTAAGTCGATAGCTTCGACGGGATCAGCACAATAACCGACAATATCGCCTATGCAAACCTTTTTGTCAATTTTCCTATGCACAATATCAGCAAGTACCGCCTCAAGCGCTGCGACATTCGCATGGATATCAGATATTATCGCGTAAACCATCCTTTAAAAATTGCAGCGACGGAAGTTAGATTACTCCAGCTTTGCTCAATACAGAAGTTGCACCCTTCTTCTGGATGGTTTTAAGTGCTTTGGCTGAAATCTTTACTTTCACCCATTTTTTCTGTTCCGGAATCCAAATCCTTTTTTCAAGAAGATTAATTCCGTGGCGCCTTTTTGTCTTGTTGTTTGCATGGGAAACATAATTCCCCGTCATCGCCTTCTTTTTGGTTACAACACATTGTCTGGCCATAAAAACTCCTAAACTAAAAAGAATTGTAAATAAATTTACTCCAATATAAATATTTGTGCTTCCTAAAATGAAAAAGAAAGTCATCCTTTAATGTATATTAGCACAGATATGGCAGATTTATTTACCGAAAACAGCGAAAAATCACTGCTTTTAACTCCTCTGTCTGAAAGATTAAGGCCAAAAGTAATTGGAGATTTTGTTGGACAGGATCACCTCCTTTCCGAAAAAGGTGCCCTCAGAAAGGCGATAGACAATGATAGCGTTGTATCGATGATCTTTTGGGGGCCGCCTGGCACAGGTAAAACCACCCTCGCAAACATTATCGCAAATATGACTGGAGCGCATTTCATAGCAATGAGCGCTGTAACAGTGGGCATAAAAGAGGTTAAAGCAGTAATTGAAGAGGCAAAAGAGAGACTGTACAGACTTAAAAGGAAAACGATTCTTTTTCTTGACGAAATCCACCGTTTCAATAAGGCGCAGCAGGACGCCTTTCTCCCCCACCTTGAAAATGGAACCATAATCCTAATTGGCGCTACAACAGAAAATCCGAGTTTTGAGGTAAACGCTGCCCTTCTTTCAAGAATGAGGGTATTTGTGCTCAACCCCCTCAGTAACAAAAACATAAACGAAATTATCACAAGGGCAATTCCAACTATTTCTCCATCTGTAACAATATGCGAAGAAGCACAAACTCTATTGGCCGCAATAAGCGATGGCGATGCCCGATTTGCACTAAATACCCTTGAGTTCGCCGCCTCCTTGACAGGTGAACGAAAGACCATTTCTAAGGAAGACATAGAAGAAGCTGTACAAAAAAAAGCACTCCTTTACGATAGAACTGGTGAAGAACACTACAATACCATATCAGCCCTTCACAAATCTGTCCGCGGAAGCGACCCACAAGCCGCACTTTATTGGCTATATCGGATGGTTGAAGGCGGAGAAGATCCTCTTTACATAATTAGAAGAGTTATCCGAATGGCAGTTGAGGATATAGGCTTGGCAGATCCTTCGGCATTAACATTATGCATATCAGCAAAAGAAGCTTACGAAATGATCGGAAAACCTGAGGGTATTCTTGCAATTGCAGAAGCGGTTGTTTACCTTGCTCTTGCGCCAAAAAGCAATCGATTATATATGGCTGCAAACGAAGCAACGGCAGAAATAAGGCGGAGCGGGTCGCTACCGGTTCCGTTGCATATTCGCAACGCATCAACAAAATTAATGAAAGAACTTGGTTATTCGGCAAACTATAAATACGACCACGACGAAACAGATGGATTTTCCGGACAGGAGTATCTGCCAAACGGCATTGGAACACGAAACTTTTATGCGCCAAACAAGCAGGGTTACGAGGCAGAACTTTTTAAAAGAAATGAACAATTAAGAACTCTTAAGAGGTCAAAAAAAGAGTGAAAAATGGAGGCGGCGGGAATCGAACCCGCGTCCGAGAATAATCCAAAAAGCGTCACTACATGTTTAGTTTACCTTCTTTTGTCGTGCGACACATTGCCGGTAAACAGGCCAGCGTCACACCAACAACGGAAGTTTCTCATTTAACAGATCCCGCTGCCACTCTGTTAAACCAGTCCGCTTTTATGACATTGTATCCAGCCGCCGCAGACAATTTGCAACCGGTACAACGGGTTACCTTTTAATTAGGCAGCCATGGCGTATTCATATTCGCCAGTTACTATCGTAATGGATTTTTTACGAGGCCAACCATAATCCTCGACATGCGCCGCGATTCTTCCTACACCCGTCGAAACCTTTACGCCCCCTCATTTGAGAGACCAAGAATCGGTTGTAAGATAATAAATTCAGTGGCTCTTATACTCATTCTCACGCTTATAGCGAACTAAGGGCTTGTTTCCATACTCGATGACAACATCCCGTCCTCCAGCTAAAATGGATAGCCTGCCAGCCTCCATCACAAGTTCATTGTAGGAACTATTTTTGGGAGTTGCCATAATCCCCTCGTTATCGAAAGATTCCAGAAGATGCTGTCTATCTGCAAGTGTAGTGACCTCATTCGCCCGAACCATTGCATTTACAATATACTCAACACTTCTGTATCCATAGCCAACCGGTTTAAGCCCTTCACCGCCAAAAGGAACATACTGAAAATAATCGGGATTAACTTCGTTATAAGGTTTATCCTTTTTATCGGGGAATGAGTGCTTTACACCTCTAAAAGAATCCATCTGCTCAAGATAGCCACCATCCTCTTTCCCATTAAAAAAGAGCATCATTCCTTGCGAGTTACCGCCAGGGGCAGCATTCGGATACGCAAAGCCATTCTGTACATTTAGTACCGCTCCGTTTTCCCAGACAACCCGACCATCTGTCCAGAGAAATCCTTTTTTCCCATTTGGCCATGGCTCAGCAATACCATACACATTAACCATTACAGGTTTTAATCCTGTAATAAAAGCGACAAGATCAATGTAGTGACAGGCTACATACGCGAAGGCATCGGAATTCTCAACAGTACACCAATTCTGAAAATTTGAGTTGCGATAGTACCAAGGTTCAATGAGTCTGGCCTGACCCATTCTAAATTCACCAAAAAGTGAAGCTCTATACCTCCGTCTGGCAATAAGAGAGCGGTCGTCAAACCTTTTATGGTACTCCACCCCAACTACAAGCCCCTTTGCGAAAGCCATTTCCTCAATTTCAATTGCCTGTTCATATTTAAGCACGAGCGGCTTAACACAACAGACATGGTGTCCGGCATTAAGCGCCTCCTTTACAGCAGCATAATGCAGCTGATCAGGTAACGCTATAACCACAGCACTTTGAGGAGATAGAGCCTTAAGCGCCTCTTTAAATAATTCGGGATATGGTTTATTGTTGTCAACCGTTTTATAATCAGGATACGACGCGAATGTTTGCCCCGGAAAGGCTTCGTTTAGCGCTGGAGCCTCAGCGAGCGCTTTTAGCGGGGCGCCATTAAGTGCCGAAACTGAAATTGAATTAACTACACCAAGCCGCTGAAGCTGATAAATTGAAGGCAATATTTGATCGTGGGTGATCATTCCGCCGCCCACAATTAAAACATCGATTTTTCCCTTTGTATTATTCATAGTAGCAATTATCCGTTCGCCTGATCTTCGATTTTCTTATTGCTAAGAACAAAGTCAAAGGCCTCCTCCAACACATTGAGTCCTTCAATAAGTTGCTCTTTTGTTATTGTTAAGGGAGGAGCTAATTTAACCGACCCACCGCCATTACCAACTGGTCCAAACATTAATAGTCCATGTTCAACCGCATACTTGACTATGGAAAAGGCTGTGTCATGGTCTGGCATGTTTGAGGCGGGAGTAGCAACCATTTGCAAGGAGCCGACAAGTCCAACAGAGGCAGCATGGCCAATTGACTCTGGATACTTTTTCCACAGTTTTTTTACTCTTTCAGCCATTATCTTGCCAAGAGTAGCAGCGTTTTGAACTAGTTTTTTTCCTTGTATATACTTTAGATTCGCCAGTGAAGCGGCACAAACTATTGGATTACCTGTGTGTGTTGAGGTCATAGAACCTGGTGCAAATACATCCATCCATTTTGAATGGCCAATCACTGCGGAGAGAGGAAGTCCAGAGCTAATACCTTTACCACAGGTTATCATATCGGCCTTTACTCCATAATGCTCAAAGCAAAACATTTTCCCCGTTCTGCCAAAACCGGCTTGTACCTCATCGAATATCAAGAGTGCCTTATTGTCATCAAGAAATTTTCTCAGTTTTTGCATATACTCCTTGGGCAGCAGAATAGCGCTCCCCCCTTGGTAAGATTCCATAATTACACCAGCGATATTCTTGGGTTGTACCCCCTTCGCCTTAAGTGTTTTGAGAAAAACATCAAAGCTCTGCGAACCTCGAAAGCCATCAGGACATGGCACATTAACCATATTTGGATCATGGTTGACAATCCAATCCTTAAGTCCTGGTATGCCGCCTGCCATTTGCGAACCCATGGTTCTGCCATGGAAATCACTTTCAAACGAGATAATAACATCCTTATTTTTTCCGCCAATCTTATGAGAATATGCTCTTGCAATTTTTATTGCACATTCACAAGCCTCACTACCTGTAGTTAACAAGAAAACCTTATCGAGATATTTTGGAGCTACATTTTTAACTATATACTTTACAAGCTCCGCTCTTTCTGCATTAGGAAAGCAATAACTTGTATGAAGCGGTTTTTTTGCTGTATTTACAATGGCTTTGACAATTTCCTGGTTTCCGTGTCCGGCGTTTGTTACCAGAACACCAGAGGAAAAATCGAGCCACTGATTACCCCATTTGTCAAACACATGACATCCTACAGCACGGTCCCAAACCACAAGCGGCTGCCCGCTCATAGAGACCGGTTCGAATTTTCTTAAATCACTCACTACAGCCTTTGAAGCAGGAACCGGAATAGCTGTTTTAATCACCCGATTTTTGGTTTTAATTGGCTTAACTTTTACCGGCGCAAATGGAAACTCCTTACCCATTAGATGACTCCTTTGACTTATAGGTTGTTGTTTATATGTTTTTCAATAAAGTCTATAGCTAATACTGCATTTTTTTCGTTTAAATAATCTACAAGCTGCTCATGCTCCCGCAAAGCCCCAAGAATGTCGCTTTCATTCAAAGGTTTAACCAGTCTTGAAAGCTGAACTTTGGCGTCCAATTTTTCCATAACCATTGATATAAAGGGATTTCTTGACCTATGAGCAATTTCAATATGGAATTGACTATCTTTTTCATAAAAACCGCCAATATCCTTTGAATCGAACAATTGTTTCGACTCGGTAACAAGGGCTTTAAGAGCTATAATATCATCCGGAGTAGATCTTTCAATGAAAAGAGCAACCGCAAGCTTCTCAAGATGAACCCGAATTAGTGTAAGCTCAACAACCTCGTCGTGTGTCATGTTCAAGACTTCCGCAAAACGGCGAGGTTTAATCGAAATTAATCCGTATTCGTCAAGTTTTCTAAGTGCCTCCCTGATAGGAGTTCTCGAAACACCAAGCTCTTCTGCAATACGAATTTCAGGAATTTTATCCCCACCTTTCAACTCTCCCGACAAAATCATCTTCTTGATGCGGGTAAATACCTGCTCAGGAAGGGTATCAAGCCTAATAGAGGGAGCTACTTTTGCCATATTATTATTCTTCATTGTTGTATATTGTATACAATATACATTTTAATGTCCCTACTATCAAATATTATTCATTTATTTTTGTATTCAATCTTTAAAAAAAGTTATCTTCTCTACCGAAAATTACGGGGCATAGCGCAGTCCGGCTAGCGCATCTGGTTTGGGACCAGAGGGTCGGGGGTTCGAATCCCTCTGCCCCGATATAGATTCTCTTAGGTAAAATTGCTCATTGTGTTTTCTTATGGCAATTTTGCCTTAGAGAATCTTACCCAGCTCCGCTGGGTTGCGGGTATTTAAACAGTTATTCTAAATTGTACCCATAGCTCAACTGGATAGAGCAGTGGATTTCTAATCCGCAGGTTTGAGGTTCGATTCCTCATGGGTACGCTTTAATCTCCACTATCGCTCTTTTTCTTTCAAAGCTCCTATTTGTTTGATCATCTTATCAAAATCACTTTCAAAAAGTCTATCCTGCACAATCCTGAATTTCTCAAATTCACATTCCGCATGTTCTTTGGCCAGTTCTGCAGTCACTTTTCCAGCATCATTAAGTACATCTCTATCCCATAGTTTTAAAAATCCTGCAAGCCGTTTCTCCCAGTCATCCATTGTCATGGGAATTTTGCGTATTGCCTGAACTTCTGCGATATCAAGATAAGCAGAAACGATTCTCTGCATTTGAGCCATTTCAAACTCATTCAGATAATTTTTGGCAATTGAGACATCGTACTTGTGGATTTTTCCTTCCGGTGCTCCTTCCCATGTTGTCAGCCCCATATTTTCCCTCTGATGATGTGCACGGTTTACAATAATTTCAGCGGCGGTCTGCCCGTGGATAGCATAGTGCATTTTATTTTGAACAGCAGCAAAAAACCTCTTGCTTGCCGTTGCAGAGGGGTCATAGTCCAGTGCTGTTGCATAAATATCCGTGACTTTCTGATAAAACTTGCGTTCAGAAAGACGGATTTCACGAATTTTTTCTAATTGTCTCTCAAAATAATCCGTGCTCAATACGCTTCCACCGTGTTTAAGGCGCTCAACATCCATGATCCAACCCTGAATGGTGTAATCCTTTACGATGCGATTGGCCCATTTACGAAACTGTACGGCTCGTTCATTTTCAATTTTGAAACCAACGGCAATTATCACTTGAAGGCTGTAATGGTCAACCTGACGCTGCACCTCCCTCATTCCTTCAGTTTGAACTATTAAGTATTTCTTAATGGTTGCCTCAGGCTGTAATTCATTATCGGAAAAAATTGTTTTTATATGCTGACTAATGGCGGAAACAGAAACATCATAAAGAGTAGCCAGCATTTTTTGCGTTAACCAGATGTTTTCATCCTCATACCGCATTTCCACACTGGTTTGATTCTCTCCAGTGGCTGCGATATAAGTCAAATATTCAGCGGCGGAAGAGCGTATCATGGAGATGTTTTTTTGTTGATGTTTCTTGCTACTCATGAATTGCCAACTCCCAAAGCATGAATCAGTTCATTTTTTAACAAATCACGGGCTATAACTGGAATATTTGGCTTGCAAAAGAGAACATAATCCTCACGCTTGTTTTTTGTCCTTGAATGAAGCTGTCCACGATCTATTACCCGACCTTTAGTGAGATGAAATTCTTCAAGAACCTGTGTGTGAATGTCCCAGCCAGCATTTTCAATAGCTGGAGTTATAAATTTCGTGCAAAAATCCCGTTCAGACAGTTCTTTTTTATTCATGGATTGTTTACAATGAAAATAGACTATGCACTGGACAAATTTCGCATAATTTTCTGAAAGCCGAAACCGAAAAATCCCATCTAAAGGGTCAATTTGGTTTTAAAATTATCATCAAACCATTTAAAAACTGGGTTGGCAGCATATTTTATGAACATATCAATTTCTCCATCCTGCCATTTGTACTGCTGATATCTTGATACTCTGCTTTTTTTATACAACAATATATAGTTTTCTGAAACACCTTTTAATTCATCCGTGCCATTGACCAAAATGTTTCTTAATTCGTGCTGACTTTTAGTGTCGACGACTAAACCTTCTGGCCGTCCAATGCCACAACTGGCGGCAACGCTTGGCAGCTGGTTTGAATGGTGTATCTTCGTCAGCGTTTTACCACAGTATGTAAGTTGTCCGAGTTTTGCAATAGCATATTCCACTAGATGAACCGCAGTATAAAATGATACTGTAATAGTCCAGTCATTAAACTTCTTAGACTCTATAAACGATTTAAGAAATTCAAGGTTATGTTTAGCGTGTGCTAGATGTTCTGAAGAATCAGACATCTCAAGCCTTCAGACTGAAAGGATAGTCCCGTTTTATCGAGGAAATATCCATACTCTCTGAATTACGAATATACATGATATCGCAATATTTGTTTTTTGTAACAAGCCATTCACTCTCGATTGCGGAAAGCATGAGACCGATTTTAAAATCTTCTTCGACTGAGATATGATCAAAAATTACAAATAGGTTCAATTCGTTAGAAAGTGGGAGAAAAAAAGTCTTGAAATCAATTATTTCAGCAGAAGGAAATTCTTTTAATGTCTTTTCTTTAATTTCATTTTTCAATGTAGATATCGATGTAAAATATTCTTTAATATGTTCTTCGATTTCTGAGCGCAAAGAATCAAGAGCTTCTTGTTTGCCTGTTTCTATACCAAGCTCTTTTCCAATTTCAATACCTCTTCGCTTGGCCTCATTTATGAGCGCCTCCATCAGAACTTCTTCAATGGTTTGTGTTCCATTGACTTTAAGTTCGATATCAGATAGACTCGTCATTTGGAGACTCTTACTCATGGAATTTTCTCCGTTTCGTATTTTAGAATATACTCTTTAATTTGTGCCCGCATCAAGATGGTTTCATTGGGCACAGCGATAAAGATTAGCGAGATTTCCTTAGGTGGTAGGCCAGATAGATTTTGC
>CAZPWS010000036.1:0-30057 GCA_964590225.1 uncultured Fibrobacterota bacterium
TTACTCAAAAAGTGCCGTTTTTAGCCAAAAAACAGCGTTTATCTTTTAGTCAAGGTCGAAACCGGCGAAGTCAGGAAAAAATACAGGTTAGACTGCGGAATTTAGGATCAAATATGTAAAAAAATCAGACAGCGTCAGAAGTCAGGAAAAAGAATGAATTGGGCTAATCCGTTATTACGGATACCCCCATTTGTTCCAGTTTAGTTCTATTTTCGTGAGGGATGTCCTTGTCAGATATAAGTGTATTAATTTCTGAAAAGTTAGCGAACGACATAAGGGAGAGCATTCCCCACTTGCTTGAATCGGCCAAAAGAATGACTTTTTTACTTACTCGCATTAGAGATTTTTTAAAGTCGATAATAGGTTGGTCGCTATCACCCAAGCCGTGGTCGAGGCTCAAGCTTCGGGCACCTATAAATGAAGTGTTTATTCGCAGATTTGCTATGTAATTTACAGCGTCCATTCCTGTGATAGCAGCATTTTCATGTTGTAGGCAGCCGCCAGGCATTATTAGTTTGATTAATGGTTTGTCAATAAACTCGTTGGCCACTGCAAGACAATTGGTGATTACGGTAAGGTTATTAAGGTTTTTTATGTTTTTCGCAAGGGCCAGCGAGGTCGAACTTGCATCAAGTGCAATTATCTCACCTTCATTAATAAGCGTTGCTGCGATTTTACCTATTGTCTCTTTGGCTGCCGTCATGGTTTTTAATCTGTCAGACAACGGGAAGAGGGGGCCTTGAGGCATCAGCATCGCCTTGCCGAGAGTTCTAATCACTTTTCCCTGTTTCGTTAGGGAAGTGAGGTCTGTTCGAATTGTAGCTCCGGTAACATTGAACAAATTGGCAAGAAGATCGACAGTCGCTTCCTGTTTTTCGGACAAATAGGAAAGTATTTTTTTTCTACGGTCTTCCTGATAACGATTAGTTTTCATTGTATTTTTACAGCGACAGAAGATTAAAAAAATCGGGGTGAGAGGATTCGAACCTCCGACCCCTTCGTCCCGAACGAAGTACGCTAGCCGGACTGCGCTACACCCCGAATTAACAACTTAATATACTTTATTTTAATTCTTCAGCAAATCGCTTAAAAACATCAACAGCAGACGCTGCATCGTCGGCGTAGCCGTCGGCACCTATTTCGTCGGCATATGCCTGCGTTACTGGTGCGCCGCCGATTGCGATTTTTACTTTATCGCGGATACCAGCTGCTTTGAATGCATCAATAGTATCTTTTATTGCCGGCATGGTAGTTGTGAGGAGAGCGGAGAGGCCAACCATTGAGTAGCCCTTTTCCTTTATTTTTGCAACAACCGCTTCTCCAGACTTGTCGATGCCGAGATCTTCAACTTCAAATCCAGCGCCTTTAAGCATCATAGCAACAAGGTTTTTGCCAATATCGTGGAGGTCGCCTTTTACTGTACAGAGGACAACCTTGCCGATAGGCTGAAAACCGCTCTTTACAAGAATTGGTTCGAGCTGAGTTAGTCCTGATTTCATGGCTCTCGCTGCAATAAGTACTTCGGGAACAAATACCTCGTTGTTCCTGAATTTGACTGCAATTACATTCATCCCTGAGATTAACCCGTCTTTAAGGATTTTCTCGGCGGCAACTCCCTCCGCAAGAGCCTCCTTGACGAGTCTTTCCACTTCTGCAGCTTTACCTGATTGCAAAGCTTTTCCCATTCCTTCAAAATCTGCCATAAGTAGCCCCCTTTTGTTTGAGATTTAAAATATCAAAAAGACCGAGTTCTTTGTGAATTCGTGATAAAGCAACACCTTTTGCCCCGTCAGCGAGATTAAAAAACGAAAATTTGATAGTCATCTTTTCTGAGTGGATCTTTAGCGAGTTGGTCCGTATCTCTTTTTCAAATTGTGATAAAAATTGTTCGCCGGCACCTGCAATAGCTCCGCTAATAATAACTGTTCCAGGATTGAGTAGGTTTACAGTGTTTGCGATACCAATGGACAAATAGCGCATACCGGTCATGGCGATGTCGGTCGCTAACCGATCACCATTGTTGACAGCTGCGTAAAAGTCGGAGTCGGTTAATTCTCTGCTAATAGATAGAAGTGATTGTTCGCCATTTCTTATGCGTAGGGTTGCTTCATCCATAAGCACACGATTTGAGGCGTAGGCCTCAAGACATCCGCTGTTGCCGCATAAACAGGTTCTTCCATTTCTTTCAACTACTGTGTGTCCAAGTCCTCCTTCGTTGCCTATTGCTCCCCTGTATGGGCGCCCATTGTCAATAAGAGACATTTCGATTCCTTCACCAAGCTCAATATAAAGTACGGGATTGATAAAAGATTTGGGTGAGGTGTAGAGGTCGGCAATTGCGGCGGTTCCGAGATATCTCGACAATTCTACTTTAAGCTTTAGTTTTTCTTCGAGCATTGCTTTTATGGGGGTGTTATAAAATGTTGAGAGTCGTGAAAAAAAAAGTGATATTCCTTTTTCGGTATCTACGATACCTGGTACGGCAATACCTATCCCGGAAAAAGAGAGCCAGTCGGGAACAGATAAGGCGAGTTCACTTACGAGTGTTTCAAGGTGAGAAATGAAGGCATCCGCCGGACACCAAAGCGGTATTGATATCTCCTTTTCGCCTAAAAGTTTGCCACTGGCATCAATGAGAACCGCGGCTATTTTAGGTACCGCAACTGCTATGCCGATAGCAGTTCGTCTGGCGCGGGATAGCGAAAAAAGTTGGGCACACCTGCCTCCCCTTGATTCTGCGTTACCGGCCACTTCGACAAGATTGGCGGCGATGAGTTCTGCTAGTATTGTATCGACAGTAGGGCGAGAATATCTGGTTTCGAGTGCTATGTCTGGAGCAGTTTTATCTCCATCATATAACGAGGCAAGTACCAATGAACGGTTGTATCTTCGTTGCTTTCGCACGCATTAAATATTATACTTTGTAATATGCTTTGTCAAAGTATTTTATAAAGTTTTTTTATGCGCTTTTCCCAGATTAATTTATTACTTTAATTACGATCTTTTTTACAGGTAAAGCCATGTTAATGGAGCTTTGGACACCTGGTTTGTGTCCGTCATGTGGGTAAAATATCGCAAACGATCCTGCACCAAGGGGGATATTTACGCCTAACGCGCTTTGCTTGTAAAAAATAAGATCCGTTTTTGGGGTAAGGTCTTCTTCTACTAAAAGCGTTGAAGTGGGGGTATAGCAACAAATCTCTTCACCCGAAACTACAAACTGGATGTCGATGTAATCTTTATGCGACTCCCACCGTTTTTCGTTTGGTGGAACAGTTTCATACGACTGCACAAGCGCGTAACAATTTAAACCGTCTATGTCGTATCTGCCATCTTTAAGTGAGGATAAATTAGCGGTTTCTGCAAGAAAACGCAGCCCTTTTTCGAGTGCAGTTCCATTATTGGCGTAATAGTGATAGTTTTCTATAGAATCGACTATCATAAATTAACTTTTTGAAGAAATATAATTGTGAATGGCATTTGCCGCCCTACGACCTTCGCCCATAGCAAGAATAACTGTTGCTGCCCCAAGAACTATGTCACCTCCAGCATATACTCCGGCCATCGTTGTTGCGCTCGTTTCTTTATCGGCAATGATGTTTCCCCACTTGTTGGTTTGAATCTCTTTTGTAGTGTTTGGGATAAGTGGGTTTGGGCCATTCCCAATTGCAACAATAAAGGTGTCCGCGTCTATAATAAAGTTTGAGCCTTCAACGGGTACAGGGCGCCTGCGTCCAGATGTGTCGGGTTCGCCAAGTTCCATTCTTATGCACTCAACACCAACAAGTTCACCCTGCGAATCGCCGTGCAGTCGAACGGGGTTCATGAGAACATTGAATACTATCCCCTCTTCTTTTGCGTGATGCACCTCTTCAAGCCGTGCTGGCATTTCCGCCTCGGATCTTCTGTAAACTATGTAAACTTTTTCTGAACCTAATCGGAGGGCGGTACGGGCAGCATCCATAGCCACATTTCCACCGCCAGCCACTATAACGCTTTTTGACTTTCGAATGGGTGTTGACGATAATGGGAAATCATATGATTTCATTAAATTAGCGCGAGTGAGATATTCATTTGCAGAATAAACGCCATTCAGATTTTCTCCTTCTATTCCCATAAAATAGGGGAGACCGGCGCCTGTACCAACAAACACCGCGTCAAAACCATCCAAGGTTATTAGCTGCTCAATTGTCCTTGTTTTGCCAATAATAAAATTTTTACGAATGGTTACACCCATTTTAGAAAGGAGGTCAACCTCCTTTTGAACTATTACTTTGGGCAGGCGAAATTCCGGAATACCGTAAACAAGAACGCCTCCAAGTTTATGCAACGCCTCAAAAAGAGTTACCTCATGTCCCTTTTTACGCAGGTCACCTGCAACAGTCAAACCGGCAGGTCCCGAACCAACAACGGCAACCTTTTTCCCTGTACTTGCTGGTATTGCAGGTATGTCAACAGTTCCTTTTTCGCGTTCCCAATCAGCGAGAAAGCGTTCGACGCGACCTATTGACACTGCTTTACATTGATCTTTTAATACCTTGCCGAGAGTGCATGGCTTTTGGCACTGTTCTTCTTGCGGGCACACACGCCCACAGACTGCCGGAAGCAGGTTGGTCTCTTTAATTTTGGCGATTGCACCACTAAAATTTCCGGCAGCAGTTAATGCCATAAAGGCAGGAATGTCGATTCCAACCGGACAACCTGCAACGCATGGTTTGTTTCTGCATTGGAGACAGCGAGCAGCTTCAAGGCGTGCTTCATTTTCGGTAAAACCTAACGGCACCTCCTTTATGTTTGCTTTTCGTACTTCTGGTGATTGTTCCGCCATCACCTGTGGGGGGATGGCTGCTCTTTCTTTTGCAGTAAGCGTTGCCGATTTTTCGAGTATTTCCCTTGTTTCCATTGTATTAGTGTCCTATCTTACAGGAGTGGTTATATCGCTCATTTGATTCCGCTTCGTACTTTTTGTACGAAGATAACCGCCGCATCATCTCGTCAAAATCAACCTGATGTCCATCGAATTCAGGTCCATCTACGCAGACAAACTTGGTTTTGTTTCCAACTGTAACACGGCAGCCACCGCACATACCTGTTCCGTCAATCATTATTGTGTTAAGCGAAACAAGAGTAGGAATATTTCCAAGCTCTTTTGTAAGCAACGAAACCATTTTCATCATTATTGGTGGTCCAATTGCAACAACAAGATCGACTTTTTCACCAGAAGCGACAATTTTTTTAAGAGCATCCGTTACGAATCCCTTATCGCCATAAGAGCCATTATCGGTGACAATAGTTGTTTGGTGGCTTGCGGCGCGGAGCTCCTCTTCCATTATGATCAGAGATTTGTCACGAGCGCCAAGAATGGATAGCACCTTATTTCCAGCCTTTTTTAATGATTGTGCGATTGGATGAAGTGGCGCAACACCTATGCCACCGCCAATACAGACTACTGTTCCAAACTTTTCAATGTGTGTTGGTTGTCCGAGAGGTCCTGCAAAATCGAGTATGTAGTCGTTTTCATTCATTGCAGCAAGCTGGGCAGTAGTTTTACCAACAACTTGTGCAATAATCGTTACTGTACCTGCCGTAGGATCAGCATCCGCTATTGTAAGCGGTATTCTTTCGCCCTCTTCGTCAATTTTAAGCATTATAAATTGGCCTGCTTTTCGTTGCGTGGCTATCTCCTTAGCCTCAATAACCATTTTAAGTATATTTGGCGCCAGCATGACTTTTTGCATTATTTTGTTCATTATTTTTTGGTCCCGTTATTGTAGTGTTTATCGACTATTAACACTACAAAAATAAGTAGCAGAAGAGAGGAAAAGCCAAGGAAAAGTTGCACAACTAATTCCAGATCATTAGTCCTTTGACATGTCTGAAGTGTGAATCATAAGTAATTAGAGTTGAACCCGTTTCAATGCAATGTGCTGCAATCCATACATCATTGAGTGGTATAGGTGTTGCTTCTTGTTTAAGGGAATGTTTAACAATTCCGAATATTCTTGAAGTTTCAATGGTTGCACTCAGTAATTTTACAGTTGGCTTTTCAATAAAATTGTTGAGAATTGCATGATTTGTTTTTTCATGTTTTCCGCCTGCAAAGCCAGCGTATAATTCGCCGATTACGAAGATCGAAAAATAAACTGTTTCTGCGTCTGAAAGTACATCAAGAACAGCGTTTTCGCCATTCATAAGTCTCGAATATGCATTTGTGTCAAGAATTATTTTTTTCATTTACTTCCAATCCGCAACATTAACTTTTCTCATATCACTAACTGCGAGATCAAATTCTTTTGTTTCAGCATCTGACCATGCTCCACAAAACTCCTTGAATTCGTTTTTTGAATTTTTATTCCTTTCCTTTTTAACACCTAATGCTTGTTCTAATAGGCCCTTTATAGTTTTGTTAAGACTTTGATCGTCGTTCTTTGCCTTTTCTTTAACCAATTGCCACAATGATGTGTCAAGATCATGAATAGTAATTGAATGCATGTAAACCCTCCTATGGTTCATTAGTAGTTCATTAATTATAAATATAGTTCAAAATAAGAGCGACTGCAACTATATAATTTTAAATTCCTAAAAAATTCGTTTGCAAGGTGTTGCTAATACGCTACACCGCTGTCTCTATTTTACAACACCACCTAACTCACTGTATTTATTTGTAGTTATGGCGTGAGTTAAGTTAGTGTTTTCTCTTAGTAAAGGATAGGGGAAATATAAGCTATTGATAATTAAGGCTTTATCAGCTTGACGCGAGTGTGTATCATAAAGGCAGCACTTTGCAAACGAATAAAGCTGGTATTAATTTTCCATGAAAAATAACGCCAAATAAAACAATGTGTTAGCAATAAATTTTATTAATGGCTTGCTCTTTGCATTTACTTATGCAACTATGCAGCAAAAAGAATTCTCACAGGCACGCGTTTTTATGGCCGACAATAATGAAGTGTTCGTTAAAAGTTTTGCTGAGTACATTGTTGAACGAAAAATTGAGTTGATGCAATTCTACGAAGAAGCCGGTCTGCTTGCTTCGTTAAACCTATCTACCAGACTTCTGTTAATCAATGGAGCTTTTTCTAACAACAGAGGATTTCATATTGCTGTAGAAGCAAAGAGACGATTCCCGAAACTGTCGATAGTTTTTATTCTCGAAAATGATTCTATGGAGTTGCAGCGCAAGGCTATATCCGTGTCACCAATCTGTTCATTAATAATGCCGGTTGATTTTAAAAGTCTCGAAACCATAATTCGTAAGAGTCTGGGAGGAGGTGTAAGTGGCTGACCAAAATTCAAAAACAGTTGTAATTGCTGAGGACGATAGCGGAATTAGAAAGCTTATTGCAGAAACTCTTCAGGATACCGGATTTGAAACCATTCAAGCTGCAAACGGAATGGAGGCTCTTAATATTATTAATGGCAGATACAATGAGTCACAACAAATCGACTTGCTTATAACAGATATAAAAATGCCACACATCGATGGGTTGACCCTTATTGAAGAACTTGAAAAGATTGGTATTTTTCTCCCTGTCCTTGTGTTAACCGGTCATGGCGATAGGGAACTACTGATTAAGCTGATACGAAATGGATGCAGGGATTACCTTGACAAACCTTTCAGATTAGACGAACTCTTAAACCATGTTGTGAATGTTATTCACAGAGCCGAAGAGGCCAATCTTAAAATTGCCGGATATTTATCCCGAATTAAATCTGTAAAAACAGGTGAAAGTAGCCCTGTCGCAGCAAAAAGGATTCGTAAGGGTGTTGCGCTACGGCAGGTTAAAGAGTGGAAAATGATTGATATTGTTGGAGAGCTGACGGAGGATACTGCTACTTCATTGAGATCACTTGGAGACGAAATAGTTGATTCTGGTACAGTCAAGTTGCTGATAAATCTTTCGGCGAGTGGTTATTTCGGAAGCTATGGTATGGGAGTGATAGTCTATTTATGGAAACGGGTTGCCGAACTTAAGGGACAACTTGTTCTTGTAACAGGCGAAACAAGAGTAAGGCAAAAAATTGAAGAATTAAACCTGAGTCGTGTTATGCGCATTTTTGACAGTGAACAGGATTTTATCTCAGCTATGACGGAGGGCTGGTTAACTATATGAATATTTTCGCTCCTGCAATAAGAGGGTTGTCGATAGCAGTAGCTCGCGCAAACTTTAACAATCTCGGATCCGTTGGGGAAGTTCTTAAAAGCGCCGAAGAAATCTATAAGTCAATATCAGACAAGGAGCAGGATCCATTAAAAAATGCGCTTAAGCAATTCTGTGATGTATTGGAATCTTTTATAATGGGAGAATTTAAAAGACGCGATGAGGGAATTTCAAAAATAACTGCAATGATTGGGGAGATTGAAAGCCATGTAATTTTAGATTGTCCTATCGCCAAGCCTGCTGTAAATCATGATGAAATAAGAGAATATGCTTCGTCGGCAATTGCAACTGTTGAAGAACTTGAGTCTGACCTTATCAAACTTGAAAAAAAATCATACAGTAAGGAGCTTCTTAACGCGATATTTCGTGCAGTGCACACACTGAAAGGTGAGACCGGTTTTGCCGGCCTTACTGGGATATCCGAACTTCTCCATCGATACGAAGGGGTTTTTGCATTGCTACGGGATAAGCCATTTCGCCTCTCCTCAAAAGATATCGATCTACTTCTTCTTGTTGTCGATATCGTTAAAAAAACCTTTCAATTATGTATTGGCGACACTGCAACTGGAATGGCAAAAAGGTTTCCAGATGAATGTCTAAGGCTTGACGAATTAATTAGCAATCTTAAAGGGGATTATGAGACAATACCTGAATTAATAAATCTGTCGGAAATTGAAGACGCAAGCATCTATTCAGATTTCATACATGAGGCAAGAGAGCATCTTGAAAATATCGAAGTAAGAGTATTGGAACTCGAAACAAAACCCTCAAATTTTGCTATTCTTGACGAAATATTCCGTCCACTTCATACCATAAAGGGAGTGTCCGGTTTTCTGGCGCTTAACCATATCAACCGCATTGCGCATAATGCAGAGACACTGCTTGATCATGCCCGAAATGGCAGGATTGGGATGGACAGAGAATGTGTCGATCTGATTTTTGAAGTACTTGATATGTTGCGTAAACTGATCGGTTTTGTAGAACTACAGATTTGCGGAAAAGATTTTTCTTCCTTTCAGTACCCCTCTATTGAACAACTTATCGATAAAACCGTTAGGCTTACGAGTTCAAAACTTGAAGCCAAAGCGATTGCCTCAAAAGAAGAAATTACAATCAAGCCAGAGAAACCACTTGGGCAAATATTAGTAGATGCAAACATGGTTTCAAAAGAAGATGTTGATAACGCGCTAAAGATTCAGCAGGAAGAAGATGGCGAAAGAAAATTAGGCGAAATACTGCTAGACAACGAAAAAATTTCAGCCAAAGAAATTTCAGATGCGCTACGAAAACAAATTGATACGGCATCTATAAAGCAGGAAGGTGGAGCAGTAAAGGTAAGCGTAGAAAAACTTGACGGCTTAATCGACATGGTTGGAGAGCTTGTTATTTCGCAAACACTCATATCGCAAAACTCGGTTGTTCTTGGCCGCAGTGACCAGCAACTCAGTAAAAATGTCAGCCATTTATCCAAAATTGTTCGCGATATTCAATTTATTGCCATGTCGCTTCGAATGGTACCAATAAAGGCAACATTTCAAAAAATGGGACGCCTTGTACGGGACCTTTCGGTAAAGTCCGGCAAAAAGGTTGAATTAGCTATAAGTGGCGCCGAAACAGAACTCGATAAAAATGTTGTTGAGCAGATAAACGATCCCTTGGTACACATGATACGCAACAGTGTCGATCATGGAATAGAACTTCCTGCCGATCGCTCTGCAAAAGGTAAATCCGAAATCGGCCACATTAGCCTCAACGCCTACCATCAGGGTGGAAATATCATTATTGAGGTAGTTGATGATGGCAAAGGTCTTGATTGTAATGCCATAAGAAAAAAGGGAATTGAACGAAAGCTGATAAAGGAAAATACTGATTTATCAGATAACGAACTGTTTCAGCTTATTTTCGAACCAGGTTTTTCGACTGCCGAGAAGATTACAGATGTTTCCGGTCGTGGAGTAGGTATGGATGTGGTCAGAAAAAATATCGAGAAATTAGGCGGGATGGTTTCAATCGCTTCCGAAAAAGGCAAGGGGAGCGTTTTTACAATTCGGCTTCCACTAACAATGGCAATCCTTGATGGGATGATTCTTAAAGTTGGCGAACAGCGCTACCTTATGCCAATAATTTCGATAAAAGAGTCGATACAGCCAGAGCAAAAGGATGTTTCTACTATTCAGGGTAAAGGTGAAGTTGTAAATGTCAGGGGTTCATTAATTCAGCTTATTCGGTTGAGCAAGGTGTTTAGCGAAAAAGCAAATAAGAATAATCCATGTGAAGCAATTGTAATGATAGTTGAGCATAAAGGAAAGTCGTATGGAATTATGGTAGATGAAATACTGGGGCAGCAGCAGGTTGTAATTAAAAGTCTAAAAGGTGAATTCCGTGAAACAAAGGGTATCTCCGGTGCTTCAATACTCGGAGATGGCAGGGTTGGATTAATTCTTGATGTAAAGGGTTTGGTGGAGTTGGCGGTGGATAAAACGCTGTGAAAAGCAAACCCACCCCCGCCCCTCCCTTTTTCCCAAAGGGAAAAAAGGGAGGGGAGTGGAAAAATCGTTCCCCCTTTTTTGCTCTGAAAAAAGGGGGACTAAAGGGGGTTGTCAACACATGGAACCATTAAAATACAGGAGGTCAAATGGCAGTAACTGAAGCAGCCGAAGCGGTGGTGTCCCGCAAAGGCGAAGGAGCTAAAAGGGGAGGCAAGTACCTAACCTTCCGGCTCGGAGAGGAGGAGTATGGACTCGAAATCCTTAAGGTCCGCGAAATTATCGGACTTATGGATATCACCCATATTCCCAGAACGCCAGATTTTGTAAAAGGGGTTATCAACTTGCGCGGCAAGGTAATTCCCGTTATTGAAACCCGTATCAAGTTTGGGATGGAAAAGGTAGAGACTACAGCCGAAAGCTGTATCATTGTTGTCGAAGTGCGCAAAGCGGGCGAATCGCTCGAAATGGGAATTCTTGTTGATGCTGTTTCAGAAGTGCTTGATATTCAAGGTTCCGATATCGAAGATACCCCTGAATTTGGCGGTCAGCTCGATACGCAATTCATTTTGGGAATGGCAAAGGCAAAAGGGCGCGTTATTATTCTGCTCGATATTGATAGAGTGTTAACGGATAAAGAAATTGTGGCTGTAAGTAAGGTTAAATAACAAAAAGGGAGAAAAAATGTTAAACAAAGTAAAAATTGGACCAAAGTTGATTGGTGGGTTTTTGATTGTTTCGATAATTGCTGCTTTTATAGGATACTATGGCATTGAACAAATGCATAAAATTGATCTTGGTGATATTCACCTATATGAGAATATGACAGTGCCTCTTGGCGAATTAGGAGTTATGCAAGCTTCTTTCCATCAGGTTCGGGTAAATATGCGGGATGCTATACGGGCTAATGATCCTGAAACAATCAATCGTAGAATAGCACGCATTGATGAATTGTCAGCTATTATTAGTAAGAATGCTGAATCTTATGAAAAGACGCTTTTTTCTGTGGAAGGAAAAAAGATGTTTCAGGATTTCGAAAATGCAAGACGGGAGTTCCGTGGCCATTTGGACAGAATTAAAGAATATGCAAGAGCTAATAAAGATGCTGAAGCATGGGCTTTGGTAGATGGTCCAGCTGCTACAAGTGCAAGGGCAGAACAGAATGCAATTGAGACAATGGTTGCAAGCAAAATTGGATTCGCAAAGCAAACCGCGGAAGAAAACACAGCAACATACGAGCATGCACGAGGTATAATGATTGCTGTTATTGTAGTTGGCGTTCTTGCTGCAATTATAATTGGTTTGCTCCTCACATTCTCAATTACAACACCGCTTAAAAAAGGTGTAGATATGATGACAGAGATGAGTATGGGTCATCTTGGTATGCGACTGAAGATGGATAGAGAAGATGAAATTGGTGTTCTTGCCCGTGCTATGGATTCTTTCTCTGATGATTTACAGAACAATGTATTGGCAGTAGTCAAAAAGATTGGCGAAGGCGATGTGTCAACTGATATGAAGCCAAAAGACAATCAGGACGAAATTTCACCGGCAATTCAAAATACCGTTGTAGCCGTACGCGGACTCATTGCAGAAGCAACTATGCTCACTAAGGCAGCAGTCGATGGCAAGCTTGCCACAAGAGGGGAAGCCGAAAAGTTCAAAGGAGCTTATCGTGATATTGTCAAAGGAGTAAATGATATTCTCGATGCGGTTATTAATCCTGTAAACGAAGCTATGCAGGTTATGGCTGCCGCGGCCGATAAAAATCTAAGTAAGAGAGTTGTTGGAAGCTACAATGGACAACTTGGAGAATTTAAAGATAACATCAATAAAGCCATTCAGTCCCTTGATGAGGCTTTAAGTCAAGTTCAGTCGGCTGTAGAACAGGTTGCAAGCGGTAGTAATCAAATCAGCACAGGAGCTCAGACCCTTTCGCAAGGTGCGCAGGAACAGGCAAGCAGTATCGAAGAAGTAAGCAGCAGTCTTGAAGAGATGGCAGCCATGACAAAGCAGAACGCCGAAAACGCAAATCAGGCCAAATCTCTTGCCGGTGCGGCTCAAAAATCTGCTGAGCAGGGTAACGATGCAATGGGTAGAATGTCAAAAGCGATTGATATGATTAAGAAGTCAAGTGACGAAACGGCAAAAATTGTTAAAACCATTGACGAAATCGCTTTCCAGACAAATCTTCTTGCTCTTAATGCCGCAGTGGAAGCTGCAAGGGCTGGAGAAGCAGGAAGAGGATTCGCGGTAGTTGCAGAAGAAGTGCGCAACCTTGCACAACGCAGTGCCGAAGCCGCAAAAAATACAGCCTCTCTCATTGAAGGATCGGTTAAAAATTCTGAAGGAGGCGTAACTATCAGCGATGAAGTTGCCAAATTCCTTCGTGAAATTACTGATGGGTCAAAGAAAGTTAATGATCTTGTTGCAGAAATTGCAGCTGCAAGTAATGAGCAGAACAAGGGTATCGATCAGGTTAACATTGCTGTAAATCAGATGAATCAGGTTGTTCAGCAAAATGCCGCTAATTCCGAAGAATCTGCAAGTGCCGCGGAAGAGATGGCAAGCCAGTCGCAGGAACTTCAGGCTATGATTTCATCGTTCAAACTTTCAAATGCGGCTCTGAGCAATGCCGGAAGAGCAAACGCAAATGCTGCTCATAAAATCCATGTGGCACAAGCGGCGCCTACTGCAAAAAGTAGAACTGCGAAACAGCAGCTTCTGACGGCTGGAGTAAGAGGTGTAAAGAGTGGTCATCTCACACCAGATGACATTATTCCAATGGATGATGATTTGAAAGGGTTTTAATTAGGCAAATAGAACAAACCGTCCCCCCTTTTTTCGCTTTGGAAAAAGGGGGGCAAGGGGGGTTTCTTGGATCTACTCGAAATTGAACTTACTGATCAGGAATTCCGTCTTCTCTCATCATTCATTTATGAGAGAAGCGGGATTAATATTCAGGCGCACAAGAAGACGCTTATAAAGGGGCGCCTAACAAAAAGATTGCGTACGCTTGGTTTAAAAAAGTTCAAGGATTACTACGAATATATTTCAAAAAGTGAAAATTCTGAAGAGATGGTGCAGATGATTGATGCGGTATCGACAAATGTTACCCATTTTTTCCGCGAACAGGCTCACTTCGACTTTCTTAAGGCTGTGATCATACCTGAAATGGTAAGGAGGGTAAAGGGAGGAGAAAGAGAAAAATTAAGGGTTTGGTGTGCCGCATCGTCAAGTGGAGAAGAACCTTATTCAATTGCCATGACATTTCATGATAATTTTGTCGGGCTTCAGAGTGAGGATTTTATGATTCTCGGGTCTGATATCTCAACTCGTGTTCTTAAAACAGCCGAGGAGGGGATATATCCTGCTGATAAGCTGACAAATATCTCTAAATCGCAAAGGTTAAAATATTTCGATGAAATGTCGAATGGGACTTGTCGGGTTAATGAAATTCTTAAGAAGCATATGGTTTTCAAGAGAATTAATCTGATGGATGACGCCTTTCCGTTTAAGAACCCACTTGATGTTATTTTTTGCAGAAATGTAATGATTTATTTCGATAAAAAAACACAGCAGAAGCTCATAGAGAAATTTTATAGCCACCTGAAACAGGGAGGGTATCTTTTTTTGGGGCATTCTGAAGGGCTTACGGGGGTAAAACATTGCTTTTCGTATGTGCAACCTTCTGTTTACAGAAAGGAGTCGTAATGGATAAGCATGGTCCCATTTGTGCGAATGGCGGACTTAATTTAGATTCTTGCCTTTATTGGTATCTTTTTAATGAAATTAGCGATGGAGTGTTTATCTTTGAGTGGACAACAGACAAACTGCCAGGTGTTATAATAGAGGTAAATAAATCTGCCTGTCTAATGCTTGGATACGAACGGGAGGAGCTTTTATTAAGAGATTCATCGGAGTATTGCCCAATTAGAGAAACTTGCGGCGAGGCTTCCTTTCTAAATGCATTATTCACAGGCAACTCTGTTGAGTTTGAGATAAATTTGGCAAAAAAAAATGGTGAGGTGTTTGTGGCAGAAGTTGCTATTAACAGAATGTATGCCCACGGGAAAGAAGCCATTATTGCTGTTGTGCGGGATGTTACAAGAAAAAAAGCGCTTGAGATGGAAATGAAAAGAGAGGAAAGTATTGCTGTGGCTATGGCCACTGCTGG
Source organism: uncultured Fibrobacterota bacterium (assembly GCA_964590225.1). Taxonomy (GTDB): domain Bacteria; phylum Fibrobacterota; class OXYB2-FULL-49-7; order OXYB2-FULL-49-7; family JAEUSG01; genus JAEUSG01. The sequence goes on from CAZPWS010000036.1 coordinate 14,826, forward strand.
AGCAATTTGTCATGAAATGAATCAGCCATTGCAGGCACTTGTTGGCTACATTGATATGCTTAGTGGCTCACTTAAAGGTAAAGGTAGCCCTGATTTTTCAAAAGAGAATGGGTGGGTAGCGCATATCACAGCACAGTTATGCAGACTAAAAGAAACCATAAACAGATTGAATGGAATAACGAGCTTTGAAGAAATCGACTATATTGGTAATACGAAAATAATGGATATCATGGCCTCTTCTCTTAAGAAAGGATGAATTTGTGATGAGTGTGAGAAGATTTTTAATAGTTGAAGACGATAACGCGGTTCGGGAAATGATGTGTGAACTTTTTACAGCAGAAGGGTATATTGTGCTAACTGCAATGGATGGTAATGAGGCATTACGAATACTGTCAACTGAGAATGTGCAGGTTATGTTACTCGATCTAAAATTGCCAGATATGGATGGGTTAACTTTATGCAGAAAGATCAGGGATTTTAATCCGGTTGCCTGTATTTATGCCATGACCGCTTATACTTCACTATTTGAACTTGCCGATGCTCGGGAGGCTGGATTTGATGATTTTTTTGTTAAGCCGGTTGATATTAACCTTCTTAGAAAGGTGATAGCCGATTCCTTTGAAAAGATTGAAAGATGGAAAAGAAAGGCGTAATAAAATGGAGAGCGGAGGAAAAAACTTTAATATATCCGGCTCAGTAGATGCGTGTGCCGCTCTTTTTAAGGCAAATCCGCTACCTATGGTTTTTATGCGTATCAACGATAGAGAAATTATTGAAGCAAATGATGCATTTGTCCGGAATTATGGGAAATTGCAAGATTTTTCACCGGACATACTTCCAATATCAGATGATTTATTGCAAAAAGGGTTTATTCAGAACTGCGAGACTGTGATTGTAGCTGCTGATGGGAAAAAGCGAATTGTGATTATTTCTGCGGAAATAGTTACCATAAACTCTGATACTTTTATTTTTGTGGTTATTCAGGATATAACAGAAAGAAAAGAGATTGAGAACGCTCTCTTACAAAGCGAAGCAAAACTAAGTTCTATAATTAATTCTATACCAAACCCGATTTTTTATAAAGATATCAACCTTTGTTATGCTGGATGTAATAACGCTTTTGTTGAGTATCTCGGAATTCCTAAAGAAAGAATTATTGGTTCCACTGTATATGATGTTGCTCCGCCTGACCTTGCGGTAATATACGATAAAGCCGATAAAAATCTAATATCTTCAGGGATGCCCCAACAATATGAGGCGATAGTAAAATATGCAGATGGATCTATGCGGTCTGTCATGTTTTCGAAATCTGTTGTCGTGGATGCTGATGGCAAAAAGGCAGGCATAGTTGGTGTTATGCTTGATATTACTGAGAGAAAACAGACTGAAGATGCATTAAAGCTTTTCCATGCGCTTCTCGATCAATCCGGCGATTCGATATTTGTTATCAATCCTGATTCCGGCAGAATTCTTGATGCTAATAAAACGGCCTGTAAAACACTTGACTATTCTATTGATGAGTTAAAAAAGCTGCACACATATGAGCTTGATATTTGTCTTGGAACGCCCGAGTCGCGTATTCCTCTTGCTCAAAGAGTAAAAAAAGAGGGAGATGTTACCATTGACGGAATTTTTAAAACAAATGGCGGCAGAATGATTTTAGCTGAGGTCAGTATCCGATTTGTTGAAGTTGGTGGCATTGCCTATCATGTTGCATCAGCTCGGGATGTAACCGAAAAAAGAAGATCGGAGGAAAGAATCCGCAACAGTGAAGCAAGATACCGTATGCTGATAGAAAACAGTTCTGATATTATTTATTCACTAAATCCTGATGGCAGTTTTAGTTATGTAAGTAACGGAGTAAGAAAACTTGGATATGAGCCGGATGAAATTATTGGACGACATATTTCCGATTTTATAGACGAACATGACCAAGCAGCTACGCTAAAAGCATTTCAAGAATCGATAACAAGCAATATTGTTGACAAATTAACTTTTAAAGTTAAGTGTAAGGATGGTTCACTTGTTGATTTAGAAGAATCAGGACAGACTGTCCGTACTCCAGAGGGAAGGGTTATTCAGGTAGTTGGGATACTTAGAGATGTTACTCGTCGATTACGCGATGACGCAGCAAAAATAAGGGAAGAGAAACTTAAAGCTGTTATGGAGGCTGCTGGGGCCGCGTGCCACGAACTCAATCAACCTTTGCAGGCTGTTATTGGATATGTTGATATAATTACTCATCAGCGTACCGGTAAGAGCGTTGATAGTACTATGATTGATAAAATAAGTGTACAGCTTAAACGAATGGCCGAAATTACCAGAAAACTCAATACAATAACACGGTATGAAGTTCGGGAGTATGTTGGAGACTCTAAAATAATCGACTTAGACAAGTCTGCCCAGGGTGGGAGTGGTTGTAGAAATGAGTAAGAATATAAGAGTTCTTATAGTTGATGATTCAGCCGTGGTCCGTTCCGCTTTAGCGGATAAGCTTTCAAAATATGGTGGAATAGAAATTGTTGGTACCGCTATGGACCCATTTGTTGCGCGAGATAAAATAATTGCTCTTAGGCCTGATGTTCTAACCCTTGATATTGAGATGCCACGAATGGATGGACTTACTTTTCTGGAAAAATTGATGGCATCTTATCCTTTACCTGTAATTGTAATAAGTTCCCTTGCTCCAGAAGGAAGCGCATCATATTTTAAAGCACTTGAGCTTGGCGCGCTTGAAGTTGTGGCAAAACCGGACTCGGCATTTGGGCAGAGTATCGACCTTCAGATAGGTGTTATTGCCGATAAAATCAAGGAAGCAGCAAAGGTTAATATGGAAGCGCGGAGAAAGGTCGCTGGTATTACAGATCGCACAAAAACTTATTCAGCTAAAGCAAAAAGTTCCCACGCAATGCTTCAAACAACCGACAGGATAGTTGCGGTGGCGGCAAGTACTGGCGGAACACAAACATTTCGAGCAATTGCTGCAAAGTTGCCGGCGGACGCTCCGCCTATGATTCTTGTGCAACATATGCCACCACTCTTTACGCGATCATATGCGGAAAGCCTTAATTCGGTATCGGCTATGGATGTTAAGGAGGCCGAAAATGGCGACGCTGTTATTCAGGGGCGGTTGCTTGTAGCGCCCGGTAATTATCATATGCAGCTTTGCAGGAGTGGCGCGCGTTATTTTGTCGAACTAAACCAAAATCCCCCTGTTTGTCATGTAAGGCCATCTGCGGATGTATTGTTTCACTCAGTGGCAGATTTTGCGGGCAAGAATGCGGTTGGTGTGGTACTTACTGGCATGGGAAGTGATGGCGCGAGTGGATTATATGCGATGAAAATGGCTGGAGCATTGACTATTGTGCAGGATGAAGCGAGCAGTATAGTTTTTGGAATGCCCAAAGCCGCTTATGAGGCAGGTGCATGTGATTCTTTCACGCCACTTGAAAGAATAGCTGAGTTAATTATTGAAAAGGCAAAAGGCAATGGCAGATAAAATAGTTGTTGACATTGCGGATATGAAGGCTTCTAATGCAAACGACTCTATCATTACCTTTGCATTGGGTTCTTGTATCGGGGTGGCAGCCTATGATCCTGTGGCGAGGGCAGGAGCGTTACTTCATTATATGTTGCCGGATTCGAGGCTCGATTCGTCGAAGGCTATGATTAAACCATGCATGTTTGCCGATACCGGTGTAGTACATATGTTTAAAGCGCTTCAGCAGTTGGGGTGTCAGAGTAAAAGGTTGATAGTCAAAATTGCTGGGGGTTCGAGTATTCTTGATCCTAATGGAACTTTTAATATTGGTAAAAACAACTATCTTGCACTAAAGAAAGTTCTATGGCGGTTTAGCGTCCTGATTAAGGCTGAAGATATTGGGGGCAGTTTCAGCCGTACTATGACACTTAATACTATAAATGGCGAAGTTGGTGTAAAATATGCAGGTGCGAAAGAGGAGATACTTCTGTGAATCTCGACACCATAAACGAAATACTTGCAAGAGTAGAAAGGTTAAAACCTATTCCAGCGCTTGCGCTCAGAATCATAAACGCTGCTGGTAATCCCGATACGCCAATATCTCAAATAGTGTCGTTGATTAAAATGGACGAAATATTAACCGCAAAAATTCTTAAACGGGCAAATTCTGTTTATCATAAAAGGTTGGCGGCAGCGGTTAATTCAATTGATGATGCGGTATTAAATCTTGGGTTTCATAATATTGTTAACATCGTACTTGCGGAGACGGCAGGTGATCACCTGATAAATGTAGGAGATGGTTATGGCATTGCCCGTGGCGAATTATGGCGCCATTCGGTTGCCTGTGCTGCCGTCGCAATGCGACTTTCGAAATTGACTGGATTTAGCGAAGTAGAGCCATTGTTTACATCCTGTATAGTTCACGATATAGGTAAGTCGGTGCTCGACTTTTTTATAGCAGAAAAAAGGGCTGAAATAAGAGGAACTGCGTCAATTGGTAAAGCATCATTTACTAAGGTGGAAATTGAAATGCTCGGCTTCGACCATGCCAGTATTGGTGCGCTTATCCTTGAGAAGTGGGCTTTACCTGAGTCTATAGTATCAGCAGTTCGCTGGCATCATGAGCCGGAAAATGGTGGCGATTTTAGCGAGCTGGCGTGGCATGTTCATATTAGTGACCTAATTTGTCTTATGGTTGGGGTAGGACTTGGCGTTGATGGATTATCCTACGAAGGCCGAATGGAAAGATTATCAAAGTACGGCATAAAGGAAGCTGATCTGCAAAAATTGCTGATTATCGCAATTGAAGAGCTTGAGCACGCTGACAAGCTGCTTAAAGGAGAATAAATTATGGGAACACGCTTTTTAATAGTTGATGATTCCGCTAATATCAGGTCTTTTGTCAAAAAAACACTTGAACTTACGGGAATAGAAACTGACGCAGTTTTTGAAGCAAGTAATGGATTTGAGGGATTGGCAGTTCTTGAACAGGAGGTTGTGGATGTCGTTTTGACCGATATTAATATGCCGCGTATGAATGGCCTTGAAATGATACAGAAGATAAAGGGTAACTCTGCATGGGAAAAAATTAAGATCGTTGTTATTTCTACAGAAGGTAGCCGCGAAAAGATTGTTGAAGCGGCAAAATTAGGTGTAAATGGGTATCTCCGTAAACCATTCGGGCCGGAAAATGTGCTCGAATTACTTAATGAGGCATTGATAAATGGATAACAAACTTATAGAAAGGGCGCTTTTTGACTCGGCAACCGAAGTTTTCGAAAAAATGCTCTTTTTAGAAATAAAACCTGATACCGGCAATGAGCTACTTCCTATACACCGTGAGATTTCTGGAAGAATATCTTTCGAAGGAATTTTTAAGGGAGTGGTTCGACTCGATTGTTCCTGCTCTTTAGCGAAAGAATTAACAGTCTCTTTTCTTGGTATAGATCCAGACGATGCTGATACTACAAAAGTTGATGATAATATAAAAGAGTTAGTGAACATGATTTGTGGCAATATGTTTTGTAAGCTTGACGAAGACAGAAGTCTAGCAAAATTAGGCATACCGGAGGTTGTTAGGGAAGCAATTGTCCCAATTAATCTTTCCGGCATGAAATGGGTAGCTTCATATATTTTTAGCTGTCCCGCCCTCCGTGATATTCATGGGAAAGAGGAAAAATTTGGTGTTTTCCTTTTTGAGCAGGCGAAGGATGAAATTAATTAATTTTGTTCTAATAATTTTAAAAGAAGGAGCTCATACATAGATGAACACTATAATCGTAGCAAATGAGCAATTTGATCAGGAATTGGTAGCCGTTCTGCAGAAGAATGGCTGTACTCCCATAATGAGTGTAAAAAGAATTAGCATGGTAGAAACAAAGCTTTCTGGCACTAAGAACATCATTGTTTACGATGTTACTGAAGAACTTCAGGAAGCCATGAAAGCTATTCGAGAACTTATGAGTGGCGCAAATGCCGAAAGGGTAAAACTACTGCTTTTACTCGATCAAGGCATTAAAGATGCTATCGCAACACTTGTTAATTATGATAATGTCAAATATGTATTCAAGCCGGTCACCAAAGAGCGGCTCCAAATAGGGTTAAGGATGCTATTATTCGAAAAGAAGCAGCCGCCGAAGCTCTCAATTGAATATATCAATCCGTTTTTAGAAGCTACGGCAATGATAATGAAGCAGATGGCATTTACAGATATTGTAAAGAAGGATGTTTCAGTTGAAACTGGTCTTTCTGTGCGAGGGGATCTTTCTGGTGTTATGGCTTTATCGGGCAAGGCAAGCGGATTTGTTGTAATAAGTATGAGTTTTGAAACCGCTTTCGAAATTGTCAACAAGATGACCATGGGAAGTCTTAAAGAAAACGAAGAAAAAATAGTCGAAGGTGGCGTGATGGAGCTGATAAATATCATTTCAGGTCAGGCACAGGCCATGTTTAATCAAAATCAGTACCATTTTGACTTTACTACTCCAACAATGATAAAAGGCAAGGGACACTCAATATATCACGGGGCGATGGCAAGTAGTATTGTTGTAAATTTTCAAACGCCGGAGGGACGGGATATTTTCTTGCAAGTCTGTTTGAAAAACGCCGGATAGCTTTTTTTGAGGAGAAATATATGGCTGCTATAAATAAAATTCTTGCGGTTGATGATTCTTCGACTATGCTTCGTATATTAGTGAATACTCTTAATAAAGCCGGATACAACAATGTAATAACTGCTGACAACGGGCAAGATGCGCTTCAAAAGTTGATGGAAAACGGTGATGTTACACTTGTGCTTTCAGACTGGAATATGCCAGAAATGAAGGGACTCGATCTTCTTCAGGCCATCCGCTCCGACGACAAGTTTAAGTTATTACCATTTATTATGGTTACTTCCCGTAATGTTAAAGAAGACATACTTGAAGCGGTTAGGGCAGGAGCAAATGATTATCTTGTAAAACCGTTTACGGTTGAGTCTCTCAAGGAGAAAATAGAAAGACTAAAATGACACCTTTGACAAAGTTGAAATTCTGTGTTGATGGCAGATGGGTCGAATCTAAAACAGGAAACTATTCACCGCTTATTGATCCGGCTACCGGACACCAGTCTGTGCTGGTTCCAATGTGCAGTAGAGAGGAAATTGATGATGCGGTATCTTCATGTTCTCATTCGTTTACGACATGGTCTAAAACACCTCTATTAGAAAGAGCGGCAGTATTAAACCGTTTCGCTGTTGCAATAGAAGCAAATCGAGCTGAAATAGCAAGGCTTATTTCGCGCGAGTCCGGTAAGGTTTTAGCAGAATCAAATAGCGAAATCGACAAAACAATAGAAAGCATCAAGTATGCGTGTTCAGCATCTCATGCACTTCTAGGTTCATCCTACCCTAATCCCGCATCATCAATAAATACGCTTTCGTATCGTGAAGCTGTTGGAGTGTTTGCTGCGGTTGTCCCTTTTAATTTTCCTGCAATGATTCCCTTTGGCTGGATACTACCCTACGCGGTTGTGTGTGGAAATGCTCTCTTATTGAAGGCTTCAAGCAAAGTTCCGTCAACTGCAATATTTTTGTTAGAACTTCTTGGCAAGTCAGGGTTGCCGCCTGGTGTTGTAAATCTTGTTATGTGTGGGAGGGAAGAAACCGAATACATCTTATCGCATCCACAAATTGCTGGTGTTTCGTTTGTTGGCTCAACAGAGGCCGGAAAACTGGTGTTTTCAAAGTGTGCCGAGGGGGGAAAAAGGGTGCAAGTTCTTGCCGGAGCAAAGAATCATGCTATTGTGCTTGACGATGCAAATATTCCAGAGACTGCTGCTAAAGTTACGGGCGCGTTTTGCAGTTGCTCCGGTGAGAGGTGTATGGCTCTGCCAGTAATATGTGTTGTAGAGTCTATTGCCGAAGCTTTTGTTGCTGCTTTGCTGAATATTGCTAAAAAAGTGAAGGTAGGGCTACCGCTTCATCCGGAATCAAAAATGGGTCCGCTAATAAATGCAAATATGCGTGATAAAGTTGTTATAGCTATCAACCGTGCGATTGCGGAAGGTGCGACACTGCTGCTCGATGGGAGAGGTGTAGTTGTTGATGGGGGAGAGGGTGGTTTTTTTATAGGACCCACAATATTTGATTTTGTAACTGAAGAAATGGCCATAGGGCGTAAAGAGATTTTTGGCCCTGTATTATCGATTAAGAGAATTAAGTCAATTGACGAAGGCATAAATATTATTAATGGAAGCAAATTTGGCAAAGCAGCATCGGTTTTTACCAGCAGTGGACGGGCTGCAAAGGAATTTATCTCAAGGGTTGATGTTGGGATGGTTGGGGTAAATATTGCAAATCCTTCGCCATACTCATCTTTCCCGTTTACTGGTCGCCGCGACTCATTTTTTGGTGATTTAAATGTCCTCGGTAACGATGGATTTATGTTTTTTTCACAGCCAAAGGTTGTATCCGCGCTTTGGTAAGCCTTAAGATGTTTTCCAAAAGAGTGCTTGGCGTGTAGGCATCTCTTTTGATATTCTGCTTCTGTAGTCACCAAGCCAAGGCCACATTTCAACACAATCAAGATCAACTTCGGAGACCGCGATGGGTTGATCGGCTGATGTTTCTTTAATAATCTGGCCTCGCTTGTCGAATATAGCGGATTGCATGTCGTAGCCAGAAGTTACCAAATATACTTGGTTTTCTATAGCTCTTGCTTTGGCGAGAGTAATATTTCCACCCCATATGGGCATAAAAATCACTTCAGCTCCTTTAAGATAGAGAGTCCTTGCAACTTCAGGAAAACTAACATCCCAACAAATCATAATTCCAATGCGTCCAAAATCTGTATCAAAGACAGGGATATCACTACCTGGCGTGATACCGCCGTCGATTTCTTCTCTTGGCAGAGAGACTTTTCTGTAAATACCAGAAAGATCACCTGTCCGATTGATCAGTACCGCTGAGTTATAAACCAAATTCCTGTCATTTTCTATGATACCTGCGACAATATAGCAATTCAATTGGCAAGCAAGTTTTCCTAATAAATCGGTCGATGCACCAGGTAGAGTCTCTGCTGCGGAAATATAGTCATGGCTTGTACCCACCATGTTTATCGCTTCTGGTAAACAAATAATATCTGCATTTACGCTCTTGTGTTTTGAAATTAGATCAGTAAATTGGTTGATATTATCAGATGAAGTTAATGTACCCTTGGGCTGATGATGAATTGTAGCAAGTTTAACACGACGAGATTTGATATTTGGGGTACTTTCAAAGGAAAAGCCGCCAAAATGAACAGTTCCCAATGCGTCCCATCTATAAACAAGCTCGATTTTTGCGGTGAAAGCATTTGCCGGTGGTTTATAGCTTTGTTCGATTGAGTTCCATTTGTTGTTGGTATTATTAAGAAGTGTGCGTGGGTATTCTGCATGACCAATTGCTTTACCCTTTTCATCATGCCACAGTATGCGAGCAAGCACGGATCTTGAAGGCTCCGCTACATTTGAAATGAGATAATGCACCCTAAAGATGTAATTTGTAGATGGAATAAGCTTGACTATTGTTGACCACCTACCATCAACATAGTGCTTGCCTCCTCCCGACAAAAGAAGCGTAGGCGCCGATTTATAGAGCACATTATCATCAATTGAGTGTAGCGGAGCGAGCTCACCTCGTTGGCACTCAAAGCGCCACTCAATGCTATTACATATTTGGCTGCTCATTTTGAACTATAAGATATGCTGTCTGTCTGAATTTGCACAACTATTAAATTTTCGGTGGGAAATAATTGTTTTTCCGATGCTTTTGGATTATATTTATGTGCGAATGTGTTCGATTATAATACAAAGGCACACTATATGAAAATAGTAAGTAGGAGAGAGACTATTCTGGAGCGTATCAAGCGCAATGGTACTGTTAGTGTAGTGGCGCTCGCAAGGGAATTTGGCGTGGCTCAAATGACTGTCCGTCGTGATTTGCTCGAAATGGAGCGAAAAGGACTTCTGATAAGACGATATGGTGGTGCAGTAAGATCTGAAGCTTCAGATAGAATATTCAGTTTCACGGAACGAATGGGATTGCGGAAGGTTGAAAAGCGTGTAATAGGAGAAAAAGCAGCCTCTTTTATTGTCGATAACGAAACGGTAATTATTGATTGTGGAAGCACTCCTTATCAAATATCTCCTAATTTAAAGAACCGTAAGAATCTTCGTGTAGTCACCAACTCCATTCCAGTTGTTATGGAACTCATTTTATATCCGGCAGTTCGACTCTTCTTATTGGGGGGGGAGTTTTTAAATGATCGTAGAGCCTCTTGTGGCCACTTCACCGAACAGATGCTTTCAAGTATTCGTGCAGATAAGGCATTTATTGGAGCTGATGGAGTGTCTTTGTCTGGTGGGCTTTCTGCACACGATGAGCGTGAGGGGAAAATATCACAGAAAATGGCTGAAAGAGCGCGTGAAGTCTTTCTCATCTGTGATTCTTCAAAATTAGAAAAGGATTCTTATTTTCCATTTATGTCATTAGCACAAATTAAAGGCATTGTTACTGACTCTGGAGTAGATAAATCACTAATAAAAACTTATGCAAAGCATGGGATTAAGATTTTCGTTGCTTAGCATATATTATAAGGAGATGACATGTTAAAAGAGTGGTGGAAAAAGAGTGCTATTGGGCTCCCAAATCTTGTAACCGAGACTCCCGGTCCAAAGTCAAAAAAAATGCATACAAGCACTGCACGGTATATGAAAGGATTAAGTGAGCAGGTTACGCTGTTTCCAGTTTGCTTTGAAGAAGGATATGGCGTAATGCTTAAGGATGTTGATGGAAACAGGTATTTAGATTTTTCATCTGGTATCTATGTAACTTCGCTTGGCCATTGTCACCCAAAAGTTTCAGAAGCAGTTTCTCATTGGGCTAAAAAGCTTGTGAACTGTCATGATTTCACTACACCGATTAAGGAAAAACTTCTCTCAAAGCTGGCCTCCATTCTACCAGGTAATCTTACTGGTATGCAGCTTTACAGCGACGGAACAACAGCCGTCGAGGCAGGTATTCGAGCCGCAAGAGCCATTACGAACCGACAGGAATTTATTTCCTGTTATCGGGATTTTCATGGCAAAACGATGGCAGCGGTAAGCTGTGCACAAATGGTCAGGGGCGATGTATTCAGCTACGGTGCTACACGCGCACCTGGTTTTTATATGGTTCCCCGTCCAAATCCCTATCGTCCGCTTTTTAAGAAAGCTGACGGTTCCATAGACACCGATGCGTACATAAACTTTATCGACGAATTTATCCGTGAGTCAACAGTAGGCAATGTGGCGGCCTTTGTGCTGGAGCCTGTGCAGGGTTGGGGCGGGTCGCTATTTCCGCCGGATGATTTTTTTCCCAAGCTGCGTACATATTGCGACAAAAAGAAAATCCTCCTCTTTTCCGATGAAGTGCTGGCTGGCATGGGGCGTACTGGTGAATGGGTAGCCCTCTCTCATTGGAACACGGTTCCAGACATCATCACCTTCGGCAAATCCTTTGGCAACGGCTTTCCGGTTACGGCTATGATTGTGAAGGAGGAATATGCGGATTCACTAAATAAGATATCGGCCAGCAGCAGCTACGGCGGCAACCCCATGGCCTGCGCCGCAGCACTCGCTAGTATAGAGGTAATCGAAGAAGAAGATATACTGCAAAATGTCCGGACAGTAGGCGCTGCCTTTATGCGTCGCATGGAAAAGATGAAAGCTGCCCATCCCATTATCGGTGATGTTCGCGGTAAGGGGTTTTTACTTGGTATCGAACTTGTAAAAGACAAAACAACCAAAGAGCCATTTAACGAAGCAGGCAAACTGGTGTATCAGAAAGCGTTCAGTAAAGGATTGGCGTGGATACCGGCAGGTCATATTCTGCGTATGTCACCGCCGTTGATTATGGACGAAGAGTATGCAATGAAGGGGATGGATATTATTGAAGAATCTATTGCGGAAGTTGAGAAGGAATTCGGCTACACCCGCTAAGGAGATTGTTAATGGTGCGCAAAACTCTTCGTTTCGGCATTATCGGCTTGGGCTTAATGGGCAAGGAATTTGCAAGTGCTGTTGCCCGTTGGTGTCACCTCAACACCAAGGCACCCTTGCCGGTACTAACAGCTGTCTGTGATGTTAATTCCGCAGCGCTGGACTGGTTCAAGGAAAATGTGCCGACAATCAAGTTGGCAGTCTCTGACTACAAGACGCTGCTGGCTTCAAGCGAGGTTGATGCGGTCTATTGTGCCATTCCGCATAATCTCCATGAAAAAGTGTATGTCGATATTTTAAACGCTGGCAAACATCTTCTGGGTGAAAAACCCTTTGGGATTGATATGCTGGCGAATAATGTGATTATGGACGCGGTTCGCAAACACCCGGAACTGACAGTGCGGTGCAGCTCCGAATTTCCCTATTTTCCAGCATGTAAGCGGCTTATCGACTGGATATGCGAGGGCCGTTATGGCAGACTCATTGAAGTTCGGAGTGGTTTTCACCACAGTAGCGACATGGACCAGACCAAGCCCATCAACTGGAAACGAATTGCTGCCATCAATGGCGAATATGGCTGCATGGGAGATTTGGGTATGCACACGCAGCATGTGCCTTTTCGTATGGGTTGGCGGCCAATTACGGTTTTCGCTGATCTACAAAAGCTGGTTAAAACCCGACCGGACGGCAAAGGGAATACCGTTCCATGCGATACATGGGACAACGCGCTCCTTGTCTGCCGTGCCAAAGATCCAAAGAACAACGAGGAATTTTCTCTCCACTTTGAGACGCGGCGAATGGCGCCGGGGGCTACAAATACTTGGTATCTCGATGTGTACGGTACGGAGGGTTCGGCTCGTTTTACAACGGCGGACCCGAAGGCTTTCTGGGTACTGGAGACAAAAGGTAAAGAGCAGGGGTGGACTAGAATTGATACAGGCTCTCAATCCTTTATTCCTTCAGTAACAGGAGGAATTTTTGAATTTGGTTTTTCCGATGCGCTCCAGCAAATGATTGGCGCTTTCTGTGAAGAATTTGCAGAGGGCGGTTCTATACACTGCTTTGGAAATGTAACACCCGATGAAACTGAGTTAAGTCATGCGCTATTGACTGCTGCACTCACTTCTTATAAAACCAACTCAGCCGCAGAGGTAGTGTGAAGAAATTGCTCCAATTTGGCGCCGGTAACATAGGCCGCTCTTTTATAGGACAGCTTTTCTCCGCTGCTGGATACGAAGTGGTGTTTGCGGATGTGGATGAACGGTTAATTACCGCACTGAATAAAAAACGGGAATATACTGTGGCGGTTCGTGATAATGAAAGCTACGATATTTCCGTCAAGAATGTTCGCGCCATCTACTCCACCGACCATGATTCGTTAAGTCGTGAAATGGCTGAAGCGGATATCTGTGCTACTGCTGTGGGTGCAGCCGTGCTTCCCCGTCTTTTCCCTGTGATTGCAAAAGCTATTCTGGCAAGGAACGGAAAACCTATTGACATTATTCTTTGCGAGAATCTCCGTGAAGCGGCTGCAATAACAAGGGAAGGCTTAAGAAAGTCTTTTCCAGTCGAATATCCTCTTGACCGTTCTGTGGGTTTGGTTGAAACCAGTATCGGCAAAATGGTGCCAATTGTGCCGGAGAGTGTTCGAGCCAAAGATCCGCTTACAGTTTACGCAGAAGCTTATAACTCGCTGATTTTAGATAATAAGGGATTTCTTAATGGTGTGCCAGCGGTGCCAGGACTCGCTCCTAAAGACAACATGAAAGCCTGGGTTGACCGCAAAGCATTCATACACAACCTCGGTCATGCCGCATTGGCATATTTTGCCTATGAATCCGCACCGAATATGGTTTACACCTGGGAGGCGGTTGCCGATAAAAAAAATCGGCAGCACACTCGTGAAGTTATGCTCCAGGCAGGAGACTTGCTTATCAAAACATATCCTATAGAATTCAATACAGAAAATATTGGTGAACATATCGATAATTTGATAAGCCGCTTCGCCAATAAAGCACTAGGAGACACGCTACAGCGTGTCGGGTGTGATTTAAAGAGAAAACTCGGTCCAGAGGATCGAGTAGTAGGTGCGCTAAAGGCATGTTACAGCGCAAATCTTCCATACAATCACATTGTGGAGGTATTGGTGGCTGGTTTTAATTTTACTAAACCAGATTTAGACGGCACAGTACATAAAGCCGATATGGAGTTGATAAACAGGATTAAAAGGGAGTGCTTCAAGACAATATTGCATGAAGTTACTGGATTGTCAGGTAGCTTATTGGATGAAGTTTCCGCAAGCTTTCAAAAAAGGAGAATGTGAAAATGGCTGTGATAAAAAAGAAACTTAAAATCGGTGTTCTCGGTGCCGGACGCGGTTTTACCATGATCAACGGTTTGCTCAATCATCCGGAAGCCGAACTTAGCGCTATCTGTGATTTTCATCCGGCTTTTAAAGAACGGGCAACAAAACTCATCAAGCAGGCAGGGCTCAAGACGGTCTTCTATTCGGACTTTGAAAAATTCATGCTTCACGACATGGACGGCGTTGTTCTGGCGAATTATGCCAACGAACATGCGCCATTCGCCATTCGGCTCCTCAAGTCCGGACGCCATATCATGAGCGAAGTGCTAGCATGTCAAACTATGGCAGAAGCTGTTAATCTAATTGAGGCAGTGGAGTCAGCCAAAAAAGTTTACACTTATGCAGAAAATTACTGTTATTTCCGTTCCACGCAAGAGATGAAACGACTTTACAAATCAGGTGATATCGGAGAATTTACGCATGGTGAAGGGGAATATGTTCATGACTGTTCAACCATCTGGCCGGGTATCACGCGCGGAGAACCAAGTCACTGGCGAAACAGAGCCTATTCGACTTTCTACTGTACACATAGCTTAGGACCAGTTATGTCCATCACTGGCACAAGACCGGTTAAAGTCATAGGTATTGAGGGGCCTGTGTCACAAGAGATGGCCGCACTTGGATATCTTGGAGCTGGACACGGCATGGAAATTATTCAAATGGACAACAATGCGACAGTGAAAAGCCTGCATGGATTAGGGCTTAAGCGAGAACCTGAAGCTATATGGTATTCCATTTACGGAACCAAGGGCATGATGGAGTCCAACCGGTTTGGGGAGACGGTGAATCGAATCAATGTTTTCCGGGAAGGCGACGGAAAAACACCTTTTGAAGAATCCTATGTCCCGAAGTTCCATACGGGCGTCGCAAATCCCGCCGGTCATAACGGC
>CAZPWS010000037.1:0-29418 GCA_964590225.1 uncultured Fibrobacterota bacterium
TTTCTTGGGTGGCTAGTTACCCCTCGAGCCATATACTACTGTCTGAATTGCAGTATTTGGTAAAATGGTTGTTTTTGGGAGAATTGACATGATATATTGATGTAAGTAGAAGATGGAGATGGCAGAGAATACGGAAATTGAGCTTTTGTTGGGTAAGTTTAGTTAGGCTGTGAGATTTGGTGGTTTACATATGTGTAAAAAAGAAAATTCCTACAAGTTACAAGTTACAAGTTATCGGCGGGTTTGCAGAAAATTGTCGGTCAGTTCAAGATCTAAAAACAGTTTTGAAAATCACTTCAAAAAAAAGATATTGCAATAGATAATTTGTATTGCATCAATGGTAGTTATTATATACATTTTATGGTATATTGGATATAATAATATCCATTAAAGAGGTAGAATGGCTAGAAAAACTGCACCATTATCCCCGACGCTGGAGGATATTCTAAAGGCATTGGGAGAGAATATCAAATTAGCTCGACTACGCCGTAAAATCACGACCACAATGTTGGCCGAACGTGCTGGCATGGGTCGTGTGACATTGCGAAAAGTAGAGAGAGGTGACAGGGGTGTTACGCTGGGCGCTTACGCAAGCGTCCTTTTCTGCCTGGGGCTTGAAAATGATATGCTGCTAATTGGTAAGGATGACCCGTTGGGCAGACGAATGCAGGATGCTGGGTTGACCCATACTAATGAACGGGTAGCGAAACGGAAGATGTCATGAGTACAAATCGACAGGCACAAAAGGTTTGTCAGGTTTGTGCCCATTGGCAAGGTTTGACAAAACCTACTCTTATGGGAACATTTTTTGCAACCCGTACGCGCGGCAAAGAAGTTTTTTCATTTGAATACGATCATGATTGGCTAAAATCTTCACAGGCTCAAATCCTCGATCCTAATCTTGGCTTGTTTTCAGGACCTCAATACGTACGGGAAGGACACGACAACTTTGGTCTTTTCCTTGACTCTTCACCGGATAGATGGGGCCGTGCTCTTATGCAGCGGCGCGAGGCGGAACAAGCGAAAGCTGAAGGTCGTGATGTTCGACCGCTTCTTGAATCTGATTATCTGCTTGGAGTTTATGACGGCCATAGAATGGGTGCACTGCGTTTTCGGCTTTCAGAGAAAGAGCCATTTCTGGACAATCAAGCTGATATGGCTTCACCGCCATGGACAAAGCTGCGAGATCTGGAATACGCCAGTTTACAATTAGAGCGAGATGATGCAGAGAGCGATAAAGACTACATGAAGTGGCTGAAAATGCTTATCGCACCAGGCGGTTCTTTGGGTGGTGCACGTCCAAAGGCTAGTGTAACAGATGAAAATGGCTATCTGTGGATTGCAAAATTTCCAAGCCGTCGCGATGAAATGAATGTAGGCAAATGGGAATACCTTGTTCATCAACTGGCATCAGCAGCAGGTATTGAAACAACGCAATCTGCGTTGCGGAGTTTTTCAGGAGAGTATGATACCTTTCTAAGCAAGCGATTTGACCGAACTGAAAATGGAGAAAGGATTCATTTCGCATCAGCTATGACATTGTTGGGCAGAAAAGATGGTGATGGCGGAGATGCCGGAGTCAGTTATTTACATTTTGCCGATTTTTTGATCAAGAATGGTGCAGAGGTCAATAAAGATTTGGAACAACTATGGCGGCGGATTGCCTTTTATGTCTGCGTATCGAATACGGACGATCATTTGCGCAATCATGGCTTTTTGCTTCAAGAACGCGGCTGGGTTCTTTCTCCGGCATACGACATTAATCCTGTTCCAACTGGTGGCGGATTGGCTCTTAACATTTCCAGAGAAGATAACAGCCAGAATCTTGATCTTGTGCGTAGCGTAGCTCCTCTATTTCGAATCAGTGAAGTCAGGGCAAACACAATCATCAGCGAAGTTGTTGAAGCTGTACGCAATTGGGGAGTTCTGGCTAAACAAATGAAACTTCCAACACGCGAAATTGGCATTATGAAGAATGCTTTCCGTGTAGCTGAAGATGCTGCACGGAAAGTTTCATTTTAAATATCTCTTAACTCTATAGTGGTCTGAAAAATTTAGACAAAAAAATGCTTTAAATTAAGTGGCTATCATTGGTAATTTATCAATTAAAAGGAGCCGAAAATGAAAAAGCAACAGATCAGAACGAGAAAGCCAAGAAGAACAATGGACGACACGCTAAAAACCAAAATTGTTATAGAGGCTTTAAAATAGAACATGACAGTGAATGAACTGGTTAGCAAATATGATGTTCATCCAAATCAGATATCTACATGGAAAAGGCAATTCCTTGAGAATGCCAGTTCCGTTTTCAGTGGTGACAAAGCAGCAGCCCAAGAGTTAAAAGAGCTTCAAGACGAGAGAGAAAAGCTCCATCAGCAAATAGGTCAACAAACGATGGATATCGAGTTTCTAAAAAAAACTTGAAAAAATGGAACCTCCTATGAGACGGACAATGATTGACAGCCAGAACGATATAACCGTGTCTCATCAATGCGAGCTTTTATCCGTTGCACGGACTTCCATCTATTATCAACCGAAAACATCTCCCATGAATATTGTCCTGATGCATAGGATAGATGAGCTATATACGGAAAATCCAACTCGTGGTACTAGACGCATCAGTAATTGTTTGCGGAAACGCTTTAATCTTCATGCTGGTAGAGGGAAAGTCAGACGACTCATGGAACGTATAGGTATAGGAGCCATATATCCCAAGAAACGGATATCTGCTAGCAACAAACAGCACAAAAAATATTCTTACCTTTTACGCGATGTTCCGATTCCTCGGGTAAATCAGGTTTGGAGTACCGATATCAATTTCATTCGGCTCAAAGGTGGTTTTGTTTATCTAGTGGCAGTCATTGATTGGTATAGTCGCTACGTGTTCTCCTGGAGGCTGTCAACTACTCTGGATACAGGCTTTTGCAGAGAAGCATTGGAGGAGGCTTTAGAAAAATATGGCAATCCAGAGATTTTTAACACAGATCAAGGATGTCAGTTTACCAGCGATGAATTTACAAGTGTACTGCAGGTAAGAAAGATTCAAATAAGCATGGATGGAAAAGGCAGAGCACTGGATAATGTCTTTGTAGAAAGGCTGTGGCGTACTGTTAAGTATGAAGATATTTATCACAAAAACTACTCTACCGTTTTAGAATGTAAAGAAGGATTAAAACAATTCTTCTACAAGTATAATACAATCCGAGAACATCAATCATTGGATTATAATTATCCTGAAGAAGTATATTTCGGAAGAGTTAAGCTATTGGAAGCAGCATAAGATGTATGAGAATCCACTTAACGATCAGCTTTTTTCTGTCAAAAAAAGTCGACCACTATACTGTAATTAGCATCAATAAATCTGATACCGGTAATGCATATTTATGAGCATGAAAAGCATGCAGGTTTTCTTATATAGTGTTAGCCGCGTATTAATATCGCCCATAATTTCGGGCAGTATCTACCATTGCGTGTATGTTTTCGAATGGAGTATCTCGTCCGCACTGATCTCCTGTTGAAAGAATAAATCGTCCACCCTCTGCCGCATCATCAATAGCTTTTCTGCTTGCTTTTATAACATCATCGATACTTCCTCGCAGCATCACATCGGTGGTATGTAAATTGCCTTTAAGTACCAATTTTTTCCCAAATAGTTTTTTGAGCTCTTTTAAATTAGAATCACCCATTGGTGGAAGCTCTAGTGGGTCAATAATGGTAAGGTTCGTTTCTTCGGCCATGATTCGTATAAGTTCCGTTTCCGGACCACACGAATGAATGTGGGTCGGAATGCCAGCGGAATAAGAAAGTTCTATTGCTTTTTTGACAGCTGGCAGTGCAATTGATCGAAACATTTCAACGGTCTGGAAAACAAGTGTTCCGGAACCGCCTACACAAAAAAAGTCAGGCCTGACATCTGCCGTCATATATTTTGCAAAAAGAGATTCCACCTCCCTGACCCTGCGTTGTGCTAATTCTTGATGTTCTTCTGGATGATCATAATACCAGTAAATCGCATTTTCATTGTCGATAGGTGTTGAATTGGTCAGCCAAAGTCCAACAATTCCCTGGTTGCCCATGAGTTGCATTACACGCTTTAAACCTTCTGTACCATAGTTAACAGGTTTTACACCTTCAAGGGGCTGATATTGTGTTGGAATATCTGGGAAGCCAATTTTAGCTGGTGGTATGTTTCGTGTCGGAGGATTGTCTCTTGGGAATACATGGATAACCTTTTCCCAGTGCAGTTTTCCGTTTTCTTTAGATGCCCATTGAGTTATAATTCTTTCGTCATTTTTTTCAATGATATATTGTTGGTAATGTTGTTCTGATTTTGAATTGTCTTCAAAACGAAAGGGGAAATAACCATCCATTACTGCATCAATATCAAAATATTTTGCGCAATCAATGTATGCTTCGAATATTGGAGGGTCATTGTAAAGATATAGATCCCAGAATGGTTTGCCTGTTAACTTAGCTGGGATCATATTTGAAAAATCAGGTGCAACGGGGACACAATCGGGTATTTCACCGCACAATACTTTAAGTAATCGTTCGCGAGATGTCATATCCGTTTCCTTTCATGTGTTCAAATTAAATATTATCTTTGTAAATAAAATATAATGCTTTATTGATATATAAACTTCTTCCTATTTGATGTTTTACATTGTATTTTGATATTTATGAAAAGAGTTGCCGCTTCTCAAATTTACAGGCGAACCGAACAGCTTGAGCAAAAGGCATCAACACTCCATTTCGCTAATCTGCTGAATTCAAACAAATTTTTTCACATAGCGGTAACAAGTTTTTACGGAAATACACTAACTCATCCCCATCGACATGATTTCTATGAGTTTTATCTTGTCAAAAAAGGTACTCTCATCGAATATCGGCCAGGTAGCAAAAGCATACATGAACCAAGAAGTCTGATACTTGTTAATCCAGAGCAAGTTCACGCTTTCTCATCTGTAAAATCTACGGATGAATGTCAAATAATAAATGTAGCTTTTCCTGTTAGTTTAATGGATAGCGTTATGGGTTTTTTGTCGCATCAGACGCTATTCAATCAGGTGGAGCAAGGTTTTGTTATTCATGATGTGCCGTTGCTATTGTGGCAATATTTTTGTCAAAAGATCGATATGTTGAGGGAAAATAAAGACTTGCTTTCAGCCAATAAAGAGCAAATAATTCGCGTTCTTTTAGCGGAGATAGTTCTTGAAAGCTATTCTAATAAAAAATTCAAGACAATTTCTTCAGCGCCAGGGTGGCTGCAATATGCCTGTAATGAAATGAAAACCAAAACCAATCTTGATAACGGGCTATCACGATTTATTTCTTTGTCGGGTAAATCTCAGGAACATCTAACTCGAACACTAAAAAAATACCACGGCAAGACACCAACCCAGTTTATTAACATACTTAGAATGCAGTTAGTTGAATCTGCCCTGACAACAAGCCAGACATCGATCACAAATATTGCTTACGAAGCAGGATTCAATAATCTTGCCTATTTCAATTCTGTCTTCAGGCGGGAATTTGGGTGTTCTCCGCGCGATTATCGTGCCAGAAGTGGATATGATGTTGTACCTCGTTTCTAAATTTTTATATTAACACCTTGTATATAAATCCTTATTTTGTATTGGGAAAATCTTCCTTATTTGATTAGTGTTATTCTTCGTGTCTGCCTTAATCCAGTACCTTCCAAGCGCAAAAGATAAACACCTCCGGGTAAATTAGACGCGTCAAATTGACAGGAATAGGTTCCTTTCTCAAAAACACCTTCCTTAAGCGTAACGATCAACCGCCCCTTTAAATCATAAACTGCCAGTTTTACCCTCATCTTTTTATCTATGAAAAAATCAATTTTTGTTATGGGATTAAAAGGATTGGGATTAATTTCAAGGCTGGATTTTTGCATCTCCCTAATTGTCGTACATGATGCTGCTATGCCAGCAGAAGGCTGCCAACCTTCTGTATCTTCAACTGGTTCCTGTCCCGGCTCAAGTGCAATAAGGGCACTGGCTGAAGTAAGAACACCGTAGCGAACACTCTTTTCGATTGGATTTGCAAGATAGTTATAGTAGTTATAATAAGTTGACCAAGTATTATCTGATTTAGAGATAATTTCTCTGAAAAAGTTGTTAAAGTTTATGGCTTCCTTGATCCAAAGTTTTCTTAAATCAGACCCACTATTTTGCGCTATACGGTTGGTAACAGCAAATGCTTTACTGCTTACGCTGCCCTTAACTGAGTATTCCAGCTCTCCAAGTATATATGGATCTGTTGTCCTGCCCATTAGAGTGATGTAATGATTATCGTTTTCATAGTAATAACTATTACCTACCATAACATCTGTGGCATTGCTCAGAATGCGAATCTCTTTAAAATTAAAATTTCTCGCGTTTCTTATGGTGTTCATATTCGGAAGAGAATTTGCATATACAACACCATTTAATCTACGAGCTAAAAATTCATAGTAATCTTTATTTTGATAATGAACAAAAGCAACAAGCCTTGCACCGTACAAATTAACCCTTACAAGTTCTCCTTCTTTTCTATTATCCTCTGCTACATTTCTCGGCTGATATCCGCTAGGGGCATTTCTGTCGATTAGAATCACTATGGCATTAGAGTCAGAATGGTTTATTGATGAAAAAGCCTGCATTATCACCTCAAATGCAGACCTGTCCGAAACAGGAGCGCCTGAATATGGTGTTTGCTGTAAAAAGGAGACAGCTGTAGATCCGACAGCATAAATTGCTTTGTCGGCCATTTTTTTAATTCCTTCAGAGTTTGCAGTAAAGATGTTGCATTTTTCATAATTTTGTATCATGAGAATAGAATTCAGAATGGCATAATACTCAGAGCTGTATTCATGATAAATGTTGTTTGGTATCCACGCAAAAACAAAGCTTGAAGTGGCTTTGTTGTATCTTTCTTCAAGAAACTTTGCCATATCAATGCGAAGAGAAAAATAGGAAGTATCCTTTTCAACTATATCAAGCCTTCCCGAAACACCTACGCGTTCAACAGGTTCATTGGTACTCCCCCATCTGATATATGTCTGGACCCCTGTAAAATCTACGCCTGCATACCGCCTTTCAGATGTATTCCCGAGATATTGAATTCTACCGTCAGAAAGGAAGGGCACGCTTTTAACAGAGCTGTCAACGCATATGGTTAATTCTGTTCCTTTTTTTATTACACCAAGAGGAATTTCCTCAGACATTTTCCACGGATTTGCTGCAAAATTCACTTTTATCCTTACTTTTCTCTCACCACCTTTAAATATTGGAAAAACTCTGAGTCGATATCTGTCGTATTCATCAGTTCTGTAATCTATGGTAAGTAGTGCAGGGTCTTTTCTTTCGATATTAACAATTTGATTATAGGTAGCTTCGGCCTGCCCTCTGCCAATATGTAAAGCCGGTTGCTTAAGAGAGTCAATCCACAGCCAAAGGGATTCTACTGCGGCGAAACGGGGTAAATCAATAGAGGTTTCAACTTCAAGACTTTCTGTGGGACTTATTGAATAGTAGGGAAAGTTTGAAGGAGCTTTAAAAACAATATCGACATAACCTTCAGCGCCATATGGTTTAAGTGTTAAATCGACACTCTCTGTTACCTGACATGGACCAAGACTCCATACGGGTCTGCTTTTGAGAAGTGCATTACCAAGTAAACACCACGAAAAAGTAACCATTGTCGCAATAAACAGCGTAAAACCCTTTAAAAATTTCATCAATTGCCTCCTTTATGATTTTTATTAGTGTGAACATAGAGAAGACTGCAAAGAGTATGCCGAACATTTTTCTCTTCATATGCAAGAAAGGCCCAGGGAATATGTGCGACAAAAATATCAATACACCATACAATTGTCGGATAAAAATGTCCGAATTGATTGTTATTTTAGCTTTGGCCGATTTAGCGTAAAATTAAGACGGGAATAGTTTTAGATAACTTGTCATCAGACATACGGATAAAATAAGCCCCCGCAGGAATAGTGGCTGTGTTGATTTTAATCGAAGCTCTTTTTTCACCTAAGAAGTTCTTTAATTTATCGGTAAATGAAAACACACACGCTCCGTTTGGCGAAAACATTTTTATCTGATGAGTTGTCTTTATTGCACCAGAAGTTATTATCAAAAGAGAAGCTTCAGTTTTATATGGGTTTGGAAAAAGAGAGATGGAATAGGTGTCTGGATTTGGATCCGAGAAATTATTTTCAGTTTTCGTAGCGACTTGGGTGGAGTCTCTTTTTATATAGAGTGAGTCAATCAAGACTTTCAGGTTAGCAATTCCATTTCCATAATCAGAGTTAAAGCCCTTGTTGCCTATTGTAAAATGTGTACATAGTATAGGGCTGTTAAAATAACCGTAAGCTGAATGAATAAGATCGTTTTCGGGTAATTTAATTACATTCAGGAGCCATCCATAACCATTGTAAAAAAAAGAAAAACGGTATGTGCAGCTATGATTTATTATTCCATTTTGGGTAATAATTTCGGATGAGGTTTCGCCAGAGCTGGAAAAATGAGCACCGATTAAATGTCCGTCATAATTTCGGCCAATGCTGATTCCTACACCATTGGCAAGAGAATTATTTATTGGAACAATACGGGTGGAGTCGGTAAATCCAATAAACAGTTGTGAGTAAACAGACAAAGATTGAATGTAAATATCGGCCACTATTGTATAGGTAAAATCATACACGGAATTAGCTACTCTTGCCATTTCCAATCCTGTCCACACAGAATCACCGGTTGTAGCTCCTGCCTGAAATACGCCATCAATAGGAAAACCGCTTATGTCGGTAAACTGGGTATCGTTCTGAAAGAAATTATCGGGAGAATTAGTATTCCAATTAGGTTCTGTGTTAAAACCCCATGTCAAAACTTCTGTTGCGGATGATGCCGCAATGATAAATAATATCAATAGAGCCTTTTGAACTGTCATGCTTTTATATATGCAATTCATGTGCCGTTCCTTGTTCGAAAAAGGACCGTTTGGCAGTCCTTAAGATAAAGAAAAAATGTTTCCGAGAATAAAAAAAGCCTGAAATAGGCGCGGGATTCCATTCCTATAGGACTTTCCACATAAGGAGTTGTCATATTGTCAAAATAAAGTGTGGTAATCCTGTTTTTTAGTCCGATGTTTATGTCCTCGGGTATCATTACAGTATCCATTACCAGCCAGTATGTCATTCTCGCCTGCCGGAAAAAAGAGGTATCGGCAAAACTGTTCCAGGAAAGACGATATTTCCCATTTATTGTGTCGCATTGTAATAACGAGTTCCAGCAATCACCGCCAGAAATTAATTCTGGAGAGAGTTTAATATTTATATAAAGAGATGATGAATTATTAACATTAAAATTTTCACGCCCCTGAAAAGCTATTGCACCGCCATTATATACAAGAAGTGAGATGTTATAATTGTCAGCAACTGGTACACTGGGGATAACAGCCACAGTATCGGCCACAACACCACGAATAATATTGTTTCTCAGAACTTCTCCATCTTGATATAATGTGATACGAATGCTGTCGATAGGAGAGTTAATGCAGGATATTGTTACTGTTATGTCTGCCTGAAGGGCTCTTTTAACCGGATTAACACATCCGTATAATAAGGCCAATATCAATATTAAAAACATCTTCATTTGTATAGTCTCACATCGTCAATATAAATCAGTGAATTACCTGAAAGGCAGGAGACCCTGACTTCGGAAATTTCTATTTCTTCGGTAACTGAACTCAAGGCAAAGTTGTTGCTATTGCCGTTAATAGGAACTTTTATTTCAAGTTTGTCTGGTTCCTTTAGAATAAAAAGTGGAATCCATTGTTGTAAACCATAAGCGATAGGAATGGATTTAATATGCCACGATTCAACTCCGTAAGAACATTCGATAAAAAGGGAGTCGGAGGAAGATTTAACAATAACGCCCAAAGCTGTCGTTGATTGTGTAAAACCGATAAATATTCTGGAACCGGCATACAAAGCCTGAATATTAATAATCATACATAAAAATGCGGTATCCAGTTTTGGATTGATAGTTCGTACAAGAGATGCGTTTCCTTCTGAGAGTTCAGCGCGAAGATATCCGCTTTGAATTTCAGCTTTGCATTTTCTACGCGAACTGTCGCTGAAAAAAAAACTTTCATTATGAATTGAGAAATCTGTGGAATCGATAAGTTCTGGAATTCTGGTACTTATGGACATTTCTTTTATCGCTTGTTTTTCAACGATTATCTCTTTGCCAATACAACTGGCAAGAATCAGTATTGCCACAGACAACAAAAGAATTTGTCTCATGCGTTTTCCCTGTTGTCCATATACCTGTATATTGTGCGAGGATCTATTTCAAGAGCGCGCGCCGCAGCACTTTTGTTACCTTCGTAAATGAGCAGTACCTTCTTTATATACTCTTCTGCAAACCTCTCTTTAGCTTCCAAAAGCGGTTGTAAAACGCTTTCCTCTCCCTTTGTCAGCTCCAAATCTTCTGCTGTTATATCACCCGAGTCGGAAAGTATAAAGGCGCGTAAAATGCGATGCCTTAATTCCCTGACATTACCAGGCCAATCGTACCTTAAAATTGCAGCTTCAGCTTCTTTTGTAAAGCGCATTCTTTTTTTAACACCGTCAGGCGAAACCGTAAGAAATGATTTTGCGATAAGTAAGGCATCGGTACCCCGTTCCCGCAGAGGAGGTAAATTGAGTATTGCTGCTGAAAGTCTGTAGTAAAGATCCGGCCTGAAGTCTTTCTTTTTCAAATCACGGTTTGTTGCTGCTACAATGCGCACATCAGCCCTTCGGGAAACAGAGTCGCCAACCATTTCATATTCGCCGCTTTCAATCACACGAAGCAATTTAGCCTGCTGGGTAAGAGGCAACTCTCCGATTTCATCAAGGAAAAGGGTTCCTCCTGAGGCGGCTCCGATTTTTCCCGACGCATCAGAGACTGCTCCTGTAAATGCCCCTTTTTTATGACCAAATAATTCTGATTCAACAAGATTTTGAGGGATAGCCGCACAATTAACCGCAATAAAAGGGCGAGATGAACGGGGGCTTCTGTCGTGTACCATTCTGGCAAGCAGCTCTTTTCCTGTTCCTGTTTCGCCGGTAATTAGAATGGGCAACTGGCTTGCGGCAAGACGAACAGTTTGGCGCAAAAGTGATTCCATGGGCTCGCATTCATAAATAATGGCTGTTCCTGCAATAGTTTTGAGGGCGTTGTTTTCTTCCTGAAGGATACGCGTTAAATCGGCAAAATCCATAAGAAGAGAGGCATTGGACGCAAATATTGTGATGATTTTTAAATCATGTTCATCAAACAGAAAGGAAACTTTCCCACTGCCGGCATATAAAACGGCATTTACAATACCTTCTTTAATGATAGGAACGGCAATTATGGAATTAAGTTTTAGGCCGGCAAGACTTTTTGAAACTCCTAAGTTTGTGTCATCGGAAAAGTCTGTAAGGATAAGAGGCTTTTTTTCTTTTACAATACGACTTATCAGGGCACTGCTTATATCTTTACATTCGTCTTCTGAATTTCCCGATAAGTTCAGCATTGAAATAATGTGAAAGTCATCCCCTTTTTTAACTGCAAAAAAACCTTTTTCGGCCCCAGTTGCATTAATCATGGCGGTCAACAGCTGATCAACAGAATTTTTTCCGCTATCATCAATTAAATTTAAACCAAACTCATAAAGAGAGTTTAACGCTGAAATTTCTCTACTAAAAGAATTTTGCTTAAAATCCGCCGGAGGAAAGAATGTAAAGCGGAATCTATTGTTAAAGATGCGGAGCTCATCACCTTCAGCAAGCTCACTCTTTTTAAGCTTTTTATTGTTTATAAAGCAAATCTGATTTGCCGAAAGGGCTTCTGCAATAAAATGGTTATCGGCATACATAATTCTCGCAATAAGTAATTCATCAGATACAATTTTTAAATTTGCAGCTTCTCCTCCGCCTATAATTGTAAGAGGCAGAAGAAAATGCACCGTACCGCTGTCAAGATCAATAAGAGCAGCCATTTATCAATTCCTGTTTAATAGTATTGTGTCAAATATACTTATAATAATCGATCCTATAAATACTCCGTAAAACGAAATCATCTGGACAGAATAGTAGCGAGCCGCACGATCAGAATGGTTATAACTGCCGTCCGGTAATTTGTCCCATTCCCTAATCCAATAGCTTCCGACATTTAAGCTTAGCCCAAGTGTTGCAACGCCAGCATATACCCACCCCCTTTTTTTTCCTTTTGCAAGATGGCCTATCCCAAGAGGAGCGTATTGCAGCAGATTTGTCTGTTCGGATGGTACAATTTGAGTGGTGATAAAATTTTTTCTGCCTTCAAAAAGAGCAATTATTTCCGGAGGAATAGCCATCGAATCAAGAGAATGATGCGGATCTAAGCCAAGGATGGCATCAAATTTTTTTCCGGCATTAGCATAGTCTTCCATGAGGTAATTTGAAAGTGCAGAAAGCTTAAGGTATTTTAGTGAATCAGTTCTATTTGAATGTACCAGATGGTTATCTGCACATTCTCTCGCTTCTGCAAAGTACCTGTTATCATAAAGTGAATCACATAGTGTGGAACTGAAAGTGTTGATAATAAAAAGAGAAAGAATAAAAACTGGAATCATAAAGAATCGCTCTTAAATGCTTTCAAAAAATATCTTCTTTCAATTGACTCATTTTTTTCAACAATGACAGTATCCTGTAATGGATAACAAAAAGGGTTTTCTAAAAGTATAATATGCATACCATGACCAAGTTTAATTTCTCCGATAAACGGTGTTTTTCCAATATAGGCACCATCAACGCTCACGCGTGCCCATGGCTTTGTTGTAAAAGACAATTTAGCTGCAATTGCAGCAGGTTGAAAAGATTTTTCTTCAGATAAAACTTCTTTAGGAACAACAAGTTCCTTTTTCCGGTTTGCAGTAATTTTCTTTTTATTTGAAACGACAGTAAGTGTTTCGGCGGGTAGAGCAGTAATATTCAAATGATCCTCGTCATCATTAATGCTACTGGAATATTTATTATTGTTAACAAAGTACCAAACTATTGAAGAGAGTATAAGTAGCAATAGGGCAAAATATGCAACTTTTAAATTCTTTCTTGCGTGAAGTTTCTTTGCATATTTCTGAAATACCCGATTATCAGGAAATAATACAATGGCTTGAGAAATAATATCAGCGTACATGAAATTATGGCTATCACTCTTCAAAATTGACACAAGGTTCCCCTGATTGGAGATTTTGTAAGCCGCTATATAATTGTTCCAATCCAAAGACATTTTTGTAAAGGTTTCTTCTGCGGTGCTGTTGGTTATTATTTGGAGAAGTTTCTGAAGGTCTTCAATGATTATATCCATAGAATGATGACGATCATCAGGATTTTTCATCAGACATTTATCAATGAGTCTCGAAAAATAACCATTAACCGAAGGACAAATATGTGTTGCGGGAGTGTATGTGCTTTCGGCAGTATTTCGCAGTGTCTTTGCGGTTGATGCACCTGCAAAAGGCTCATATCCAGTACTCAGCCAGTAAGCAAGTACGCCAAATGCGAAAATATCTGCGCGGGCATCGATCTCTGCACAATCCATTTGTTCCGGCGCCATATAGCCAGGAGAACCAAGAAGAGCCCCTGTTAGTGTCATCTTGTCATTTTCCTTCATTCTGGCTATTCCAAAATCGGCAAGTTTAAGCAGGCCATTCTTGCTTCCCACAAGAATATTTTCAGGTTTTAGATCTCTATGGATTATGCCTTTGTCATGAGCCGCTTTAAGTGCTTTTGCTATCAATATAGCAACGGGTATAGCTAAATCGGGATGAAATATTTTCTTTTCGTTTCTCCATGTGCGCAATGTCTCACCATCGATAAATTCACACGCTAGCCATGAGCCCCCCTTTTCGATGTGGCAGTCGTAAACTTTTACAATATTTGGATGATCAATTTTAGCGACAGCTTCGGCCTCGCGGCGGAACCTTTCCATATTATTGGTATCGAAAGCGAGATGGGCATGAAGTCTCTTTAACGCGACCCGTCTTTTGAGAGTTGAATGTTCAGCCTCATAAACTGAGGCAAAGGCTCCGGAAGCAATTTCTTTTTTTATAATATATTGACCTAAGTGTAAAATCGACATATCAATAAGATACTTATTAGAATTAAGGGGCGAAGGCTTTATTGTGCAGAGCCAAGATAGGTGCAGGCGCGGTCAACGGGTGCGGCTAAAAGCAATCCGTGAGCATTGTCTCCGAATGCGCCGCTTTCAACAAGAGCTGTCACTATTGGCTCAACTTGATTTTTAGAAACCACCATTTCGCTTACTTCCCGTGCCGGTGAAATGGCGTGGGATGTGTTATCTCCCATTGCAATATGGCGCATTTTACTTATTGTTGCGCCGGCCGCCCCGCTACTCATGGCCGCCGCCGTCAAATCCCATGCGTAGCCTTCATCGCAAACAAGAGTCATATTTACAAGATTGTGCAGATAACGGCGTTCTTTGACCATGCGTGAATCCGAGGACAAGTCGCGTCTGCGCCAGTCGGTAGTTCCTTTAATGTCATCTATTGCGGATATAATTTGCTCAATAGATGCTGCTTGCCTATTTCCACCGACTGAAAACTTAGTATTGAGCACTCCTTTTCCAACCATATAGGAAAAAATAAAGCCCATTCCCGGACGATCTAAATTTCCTCTGTCTATCATTAATTCAATAAGATCAGTGGCTTCACTGCTTGCAACAACAAGAGTTATGACTTCTTTTTCGGCGGGAATGGTAATTCTCCAAAGGCCCAATTTGTCTCTAAGTCCTGTTCCCTCGCCAAATGTTATTGCAGGCACAGCCGTACCCGTATCGAGGCCTAACCTGCCTATTGCGTCGCCAAAACCCTTCTGAACAATGCAGCAGATACCCGTTAACTCCTGCGGTAAAATACGGTTCGCTGAGGACGGGAAATTTAGGGAACGAGAGAAAGAGCATAAATTATGGCTTCCCAAAACTTCAAGTGGACGGCTGTAAACAGAACCACGGCCAGGCAAAAAAAGATCGGCCTTTTGAGCTACAAAATTAACGGCATCAAACTCCATTTCAGATGGTACAAGAAAGCTTACCGTCTGTATAGGATCATCAAAAAGTCGTTTTTCACCAAAGATTTTTGCTACGCCCCGTCTTTCCTGAAGCAGGATCCTCCTGCCGGAAGAGACAGTAAGGGCCATAACACCTGCCTTTTGAAGCTCGCTAGAGAGGGGAGATAGAAGCTCTCGCGAAATGGTGACATTGATCTCTGAAATTTTTTCAGGTGTAGCCATTGTCCATTTTTACCTAATTTATATTACACCAACAATATAACATCTGGATGTCAATACTGGACAACCTATTTTTCTTGCATCACTTCATTGCGTGTATTAATTGAACCATCTTTTGGAGACCTTTCTCCTCAAAGAGCCCCCAAAGGCTGATTGGAAAATGATTGTTTTTTAGAGAATTGACATGGTATATTACTGTGCAGAGTTAAGGAAATTGCGGGAACCTCGAAAAATTTGGTTGTTTACATGTGTGTAAAAATGAAAATTCCTATGCGTAGTTAATGAATGTCAAATTGTAATACCGATTTAAAATTTTTCACGAATGAAGAGAACGAAACACTTTATGGTCGTTTTGCCAAAACGCTTGACCATGCACAGTATTTCGATGTTTTAGTCGGATATTTTAGAACGAGCGGCTTTAAACGGATATACAAGTCACTGGAAAAACCTGAGTTAATCAGGATCATTGTCGGGCTGAACGCTGATAAAGATACTTTTGAGCTTTATCAATCTGCAAGACAGGGTGAACTCGGACTCGATTCGCACAAACAGTCCAAAGCAAGATTTTCCAATGTTCTTCAGAACGAGATGGAGCATTCCGAAGACTCTGGCGATGTGCAATTCTCTGTAAATAAGTTTATAGAGTTCCTGAAATCTGGTAAACTTCTCATCCGTGCGTATCCGAGCCATGACATTCATGCCAAGGTATATATTACCCGGTATGGCAAACCAGCCTCAGACATCTCATTCGGTAGTGTGATAACAGGGTCAAGTAACTTTTCAGAATCCGGCTTTGTCGGTCAAAGGGAATTCAATGTTGAACTCAAAGATTCGGCTGATGTCCGTTATGCCCTTGAAAAGTTTGAAAAACTTTGGGATGAAAGTGTCGATCTGACGCAGGAGTATATTCAAACAGTACAGGAAAAAACCTGGCTAAACGACTCTATAACCCCTTACGAACTTTATCTTAAACTTATTTATGAGTACATGGAAGAGGATATCAACCTCGACGACAGCTTTGAACCTTATCTACCAGAAGGTTTTGCCGAACTTAAATACCAGAAACAGGCTGCCATTCAGGCAAAGAAAATACTCGACCGTTATAACGGTGTTTTTATCGCCGATGTTGTTGGTCTTGGAAAAACATTTACCACATCTCTACTGCTACAACAATTACACGGGAAAACTTTGGTTATTTGTCCGCCGGTACTTAAAGACTACTGGAAAGAGGCATTATTTGACTTTGGCATACGAAGCGTTGAAGTGGAGTCGCTTGGAAAATTAAGCTCAATACTTCAAAAAGGAACTGAAAAATACGATTATATTGTTATTGACGAAGCGCATCGCTTCAGAAATGAAACCACAAAATCCTACGCGGAATTACTCGATATCTGTCGTGGAAAAAAAGTTATACTGGTTACAGCAACACCGCTAAACAATAAAATCAGCGATCTGTTTTCACAGTTAAAACTGTTTCAACCCCCCAAGCAGTCAACTATCCCTGGCATTGCCGATCTTGAAGGCTTCTTTGCCGGACTCTACGGACGCATATCTCAGTACAACAAAGATGATGCAGAATATATCAGCCAGCAAAAAATCATTGCGGACGAGATACGGGATAAAGTTTTGAAATATGTGATGGTTCGCCGTACCAGAAGTGACATAAACAGGTATTACCGTAAAGATCTCGAAATGCAGGGCATCTCATTTCCGGAAATCGCCATTCCTGAACGGTTGATATACCAGTATCGGGGACAAACAGAAACTGTTTTCAATAAAACAATCGATCTTCTTCTTGGGTTCAAGTATGCTCGCTATACGCCGTTAATTTATCTTGCCGATGGTCAGCTTTCAGAATTTGAACTACAGCAGCAGCGAAATGTAAGCGGATTCATGAAGGGGATTCTTGTTAAAAGACTCGAAAGCAGTTTTTTTGCCTTTCGTAATAGTGTGAACCGTTTTTGTGAGTCCTATGCAAAATTTATCACAATGTTTGAACAGGGAATAGTTTATATAAGCAAAGCAGTTGATGTGTTTGAACTGCTCGAGAATGATAATACAGAACTACTTGAAAAGATGGTGTTTGAAGAAAGAGTTCAAAAGTATGAATCCGTTAAATTCCGTGAAGAGTACCTCGACATATTAAAAAGTGACCTTGCCATACTGCATCAAATAAAAGATTTATGGCAAATTGTACAGGACGATCCAAAACTTGAGTGCTTTTCAAACGCGCTTTCAAGCCATCCAGCACTATCAAATAAAAAGATTATCGTTTTCACAGAATCAAAAGAGACTGCGGAATATCTTTTTGACAGACTGAATGAAAAATACCGCGATACCGTTTTCGCATTCAGTAGTGCTGGCGGCCTTAAATATCGCAATGAGGGGTATCTTTCTCACCACATCGCCAAAGATTACATTATCGATAATTATGATCCTGCATCCAAGGATAAATCCGATACCATAAAGATTCTAATTACAACTGATATTTTAGCAGAAGGAATCAATCTCCACCGCTCCAATGTTATTGTAAACTACGACCTTCCATGGAATCCCACTCGTGTTCTTCAACGCATTGGGCGCATCAACCGTATCGGCACAAAACATGACAAAATACATATCTTCAACTTCTTTCCAACTACACAATCAGACGAACATCTCGGTCTCGAAGCCAATGTTGTAGCCAAAATCCAGCTTTTTCACGATATTTTGGGAGAAGATGCCAAATATCTCTCTGAAGGAGAAAATTTTGGCAGCCGTGAACTGTTCAGCAAGCTTAATGACAAAAAAGCTCTCACCGGCGAAGACGAATTGGAAGATTCTGAGTTAAAATATCTCACACTCATTCGTGAAATTCGCGACACAAAACCGGAACTCTTTCGACGGATAAAAAGCTTGCCGAAAAAATGTCGCTCGTCAAGAAAAAATTGTCAAAATGACACAGATAGCCTTATAACCTTCTTCAGACAGGGCTTTTTGAAGAAGTTTTATGTTAGTAACAAAACCACCACAAACGAAATCACCTTTTTCGATGCGGTGAATTTTCTTGAATGCAGCGAAGATGAAACTAAAACAGCTATCGGCTCGGATTATTTTGAACTTCTTGCAATTAATAAAGAAAAGTTTGAACTTGATACCACTATTGGCGATGAATCTTCTTCAAAAAGAGGGGGAGCATCAAACACAAAGTATATCCTTTTTAGACTTAAGGCAAAAGAATTCACCTCCTCCGATAAATTTACCGATTCCGACGAGGAGTTTATTGATTCAGTAAGGCGAATGGTTGAACAGGGTGTGCTTGCTAAAAAAACAGCGCAAGTAATTCGTAATGAAATTGAACGGGAAGATAATCCGCTTGCTGTTTTAGCTGTACTCAGAAAACATATACGGTATGCTGCGGATTATAATACCAACAAAGAAACTGTAAACGCAAGACGGGAAGTGATACTTTCTTGCTACTTAAAAAAGTAAAATAGGGAATTATTTGATGAACAAAGGCAGATTACATAACTATCAAGTTGAGTTGTCTGAAGTTTTGAACCCCCCTTGCCCCCCTTTTTTTCTGAAAAAAAAGGGGGGACGATTGACCGATCTCCCCTCCATTTTTTCGCTTTGGAAAAAAGGGAGGGGTTGGGGGAGGGTTTCTCTCTTTCTTTGTGAGGAAAAACCAAGATAAGGCGCAAATAATGGAAAAATCTCAGGCAATAAAACTAATAGAAGAAGTATTCGACAGCAGGTTCTCCGAAGAAAAATTCTCGTTGCTATGCACTAATCTTCTTAACGATTTCAATAAAGCCAAAGCCACACCAGTACAAGCTGGCAACTATGTTTATGAACCTTACAGAAACCACATCAAGAGCTTCCGAAGAATTGGACAATATACCGACCCCAAAGGCGAAGTCATTGATATTCTCTCAGTAAAGGTACACGACGGATTCAAAATTGAACGGACAAGAACAGGTTTACGAAACTTTGCCATCGAATATCTCAAACGGAAAGAAGACCGCGATACCCTACTTGTTGCGTTTCACTCAGACGAAAGTACGGAGTGGCGTTTTTCCTTTATTAAACTCGAATACAAAACGGTAAAAGATGAAAAAGGGCGCATCAAGGCACGGCAGGAGGCAACCTCCGCCAAAAGGTACTCATTTTTAGTCGGAGAACATGAGCCTTGTCATACTGCCAAACGCCAGCTGCTTCCGTTGCTGCTTGAAACAACCAATAATCCGTCAATTTATGAAATAGAACAATGCTTCAATATAGAGCGGGTAACAAAAGAATTTTTTGATCAATACAAAACGCTTTTTGTCTCACTTCAGGAACATCTTGATACTATCGTAGAAAAAGACAAGAAGATTGCGAATGACTTTAAGGAAAAAAAGATCGAAACCACTGCCTTTGCAAAAAAACTTCTCGGTCAAATTGTTTTTCTCTATTTCATCCAGAAAAAAGGTTGGCTTGGAGTGCCCAAGGACAAAGGCTTTGGGCAGGGAGAAAAGCGGTTTCTAAAAAACCTGTTTGACAAGGCTGCGAAAAAGGGAGAGAATTTCTTCAACGAATATTTGGAACCGCTCTTTTATGAAGCTCTTGCCGTTCAGCGCGTTTCCGCTGGTGATGCGAGTTACTACAAACGGTTCGACTGCAAGATTCCATTCCTGAATGGCGGTCTCTTTGAACCTATAAAAGATTATGACTGGCAGAACACGGATATCAATATTCCCAATGAAGTATTCTCAAATACAACAGTAACAAAAGAAGGCGATTCAGGGACAGGTATTCTCGATGTCTTTGACCGCTATAACTTTACCGTAAAAGAAGATGAGCCGCTCGAAAAAGAGGTTGCGGTTGATCCTGAAATGCTTGGTAAAGTTTTTGAAAATCTGCTTGAAGTAAAAGACCGTAAATCCAAAGGCGCTTTTTATACTCCCCGTGAAATTGTCCACTATATGTGTGAGGAGAGCCTTGTAAACTATCTGGATACTGCGTTAAATACCACAAAAGAGATCAAAGTTTCCAAGGACGACATTTATGCGTTCATAAAAAACAGCCATCTCGTTGTTGAAGATAACAGGAAAGAAAAAAGCTCTTTTACATGGAAGTTGCCGCAATCAATACAAATCCACGCTGCATTGTTCGATAAGGCGCTGGCTGAAATCAAGGTTTGCGATCCAGCGATTGGTTCTGGTGCTTTTCCTGTTGGTATGCTTACCGAAATTGTTAAAGCAAGAACTGCGCTTACGCCATATATCAAAACAAAAGATGATTCTGATGAAAGAACACCGTATCATCTTAAAAGGGAGTGTATTCAAAATTCGCTTTATGGGGTTGATATTGAGGAGTCGGCCATTGATATTGCGAAGCTAAGGCTTTGGCTGTCGCTTGTTGTTGATGAAGATGATATTCAGAGTATTGAGCCGTTGCCGAATTTGGATTATAAGATTGTGTGCGGGAATTCATTATTGGGATTACCTGATGGATTGATGGTGAAGGATGGTTTTGAGAACGAAATTGAAATTGAGGAACTGAAGAGAGAGTATTTTAAACTGACGAATCATGATGCGAAGAAAAGACTCAAGAAGACAATAGATAAGAAGTTTAGGGATATGCTGGAGAGTATGAGGAAGTTTTCGGCAAAGGATATTCCTGATATTTCGTTTGATTTTAAGACGCATTTTTCTGAGGTTTGGCATGGGAGGGGGGGCTTTGATGTTGTAATTGGGAATCCGCCATATGGTAGATACACTGGAGTGTCAGACATTGACAAGGAAAGATTTATTGAGTCTGGTATTTACGGTAAAACTAGTGATTTGTCGGAGTTTTTTATTAGGAGAGTCTTAAATAGTTTATTAAAGAAAGAAGGCGTACTCACATTTATCGTCCCTAAAGGTCTCTCATATGTTAAATCTTGGGAATCTATTAGAGAAATTTTCCTTAACAAATTTAATATGTTGACATTAGTTGATGCTGGCAAGTCTTTTGAAAATGTATTGTATGAGGCTTTGATTTTTGTTTTGAAAAGTTCTTTGGTAGATGGCAAAACATTCAAGTCTGGGTGTTTGAAGGATGGTTATATTGAAGAATCAAATGCTGATAGAGATTATCTACGGCAGAATATTTTTATTTTCGGTCTTCCAGAGAATAAGCTAAATATTTATAAAAAAATAGATAAATGTTCTGTTCCGGTTTCTAAATATATGGATTACTGGTATGGAAAAGGTGGTTTAACTCCACATGTTAACACGCTGGGAAATGGGGTACCGGTGCTTACCGGCAAGGAAATACAGCGATATTCAATAAGATTAAAAAATGATAATAAATGGTTTATCGATGACAAATACTTAAATGACAATGATAGAATAAGAACTAAAAAGAAAAAAGTGGTAGTACAAGATATTATTGCACATATTGAAAATCCCGTGCCGCATTTAAAGATCACAGCAGCTATAGATTTGAATCAGCAACTTTGCTTTAATACAGTTATGTGTTTTTCTGAAAAAGGCGAACTTAAAAATGAATCCTTAGTAGCTTTATTAAATTCAACAACAATAAATTTTTACTATTATTACTTTATTTATAATCAGGCGATAAGAACCATGCATTTTATGCCTGGTTATGCAGATGTTTGCCCTGTTTCAAAGAAAATATTTGATGTGCAAGATATTATAACTTCAAGTGTTGCTAAGTTAACAAATAAAATATCTGGGAATAAGGAAAAAAATTATTCTTCGGAAATTATAGGTTTGTCGTGCGAAATTGATGCCCGAGTCGCCCACCTATACAACCTCACCGAATCCGAATACCAACTTATTCTCGAAGGAACCGAAGACACCTTTAGAATAACCGCACTGAACTTTTTCAGAGACATTGAGAAAGGGATATTGAAATGAGCGAAAATTACAAACTAAACTCAATCCGTATAAAAAACTTTAAAGCCATTCGTGACAGCAAGACAATAAAACTGACACCTTTAACAGTTTTAATAGGCAACAATGGTTCAGGTAAAAGCAGTTTAATTGAAGCGCTTGAAACACTTCAAGAGATAGCAATTGGTGGCGTTGACGAGGCTATGCTTCCTTGGCACGGATTTGAACATATTTGGAATCAGGCTAACAATCATGAAATTAATGAAAGAACAAAAAACAAGATTACTTTACCAAATCCAATGACCTTTAATCTTAAAGCCACACGGCCGAATGGAAAGAAAGCTATAGTTGACATTGAATTGTCGCTCGAAGCAAATAAAAACAAAATCATTCTGAATAATAATAACGATCCAACAAAAGAAGAAAGCAAAGACGGCAGACTTACCATAAAGGATACATTGTTACTCAGCAGTATACAATTCCTTAAACTTCAGCCACAAAAAATGTTTGAACCGCAACCGCAAAATAGAGCTTATCTAATTAGTCGATTGGCAAAGGATGGCTCCAATATTGCTGAGTATTTACAAAGGATTCGCGACTTAAATATTGATGTTTTCGACAGTATTATTGAAACGATGAAATTTGTTCTTCCTTATGCCGATGACATTAAGCCAACAATAACTACCGAACTTGAAAGGAAAATTTACCTTTCACTTTCTGAAAAAGGAATTGATGCTAAGCTCCCTGGCTGGTTACTTTCTACAGGAACAGTAAGAATATTGGCGCTTCTTGCATTTTTGAGAAATTCTTCGGGACCTCTTATTATTGAAGAACTTGAAAATGGATTAGACCCTCGAACAATACATCTGATAATTGAAGAAATCCGCGCTTATATTGAATCGGATAGAGGACAGGTCATCATTACAACACATTCTCCATACCTATTAGACTTACTGCCACTTTCCTCTATCGTAATTGTAGAGCGTGATCAATCAGGCTCTCCGGTATTTACAAGACCAGGAACTCAGACAGAATTAGCAAAATGGGCTAAAGATTTCACTCCGGGGAAACTTTATACAATGGGTTCTCTTTCGAGGAACAGAAAATGAAGGTTGGAATTATCCTCGAATGTGGGCCCGAAGGACCAGATGTAAAAGTTTGCTCACATTTACTTCGTATGTTAGCTTCCGGTTTTGATTTCATAATAAAAACACTTAATAATAAACCTAATTTACTGAATGAATGTGGAAAAACAGCCAAGAACTTAATCGTTGTTGACAAGTGTTCAAGAGTTATTGTAATTTGGGATTTGTATCCTGCTTGGCGTGAAAAGGGTGTGAAACCTTGCAGAAAGGAAGACAAGCAAACAATCATAGAGTCAATGGCTGGTGCTGGAGTAAGTAAATCAAAGTATGAAATGGTATGCATAGAAGAAGAATTGGAATCATGGTTAATTGCGGACGAAAGAATGCTCACTGATTTTCTTACAGACAAGAAAAAGCCACACACAGTAGGTAGATTATTAAGGGTAAAAAAACCAGACAAACAAAGAAATCCAAAAACATATCTTACCAAAATTTTTAACCGTGAGCTTGGTGCGAGTCGGAGATATATTGACTTTCAAGACGCGGAAGCTCTTGTTAGATATGTCAAGGATTTTTCACGATTGAAAAAATCTGACTCATTTTGCAGATTTGTGCAAAAGGTAACGGGAGAAAGCGTGAAAAGAAGTGAATTCTCTTAAGATTGACATGGAACATTTAGAGAATGACTATGAAAGAGCAGAGTTTCTTCAGAACACTCTTATAGGTGTTGCGACTCAAGATGGGTGCGGCGGCACAATGCTTGATTATATAAAACTACGCAAATATTTTCTTGACAATCCATTAACAAAAGACCTCTTACCGTCTTGGGTCAGAACAAATAGAGGTACTGGCGAATTTTGGCAATTTATAAAAAATAAATTTCGTACTTATGCAGAGAGAAGAATGTTCATTCGAGAAGAGATGAATATCCTTATTGAATTTTGTGAGTCACAACATACTTTGCCTGCTGAAAAATCTATCAGTGAAGTTCTTGCAACGATTAGTGACAATAGTCTTCATGAAGCTTGGCAAAAAGCATTTAAAAGAAAAACAACTGATCCAGATGGTGCAATTACTATGTCAAGAACGATTCTTGAAAGTATATGTAAATATATCCTTGAAGAAAACACCATTAAATATGATGATAAAATAGAACTGCCGGAATTGTATAAGAAAACATCAAGTGTGTTGAATTTAGCGCCTTCGCAACATACAGAGGAAATTTTCAGGCAAATCTTGGGAGGATGTTCAGCAATCGTAAACGGATTGGGCTCCTTAAGAAATAAAATGGGTGATGCACACGGTAGAGGTAAAGGAAACATAAAGCCAGCACCACGCCATGCTGAATTAGCAGTAAATCTGTCCGGTGCAATGGCCTTATTCCTTTTGGAAACTTTTAATGCGAAAAAATGTTAATTTCATTTCATGAAGGCGAATTAAGGATTCAATAAATGTTTGACAGCACATTTGAATTATTGAAAAAAATAGCTCTTGGCAGAGACTCATTAATTGAGTATTTCACTTTATCTTTAGGAGATGGCTGGTTATCAAACCAATCTAAAGATGATTTAGCAGATGAGCTTGCAGCTTTTGCCAATTCCAACAATGGAGTCGTTGTTTTTGGTGTGGATAACAAAACAAAAAACATTGATGGTATTCCAATAAACAAGCTTGATATTGTTGAATCTTTTGTTAGTGAAACATGTAACGATTCCATTAAACCAGCATTATTTGTCCGTATAACGAGAATGACATTACCAGATAGTAACGGTCAGGAGCGATCTATTATAAAAGTTGATATTCCTAAAAGTTTATATGTACACGAAAGTCCTCATGGGTATTTTTACAGGCTTGGCAGTTCAAAACGAAAAATGGCTCCCGATTTTCTCGCCCGACTTTTCCAGCAACGAAGTCAAGCGCGCTTAATCAGATTTGAGGAACAGGCGGTTCCAAACACTTCGATTGAATGTCTCTCTCCGAAGTTATGGGAACGATTTACTACAAGATCATCGGAACCATCTGAAACGGTTTTGTTAAAGCGAAACCTTCTTGCACAGGAAGAAGATGGACGCATACGGGCATCGGTCGCAGGTGTTCTTTTATGCTGTGAAGCCCCGGACAAATACATGCCAAATACATTTATTGAGGCAGTCTGTTATCGTGGTACACATCAGGATTCGAATAATCAAATTGATGCTATGCAGATTAAAGGACCACTTGACGATCAGATTAAGCAGGCGATGGTATTTTTATCCAGAAATAATGTGAGAATGGCGACCAAAGAGCCTTATCGGATAGAAAAAGTCAAGTTTAGTGAAAGAGCAGTATTCGAGGCCATTGTGAATGCTGTTGCTCATCGTGATTATTCAATTGCCGTTTCAAAAATAAGGTTTTTTATTTTCGACGACAGACTTGAAATCTATTCACCCGGCGCATTACCGAATACAGTGACAATTGAAAGTATACAGTTGAGGCAAGCAACAAGAAATGAACTTATCACAAGCCTTCTTGCTGAGTGTCCGGTGGTTAATACTCCTGGTGATATTGGACGGGGTTACTTCATGGAAAAAAGAGGGGACGGCGTTCCGATAATAATGAAAGAGAGTTTTAATAATTCAGGGAAAAGACCTTTTTATCGTCTGATTGATGATACCGAACTGCAATTGACAATATATGCAAATGTTAATAATTAGAAAATGGTCATAATTATTTTGTTGGAAGGCTTTTGGCATGAGTGAGTTTTCATTATCCGCAATAAACAGGGTTATAGGAAAAAACAAAGACAAGGTTAGTTCCAAAAAACCAATACCTGTGCTTTCGGACGCAAGAAAGAAAAGCGATGAAGACCATATTTCGTAGAACGATTAAAGTAGTCGAAATTATTTCAGGAGCCAAGAAATAAGCAAAAGCTCTTGGTGTGCAGAGGAAAAGGTATTTTGGAATAAAATTACGAGGTAAAATATGGCTAAAGTACAAATATCAGACAAAGAACTTGAAGAAATACGAAGAGATTTATCATTAACAACACCCTTGAAATTCATAGATGCGGGTGGTTACAAAGCAGTATACAAAACAACAATAAATGGCATTGACGAAGCGATTAAAATCCTGCCAATGATAGGAACAGAAGACGATGAGATTGACGAAAACATCAAGCGTATAAAGAGAGAAATATCTATCCTTCAAACTTGTCAGAGCGATTATCTTGTAAAACTTGCCTCTATATGTCCAAAATTGATAACTGCTGTCGGAAAGTCTTTTGTAGTCTATTCGGAAGAATTTTTAACTGGCGAATCTCTTGCCGTAAGGATTTTACGACGTCATATACCAGATACTGCAGAAATCATAATGTTAATGCTATCCGGGCTGGATGTCATTCGACATTTATGGGGAGCTGATTCAAAGATTATTCACAGAGACATTAAACCTAATAATGTTCTTTTTACGGGAAATACAAAACGACCGTTTGTCATATTGGATTTGGGAATTGCATTTGTGCTGGGGGAGACCGGCATAACAAGAAACACAGTAAATATACCTGGCACACTCTATTATATGGCTCCAGAGATGCTGAAGAGAGGATTCAGACAAAACATTGATTTTAGAGTTGACTTGTATTCGCTGGCATTAACGGCTTACGAATATGCGTCATTGGTAAATCCTTTTGCAAGAAAGGGGGATGTTGTTTATACTACAATGACAAGGATTGCAAAAAATAAACCGGAACCTTTGGAAACTTTTAGATCAGATTTGCCCAAAGAGCTTTGTGAATTGATAAATAAAATGTTAAGCAAAGCTCCGTATCTCAGGCCTTCTAATTTAGATATACTGGAAGAATTATTAAGGGGGTTACGATGAAACTTTTTGCGCAATGTGGATTTGGGCTTGGTGATAAAGTTCAGGATGCCCTTGACAAATCCTTACTTGATGGCGTTATTTTTGGATGTAAAGATATATCCCCGGATAATCTTAATCAAAAAGCGACATCATTGATAAGTTCCAACAAAAAATTTGAAGTGCTGATAGATCCCCAATTTTATGTTACATTGCAGGCAAACAATCCAAATGTTAATCCCGGTAAATTAGAGGATTGGAGTTTTTTTAAGGCAAACAGACGGAGTCAGTTTGAATCAAATGACAAGATAGATTCTGCAATAGAAGAAGTATTGAAAACAGAGAATAATTCGATTGCAACTTCACTGATAGCTCCAAACATATATATATCGAAATCTTTTGACTCCATAGAGGGGTTGATTGCCAAGAACTTTATTCGGCGCAGTAAGGCAATTGCCTCAAAGGTTAATAGAAACAAACCGGTATATGCCTCTCTGTTAGTAACAAAAGAAGCATTTTTACAAAAAAGCGAATTTGAAGACTTTTTAAATGACATAACGGCATTAGAGAATCCTCCTGATGGGTTTTATCTCATTGTCTCGACCTCAACATCGGGTGCGATTGAAGAACTATATCATTCCGAGATATTAAGTAATTGGATGTTGCTAAATCATGTTTTGAGCATAAATGGTTTTAAAGTCATTAATGGATACTCAGATTTATTTACCCCAATATTAGGAGTTGTTGGTGCATATGCAGGAGCAATGGGGTGGTGGGGAACTACCCAGATATTTTCAATGGAAAGATTTGTAAAAAGTTCAGGGAAGCCTATGAGTCAACCTCTTAAAAAATACTTCAGCATCCCGATTTTGAAACGAATAAATCACAGACAGCTTATGTCATGCCAAGAATATAACCCTGGAGTGTTGTTAAATAAGTCAAAATACGACAAACCTTTCTTGTCCGATCCGGATCAACTAAGTCGTACGGACGAAATTTTACAATTGTGGGACGCTATTAGAAATATGAATGATATCTTTATAAAAGATGATATTATTGAATCAATCCAGCATATAGTAAACCATACTTTAGAAGCGGAGAAACACTTAGCTCAATTTGGTAGTCTTATCAATTCAGATAGTGATTATCTGGAAGAGTTGAGGGGTGGAATGCAATTGTTTAGAACTAAAGCTAATTTGTAGGACTTGAAAGTGTTCTCGAAATTGCGTTAAGGTACTGCTTTTTACTGTACGGTTTACTACTGCGAGGTGTATAAATCCTTTGAACGGATAGACGGTCAACATCAAATCCCCAGAGACCAATTTTAAGCTTTTTAAACTTCGCAATCCCTCGCATTGGACGATGAATTATGTCTTTCGGCATTAGGACAATTGAAACATTCGAGAAAAACTTATATCTGAATGCCTGTTGCAATGCTCGTTTCCAATCTGTCAATTTAGCCTCAAAAGTTCTGACAATGGTATTGTTGTAACTTGGCGCTTCATTTTTCGTCTTATTATACCTAAAAACTCCTACAATATCTGCCCTACCATATTCATGAACTGGAACTTCTTTCGAGATAGCAATTGTCATTATATCACTTTTGGAGTGAAATTTATGGAATTTTTTTCTATAAAGTGAATAAAATATATCAACAAATTGACACTCGGTAGAAATCTGACAATTATTCATTATGAATAAAATATATTATCTACTGCTGTTTTGGCTCCTCAAAAACAGCAATAAATATTTTATCTGTCATTTTTGAAGGCTTCTGGCATGAGTAAATTTTCATTATCCGCAATAAACAGGGTTATAGAAAAAAACAAAGACAATGTTAGTTTCAAAAAACCAATACCTGTGCTTTCGGACGCAAGAAAGAAAAGCGATGAAGAGCTTCAAGGCTTTCTGGCCAAGTATGGTATAGTTGTTGATAAATCAACTTTCCGGACAATAACCACGGGACATTTCTCTG
The DNA here is from genome assembly GCA_964590225.1 of uncultured Fibrobacterota bacterium. GTDB lineage: Bacteria > Fibrobacterota > OXYB2-FULL-49-7 > OXYB2-FULL-49-7 > JAEUSG01 > JAEUSG01. The sequence continues at coordinate 29,080 of CAZPWS010000037.1, forward strand.
CTCACAGTCTGTCGGAAAAATGGATTGAAAGCTGTGGCAAGTTTGAAAAGGAGGATGAAGACTGGTTTTGGCTGGCAGCTGTTGTTCTTTGGGAACGCTGGGCGCCCGATATATCCAATTATGAAATGTTGGATGACACAATAGATGAAGGTCATGACTTTTATTATACCGGGAATAAATTGCAGGCTATTCAATGCTGGGAAAAAAGCTTCAACCATCTTTCTGCTCTCGCAAAGATAATGAATGTAAAAAGCATAGAAGATTTTGAAGAAAAAAATGATGATTTTTTGGACATAGAAGGTTGGCTGAGTGATTATGAGTGGTCTCTTCTGAATGTTT
>CAZPWS010000038.1:0-28698 GCA_964590225.1 uncultured Fibrobacterota bacterium
ATCAACAAAAGCACTAACAAGTCCACAATTCTATTTGTTATAGCCGCCATATATATTATCTGCCCCGTTTGTTTTTCAATTCCATAAGTCTCCTGAAAACAAGCTCCGGCTGTATTGAAGACATACATTTAAAACCATCGCAAGAAATCATAACTCCGTCTTTCTCGCAGGGACGACTGTCACAACTATCCGCAACTACCGCAGTAAAAAGATAAGAAGGTGAACTCCACTTTTTCTCATTGGTGGGGCCAAAAAGTCCAACAGTTGGAACACCAAGCGCAGCCGCTAAATGCATTGGACCAGTATCATTTGAAACAGCCAAATCAATATTAGAAAATAACGATATCAGTTGCGCAACCGTAGTTTTACCTACAAGATTAAGAATATCGCTGCGGTAATCCGTTAATGCCAGAATATCTTCAGCAAGATTTCGTTCATCAACGGTGCCAATAAGTATAAACCCGGCGTTTATTTCTTTCTTCAATAGACTAATTAACTTCACAAATAAAGACGAAGGCCATCGTTTTTCTTTCCAGTTATTACTGCTGCCGATAATCAAGCAGACAATGTTACTCGTTCTTGATCTTATATCATCAACAATTTTCTGAGAACTGATATTTTCGATTTCAGCAACTCGAAGTACAGGGAAAGATGCAGTATCCGTTACTGAAACTCCAAGAAAAGAGATTAGATCGTAAAACAAAAACCACTCAGGCTTATTATTAATCCTCGTAGCCTTGATATCAAAAAAAAACGATCTATCAAACAATCCTTTTGATCTGAAACCAGCGACAACCTGAACAGATGGTAACAAACCGAAAACAGAGGTAAAACGGTAATAAATATCTAAGTCAACTAAGACATCATAGCAGTTTTTAATGAGAGTTCTAAAAAGTCCAATTAGCGTAACTATCCTTGCGAACTCACGCCAACCATGCAATCCACTAACTGGTAACACATAAACGGCATTAAACAGAGCGCTTCTTTCGAATATTGTTGCATTCCTGTTACTACATATAATGTCAATTCTTGCACCACTATGTTTTTCCCTTAATGATTTTAAAGCAGGAAGCGCCAACACCGAGTCTCCCAGACAGCACAGTTTTACAAGCAAAATGGAAGAGTTCTCTTTGCGTGACTTTTGGTCAATTTTCCGTAAAAATTTTGCAAGAACCACAAAAGGCAGCAGAAACAGACTAGAAAGCTGATCCAGATATTTGAAGGCCTTATTACTTGTTTTCATAAAATAGCTCAACCTTCCTTGCAGATAATGGCGGTGACCAATTTAATATGGCCTTTTTTTGAGCGCGAATAGCAAGATTTCGAGACAGTAGAGGATTTTCGAGAAGGCTAACAGCCATTCTGCAAAGTTCTCGGATGTTTCCCTCCTCCGCAAGCAGCCCAGTTTCGTTGTTATCAATAATTTCCCGTATGCCTCCAGTGTTATATGCTACACATGGTAATCCGGAAAGCTGGGCTTCGGCAACAACTCTGCCGAATGGTTCGTTTATTGACGCCATAACAAGAACATCTGCGACTGCATAAATATCTCCCATATCTCTTCTAAAACCAAGAAACAATACCTTATCCTTAATCCCCATTTCCACACACAGTGTTTTAAGATGCTGTATATAGTCTGCCCCGCCGTAGCTATTTGTACCCACAAATACAAGACAATAGTTACTTCTTTTCAAATATGGCGCAATTTCCCTTACAACTTCTTCATGTCCCTTCCATTTGACAAGCCTTCCAGCCACAAGCAACACACTTGTTGATTCACTTATGCCAAGAGACTTTCTTGTATTTTTCCTACCCACTATGGACGGCAAAAACTCAATTCCATTCGCGATAACTCTACACTTTCTACGAGCAACCGCATTAAGAGAGAGGAACACAAAACCGGAAATAGCTATCAACTTTGGTTGATAGAGGAATATTATTGACAGAACTAAAAAATATGAGAAACTCTTTTTATTAAAAACATCCCGAATATGCCATACTCGTTGAACATTGAGGCAGGTTGTTGCGAGTGTCCCAAGAATCCATGATTTTGGATTATTGCAATGGAGTATATCTACCCCTTCCTTCCGAATAACCTGCCTTAACTCAATAAGCTGGTTTATAACTTCAATTAAAGAATGGGGTCTTGTAATTATAAGTTTCAGAATTGACTCCCGTTTCCATATTCCAAAAGACATCCGCGGTTTTGCCTTAATAACACGAACACCTATTGCAGTAGCAGCGTTTTCCAGAGCACCCGATCCGCAGGTGAGAAGAATTGGCGTATATTTTTTTCTGTCGATATTACCAAGCAAAGAAAGTAGAGAATACTCTGCCCCACCTAGTTCACTTGAGTAATTAAAATACAGAAGTCGAATCACAGTACTTTTTTATAAATCTCTCTATTCAGAAACAACTTGAATATTTCCGGATCTATTTTCTTAACCTTAACTTCATCATCAAGAATATTCAATGCCCGCTCAGCAGGCATCGCCTTTTTGTATGGTCTGTCGCTTGCAGTGAGCGCATCATAAATGTCCGCAATAGTCATGATACGGGCCTGAACAGGAATATCGTCTCCGCGAATTTGCCGCGGATAACCCGATCCGTCAAGTTTTTCGTGATGAGCATACGCAACAGAGGGTACTCCTCTGAGGTCTTCTGTCCACGGTATCTTACTTAAAAAACGGAAAGTATGCGTAACATGCGTTTCTATCTCCACCCGTTCATCCTCTGCAAGGCTGCCCCTCTTGATCGAGAGTCGCTGAATTTCCAGAGGAGAAAGCAGTTCCATCCTGCTGCCACGGTGATTAAAAACGGTCTGACCAATTTCCTGCAATTTTTCAAAATGACCTTCTTCGAGCACTGTGGGTTCATTTGCACGGAGTATCACATTAAAGAAAGCATCCATTTCCTTTAATTTTCGCTGCATTTCACCATCAAGGTTTTCCATATGTTCACTCGCTGCTTTATTCCCGTACGCAAGCAAAAGATCATTTTTCCGCTTTGAAAAGTCGAGTTCTATACATTTTTTAATATACTCATACCTGTAATGAATTGTATCAAGTTCATATGGATACAGCTTTTTAGCCTTAACAAGCACATTTTCTTTAACCCCTATTTTCCCGAAATCATGCAGCAATGCAGCATACTTGATTTCCCGTATCTGAGAATCGGAAAAAAAAAGCTCAGCGTAATATCCGCTCTTTTCGAGATTAATTGCCCGCGCCATCTCGACGCACAATGTTGAAACTCGTTCCGAGTGACCGGAGGTTGTAGGATCTCTGGACTCAATCGCTGTAACTGAAGCTCTAATGAAGCCTTCGAACAAATTAGTGATGTTTTTATAAAGTCGCGCATTGTCGAGGGCTACAGCCGCCTGTCCAGCAAGCGACATAGCGAGAGCCTCATCAGATTTGGAGTATATACGAACAAATTTATCAAAATCCTCTTCTAAAACGAGTTTTACTCGTGGGTTTACTTTTTTATTAATTAGCTGTACAACGCCAATAACTTCATCCTTGGCATTTTTCATTGGAACCGTTAACATGGACTTTGTGTTGTAACCATTATTCTCATCAAAACTTTTATTCCAGCTGAATGTGCTGTCTTTAGGTAAAAAGTGGACATCTTCAATATTTAAGGTTTCACCGGTTAGTGCCACGCTTCCAGCGATACTTTTACTACTGATGTCCATGGTGAACTCGGTAAAAGCAACTTCGCGAGATTGATTCTTGGAAATCTTAAAATGGAGCTTCTTTTCACGACTGCCGGTATTTAACGAAGACAATGCCCCTTCTTCCTCAATTACGAGATAAAGACTCCCTGCATCACTAAAAGTAATTTCGAGACATTTTTCAAGAATAAGATCGAGAAGCGCATCAAGGTCGTGTTCGCTATTTAATGCGGCACCAATTTTATTAAGTTCGGCAAGGTTTTTTTGCGCTATAAATACCTGCTTTTGCAGCTTCGAAACTTCAGCTTTCATCCGATATTCCGCTCGAACCTTCAAGAGGGCGAAGGAAATTTCTTTTTCCGACGGATACTGCTTGTACCAATCGAGCATCAGATCGTAATCAAGTAAATCTGAAGAAATCTCGGCTTCGGGAGCCACAAGCAAAAAACGGACACGGTAATAGGATGTTGCATCAGTTGGGAAAGAGTTGAACTGCTCTTTATTAAGCAGTATTACATTGGTTCTTTCGGTGTCAAGCTGAGCAGCAATGTCAACACCTTCATCAAACTTTGCAAAATAAAAGCCCCGTCCAAGAAGCTCTGTTAAAACTGTTTCACTAAGTCCATCTTTCGAGGCAAGACAATCTATAAATTGTATGCTGTCCTTATCGTCCGGCAGGAGGTCGCTGTTTTGTGCCATATTCATAAAATACATTCAATTTCATTCTATGGCCAATGCTACTCTTTATTTACCGCCATTTCCTGCTACAAATTTCGATATCTCCCTGTAAAAGCTGTAATCATGGCGCCAGAAAATCCCTTCCCGCAAAATTGATGCTGGTACACCACCTATAAGACTTTTATCAGGAAAAACTTTTGTTACAATAGAACCATTTGCTACGACAGAATCGTTGCCGATTTGCACACCTTTAAGAATTGTCACCCCTTCACCCATCCATACGCGATCCCCAATTACTATTCTTTTTGGGTAATTAGGTTGTGCCATTCCCAAGATATCATGTCCATCTCCATCCCGAAGTACAACGCCATGTCCGCCAAGAAAATCATGGCCTATATTGATATCAATAAACCCCTGAATGGTTAACCGGCCAAAACTACACCCATTACCACATTGGAACTTTGCGCCACTCCGTATATATATGAAGGAGTGGTCCGCAATATCACAATGATCGCCCAAAATAAGCGAAGCGCCTTTTTCAACCATTATCCGCACATTGTTACCAATTGAGAAACCATTCCCGAGATTAATGGTCGAACCCTCACCGCAAATAATTTCCAGTTCACCTCCGCTCAATCGAAGATTTCGTCCTACTATTACTCCACCAGCTGAAAAAAACCGCTTGGACGAAAAAGAAGATTCGGCAGAGGCTACCGTAACGCCATCGATATTGATATTGTCGCTTCCCATTTGCAGCACGCTTGGCACCTCTCCTATGGACTTAAAACGCTTTAAGGATTTAAAACCCATTATTCGCAGTTTTTCAACATCTTCGATTCGCTTGAATAGTTTAACACACTCCTCTTTATCGCCACAGAGAGCCAATGCGGCTTGCATATCACTTTTATCGGTAAAACAGATGGCTTCAACCCCTTCCTTTACGGCATTTATAAAATTATCGATTTTAAACTCGGTTTGTATTTCAAGAACATTGACATCAAAATAGCGGCTCCATAACGAGTTTACATTAGAAGGATCTATCAAAACAATCTTTTTTTCTTTCATTTTTGTTTCTGCTTGCGCCTTTCTATTTCACTTTCCAGTGAAGCTTTACTGTAATAGCTGTCAATATCAACCAAAGAGGCTAAAGAACTATCAAGGGGCATATACGGCAAATTCTCATTTGTTGCGCAGGAATGGCAAAGTGTTCCCTGCAATCTTCCTTCAAGATGCCTCTTTCTTAACTCAATAAATTTTTCGGACTCCCACCCCTCTTTTATACTGACCTTGTTAAGATCGGAAATAGCGAGATAATTCTGATAATCACCGCAACAGGCGCTAAGATATCCTTCGGGAGAAATGCTTAACCGGCTAAATGGCCAATGACAAGGCGGAGTAACAGGACGCATCTCATCGGTCAAAATACCGCCATTCTCAAGCGCGAGCCCATTAAATGAGCTACATTCATAAAAAGCTACTTCATCAACAACATTCCCGAATCTCTCTTTAAGTTTTTTTCCGGCATCGGGCGCAAGCCTTGACTGAACACAACTAATAAAGAGCTTGTATTTATATCTTTTCTTTAATTCTATGGCTGCCCCAATATTCTTTAAAACTTTATCAAAATCATCCCTGCCGTGTACAAGCTTGTACTCTTCACGACTACAAGCGTTTATGGAAAATTTCAAGCTATCAAGACCAGCCTGTAAATTCCGTTCCAAAAGCGCAATAGAAAGAAGAGAGCCATTGGTTGTTGCGTAAACATAAGAATAACCAATTAACTTTGCAGAAGCAACATATCTGTCAAAATCCTTAACAAGAAACGGTTCCCCCTGACCATAAAGACCGACCTGTCTAACACCAAGTTGAAAGGCTTCCAGCAGAATCCGCTCCGCGAAGGCATGAGGCATAACCGAGGTTCGTTTTAATTGCTTTCTGTTTGGACAAAAAAGGCATGAGTGGTTGCAAGCCGCAGAGAGATCAAGCGACATATCTATTGGTATTGGAGGAACAAGAGAGAAATCTCCATGTTTATAACCATTCAGGCGAATTGTCGGTTTATCTTGTCTGCTTTGCATATTTACACTTTTACATAGGCTGATGCTTAAACTCTTCAACCGATAGTGGCGTTGTTTCGATATAATTGTTATCTGACTTTTTGAAGACTCTTACATCATTAACAAAAGGATCATTGGCGTGATTCGCGACGCTATCCGTTACTCGCCATTCACCTTTATCATCCTTTTCCCATATTCTCTTGTCGCGCATATGATCAACGCATCCGACAAACTCTTCTTCTGTCATGTCGAGAAATTTCAGTATAATTTCAATATCTTTAGGTCTTTTTGAATCGTACTGTTTTACAAATTCAATTCCCTCTTCACGGGTTGTTCGTCCAAAGCGGATGTCGTAGCTCACGGTATCCGTAGCGCGGCCATAACCATATTTTAAGTATTTGAGATAGTCGTGCGCCCCACTGCAATGCCAGCACTCCACATTCTCATAACAATTGTTTGTCCGCTGCTGTGGCAGGGACTGAAAACCACAATTACGGATAAGTTCTTCCGATTGTAGCTTGGCATTCCATGGTATAAAATTAGCAAGATATATTCCTCTAACCCCCACCCTTTCTATATCGCTGTCTTCGGGATACACAAAAGGAAGCAGATCTGATTTAGTCAACCCCTCCTGACCAACAAAATCCTGCCAGTCATAGCCTCTTTTCGCATGTTCATTAACAACCTTTTTTGTGTATTCTACCATGTCAAAATTTGAGAACATTCCAACCTGATCCTGTAAACCGTGATCGCCCCACACAACAAGCGGAATATTGAACTGCGTGGCAATTCTCATTGGTAATGTGGCAATTCCTGTATGGCAATGCCAGCAAAAGTCTCCCATTTTCCGCATCGCTACCCGTGCAAGCCTTTTTATCACGCTTGGTTTTTGCGTAAACCGAAAGTGGTCGCAGTCGAACTTTTCAACAATATTATGAAGATTGGCAAGACCTGTTTTGGTGTTATACTGGTGGTTGTATGTTACAAGAAGAGGATTCATATGCAGTCTCTCTTTAACAACCTGAACAATATAGTGACTATCCTTTCCGCCACTCACCCCAATGACACAATCGTAATTGGAGCCATCTTTGCTCCTGTAGTGTGATACAAGCTCTTCAAGCAGCTTCCACCTTTTTTCCCAATCGACCTGCTGCCGTTCCTCAAATACACGACAGGCACTGCAAACACCCTGATCGTCAAAAGTAATACCACCAGGATGGTTTGCCGGATTCAGACAACGGGTACAATATTGCATTTTATTCTCCTTTTGTTACTTACCAGTAGAGTGTAGTAATTTATCGCCATAAGAGATTGCCCCCATGAGCCGGACAGGAAGTCCCGCTCTATGCATGGCCGCCTTTCCCTGTATGGTACTATGTTCAATATAGTGAAAAATGTTAGCCGCTGCAGCCGCATCAGCACCGCCGGAATTAATGCATTCCGGTAAATCCTCTACTCTGCCAACTCCTCCGATGGAAATTAACGGAATAGATATCTTTTCCGTTACTGATGAAATAAGGTTTATATCATAACCATTTTTCATACCATCGTTATCAATCGAATTTAAAAGTATTTCGCCTGCGCCGAGATCCTCAACCCATTTAGCTAATACTGCTGGATGCAAACCGGTAGCCTCTCTGCCGCCGTCAATAAAGGCTTCGTATCCATTCTGTTCACTTTTTTTAGCATCAATTGAAACAACTATCTCCTGCGAACCAAAATACTTAGCCGCTTCCTCAACAAACGACGGATTCCTGACAGCTGCGGTATTGATTGTCACCTTATCCGCTCCTGCCTTTAATAATTTCTCTATTGCTTCAATCGAATTTATGCCGCCACCTACTGTGAGTGGTATAAAAGAGGCAGTACTGACATGCTTTGTCATTTCATAAAGTGTGTCGTCTGTTCCCCTGTTCCGCGATATATCAAGAACTATAATTTCATCGACATCCCATCTATTGAAAAACTCAACTGCTATTTTTGGTTTTCCTATCGGCAGATACCGTTTGAAACCTATGCTCTGCACAAGCATCCCGTCACGGACAAGAATTACGGGAATAAGCCTTTTTTTTAGCATTTTGGCTTTCGGCGCACATCGTCAACTGAATATTCCAATCTGTCATCCGAGAGTGCATTTTTAAGAATCCTATCCACAACTACCTCGGCCGTACTATCCCCTTCTTCGTTACCACCTGTTAAAAAATTATATAGTACAACAAGGCCGTTTCTATGGCTTTTTTCCGGATGAAATTGTGTCGCGTAAATATTTCCCTGCTGTATTGAGGCAGGAAACCTTTCTCCATATTCGCAGTATGCAGCGACAATTGACGGATCGACATCTTTCAGGCAATAACTATGGATGAAATAGAAATTTAAATCAAGCCCTACGCCGTTGAATAATGAAGGTTGCGCTCCAACATCCACATTATTCCAACCCATATGAGGAATTCTAAGTCCATCTGCGGCAATTCTATCAACCCTACCTTTAATCAAACCAAGTCCCTCATGCAGCCCACCTTCCGTACTACTTTCCGCAAGCAGTTGAAGTCCCAAGCAAATACCCATTATAGGTTTTTTATCCTGCACAACACTTGAACACAATGCATCGACCAAGCGCATTTCAACAAGCTGATGCATACCTTTTGCAAAAGCACCAACACCAGGAAGAAGAATTTTGCTTACATTCTCAAATTGACAATGGTTTGTAATTTGCACAACATCATAACCCAAAGCAGAAATGGCATTACTCAGTGAGCCTATATTTCCCATACGGTAATCGATTATTCCAATCTTATTACCCATATATCAACTCCAACAATTATGTTCGCTTAATAATATAATTCTGCAAAAAAAGCGCGTCTATGGGTGACTTGTTTAAGAGATTAATGGCCTGTTCCGGTGATTCGACAATAGGTTCGCCCCTGTCATTCAGCGAAGTATTGATTACAAGTGGAATGCCCGTTAACCTATAAAACTCCTTTATGAGTAAATAGTACGGCTCATTTGTCTCTTTTTGCACAACCTGTGGCCTAGTAGATCCATCAATATGCATTGCGGAAGGAATAAGCTCCTTTTTATCTTGTTTTACATCCCGTGTTATTATCATAAAATTTGCACACTGTGGGATAAAACCATCCAGAAACTCACTTGCACACTCTGGAAGAATGGAGAGGGCTAATGGCCTCCATTTTTCTCTATTTTTCAACTCATTTACATGATCTTTCATTTCATTTGATGATGGATTCGACAACATACTCCTGTTACCGAGCGATCTTGCTCCAGCTTCCATTCTACCGTTATACCAGGCAATTACTTTGTTTTCAGCAAGCATAGCCGCAGCATGATTCCATGGATCATCGACATAACGATAAACAAGCCCCTGTCCTTTTAAAATGTTTTCAATATCATTATTGGAATAAGCCGGACCATAATAAAGATGTTCCATACGGTTGAATGAATTTTTGCCGGTCGAGTCAATATATTTCAAAATAGCTGCACCAAGGATAGAACCATTGTCACCTGCCAACGGCTGAACAAAAATATCGTCAATTTTCCCTGAACTTAACAGTTTGCCATTCATGCTCACATTCATTGCGAGACCACCTGCAAGACACAAATTCTTTGAATGAACCTTCGATAAGGCATAATCAACAAGGTTTGATATAACTTCCTCGATTGCCCACTGCACAATTGCAGCCATGTCTTTGTATGGTTGTTCTATGGTTTCTCTTTTACCCTCTGAAAGCCTTCTAAAAGGGAGAATTTTCTCGAGATAGTTGTATCGTTCTTCCCATGTTGATCTTGATAGCTCTGGATTCTGAAAACCATATTTATCCATGCCAATATGCATTATTTTATCAAGGAAAATCTTTTTGAGTAAAGGGTCTATCGTTCCCCATGGCGCAAGCCCCATTGTCTTGCCTTCGTGGCTATTTGGCAAAAAACCAATGTATCCGGTAATTGTAGAGTATAGTTCACCAAGAGAATCTGGCCAGAGAAACTCCTTGATTTTCTCTATTTTACCATTCCGTCCTTCCCAAATAACTGTTGCTTCTCTTTCCCCTGTTCCATCTGCTGTTATAATAACCGAATCCTTGAAACCACTCAAATAAAACGCTGATGCTGCGTGAGACAAATGATGACTATAAAAAGCTAAAGGTGGTACCCTGACTTTACCAAACTTTGCTTCAATATGTCTATATACAAAATCATGCGACTCCTTTATTATTGAGGCATGATCCATCTTTTCAGCAAAAAACCATCTTGTCGGGTTAAAAGGGATAACCATATGATCAACATCTGAAATAGTTATTTTATTGTCAGATAGTACTCTTGCAATAGCGTTTATTGGAAAAGAGTCAGGAGCATGTTTTTTCCTTGTAAGTCGCTCTTCCTCTATTAGCGAAAGAATTTCATTATCTTTGAAAAGAACTGCTGCTGGATCATGAGAGCCAAAATACTTAGAATTGCTCGGTTTAAAAGACAAGATGTACATAACACCCTCCCAATTTACACTACAGAAATGTTTCCTTTGCGTGCACTATTAACCATCCTATCCCTCAACCAGTCGCATATTCTTGAGCTTTTATCGGTGGCACTCGCGCTCTTTAAATTAAATTTCGCTGTTACTGCGCCATGCTGAGCCAAATAAAAACTCCTATTGGTGTCTATTTCCATTGATTCAACATATTTCCAGATATCTTGCCCTTGCATCACCGGAACCATAACATTATTATCGTACAAAATGTTGTTTTCCATTAGTTCTTCTATACTATGCCCCCATTGAGCATCAAATCTTAAAGGGAACAAAGCCATAGGTATTTTTTGTAAAAATGCTTCCCACAAAGCTGACGATATTCCTATGCTAACCACAATTTCAGCCAGTGCAAAACAGGCATCGAGATTATTGGCCGTAACGGTAATCTCTTTTATGCCTGCCCTTTTAGCCATTTCCTTCAAAAAAGCGGTAACATCATCAGCTACTTCCCCAAAACTAAACGCAGGATGCATCTTAAAAATCAAATTATATTCATCCCTTTTAGGCCATTTTGCAAAAGAGTTTATAATTTCATCATAACACTCAAAATCATCATCCTGCCAACGGAAAACACTTGCCGGCGTCCGCATCTCTATCCAGTCACATAGAACAACAACACTCCTTTTTTTGGCATCAACCCCAAGTATTTTTGCAGCATCATCCTTTCCAGGTAAAATCATCCGCGAAGTGTCGCAAGGTGTCCCAAGCACCACAAGTTCTGGCGGATAGTAACCCCCCTCACCATAGCCGTGGTAGTTCTTGACCGATTCAAGTTCAAGAAGAGTGTCAAAATTAACCGTTTCAGAAGCGTAAGGAGTGGCAGTTAATATTTCCGGATCGTATATCTTTGCACTCGGATAACAGACAAAATAGCCATGTTCAAAGGCAAATGTAGGAATTCCAAGTTCCCGCGCCTCTAAAAGTATTGAACGGCAGCGTGCCTGATAATCGGCATTTGAAATGATATAATCAATTTTTATAGACTTTGCGAGATTCCGCAGTATAAATCTCCGATGCACAGCCTCAAGAATAAAAGGATGAAACAGTTTGTATTCGCTCTCTGTTAATTTGCTGTCCTCGAAACCCCATTCTTTAAGCCTTTCTTCGGTATATCTCACAAACTCAAGCGACTGCCACACCAGCGATTCAATGGGAAAGGGTGACTGTTCTTTCGCGAGATCCTCGGCAAATTCGCATTTGTACCCGTTTTGAGGTACAAACTGACTATCCTTAAAAACAATTACGCGAAACCGGTTGGTAAGCGCTTCAAAAATTGTTTTATTTCTGTCGCCAAAAAAGCCTAAAGCGATGATTGTCTGCATTTAAAAATCCGTGTAGTTATCACCTGATTTAGCAGGTGGGTATAATCATTTGCAAGATTCAGAATCGCGACTGGAAGCTGCCCACTTCGCTCACCTTCCGCTCTCCATCCACCTGCCTTACGCTGAAGCGAATATAGCCTTTTATCCCATCTATAAATTGACTCATCGAGAAAATCAGGGTAGTTCTTGGCAATAAATTCTTTAATCATGAAATAATCAATACTAATTGGCGCAAGACATTCGGGACAAATAAGCCGCCTTTTTATTAACAGCGTTCTTGCCAGAGAAAAGAAATTCTCCGCGCCGCACAAAGGACAATTACACGCAAGAGAATAGAAAGCGGAACCGCCACTCATCTCCGGAACAATAGAACCGATAAGAGCGGGAATTTCTGGTATAACGCCGGTTTTATTAAAGTTTTGTACCCACTCTTTATCTGAGTTTTTTAAAACATTGACGAAAGAAGCTGGAACAATTTCCGGCATTACCGCCATAATTTGCGCCACAAGCGATGGGTCTATCACTTTTAACGCCGTATCGATTTTTACGATAATACCAAACAATTTTTTTACCTGCGCATATTCCTTTACAAGTAAAAGCGAGACAATTGTTTCAGAAATTAAATTTGCATCCATGAAATATTCGGTAGAAAACATTTTATTAAGTATTTCAATTGCCTGCACCGGTTTGTTCTGTTTGCGGAGTTGTTGAGCCTTTAAAAAATCGGCATAGAGGGCTGGCGGCAATGCTGTGTCTTTGGCAACTGTCAATTGTGGCGGTGTGGCACTCTGTTTTCTGCTTTCCTCCGGCAGTTCCATCGACAACGCCAGCAAATCAGGATCGGATGGGAAAAGGCCAAGCGTCTTTACTATTAATGCTGAATATTCATTAAGCCTGTTCAGCCTTTTAGCACATAACGCAAGATTGACGACTATATCGGGATTTTTAGAATCGAGTTCGTTCGCCCTAATTAGAAATAGAAGCCCCTTGTCATACTCTTTAAGCGAGTGACAAACGGTTCCAAAGCCAAGGAGAAGGTCTGCCCGTTCCCCATACAACCCCTGTCCTCTTAGTAAGAGTTGAAGTGCTTCATGGTTTTTCCCGTCCCGGATTAAATCCGTTACAGAATTTATTAGCCTATTAACGGCTTCTGATTCTTCTTGCATCCCCATAATATTATCGCGTAAATTTAGATATATTCACGAATCAATATAATTGATCTGTAAGATCCGTGGGAAAAAATGGTTAAGTATTCTTTTATCTCTCTGGTAACGGACACAAAGCAGTACGACGAGTTCAAATCGTCTATTCTTACAGACTACCACACAAAAACTGAAATTGAATTTATCGCTATTAACAATACTGGGGAAAAGCGCTACACTGCGGCAGAAGGGCTAAACAAAGGGGCAAAAGAGGCATCGGGCAAATACCTTTTTTTCGCGCATCAGGATATTCTCTGTAATAATAACTGGCTTAAAAATGTTCAGCAAAAAATATCGGCAATAGAAAGCAGCGATCCATTTTGGGGGGTTCTTGGTTTTGCCGGACTTACTGTAAGAACAACTGACGAGGAGAGGGTAGAATTTCCTGGCTTCGTTTACCTTGAAAAACCGGTACCGCATAACCCGCCATACAGTGTGGTTATGGTTCTTGATGAGCTGTGCCTTATAGTCCGCAGGGATTCCGGCCTTTTTTTTGACGAGAAAACATTTTCTCATTTCCACTTTTACGGCGGCGATATATGCCTCAACGCTATTAAGCGAGGCATGCAAAACTATGTGCTAAATGTCCCGACAATCCATCTTTCTGACGGTTCTGCAAACTTGCGTCAGCATTACGAAGTCTTCAGAAAAGAGGCGAAAGCCTTCTACGGAAAATACCATCGCGACTTCCCATGTATTGTCACTACTACAACACTTTTTCTTTGCGGCTATATAAGGTACATGATTGCAGAAAGAGATAAGCTGGAACCAAGAACCGAATGGCTTGTCGAAATCAGGAACAAGTTTGACGATGTAAAAAAAGAGTTTCATAGGATTTGCTGGGAACACTCAATTGTTATGCAAACAAACATACTGTACTGGAGAATGAGGGCAGAAAAAATTGCATTCAAAATTGAACGAAAAGTATCTATCGTAATTCCTGTTTTTAACCAGCTTCCATATACAAAACAGTGCATCGACTCAATAAAGGCTGTAACAGAAAAAAACTTGTACAAACTTATAATTGTTGATAACGGCTCCGAACAAGATACTGTTAATTATCTTGATAGCATTAAGGACGAAAACATTACGGTAATCAGAAACAGACAAAATCTCGGCTTTGCCAAAGCCTGTAACCAGGGAGCGGCCGCAGCAAAGAATAGATTCCTTCTTTTTCTTAACAACGATACAATAGTTAGGGATGGGTGGCTCGATCCGCTACTCGATGAAATGGTTTACAATCCAGACATTGGCATTTGTGGTAGCAAGCTGCTTTTCCCCGACAATACCATTGAGCATTGCGGTATATTGATTTCAAAAGAGGCCTTACCCTTTCAGTTTTACAGAGGTTGTCCATCGAACCTGCCGGCAGCAAATAAAAAGAGAGCCGTTTCAGCCATTACGGGTGCGTGTCTGCTTATCGAAAGGGAACTTTTCAATAAGGTTGGCCGTTTTAATGAAACATACTTCAACGGCTGCGAAGATCTTGATTTATGCTGCAAAGTTAATGAGATGGGTAAACGGATAGTGTATGTACCGGAAAGCGTAATAACCCATTTCGAAGGCCGTTCCGAAGAGCGGCAGCAAAAAATGGTTGGGAACAGGGAAAAATTTCAGAAGGAGTGGCAATGGAAAGCCACCGAATCTGCATATGATTTTTTTTTACGGGACGGGATGAAACTTATTATAACACCCGACAACAACTTCAACTATCATGATTTATCAACAGGTAAAACATATGGTGCACCCGAAGATATCATGAAAAGAGCCAATGAAGCCGCTTTGAGAGGTAATTTTACCGAGGCGTATTCTATTTATAAATCAATCCTTTCTACCGATAAATGGAACAAAGACGCCCTTTTAAATATCGGTAAAATGGCCCTTGATAAAAAAATACCGGAAGATCCGTTGCCATTCTTTGCCCTGCTCTATAATCTTAATCCACTAAATGAAACTGCAAAAAAAGCTGTTGATTTGCTCTCAGCAAAAACTATAAATTAGACATATGCTAAATAAATCCACTATACTGCTTACCGGTGGTACCGGCTCATTCGGAAAAAAATTTGTAAGTATGACACTTGCAAAATTCCCTAAAATCAAAAAGATTGTTGTGTATTCCCGCGACGAAATGAAACAGTGGGAGATGGATGCCGCCTTTAACCACGATCAGCGCCTCCGTTTTTTTATTGGTGATGTGCGTGATAAAAACAGGCTGCATCGCGCCTGTAATGGAGTTGATTATATAGTTCATGCTGCGGCATTAAAAATTGTTCCGACGGCTGAATACAACCCTTTTGAATACATAAAAACGAATATCAACGGTGCGATGAATGTTATTGACTGCGCCATAGACTCCAAAATAAAGAGAGTGGTAGCACTTAGTACCGACAAAGCGTGTAACCCAGTAAATTTATATGGTGCTACAAAATTATGTTCCGACAAATTATTTGTGGCTGGTAACTCCTATGTTGGCATGCAAAATACACGAATGGCCGTTGTGAGGTATGGTAATGTGATTGGGAGCCGTGGTTCAATTATCCCATTTTTCATGAACCTTATCCGCACTGGAGAGTCAGAGTTGCCCGTAACCGATCCTCGAATGACCCGTTTTATGATTTCACTCGAACAAGGGGTGGAACTTGTTTGGAAGGCCTTAAAAGAGTCTATTGGCGGAGAAATATTTGTTAAAAAAATACCTTCCATGAATATTATTGACATAGCTAAAGCGGTTGCGCCAGGAGCAAAGTTAAAGATTATTGGGATTCGCCCTGGTGAGAAACTACACGAAGAGATGATTAGTAAAGAAGATGCCCGTTTTACGCTCGAATACCGCGACCATTTTAGAATTTTGCCGCAAATACTACCTAAGCTGCACAAAAAGATTAAAGGTGTTGGTGTCGATGCGGGAAGACCGTGTCCGGAAGATTTTTCGTATAATAGCGGTACAAACACGGAATGGATGAGTGTTGAAACATTCCGCAAGTGGCTACGGACGGCCAAGCTTATTACCCCTTACCGATAAACAACTCTAAAACCGCTAATTGAATATCGGCTTGTAGGGTCTGCCGCATTGCGGTTAGATGAACTCAATGAAATTATGTCGTCAGAATTCCATGCACCACCACGCATCATACGATTTGCAGATCCTGTGTTAGGTCCCGTTGGGTCGGTTTGTGCATAAGAAGGATAAATTCCATCTCAGTTGGCAGGCGATATCCATTTTTTGCATAATTAATAACCACACTTGAACCAATACTTCTATTGTAAATGTAAACGGTATCCAGCCCGCTTTTCTTGGACAGCGCATTACAAAACAAAGCTGCATCGTACCACGAAACCCTTTCTACCGGCCATTGCATTCCGGAATCAAATAGCGCCGGTCTTTTTCTCATTATAATATCATAAAGCTCTTGCGTAACCTCTGTCGAACTTATGTTATAAGGCGAAAGGGTAACCTCACGAATCGGTGACTGAAAGGAAGAACCCATTTGAAATGTTCCGCCGGAAATTGACACCATATCAAGAGGGGAAAACAGTCCAAACTTTACTAACAGAGTACAGGGATCGCTTTTTAGGCCGTTCAGATCGGCGGCTGTTGCAACTACCCGTTTTATTTGTCCTAATGCCCCCTGCGGAACAGTTGTTTGCCATATCGTATTAAGTTCGGTAGTAGCTGCTGGGAAAAAAGCAGGGAAAATCCTGCTAACAAAATGGTGGTAGCCGTTCTCATCATTACAGACATAGCTAAAAGTGTCCTTTCTCTTGAGCAGCGAAAAACTTTGCCAGATTAGTATAGCATATTTTAGCACTATTGGCTACCCTAAAAAATGGAGGCCATCCTCTGTTAAGAGAATGGCCCTCATAGTTCAGCCCAAAAGAGACTACACTACTTATTTTATCTAAGCAGTGACAGCACTGTTTGCGGAACCTGATTAGATTGTGCAAGCATCGCCGTAGCAGACTGTGTAAGTATCTGATTCCTTGTGAACTGCGAGCTTTCATAGGCAAAATCAACATCCCTGATTGTAGATTCAGCAGACTGTGTATTGTGATGCTGGTTATCAAGGTTATTAACCGCATGTTCAAGCCTGTTAATAAACGCACCAAGATCGCTGCGGAGTTTATTTACAGAGTTTATGGCAACATCAATGGACAATATTGCGCTCTCAGCAAGAGCCTGACTTGTTAAGCTGGAACCGCCAACAGTGAGCGCTCCGGACGAAGTTCCCTGTATCGATACCGATATTCTATCTGCAGCATTACCATTTGGACCAATGTGCAGAATCGAAGAAGCTCCACCTGCCGCACCAAAACTACCTACTTGACCATCAAGAAGTGTTTGGGTATTATACTGTGTTACCGTTGTGATTCGGTCAATTTCGCTTATAAGTGCCTGATATTCCTGGTTAGTATATGTGCGCTCTGTTGTTGTTAAGGTATCGTTCGCCGATTGAACTGCAAGTTCGCGCATTCTCTGGAGCATTGCCTCAATTTCGTTTACAGCTCCTTCGGCAATATTAAGTAGAGATATGCCATCTGTTGCATTTCTTTTTGCCGTTGCAAGTCCTGTTACTTGTGTCCTCATCTGCTCTGATACCGATAATCCGGCAGCGTCATCAGAGGCGCGGTTTATCCTTAAACCGGTAGAGAGCCTTTCGAGTGATTTACTTAGATCCTTGTTTGTTCTGCCCAGAGCACCCTGGGTAATCATGGAAGAAATGTTGTGATTGATACGCATTTGAAACCTCCTTGTTTCGTTTAAGCGTTGACTTTTTTCGCTTTAGAGCCGCATCCTTACAGCTCTTTTCTCGCGACTACAAAGGAGATATCGGGCGTTTAAGAAAAAAACTTTATAAAAAAATGCTCCGCCCCATCAGGTTATCCTGATGAAGGCGGAGACTTGAATTACGCTCTACTGTTATCGAAGAAGTCCCAGAACATTCTGCGGAACCGAGTTAGCTTGTGCCAACATCGCCGTAGCAGATTGTGTTAGTATCTGGTTTCTTGTGAACTGTGAGCTCTCGTATGCGAAATCAACATCGCGAACAACAGACTCAGCAGACTGGGTGTTTTGCACCTGATTGTCGAGGTTGTTGATAGCGTGGTCGAGACGGTTAATGTACGCACCAAGATCACTACGCAGTTTGTTAACAGAGTTGATAGCAACATCAATCGAAAGAATAGCACTTTCGGCACGGGCCTGGCTTGTAAGGCTTGAACCACCAACTGTCAACGCACCGGATGATGTTCCCTGAATCGATATGGTAATTCTATCGGCGGCATTACCGTTTGGACCGATGTGCAGAATTGAAGAAGCACCACTTGCCGCACCAAAGCTTCCGGTCTGTCCATCAAGAAGCGTCTGAGTGTTGTACTGTGTTACATTAGTTATACGGTCAATTTCGCTCACTAATGCCTGATACTCTTGATTGGTATAGGACCGTTCTGTTGTTGTTAGCGTATCGTTCGAAGACTGAACTGCAAGTTCACGCATTCTCTGGAGCATTGCTTCAATTTCATTTACCGCTCCTTCAGCGATATTTAACAGAGCAATACCATCGGCTGCATTTCTCTTAGCTGTATTCATACCGGAAACCTGTGTTCTCATCTGCTCAGATACAGATAAACCTGCCGCGTCATCGGAAGCACGATTGATTCTTAGACCTGTGGACAATCTTTCGAGTGATTTGCTTAAATCCTTGTTTACTCTGCTTAGCGACCCTTGTGTAACCATCGATGAAATATTGTGATTAATACGCATTTGAAACCTCCTTGTTTTTTTTACTGGTTGAAAAACCTTTTTGCGCTTACTTCAAGGCCTCCCTGCCTCTTCTTGCGCTTTTCTGCCTTTGCCTTTACCTAAAAAAATCCCTTAAAACTGGTTGAAGCTTTATGCCGGATACCTCCTTTTTCGAGTTTTTTTCAAACTTACGAATGAGATATCGGAATATCTAAAGAATTACTTTAGGTTTTATTACAGTTTTTGCATTCAATAACAGTTGAGCTATTTATTGTAGTTTAATACATTTAATAAGACATATTTATTGCCAATATAGACATTTAATCTAACATAAACTATATTTTACCAATACATATGTATAGAAACGCATATCAGCAGCTTAAGTTGTGGAAAGAGAGTAGTTCACGGAAACCAATGCTCTTACATGGGGCAAGACAGGTTGGCAAAACATACCTTGTTAGAGAATTTGGCCTAAGTGAATATAAAGAGTTCATATATTGTAATTTTGAAGAAACCCCAGCACTTGCTAAACTATTTAAGGATGACCTCCGGCCTTCGATTATTATCGATTTGTTATCCGCATATTTTGGACAATCAATTAAAGCTGAATCAACACTCATTTTTTTTGATGAAATTCAATCTTGCCAACAGGCTTTAACAAGTCTGAAATATTTTCATGAGCAAGCGCCTGAATTTCATATTATAGCGGCAGGTTCCTTGCTTGGTGTAAGTATTGGCAAGACATCCAGCTTTCCAGTGGGCAAGGTAAATTTCCTTTCTCTCTATCCGCTAAACTTCATTGAATTTCTTTGGGCATTAAAAGAAGACGCTATGGCTGACCTCCTAAGAACGAAGGATTCCTGGTTGCCGATTCCTGAAATCCTACATGATAAACTTTCAACCATTTTTAAACTATACCTTTATTTAGGCGGTATGCCGGAAGTAGTGGATCATTTCATTCAACATAGAGACTATGGAGCTGCGCGGACTATTCAAAAAGAAATCTTAAAGGCCTATGAACAGGATTTCTCAAAATATACCACACCAACCGAAGCTGTTCGCGTTTCAGAAGTCTGGCGCTCACTTCCTTCTCATTTAGCCCGTGAGAATAAAAAATTCAAGTACAGCGCAATATCAAAAGGAGCCAGAGCAAGTCGCTTCGACTCCGCCATTGAATGGCTGCGTTCAGCCGGGCTTGTTTATACTGCCATTAATGTTACTAGGGCACAACTGCCATTAGAGGGCTATGAAGAATCAGGCCACTTTAAAGCGTACATTCTGGATTCCGGTCTGCTAGGTGCTATGGTTGATGTACCATCCCGTGCCATAGTGCAAGATGACCTACTCTTCTCCGAATATAACGGCGCATTTGTAGAAAACTTTGCGGCAACGGAAATTGCTCGTAAAACCGATGGCCGCCTTCATTACTGGGTAAGCGAGGGTGTCGCCGAAGTTGACTTTATTATAGCCTGTGAAGAAAAAATTCTGCCACTCGAAATTAAAAGTGGTCTCAACAGAAACATTAAAAGCCTTCGAATTTATGCAGAGAAACATGGAGAATCCAGATTATATCGTGCCTCGCCAAGAAACTTTGAAGCACGCGACGATTTTGCGAACATCCCACTTTATGCGCTCTGCATATTTCCAGAACTAAGATAAGCCGCTATAAATAGGCTACAAAAGAGAAAGATCATCTTTATCCCAACTTATTCAATAGGAGGCGCCAAAGGCGCCGAACTATTTGAATTAGTTGGGATTACCCCGTTTAGAAAAATCACCCATTTGGTACTTGAAGTACTCGGTGTAAAATGATGATTTTTCTAAACGCTTTGCATTAGAAATGTTTCTAATGCAAAGTTTGGGTTTATCCTAAATTCCGCAGTTGGCTATTGCCGAAAACAATAACTCACCCACCTTGCCTCCCTCTCTTTTTAAGAGAGTGCCCAAGGGGAACGCGCCCCATGCCGTGCTTATTAATGGCTTGCTAAAACAGATGAATCTAATTATTTTAAAAATGTCTATATTAGAAAGGTCATTTGATTATGAACGCAAGCATTCTGGATCTCCGTTACAAAACGCGTGAGGTGCTTAGGGCTATCGACCGCAACGAATCCGTGGCTATCTTTTATCGCGGTACAAAAAAAGCCGTCATGTTGCCTGTCCAAAAATCAAATAAAATCACCCTGCCGAAAACCATACCGGGTGTGGGTATGTGGAAGGATATTAAGGAAAGCGTACCCGACCTCATGCGTCGTTTACGTAAAGGGCGGTCCTTCTGATTATTGATTCCGACATTCTTATCTGGCACCTTAGGGGCTATTCCACGGCCGCCGCTTTTGTAGAAAAATGCACGGATCCGGTAATATCCGCCGTCACCCGTATGGAGCTTTTTGCCGGATGCCGGAGCGCTTCTGAAAAAAAGCAACTGCATGGCTATCTGCAAACCCTCCGTTTCACTACCCTGCCGCTTACGCCGGACATTTCAGGCAGAGCGGGCTTGCTCATCGAAACCCATGTGCCGGGATTCGACCTATCCATGGCGGACGCCCTTATTGCGGCAACAGCCCTGGAACACGGCATGACCATGGCCACGGGCAATTACCGGCATTTCAAAGTGATAAAGGGCCTCGACATCCAGCGATTCTCCATAGCCGGCGCATAAGCCTTTTTTTGAATTTTAATGCAAAGTTTGGGTTTATTTAACAACTGTCATTTTTCTGACTTTTTGATACTTGCCCTGCCTTACCTCTATTTTATAGAAGTATATACCGGAAGAAACTATGCGCCCATTATTGGCTTTTCCATTCCATCCAATGGTATAATTGCCGGGAAGTTTTTCTTCGAATAATAGTGTTTTAACAAGTCTGCCACGAATGTCATGAATACTCATTACAACATTAAGTTTTTTAGCAACCGAATACTTTCCTGGCACGGAGTATTTTATAACCGTTGATGGGTTAAAAGGATTTGGAAAGTTTTGTCCAAGTTCAAAGACAAACAATTTATCCACCGTTACGACAACTGTAGTGGGATATCTTTCTACATTACCGTTAATGTCAACCGCCTCAAGGGCATACTCATAAGTTTTTCCAAGAGCAACTGCCTGATCGATAAAACAATACTCACTCCTTAACTGCGTGGTAAGCTTCCCCATTAGTTCATTCCGCGAGCTATAGTCGGCTATAAGCGCAAAGGCAGTATCAATTGCAGCAGCACTCTTGCTTAAAACAGTATTACTCATATTACGACGAAGTAAGCGGAAACCACGGTTTTCATGTTCGCTCTCTGTAACCCATCTAAGCTCAGCAACCCCATTATCGCCAATTCCATAAAAAGAACCCATCTCAACAGCAAGATTATCGTCTCGCCCAATATATATGAGGCAGGGACCGTCAATTACTCTGTTAATCTGAACAACAAGATACCCCGAAACACCTGGATTAACAACAGAGATATTTGCCTCTCCCTTAGAGGCGTAGCAAGTGTCTATCACCCTTTCGTATTCCGTCAGCAACATAACCTTAGTTGGCGGGTGGGTCCATGTATAACCGTTGATCTTGAATACGGGCATATATCTTGTCAAAGGAGTAGCATCACTATTGAACCAGAAATAGACCTCGCCATTGTCGCAAATCAGCTCGTAGGCTCCTTCCCTTTCATTAAAACCATCCCCGTTAAGATCGCCGACAGCATTAGTTTTAAGAGAACCCGTTCTGAATTTATTTATTATTGAAGGATATTGCTTTTCTACTACCATCTTTTTAATTGAATCAGAGTGGCTAATATCGTCACGCGAAAAATCGAGATAATAACTTTGCTGAATATTGCTTGTAGAAGAATTCCAACTTGCGTCCGACGCATTATAGAAACTTATGCCAGTGTGAACGCCAGCGCTTGTTAACCCGCCAACGGAGGAAAAGAGATTTTGACTATAACTATTATCTTCACTTTTGTATCCTAATACGCCAAAGGCCCAGTCGTGCAGGGTATTTCGGCCTTCATCTGTAGAATAAAGACCTCCAATTGTAGAATCGTTATTAAATAGAGTACCATTACCATCCTTCGTATGAAAGTTTACAGCATAGTTATAAGTACCCGTCGAACTAACAGCATTTGAGCTATCGAATACAACCATTTGGCCTGTGGGATAAACGGTTATTTCCGTCATGGCAGAAGTGTTTCTTGGATTCGCGCCGCCATCCGTTATTTCGCGTGGGTTAATTCTGTATCTAATTCTGGTTGTAGTGCTTTCGACCACTGCAAAATCAACAAGTGAACCGCCGGTAACACTGCTTGCGTAATAGGACCATGCACCACCGCCATCCTCTTTTCTTAAGATATTAAAGAGATTTTGCTTTTGTGCATCCTGTGGCAAAAGGTCGTACGAAGATTTTATCTGAACGCCAGGGTTTGTCGCAGCCGTTTTCATTTGATTAAATAGACCATCTGTACTGTCGGTTCTGGCATTAAACGAAAGAAAAAACTGATTGCTCAGGGAATCTTGATTACTAAAGCGGCTATTTTCATCGGCAAAGCGGTCGATATTTTGTACCTCAACCTGCTCCTTCAACCTAAACTTAACAATAAGGAGAGGAGCTGTTCCTGCGCCATCTTCTGAGCGATACCACTCTGCCGCTCCACTGGTGGTTTTCTCAATTATTATGCCATTGTTTGCAACACCATTAATCCATTGCTGAACCATGAACTTAACGGGAATAGAAATGGTGTCGTAGTTAGAAGCGGTTCCAGTACACGCAACAGCACTATATATAAGCGATGAAGAATAGGGCCTGCTTGCAGCCTTATTGGCCCATGCGGTACCAGTAACCCGGTTATCCCAGCAAACCTCTGTTTCATTCCATGTTTCGTTAACTATGTGAACATTTATACCGGTGAGTGCGCCAGCACCAATGGTGTTATTGTACTCAATAAGCTGTATGTATGCCGTATCGATAATTGAACCCATTGGAATCTGACCGGAAGCCGTACCAATAAAATTGGTGAAGCTTATAAGCGTTTTTGCGCCGCCTGCTGCCGAAGTATCAGCCACCTGAAGTTTATCACCATTTTTATTTGTTGTAGGGTCTGACTTTATTATCATGCAATCAAAAGTGGTGCCATAAGTATCGCCCGCTTTAACCGCAATTTCGTCCTGCGCTCCTGTTACTTTAGAGTAAACCTTGAGCAACGGTCTTTCCGGTTTGCGCCATGTTACAGTACCGGTCGCTCCAGTGGTACCGCCTCCATAAGTAACAATTACCTTTGGCGCGTAAAATGGCGAAACCGATGCCGCCCCTTCAGAAGAATAAAAGCCCACATCATTGCTTATGGTTCCATCGGGTAAAATTGCAAGCCCTCTTGACGGAAAACCATTAGCCCAGTGCTGCGCCGCGCTATCGATGCGAAACGCAACCGCTCCGCCAAGCGTATTATTAACGCTGTTTCCCGTACTCATTTCTACTGAGTCAATATCTGGATACGCAGAGCCACCTGCACTGTTCCACGCGTAGCTTGTCCGCGAATAATTCCAGTTAGCGGCACCAATATCTCCCCCCTGTAAGCCCGCTGTCCAGCGCTGTCTAACTCTAACAGCTTTAGCCGCATCTGCTGCAAGTGCCTCTGTATTACTGCGGTAAAGAACCAGCTCTGCCTTATTCACCTTAGATCCTGCTTTTATTCCAACCGGCCCTACCATATCCACCATATCAACAAAAGCATGCTTGCGGGTACCATTTGTTGAGTTGAGATACAAGTTATTAGATGCACCATAATTAAGGGTTGGAGCAGTCTCAGAGATATAAGTGTCATTTGTTTGGGCGTATGGATCGCCGGAGCCAAACTGTTTTACAATTGTTATAGTGTCAGGGTCATAATAAACTACAAGTTTAGGCCGCAAAGAAGCCTTAGTGGTATCCTTCGACGCAAAATAAACAGTGCTACCGAGATTAGCGTTAATGTCCGCAACAAGTAAACCGTAATTAAGCAGACCAGACACCCAATCCTGAACAAGTGGTGTAATATTCAAACGGGTCCATGTATTTGTGGTTGCTGCCGAAACTGAAACAATATCGGGCTGTCTGTCCGCCATGTTAGTAAGCCCAGCACCTGTCCAGTCGGTTGTTCCGCTCTTTGCAGACTGCCAGCTAACGGCTCCAGTAACAGAAGCCACGCCTGTGCCAATGCCCTCTGTCCACTCTTTTATTACCCTGTACGACTCAACTTCGCCGCTTCCAGAACCGCTCCTGGTCCATAGATAAATAAAGGCGCTATCGACATGGGCTCTCCTTGGCACCTGCAACTGCGACTCATCACCTGCAAATTGAGGAAAACGGATTAAACTCTTTGAGGTTGTTCCGACTGTTAGCGTTGGAGTAACTCCATAGTTGTAAGTTGCATTAGAGGAAGACATTAAAGCATCCGCCGTTAATGCATAGCGCCCTCCCCTATTCCCCCACTGAAAAACCCTTTTGCCAACCTCACCCAACGGATCGTACTGACAGGCTCCAACATCGTTACCGCCAGCTCTCACCAAACCATAAAAATCAATAATGGGCGCGAACTGGTAAAATTCACCCTTATAAACAATTGTAGAATCCTTACCAAAGCCTATGCAGGGGCTCTCTTCCTCGATTTTTCCAAATGAGGGACTAGCAAAGTCCAAAGAGACAATTTTAGGATCTCTCTTAAGTGTATCAACACCGATAAGCGGAGAGCCGCCGATTGTTGTAACATTATCAAGCACAGTCCAGTTGATATATGTATTAAGATTACCTCCATTTACAAGATTGGTTACATCCTGAATAATATTGTTGATAATAGTGTACTTACTACTGCCGGCAGCATTATTATCCTTAATAAAGTCTGTCCAGCCCGAAACCGTGTTATTAACAACTCTTACACCATATGTGGCATACAAATCTGTAGTTATTCCACTTATTGCGCTTGATGTACCCGCTCCCTTAACAAATATATTGTTATAAATATCAACAGAGTCTTTTGTTCTTGCGCTATTCGAGGCCGATATAGCTGTTGCAAAAGCAAAGCCGCCGCCGGTATCAAACACACACTCGCTAAATTTTATGCTTCTGAACGGACCAACTGCCGCAGGGTCGAGATATATCGCATTTTGCGAAGCCATGCTTGGAACAAAGCGGACCCGTTTAAAATGGATATGCGCAACACGGTAAGGCGAATCGGGAGACTGCAAATAGACAAGTCCAGTAGCTGGTCCTGCGGCTCCGCCCTTAACTACAGCCAAACTCTCCTTTTTTGCATAGTAAGACTGCACTATTACCGCCTTTGTCCACGAAGGAAAGGTTTTGGTGGAACCGTTTATACTTAAGACCTCATCATTACCATTGGTATATGGTGATGTAGAAGGCATCAGGTTTATGACATAGGTGCTGTCGGTAGTTGCAGGAATCAGGTTGTAAGCCGCCTGAATTGTTGTTTTAGCAGTTGCTATTGTACGACCATTGCCGTTATCCCCATCGTCGTCCACATAGAGATGCACAGTATCCGCATAAACGAGATCGGCATCCCTGTTGTATTCGCACGCTCCAATGTCGGGTAGCCCGCTCCTTATGATACCATAAAAATCAAAATCGGGTACGCCGGTTGTGTCTTTCCCGCCATCGCGCAACGGGCTATCTTTCAGTAATTTTGCAAATCGGCTATTACGCCAATCGTACGAAAAAACAGGTGAGTTGTTGGTATAATTTTCGTTTTCCAACTTGACGCGGCTTTCACCTCCCGTTGAATAAACAAGGGTCGCACTGTTATTAAAATTGCAGTTTACAAGAGTTACTGTATCCGTTACGGCATCGGTACTTACAACGGCTAATAGAGTACTGTCAATAATATTGTTTGCAAAAACAGAACCGGTCATTGTATTTGCGAGCGCCGGATTCCAGACCACTCCCATCCTTCTGAACGAATTATTGACTATAACAGTGCTATCGCCTCCGCAACGAATAGCATGACCACTTTCTGCAGCGGACGAGCCCCTTCTGCCAATAAAAACATTGTTATAAACGGTCAGTTGACGGGAATCGTTGAGGTTTATTGCATATTTTGCCCTGTAAGAATCTCTCCGGTCGTCTGTCAAACTATCAAGGTGAAAAACACTATTTTTAACCGTAATATTAGCTGGACAAGAACCGCTTGTGTATGCGATACAAGAGAGGTCAGGATTTGATGCAGCCCCTCTAAATATTAATCTATCAAACACAACAAAACCTGTAGCTGGCGCAAACACACCAAGTCCGGCAGTAACTGAAGTCGCTGCGATTTCTGCCATACTGTCCTTGTCGGGGTAATACGAACGGATGTAAAGCGGTGTATTGGCGTTAAAATCAGGTCTTCCGGTTGTAATTAACGAAATTGTACCACTTGCAATGTGAGTACGGGGCAGCAGATTAATGGCATAAACGCTATCAATAGCAGGCTTTGTAAATTGGTCGTAACAGTATTGAATTGTTTTGTATGGATAATCTTTTGATTTGCCGTACCCTGACGCATCAGTTCCATACCGGTAATCGACAAAAAAGTTGGCAGTGTCATAACCCACGCACTCGAAGGCGCCAATATCCCAAGCGCCCCACTGGCGAATAGTGTCTCTTATGTCTCTTGTAAAGTATTGAGAAAGCCCAACAGAATCTCCTGCGTTACGGGCATCTGAAGCAAAAAGGAGCGACAAATCTACTGTAGCAGTATTGGTGTCCAAAAACTGCTTAGATGGGTCTTTAATTATTAATGAATTAACTCCCAGTGCAGTAGCGTCGCTCGAAAGGTTGTAATTGGAAGCTGCGTTACCATATTGGAAATCATACGCGGCTCCACTACCGGCAACTGAGGTACCCATCGAAATGCAGTTTTTATAAGTTGGTGTGTTTAGAGCAGTTCCACCATAAAAACCTCTCGCATCAACTGTACCGGAACCATTTGTATGTTTTACATTGTAAGCCACACAGTTTAAAAATTGCACATCGCTATTGTTTACGCAAAACCCACTTACAGGCGAAGAACTTTCCGTGCCTGTTATGTTATAGGTAACACAGTTTATAACCTTGTTATAGCTTGTTGTGCTACCATCAAAATGAAAGCTGCGCCAATCTCCACTACTCTGACAGTCATGTACAATAAGGTTTTTTAGCGTTATGTATCTAAAATTATCACATTTTATTCCCATAGTACCTGAATAGCCCGATCTACCGTAAAATCGTAACCATTCCATTCTTGTGTAATTGTTGTTAATTAAGACCAAGTGATTCTGCAATGTTATTCCCGCTCCATTTACAGCCACTCCTCCGCCAAATGCCGTGCCATTATGCCGCTGACCCTCGGCAACTGTAAGCCACATAAAATTAGACGCACCAACAGTTGCACCAGAAAAACTAATGGCAGGAGCATCACCAGTTGGGGCAAAATCACCATCCGCAAAACAAACCCCCTTCTCAACTACCTTCTCTGTAACCAAATCATTAT
>CAZPWS010000039.1:0-28695 GCA_964590225.1 uncultured Fibrobacterota bacterium
AGTTTCTTGGGTGGCTAGTTACCCCTCGAGCCATATACTACTGTCTGAATTGCAGCAAATTACGGAGTCTTTTTCTGCCTTTTTGCGCAGTGGCTGCATGTTGTTTCGCTAACTGAAACACTTATTTCCTGCACCACATTTTTCTTTCTGGCAGAGTTGAGAGAGTGAAAAAAGTAATACAAAAGCATCATTGTAAGAATAAAAGTCCCTGTATGTTGCGCCCAGAGAGGTAACATCTCGCCGTGAACACCAAGGCGCAAAGAGTCCTTAAAAGCACTATTGGATAGAACGCTATTCAGCAGAAATCCCATTAAAAGACTTATTAGAGCAATGGTTGTGATATATATTGCAAGTGCACGGCGTCCGATCATCTTCCCTATTGCTGCCATGGTCACAGTATTGGTAACAGGGCCTGTAAGCAGGAAAACCAGTGCGGAACCTGGAGCCATACCTTTCATGATTAGGGAAGCTGCGATAGGTGTTGAAGCAGAGGCGCAAACATACATAGGTATGCCTATCACAAGCATTATTAAGGACGAAATAAGGGGATTGCCGAGTCCTTTTTCAAAAACCCATGTTGGAACAAGTGCAGAAATTAGTCCAGCAGCCAGCATACCTACAACAAGTGACTTTGCTATTGGACCAAGTATTTCAAATTCAAGATAAGAGGGTAACCTCTTTAGCTTGTCAAATAAATGGTTTTCTGTTTCATGATTATGCGCCGCTTCTTCCGTAGCAGTATCGGCAGTGTCAAATATTTTCTCTTTCTGGACAAACAGATTGACAGAAATGCCGGCAATCATTGCGCTCATTAATGATGCAGCTATGCGGAATACGGCGAAAATGGGACCCAGTAGAGAATAAGTCATAAGAAAACTGTCGGCACCGATTTGGGGAGTTGAGGTCAGGAAAGCAATTGCAGCGCCTTTATTTGCACCTTGTCTTTTTAGTGCTGCCGCTACCGGTAAAACCCCACACGAACAGAGCGGTATCGGGATTCCAAAAAGAGTGGCCTTAATTACTGGTATGATCTTTCCATTACCCAAATGTTTCCGAATTAGTGTGTCGGGAAAAAAAAGATGGAGAAGTGCTGCCACTATAAGACCCAAAAGTAGATAAATAGCAGTACTATTATAGAACTGGAGCATTGACACGATAATATCAATGATGGTTTTCATTGTTAAACCCCATTTCCTATTAAAAATATAGTAAATTTACCAATCGCTGGTTATTTGAATTTTTTTCGGTTTATCTCAAGAAGAGTATTTTTCAATTGGTCGAGGAGTGTTTCTGCCGAATTAAGCGCCATGTCGTCGCCAATAGTTATTTCGTCGTACAGGTAATCGTATAGCGTAAACAAGCTGTCTGCTGAAGTTCCTTCCCTGTAGTTTAGAGCCATTTGGAGTTGAGCCAATATGTTGCGGACCCTGCGGCAATTTTCGGCTTTAGCTTCATCATTCTCTCTCATAGACTTAATTAACAAAATCGCCTTTTCCATAAGCACTATATGACTTGTAAGTTTTCCCGAACTCCCAATAGCAGTTGACAGAAACTGATCAATCTTTTGTCGTAATGGCATATAATCTTAAACCATTTTTTGTTAAAAAATCTTTCTTTCGATCTCCGATACTTTCGAAATTGGTATAACATCAATAGACTTGTTAGCTGTAACTTTTTTTGCGCTTGATGCTGGCAGTAATACGGAATTAAATCCCATTTTTTGAGCTTCACGCAACCTTGTTTCAAGAAAGCTGACGCTGCGAATCTCACCAGAAAGGCCTATCTCCCCAATTGCTATCGTTTTGCCGCTTATTGGCTTGTTGAGCATACTTGATATAATGGCACACGCTACCGGCAAATCCATTGCCGGTTCATCTACCCGAAGGCCGCCGATAATATTAACAAACATATCATGTGATGAGAGTGGTATGTCTGCCCCCCTTTCGATTACCGCAGAAAGAATTGTTAGCCTTTTTGCGTCGATACCAGAAGCGATTCGCTGTGGATAACCGAAACTTTGCCGGCTTGCAAGCCCTTGAACCTCAACAAGGAGAGGCTGGGTTCCCTCCATGGCGCATGTTACAATTGAACCAACGCTGCTTTCGCTTCGTTCGGCAAGAAAAATTTCAGAAGGATTAAGAACTTCTGCAAGCCCTCCCGTCTTCATTTCGAATATGGCAATTTCGTTACTTGCCCCAAAACGGTTTTTTACTACGCGGATAATTCTATGTACATTATTTTTATCGCCCTCAAAGTAAAGCACAGTATCGACGGTATGCTCCAGTATTTTTGGTCCGGCAATGGTACCTTCCCGTGTAACATGACCAATAAGAACGATGGGAATGTTCGACCGTTTGGCGATATGCATCAGCATGCTAGCACATTCTCTTATTTGTCCGACGCTCCCTTGTGCTCCTGTCAGTTCCGGGCTAAATACTGTTTGAATTGAGTCAATAACAAGAAGTGCCGGTCTTTGCTTCTCCATCTCGGAAATGATTCGCGAAAGGTCGTTCTCGGCAAACACAAGCAATTCGTCTGAAAGAGCGCCAAGCCGTTCGGCCCGTATCTTGATTTGTGTAAGCGATTCCTCGCCCGAAGCGTATAGAACTTTCCCAACTTTTTTTGCGATAGATCTTGATATTTGCAGTAAAAGTGTCGATTTGCCAATCCCGGGGTCACCACCAACAAGTGTTAGAGAACCTTTTACAAGTCCGCCGCCAATGGCCCTGTCGAGTTCATGGCTGCCTGTACCTATTCGTGGCATTATAACGGTTTCAATTTTTGAAATTGAAACAGGAGGCGTTCCGTCCGAAAGTGCCGATTTACCCTTGCCGGTAATTTCCGGTCTCTCGGTTTCTTCGACCACAGTTTCCCACTCACCACAGACTGAACATTTTCCAGCCCATCTGGGAAATTTTGCACCGCACGACTGACAAACAAATATTGTTTTGGCTTTAACCATATTTTGTAAGATAGATTGTTGCATTTCTGCAACACAAGTTGTTATATATTCTGGACATGGAAGAAAAAAAGAATAGTACAACTGACGATAATCATTCTGTCCTCCCCGAGGTTGCGCATGGTTTCAATAATGTGCTTGGCGCAATAAAAGGCTATGCCGAACAGCTAAAGAAAAAACGGGGTCAGGAGGATGATATTGGGCGATACGCAGAAAAAATTGTTGAAGCGTGCGAAAAGGGCGCTGGACTTGCGGCTAATTTTGCGGGTAAACAAGTGGACACCCAAGAGATTGATCATTTGTCTTGCGACTCTCCTGCGCCGAGGATCATGATGGTTGACGATGACGAAATGCTAATTGATATGTTTAGGGATGTTTTCAAAGAGATTGGAGTACCCAACATACTCTTTACCAGTGGGTTTGATGCTGTGGAGTACTACAGAAAACATGTTGATGAAATCGATATTGCCGTAATAGATATGATAATGCCGGTTATGGGTGGCACAAAGCTCTTCAACGAACTCCGCTCTATTAACCATTGCCTGCCAGTAATAGTGCTTTCAGGTTATGCTTCGGGCCGTGAGATTGATGCTCTTGTTAAGCAAGGTGCATATCATTTAAGTAAGCCTGTTGAGGTTGATGTGTTGATAGAACAGGCAAAACAGATGATTTCTGCTCAATCAGGCCGAGTGGTGAAAGGTGTTTCGGAAGTTGTTGAGAAACTGGATGTTGTTGTTGTTGATGACGATCAGCTTTTTGGTGGTTTTTTGCTCGACATATTGCATGACTACAGGCTTTCAGTTCGTTCGTTTACCGACCCGAGAGTATTTCTTGAATTTATTAACAGCGGTTCACTGCCAACTCTTGCTCTCATTGATTACAAGATGCCGCACATAAATGGTTTTGAATTGATTCGTAAAGTAAGAAGAGTGGCACCAAGTGTAAAAGAGGTATTAATAACCGGAGTTGTTGGGAGTGAAGAACTTGCTTTTGAGGCTGCTGCTCTTGAAATTAAATGCCTGTCAAAACCACTTGATACAGCGGAACTGAGGACTATACTTGAGCAGCATTTTACACTAATAGAAGACAAAACCGTTACAGATAGCGAAAAACGGGGCCATTCAAAAGAGATGCTTGTTGGAACAAGTGTGGCAATTATCAGAACAAGGGAGCTAATAAGGCGTGTTGCAAAAAGCGAGGCCAACCTACTTGTTTATGGGGAAACAGGAAGTGGGAAGGAGCTTGCTGCAAGAATGATTCATAACGAATCAAACAGAAAAGAGAGGGCATTTATTCCTGTAAACTGTCCGGCACTGCCGGACAATCTTCTTGAGTCGGAGCTTTTTGGCTATGAGAAGGGTTCGTTTACCGGCGCTCATCAGACAAAACTTGGGCTATTTGAATGGGCAGATATGGGTACCATATTTCTTGATGAAATTGGGGACTTAAATTACGCCCTTCAGGCAAAATTGCTTCGTGCCATTCAGGAAAAAAAAATCCGTCGTATTGGCGGACAGAAAGAGATTTCTGTTAATGTTCGGATTATCTCGGCAACGAATAAAAACCTTGAAGCGATGGTTAGAGAAAAGACTTTCAGGGAAGATCTTTATTACAGATTGAGCGCTGTAAGAATAGTTTTGCCGCCTTTACGGGAAAGGAAGGAAGATATTCCCCATATTGTGAGGCATTTCATTCAACGACACAACAATCGGGAGCCTGAGAAAAGGATCGCTGATATTTCGCTGGAAGCAATCAATGGATTAAAACATTACGGCTGGCCTGGCAATGTCCGTGAACTTGAAAATGTAATTAATGAGGCGATAATGACTACTTCGGGAGCGCGCATAACAGTCCGTGATATTCCCGAATACATAAAGGGCAATGAAAATATTTCGGGCAGTATTAAATTATTGCCGACTTCCTTGTCTGATTATGTCAATAACGCCAAGAAGGAGTATGTGGCTATACTGGTTAAAAAACATGGTGGTAATGTTTCTGCTGCGGCAAAAGAGGCCGAGGTAAACAGGGCATCATTTCATAGATTGCTGTCGCAGTATAGGATAGATCCAAATGATTATAGACATAGGCAAGAATCGTAAAACGGGGAG
Organism: uncultured Fibrobacterota bacterium; assembly: GCA_964590225.1. GTDB lineage: Bacteria > Fibrobacterota > OXYB2-FULL-49-7 > OXYB2-FULL-49-7 > JAEUSG01 > JAEUSG01. Next base: position 5,068 of record CAZPWS010000039.1, read on the forward strand.
ACACAATAAAATGGCTGAAAAAACATTGGTAATGATTAAGCCCAACGGCGTAAGGAAAAATTTAATTGGTGAAGTTATATCTCGTTTCGAAAAAAGCGGGTTATCTGTTTCGGCGCTGGAGATGAAAATTCTGTCAAAAGAGCAGGCAGAGTTGTTTTATGCTGAGCACAAAGGGAAGCCCTTCTATGAGCCGCTAATGGGTTTTATGACTTCTGGTCCAATTGTTGCCATGGTTGTCGAAGGAGAGGGGGCGGTTGCTGCAGTAAGAGCCATAGCTGGAGCCACAGATCCTAAAACGGCATTACCCGGGACGCTTCGTCATAATTATGGTGATAGTGTAAGAGAAAACCTGATTCATGCTTCTGATTCAATTGACAGTGCTGATAGAGAAATAAAGTTTCATTTTGGAAAAAAGGAATAATAAATGGCTAATAAAGTTGTAATTATTGGTGGGGTGGCTGCTGGTGCCACTGCTGCTGCAAGGCTGCGCAGACTCGACGAAAGAGTTGATATTTTACTTCTCGAGAAAGGTGAGTTTGTATCCTACGCTAACTGTGGGCTGCCTTATTATATTGGCGGAATAATTAGGGAGCGAGACAAGCTTTTTGTGCAAACTGCGCAAGGATTCGAAACCCGTTTCGGGATTAGGATAAAAACCTCGTGCGAAGCTATCAAAATTGACAGAGAACATAAAAGCGTTGAAATAAAAAATCATAAAACAGGTGAAATATTCAGCGAGAAATACGACAAACTAATAATTGCAACAGGGGCAGAACCGCTTCGGCCCAAGATACAGGGTATCGACGACCCCGCTATTTTTACTTTGCGGAGCGTTCCTGATACGGATGCAATAAAAAAATATATCGATCAAAACTCACCGCGCCGTGCCGTGGTTGTGGGAGCCGGATTTATCGGACTCGAAATGGCGGAAAATCTCCATCACCAGGGAATGCAGGTTACGATTGTTGAACTTGCCGATCAGGTAATGGCTCCGGTTGATTTCGATATGGCAGCTCTTGTTCACCAGCATCTAAAAACAAGAAATATCGAATTTTATCTGAATGATGGTGTCTCTTCTTTTAGCCGCATCGGTGGAAAACTGCATATCAAGCTGAGCAGCGGCAGGGACCTTCCGTCGGATATGGTGATATTGTCAATTGGGATAAAACCAGATTCTCACCTTGCCAAAGCTGCCGGATTGCAGCTCGGAGCACGCGATAGTATATATGTCAATCAATTTTTGCAAACAAGCGATCCCGATATATATGCTGGTGGTGATGTTATTGAGTTTGTTAATCCAGTTAATGGCAAAATGGTGTCAACATATTTAGCAGGGCCGGCCAATAAGCAGGGGCGAATAATCGCCGACAATATCACTTACGGCAACAAGAGCGTTTACTATGGCGCTATTGGTACCGCTGTCGCGAAAGTTTTTGATTTAACCGTAGCGACAACAGGGCTACCGGCAAAAGCACTTAAGAGAGAAGGTGTCCAACACTTTGAATCTGTTATACATTTGTCATCGCACGCCGGTTATTATCCGGATGCCCTTCCAATGAGTCTAAAATTGGTATTTGAGCCGGAGACAGGCAAAATATTTGGCGCTCAGGCTGTTGGTTATGAAGGGGTAGAAAAGAGGATTGATGTCATTTCAGCAATCATACGAATGGGTGGCAAGGTTAAAGATCTTACTGAATTTGAACAGGCATATGCGCCACCATATTCATCGGCTAAAGATCCTGTAAATGTTGCAGGTTTCACCGCAGAAAATATTCTGAGTGGCCTTGTAAAACCTGTTTATTGGCATGAAGTTAATGGACTCGCCAAAAACGAAAGTGCCCTGTTGATTGATGTCAGACTTCCGGATGAATTTGCACTTGGATCCATACCAGGCGCGAAAAACATTCCTCTCGACGATATACGGAAAAGACTTACAGAAATTCCAAAAGATAAAAAGTGCATCCTGTTTTGCGGCGTCGGATTAAGAGCATATTTGGGCGTTCGCATTTTAATGCAGAACGGCTATGATCTGGTTTATAACCTTGTTGGCGGTTACAAAACATGGGAGCACGCAATACAAAAGCAGAGTAATGAGGATATATTTCACGGGGATGTAGTTGGAAAAGATGATCAGCTTTATAAAGGGGGACTGCCAGACGAGAATACACCATCTGTTGCAATTGATGTTGATGCCTGCGGTTTACAATGTCCAGGGCCAATAATGAGATTAAAGCAGGAGATCGACAAGATGCAGTTTGGTGCTGTGCTGAAAGAAACTGCAACCGATCCTGGTTTTGCTCGCGATGTTAAGAGTTGGTGTAATATGACGGGACACCAGTTACTCTCTCTCAACGAAAAGGGAGGGAAAATTACCGCTCTGATAAAGAAGATTGAAACCTCTCATAGACCGCTTGGTGTTGCTGGTGGTAGAAATAAAACGCTGATAGTTTTTAGTGATGATATGGATAAAGCGCTTGCAAGTTTTGTTATTGCAAACGGTGCGCTGTCGGCTGGAAGTAAGGTCACAATATTTTTTACATTTTGGGGACTGAATGTTATCAAGAAAGTAAAAAAGCCGTCGGTAAGAAAAGACTTTATGGGTAGGGCTTTTGGCTGGATGCTTCCGGGCAGTAGTTTTGGACTTAATCTCTCTAAACTTGGGATGCTCGGTTTTGGCAAGCTCTTGATGCGTTTCCGTATGCGATCAAAGGGGATTTCTTCTCTTGAAGAGATGATACAGAACGCAATTAATGGCGGTGCCGACTTAATTGCATGTCAAATGTCAATGGATGTGATGGGTGTTGATGCGGCTGAACTTATCGACGGCGTCAAGATTGGCGGAGTTGCCACCTATCTTGACGCAGCCGAACAGGCAAATCTTAATCTATTCATATAGGCAAACATCAAATGTGACCAAGTGCTATCATTGCATCCGCAACTTTTTTGAATCCAGCAATGTTTGCACCTACAACATAATTTCCCTGAGCGCCATATTCGCGTGATGTTTCGTAGCAAGATGTGTGAATGGACCTCATTATCTCTAATAGTCGTTTATCGACATCATCTCTTGACCATGAGAGCATCATGGCGTTTTGGCTCATCTCAAGACCTGAACAGGCAACGCCACCTGCATTCGCCGCTTTACCAGGTCCGTACATTATTCCAGCGTCGGTAAAAACATCAACACCTTCCGGTGTTGTAGGCATATTTGCCCCCTCCGAAACTAGTATGCACCCATTTTTAAGAAGCGTTTTTGCGTCTGTCTCTGTAATTTCATTTTGAGTTGCGCAGGGGAATGCGCAGTCGCATGGAATATTCCATGGTTTCATGCCTTCGAGATATTTGCTATCCTTAAATTCATCTGCATATTCGCTGATGCGCCCTCTCCTGACATTTTTTAGCTCCATTAACCACGACAGTTTTTCCTTGGTGATACCGTTTGCGTCGTAAATCGTGCCATTTGAGTCGGACATTGCTACAACCTTGGCTTCCTTTTGCAGTAATTTTTCACAGCAGTATTGAGAGACATTTCCAGAGCCGGATATCAGGCATGTTTTCCCAGATAAATTCATGTTTCTTATGCGCAACATCTCTTCTGCGAAATAGACGCATCCATAGCCTGTTGCTTCCGGTCTTAAAAGGGATCCGCCCCAGCCTTGTCCTTTACCGGTAAGCACTCCAACATGTTCTGTTGTTATTCTTTTATACATACCGTAAAGGTAGCCAATTTCTCTTCCGCCAACGCCTATGTCGCCAGCGGGGACATCAGTATGCGGACCAATATGTTTTTGAAGTTCGAGCATAAAAGATTGGCAAAATCTCATTATTTCGTTGTCACTTTTTCCTTTTGGATCAAAATCGGATCCACCCTTGCCTCCTCCCATTGGTAAGCCTGTTAATGCGTTTTTGAAAATTTGTTCAAATCCGAGGAACATTATTATGCTAAGGTTGACAGAGGGGTGAAAGCGGAGTCCTCCCTTATATGGCCCGAGCGCGCCATTGAATTGAACGCGGTAACCTCTGTTAACCCTGTGTACGCCCCGATCGTCAAACCATGGAACGCGGAACATTACTATTCGTTCCGGCTCGACTATATGTTCAAGAATGCTCTTTTCCTCATATATTTTTTTTCGTTCAAGAAGCGGCTTGATGGAGTGGACCACTTCAAGAACAGCTTGGCAGAACTCTGGCTCTTCTTTGTTTCGTCTGTTAACATGAGAAATAATTTTTTCTGCGTAAGTATTCACTGTTCCTCCATTAATGTTAGTACATATTTGTATTTCGATGAATGTTAAAATACATTTTTGTATCATAAAATAATGGTTTTATACTCTTTCTTGGCTTGAAGTTTTTATAGTCAGATAGATATTTTTCATAGCATATGTTTCTTATTTCGTTTGTTCATTTCTTCTGTGTTATCACTTTTTTGTACTCGTCGGTATATGTTTTCTCCCGTAATAGACGCGAACCGATTTACAGAAGTATGGCGACAATTCTTGTTTCTATGGCCGCATGGAGCTTTGGAAAGATGTTGTTGCATCACTCTTCGTTTTCGTTCGATACAGCTGCAATCGGATCGGCACTCGATTTTATTGGCACCCACATGACCGTTCTTGTTGTTCCGTTTTACTTTAGGCTTCAGTCTCATTATCCCCGTAAAAAAAATATTTTCCTGCTTGAGATTTTGATGCTACTGCTTTTTCTGTATGTTACTATTATTTACTTTTTGGTGTTTCACGGCAAAGATGGATCAATTATCCGCTTGTCCTACGGATGGAAACAGACATTCTTGGATTCCATGTGGATGTTTCCTCTGTTGCCTTTTTATGCGATTGGATACCTTCTTCCTGCCTATTATCTTAGATCCGTACGGCAGCAGAGCGGCTCTTTAGAAGGAAAAACCAATCCGATAAACATTCTTTTTGTTGTACTCACCCTTATTTATGGTGGTGCACTCTTTTTCTCATATGGTTTTCCGCTTCTCGGAATTACAGATATTCCTGAAATGGGTGATGTGGTCGCTCTTGTATGGGCTTTCGTCTGCCCATTCTTGATAAGTAAGTACAGTGTTCATTTAAGCCCTCTTTCATCACCATCAGTACTTATTGACTGCTTGTCGGATCCGCTTGTGATTTCGGACCATAGCGGTAAAATTATTGGGATAAACGCGGCAGCTAGAAGAATATTCGGGCCAATTGATATTTCTGGGGGTAAGTCTGCTGATGAATTATTTCCAGATAAGCAGGCGGATAGAGGTGATAAAAGTTGTGAAAACAGCACCACAATTAAGTATGACACCAATGCGCGTGACATAGATGGTAGCAGCAAGGAGTACTCTGTCGTTGCTTCGCGCATATTTGGCGTTGATGGTTCATTAGGCGCGGTTGTAAGGGTGATGCACGACATTTCGGATAGAGTGATACTTGAGAATAAACTTCGCGCTCAAGCGGCTGTTCTTACAGCGTCTAATAACGAGATAGATTCCAGCAGGAAGGTTCTCTCTGCAACCGTGCATAAAATGGAGTCAGCCTTAAAACTTCTGCGCGATGATCTTGACGCGGCAAGGCATATGCAGCGGCTGCTTCTTCCGGACAACCTCGCCGACTTTGCCGGAGCTCGGATATCATTTGTTTTTAAGCCAAGTTCAAGCGTTGGAGGTGATTTGCTTGATGTTCGCAAGATGGATGGAGAGAATATCGCGATTATTGTTTTTGATGTCGCGGGACATGGTGTTGCAGCGGCCCTTTACGCCGCCGTAGCAAAAACAATCTTTGAAAGGCGTATCAACCAAAGTATAAGTCCGGGTGAAACGCTTCGCAAAATAAATGACGATTTATACAGTGCGCTGGGGGGAGAGTTATTTCTTGCTACTTTTTTCGGGCATCTTAACACAGAGTCTATGATGTTAACCTATGCTCTCGCAGCTTTTCCATTTCCAATACTATTTCGCAAGTCAACGGGTGAAGCAGTTCTTCTTCCTGGGAGAGGCGCCTTTGTTGGTATGGCAGAGGACGATGGAGTATTGACTGCTTATGAAGATAATTGCGCATATATGGATCATGGCGATAGGTTGCTAATTTATTCCGACGGGATGAGTGAGGCAAGAAATAAAGCCGGCAAGGTTTGGGGTGTTGATCAGCTAAAGCATGCGATGATAAGCAGTATTACGCTGCCGCTCTCAGCTTCCCTGCAAATGATAGTAAACGAACAGGAATCGTTTTGTGAAGGTGGAGCAGATAAGGACGACAGAACACTCTTAATGGTAGAAATAGTGTAGCAGATGGTTCGCCTTTTTCTCATTCTTATAGCCGGTTTGTTAGTCCAGGTATTTCCAGAAAGCAGCAGTGTGGCTCCAAAGGTGGCGCTTGTTCTTTCGGGAGGGGGGGTGCGCGGATTTGCCCATATAGGGGTACTGAAGGTGCTTGAGAGAAATGGCATAAGGCCCTCTTTTATAGCTGGCACAAGTATGGGGGCAGTGGTGGGTGGGCTTTACTCTGCCGGATATTCCGTTGATTCATTGGAAAAGATTGCATTAAGCGCCGACTGGGAATATCTGTTTCGTGACAACCCTGAAAGAAGGGACCTTTTTTATACAAGTAAGGATGACGGCTCAAACGCAGTGTTAAGATTCAGGATTGAGAATGGTTCTCTTTCGTTGCCAACCGCGCTTGTTTCTGGTCACTATATACTGAACTATCTCATTGAACTTACTTTGCCGGCAATTGTGAAAGCAGAGTTTAATTTTGATAAATTGCCTATTCCGTTTCGTGCGTCGGCAACAAATCTTGTTACGGGAGAGCGGGTGGTTATTGATCGCGGAGGACTGGCGGAAGCGATGCGCGCTTCCCTTGCCGTGCCCTTTGTATTTGCGCCATTTAGACACGACAGCCTTCTTCTTGTTGATGGCGGATTTACAAATGTTTTGCCGATTGATGTTGCGTTGCGGTCAGGGGCTGATATAATATTGGCAAGTTATGTGCCTTCGCCGCTTTATAGTGAAAATACGCTTAAGAATCCCATCAGGTTTGTCGATCAGGTCGTTTCCTTTTGCCTTGTTAATCAGCGCAGCAGAGAAGAAAGGGATTCTGCCATTGTTATTATTCCAGAATTTAATGGAGAGCCAACTAATAGTGTCGAATTTATTCCAGGAGGAATCGCTGCTGGGGAGCGGGCAATGGAAAAAGGATTGCAGTTACTGCTTTCTAGACTTGATTCCGTTTCTGCGGTGCGGCATTATGAGCGGGTACAAGAAGGTAAAATTTGCGATGGCAAAAAAAGCCATAGGCGGTTTGCTTTTTCGGGTAACACGGTTTATTCTGATTCCATAATTAGGAGCGACTTGGTTCTTGGGGTTGATAAAGTAAGAGAAAGGTATCTGAGCGACGGTTATTCGTTGGTTTCTGTTAATATTGATACCAAAAATGATTCGGCCACATTAATTGCAATTAAAGAGGGTAGAATAGCAAACATATCCGTTAAGGGCAATGCAAGAACAAATCGGACTATCATTGACAGGGAATTATCAATCCGAGTAGGTCGTCTATTCAATGCTAAAGAGATGAAGGCAGATGTTAGGAATCTGCTTGCAACTGGTCTCTTTGAGTCTGTTTACTTTTCTATATCCAGCGTTGATTCAACAGGGGCATCCATTGTGATAATTGTTAAAGAGAAACCGCCGGATGTTTTCTCTCTTGGCGCCCGTTACGATAATATTCGTCTTCTTGAAGGGTTTGTTCAGTATGATAATGTCAATGTCGCAGGGCGTGCGCTCACAGTAGATGCGCTGATACAATATGGTTTAAGAAGAGAAAGATATTTAGTTGGCCTCAAGACAGATCGTTTTAGTGATTCTTATTTTACGGCTGACGCAAAGGCTTTTTTTTATAGAGACAGAAAATTTGTTCAGGACGCATTTGATTCTACTAAATACTCGTTTAATTATCTCCGGAAATTAGGTGCTACAGCCTCTATTGCACATCAGATTCTTAGAATGGGTAAGCTTTCCTATGTTTTGATGGTGGAACAATATCGAAGCAGTGAAGACGAATCCTACAGACTCGATAACCCACTTAAGTATGAGGCGTTGCGGATAGCTTCAATAAGGGCGGAATTGGACTATTATGATAGAAAGTACTTCCCAACAAAGGGATACAAGATATATTCCTCTGCTGATATGGGACTCGGGTTTTTAGGAGATAAATCTGGATTTTTTAATCTTACAGTTACTGGTTCATCTGCGCTTGCGCTAACGGAGAGATTTACCCTGCTGCCTGCGATGTTTTTTTCGATTTCAGATGTTAAGCTTCCTGATCCGGTAAAAAACTATTTGGGCGGTGCTACGGAAATAAGAATGAACAATGACATTGTGCTATACAATTCATTTCCACTTTATGGTTTTGAAGAGCAGGCTTTTACCTCTGAAGCGTTATCGGTGTTCAGGCTTGCTTTATGTATAAAACTTTTGAATATACAGTATATAAAGGTAATTGCTAATAGCGGTATGCTCTGGCAGCCTGATGTATCATTAATGTTTAAGAGTTCAAGGGGACTTAAGCTTTATCATGGAATGGGTTTGGAATATTCGGCAGATATTCCACGCATTGGACCTGCTTCGCTATCTGTGTCTGTTCCCTTGTTTTCAAAGGATGAAAAATCCGGCAAACCATATTCTCCTATTCTTTACTTATCTGTAGGTCATGATTTTTAAGGGCGTCTCTTTTACGGCGAAGATTTTTATTTCGCTCGCTTGTATGGCATTGGCTGGGGTATCGGGGGCTGTTATTGCCTATATTAGTGCTGTTGATTCATCACGAATAGTCAAAGATGCAGTTAGAGTTGAAAAAATTAGGACAGCATCACAAAATGCTATAAATCAGATAGAAAATCAGAAAGCATGTCTTTTATTAATTGATGGCTCTGAGCGGGATTCATTATGCTTAGCTTCTATTGTTAACAATATGGCTGGATTTGTAGATGAAATAACAAGTCTAAATAACCTCTCTTTTTGGATGCGGAACGACGAGAGAGTAAAATTGAGTTTAGCTGTTGAAAACAGTAATTTATTTTCGGAAGGGTATGTGAAGTTGATTACCAGTAAAAAATTGATTAATGTCAGAGACAGAGAACAATTAAACAGGCATCTTAGTATGTGCGGCAGGTACTTAAAAGAGTTGTCAAGTCTTGTGGAAGGAAGATTCGAAGAGATGGCTGCTAATGCAGAGCAGGCAGTTCAAAACATAGTTGTAAAGCTTGTTGTCTCGGTTTCGGTTTCACTCGTTATTGGTATTTTTTTCGGTATAGTCTTTGTATATTCATTTGCCGTACCACTCCAGAGGCTTAAGTTTTTCGCTGGGGAGGTTGGGAAAGGGGATTTTGATGTAGAGTTCTCATTTAGTAGTGCTGATGCAGAAATGGCCGATTTAATCGAATCATTTACAGAAATGGCTGAAAAGCTAAAAAAATACCGTGATAATCTTGTTAAGTCGGAGCAGCTTCGTACGGTGGAGTTGATTGCCTCCGGTGTTGGCCATGAAATCAATAACCCATTAATGATTATATCGGGTAATGCGGAATATGTGAGAAGCATTATGGTGCCTGATGACAAGGATATTGTTGAGAGAATGACAATTATAGTGAATGAATGTGAGCGGATGGCTACTATTGTAAAAAAACTTTCCGAAATAAAGAGGGTGGTAACAGGCGATTATTCCGGCAAGAGCGGTGTTGAGAGGAAAATGCTTGATGTAAGGAATTCGGCATAGGAGCATATAATGATCTTTTTTCCAGCTATTGATTTGTTGGGCGGCAAATGTGTGCGGTTGAGCAGGGGTGAGAGAGAAGAAAAAACTGATTACTCTGAGGATCCCGTTGGTATCGCAAAGCTCTTTCAAGAAGAAGGCGCGCAGTGGATACATGTGGTTGATCTTGACGGCGCTTTTGATGGCGTTCGGAAAAACTCTGAGGCAATACGGCGAATTGCTACAGGAATTAAAATTCCCGTACAAGTTGGTGGAGGAATAAGAACACCGGAAGATGTGAGAAGCATACTTGATCTCGGTGTTGCAAGGGTAATTATGGGAACGGCTGCTGTTCATAATCCTGCCAGTGTTGAAACATCTGTACGGAGGTTTGGCGCGGAAAGAGTGGCTGTTGGTATCGATGCACGAAATGGAGTTGTTGCCGTAAAGGGATGGGTTGAGGAGACTGAGATCGCTGCTGTGGATCTTGGCCGGAGAATGAAAGATGCCGGAGTACGGCTGGTTGTTTATACCGACATTAATCGGGACGGAATGATGGGTGGACCCAATTATGATGAAACGGTAAAGCTCGCGCATGAAACGGGGCTTTCCGTAGTTATATCAGGTGGAATAATGTCTATTGATGATGTGGCCAAAGCCAAGAAATATGAAAAAGACAATATTGTTGGCTGTATTTCCGGTAAAGCGATATATGAGGGCAGATTATCTGTTAGGGAGGCAGTAGCTGTCATGGAAGGGAGTGGGGAAGCATAATGGTATTACAGAGAGAACATTTTGCAAAGGCCGTTCGCATTGTAGTTAAGGTAGGCACTTCTCAACTTACTGATGAAAAAAATCGAGTAGTACCCGAACTGATTAGCCGGATAGTTGCTGAGATTGCCGAGCTTCACAGTATGGGTAAAGAGGTTGTCCTTGTAACATCTGGCGCGGTTGGAGTTGGGCTTGGTATTGTAGGTTCGTTTGCTTATCCAAAAATATTGTCTGAGCGGCAAGCACTTGCTGCTATGGGACAGAGTCGGCTCATGCATATGTACGAGAAGTGTTTTGGATCCTACAACATCAATATCGGACAGGTCATTCTTACTGCTCAGGATATTTACGCGAAAGAACGGTATCTAAATGTGCGGAATACACTTATACGGTTGCTCGAATTTAGGGCTATTCCCATAATCAACGAAAATGATACAGTTTCGGTTGAGGAAATAAAATTTGGCGACAACGACACTCTTTCGGCACATGTCGCGCTCTGTGTTGATGCCGACCTGCTTATTATATTGACAGATACGGATGGCTTGTTTAGCAGTAATCCTAAGGCCGATAAAAACGCCAAGCGGTTTTCTGTAGTAAAGAAAATCGATAAGTCAATTGTTTCGTGCGCTACGGGAACAGATAAATCAACAGCAATCGGTGGAATGGAAACAAAAATTGCTGCGGCTCGCGTTGCCGTTCAGGCTGGGGTTGGAATGGTTATCGCTTGCGGTTATGAAGACAGAATCGTATCTCGTATAATATCTGGAGAGGATATAGGTACTTTTTTTGTGCCCTCAGAGAAAGGTTTGTCTATTCATAAGCGGTGGTTTGCTCATGCACGGAAAAGACGAGGATCGATATCGATTGATGATGGGTGTAAAGAGGCATTGCTAAAAAAGGGAAAGAGTGTTTTGCCGATTGGGGTAATTGGGGTTAATGGCACTTTCTCGAAGGGTGATTCCATAATGGTTATTGATTCTAAGGGCAGGCAGATAGGCGTAGGCCTAACAAATTATTCCTCTGTGGAAGCAGAAAGAATAATTGGGAAAAGATTTGTTGACGAAATTGTGCACAGAGATAATTTTGTTAGAAATCAGCAGTATGGAGACGAAAATGAAAATTGATCTGTTGGCAAAAACCATATCGCGCGACGCAAAAATAGCATCACATGCTTTATACGCAGTAAGGTCGGTTAAAAGGAACAGGGTTCTTCTCCATATAGCTCGGAGTCTTTTGGCGCACAAGGTGGAAATAATAAGACAAAATAACAAGGATCTGATAGTTGGCAGAAAAAAAGGTCTTTCCGAAGCAATGCTTGAGAGATTGTTGCTCAACGAAGAGAGAATAGCAAAAGTTGCCAATGCGGTTAAATCTGTTGCCGCGCAGCCAGATCCGGTGGGGTTTATTGATTCCGAAAAGAGGCTGTCCAATGGAATATTGTTAAGCAAGGTAAGGGTTCCAATTGGAGTTGTTTTTATTGTTTATGAGTCAAGGCCAAATGTCACTGTTGATTCCGCAGCTCTCGCTATAAAATCAGGTAATTGTGTGATATTAAGAGGTGGTAAAGAGGCAATGTACTCTAATATGATACTTGCAGATATATTAAGAAACTCGCTTAGCCAATGCGGTTTGCAAAAAAATATAGTTCAGTTGGTTTCAACTACCGATAGAGAGATTATATCATTACTTGTTAAAGAGTCGGATAACATAAATCTTGTAATTCCGCGTGGAGGAGAATCCCTTATCCGGTTTGTAACCGAAAACTCAAAAATTCCTGTCTTGAAACATTACAAAGGCGTCTGTCATGTTTTTGTAGAAAAGGATGCTGATCTTCACATGGCAGAGAACATTATTCTTAATGCTAAAATTCAGCGACCAGGTGTTTGTAATGCCATGGAGACACTTCTTTTAGACAATAAACTGCCCGACAAATCGGCGTTACAGCTTATTAATGCTCTTCTTAATCATGGAGTTGAGCTGCTGGGTTGTGACAGAACAAGAAAGTTATCAGAATTTATCGGGAAAGCAAAAGTAGATGATTATTATTCAGAATACCTCTCTCTCAAGGCAAATGTTAAGTTTGTCAATGGTGTTGCCGGCGCTGCGGAACACATTACCAAATTTGGTTCCGCACATACGGATTCAATAGTAACTAGTAACAAGAAAAAGGCCGAAGAGTTCATTTCCCTTGTGGATTCATCCTCTGTAATGTGGAATGTTTCTACCAGACTTGCAGACGGTGGTGAATATGGACTCGGGGCAGAAATAGGGATAAGCACAGACAAAATTCATTCTCGTGGACCTATGGGCGCATATGATTTAACTACATATAAATGGGTGGTTGTCGGAAACGGACAGATAAGGAAATAAACAAAAGGGATTATTCGTATGAATTACATGGAAAAGGCAAAATTTGATTCGAACGGCTTACTGACAGCGATAGTACAGGACTACATTAGCGGAAAGGTTTTAATGTGTGCCTTTATGAACGGCGATACATTAAAGAGGACTATTGAAACTGGCAAAATGACCTATTGGAGTCGCTCGCGGAAAAAAGTTTGGCTTAAGGGAGAAGAAAGCGGTAACTTTCAGTTTGTAAAAGAAATCCGTTTTGACTGTGATGGGGATGCAATTGTTTTTAAGGTTGAACAGAAAGGCGGTGCCTGTCACGAAGGATGGGAATCCTGTTTCGCTTATAAGGTTGGAAGCGATGGAAATATTTTTGCTGATGAAAACAAGCTATTCGATCCGGCTTCGGTTTATAAGAAATAAGTCATTTAAATCCAGTAAAGAGCTGTTTGGTGGTTAATAGAGGTATTATTCCTGGAAGTGCTGGTAGCGCAACATTAAACAAGAAAATTACAAATCCAGCACTAACTGCCGATTCTGGGGGGTAGTTTTCCAGTCTTGACAAAAAGAAAACAAAGAGTCCTTCCCTCACTCCGATATTACCTATTGTAATGGGGAAAATCATTAATGCTGCCATAGTAGCATGCACTGTTATGTAAGATGACGAAAGTTTTGCTGTGGCAAATATGTTAAACACTGCATAGGCTTGAATAACCATCAGTGCACACAGTATTAGAGATAAATTTATAAGGTATAGCTGTTTTTCTCTCTGCCTGGGCAGGGCATCAAATAGACCAAATGGGTTTATTTTATCTTTTTTTATGAGAAAAACAAGACTCAGCAAAACTAAAATGAATATCGGAAACAACGAAGATGCAAAAAGTTTTATCCCGAATATTGCAATAAGCCTATTTGACATAATAGCAAGACCAATTGCTAAAAAAATCAAGACAGCCGCAATAAAATAACTTCTTTCGGCAATTGTTATCTTGGCCCCTTCTTTTACCATTGTTCTATCGAGAAACAGCCCTCTGCCAAGCTCCGCGATTCGTCCTGGAGTCAAAATAGCAAGCAGGTTTCCGGCAAACCATGACGAGACTGTTTTTCGGTATGAGACGCTGTATCCGGCTGCTTTAATGTGTTCGTGCCAGCGAATGATTTGTAGTGCGGCAATCAATATGGCAGTGACAGATACTAGTGCAAACCATTCTCTATTTACCCCGTTGTAAGTACGCGTAATCTTTTCAAGGCTTATATCAACTTTTTTGATAAGGAATACGATTGCACAGACAGTAATTATAAGCTTCAAAATAAGAGACAGAGCTATTTTTTTATTTGAGAATAGACCCTTAATCATGCGTGTAAATATAATCAAGTTAATAATACTTCGAACGCTTAATCGACAGAATCGATACTTTTCTTGTAAGATACTGATTTTTAAAGAAAATTGTTGACTTTTTCTCGTTTCGTGCTTAAATTATGTTAGAGATGACCACAATAGGTTGAGATTGTTGATTCTACGGGTTGTGTTTGTATAGAGGGGTGCAATGCTTACAAAAACCCATTGTTCGCAGTGTAAGTTGTTTGGTGAGTGTCCTAATGAAACCAAGTTTTTTGTGAGTTATTGTGGTAGTCAGTCCAAAAAATTTCAGGAAAAAATCTCTACTGCTCTGGCATCTTGTGTTGCGCAAAGGGGGTTGAACTATATCTCTGTACGAAAAAGTGAGTATCACGCTGCTTATACACGGGACAGTCGTCATATCCCTGTGCTCACATGATCATTTAAAACACGCTTCTTGTTGCAATTTCTAACATTATACTATTTTTGTGTCGTTAATAGATTTCTCTGGTCTGAAAAGTTGCCAAAGTAGCTCAGTTGGTAGAGCAGCGGTATCGTAAACCGCAGGTCACCGGTTCGACTCCGGTCTTTGGCTTGTCTTATTCATGCACTGCAGTAATTATATGAGTAAACGGCTTATAGGCCTCATTTTGTTGCCGTTTCTACACTGTTCCATTCCAACTGTAACGGAACTTCTTGTTGTGTCCCCGCATACCCCAGAAATAAAGATGGAATTTGGCTTGGCATTTGCGGAATATCAGATGAATAAATATAATCGCACAGTAGCGATACGATGGATAGATGTTGGCGGAACAGGAGAGGCGATTGAGTACATCAAATCAAGGAATAGTAACAGGCTACCTGCTGGAGGACTTGATTGTTTTTTCGGTGGGGGAGACATTCCATTCATCACACTGGAAAATCTTGGGCTGCTTGATACGATTTCTCTTACAGATTCACTTATAGCGAATTATCCAGAGTTTTTGAATGGCGTCCGGCTTAGATCTAATGCCAACACATGGTTTGGGGCTGCACTTTCCGGTTTTGGAATAGTTTACAACAAGGCGCTTATAGAAAAAAAGGGGATAGGCGTCCCTACCGAGTGGGCAAATCTCACAAATTCAGAATACAAAGGTGCCCTTGCGCTTGGCGATCCCCGTTATAGCGGTACTATTCATATGATGTTTGAAATAATTCTGCAGTCGTATGGATGGTTTGCAGGATGGGATATATTGCTGAAAATGGCGGCCAACGCCCGTTTGTTTGATAAAGGGGCAAGCTTGACGGTTAAGTCTGTTGCTTCTGGCCAGGCAATAGCTGGCATTTCGATCGATTTTTATGCTGCTGCTGAAATCGAGAAGCTTGGCAGTCAAAAAGTTGGTTTTGTTCTGCCAAAGGGTAAAACTGTTGTAACGCCTGATGGAATTGCGGTTCTTAAAGGTGCTTCACAAGGTGGCCTCGCGCGAGATTTTGTTAGATTTGTTTTAACAGGTGGACAGAAGCTTTGGTTGCAAAGAAAAGGAAGCGACGCTGGACCTGTTCAGAATTCGCTGTGCAGGATGGCTGCAGACAGTTCTCTATATTCAAAAGTAGCTAAAGAGGATCAATTGTTCGTCCCAAATCCTTATAAGAAAGATGATAATTCATTTGCGTTAGATGGGAAAAGAACGGGAAAAAGGTGGGCGGTGATAAATGATTTGTGTGCGTCCATGCTGATTTCGCAGCATCATCTTTTACAAAAGATTGACACCGACTCGATCAACGCTTTTAATTTGCTAATTTCAGAATCAGAAGTTGATTCATTAGCTGTACATTGGACAAAAAAAGAATTTAGCGCACAAAGAATATTGATAATCAATGAGTGGACAAAAAAGGCAGAAAAGAGGTATTTGCAATGGCGTTAAAAAAGTTGAAATTGACTGATATTACAAAGCGGTTTTTTAAAAAGGTTGTTCTTGATAGCGTTACTTTCGAAATTAATTCGGGAGAGATGTTCTTTTTACTTGGACCATCCGGCTGCGGAAAGAGCACCCTTTTGCGGATTATTGCAGGCCTTGAGGTGGAGGATAGCGGTACTATTGAGTTTGATGGACAAATGTGGGGCGGTATTCCACCGGAAAAACGGGCGGTGGGTATGGTTTTTCAGCAATATTCCCTATGGCCGCACATGAGTGTTGCAGAAAATGTGGGTTATAGTCTCAAGATTGCTAAACTCTTAAAGAGAGATAGGACAGCTAAGGTTGAGAAAGCTCTTGAGCTTGTTGGCCTCTCTGGCTATGGGGAGAGAATGCCGGGAACTCTTTCTGGTGGTGAGCAGCAAAGGGTAGCTCTTGCACGGGCGCTTGCACAGGAAGCGAGCATAATTTTACTTGACGAACCACTATCGAATATTGATGCCATGCTAAGAACAGAACTCAGAACACAAATCCGTAAACTTCAGCAATCATTAAATCTTACCATGATATATGTTACCCATGATCAGGAAGAGGCGATGACGATGGCAGACAGGATTGCTATCCTCAATAATGGAATAATTGAGGAGATCGGAACTCCGTCGGAAATATTCAATACTCCGTCAACACCGTTTGCAGCCACTTTCTTTGGCAAGTCGTCGCTTGTTCCTGTTGATTGTGTGGGTTATACCAGCAAGGGCGTCGAGGTTTCGGTCGGTAATGTTGTCCTTAATGTAAATACAAGAGTTTACGGTATGGAGAACAACGCCCACAAATATTTTCTTGTTGTAAAACCTAATGCCGTTGTTGCGGAACCATTAATTGGGAATAGTAAAATAGAGACACCATTTATTAGTGGTATGGTTTTTTTATCAGAATATCATGGCTTTAATAGGCTGCTTTCTGTCAGAACTGATTACGGTGATATTAAAGTATTTGCGCCGGATTCGTCTGTGCTTAATAGGAATAGTGCGGTTAGGCTTCATTTTATAGAGGAGAAGCTTTCTGTTGTTGCTCAATAACCCGCTTGGGCGATATGTCCGAAATATGTATCTATGGTTTCTATTTATTGCTGTATTCGTCTTTCTATTTTTATTCCTCGCCATGCCTATTTATGGGATCATTAAACGGGCACTGTTTCCGGTAGATGGTCTATGGATGCCGGAAATTCTGATAGCTTTGATGCAAAGTCCATCTCTCTGGAATTCCGTAATAAACAGCCTGATCATGGGTTTGTTTGCGGTTATCTTTTCTGCGTTGATAGCCCTTCCTCTTGCGGTGCTAAATACAAGGTATCAGTATCCATTCAAAAGATTACTTACCGGACTCACACTGTTTCCTTTAATCCTGCCGCCATTTGTTGGTGCAGTAGGTCTTTTGCGTGCTTTCGGTAAATATGGCCTTGTAAATCATATTTTTAACATGGTTCCGTTCGACTGGCTCACAGAAAGTGGTTTATATGGTGTTGCTTTTGTGCAGGCATTGCACCTCTATCCGATTCTTTATTTAAATCTTACATCTGCCCTTTCAAATACTGATCAGGAGCTTGTAAATGCGGCATCATTGTCGGGGGCGTCCCGTTTTCGCTCCTTTCTTGATATCACCGTTCCGCTTGCAATGCCAGGGATAGCAAGTGGGGCGGTAGTAGTGTTCTTGTGGAGTTTCACCGATATAGGAACGCCATTAGTTATGGGTTTTCGCAGCGTGGTTGCCTCTGAAATATTTGATAGAACAAGTTCCGTAAATAACGACCCTTCTGGTTCGGCGCTTGTTTTGTTTGTGCTTATATTTACCGTTGCTCTTATTTTACCAATAAAACGCTATCTAAAGGGAGAAACAGCCGGCAGCGGTTCTAAGGGCATAAAGGGCCATAGTGAGATTATCGTAAAGAGAAAATTTTTACTGTCTGTAATATATTTAGCCTATCTATTGCTTGCTATAATCACTCTTATCCCCCATGTAGCGCTTACCATTACAGCATTTGCCGGTGAATGGTTTCTGACTGCACTGCCGTCTGCTTGGACCTTCAACAATTTTGGTATGCTTGCGGAGGAATTGGGAGTTATTGGTGCCGTAAGAAATTCTGTTATCTATTCTGCCGCCAGTACTGTTGTTGATATTCTGATAGGCTTTGGTTTGGCCTATGCTGTTTCAAGAAAAAAGCTCCCTTTTGCACAATTCTGGGACGCACTCGTAATGTTGCCTCTTGTGTTGCCCGGGCTTGTGTTAGCTTACGGGTATATTGCAATTTTTTCTGGTACTCTACTCGATCCTTTGCATAACCCCATTCCACTTCTTGTGATTGGCTACTCAATCAGGCGATTACCTTTTGTTTTTCGTTCATCATACGCATCGCTTGAACAGCTTGGTGTTTCGTACGAAGATGCAGCAAGAATGAGTGGCGCAGGACGAATCCGTTCAATTTTTGATGTTGTGCTGCCACTTTCAGCGGCTGGTCTTGTAGGAGGAGCAATTCTTGCATTTTTATTTGCGATGCTTGAGGTGTCGGAAAGTCTGATACTTGCCGTAAAGGAAAACTATTTTCCCATTACAAGAATGCTGTACGCATTAATGGCAAAAATTCCCGATGGCGAGTATGTAGCGGCAGCGTTAGGTGTTATTTGTATGGTGGGTATGGCTGCTGGACTTGTTGTTGCTTCCACCATTCTTGGGAAACAGATGGGAAGGTTGTTCAGATCATGAAAAGTACCTGTTTACATAATAAGAAAGTAGCATTATTAATAATAACTTT
Organism: uncultured Fibrobacterota bacterium; assembly: GCA_964590225.1. Lineage (GTDB taxonomy): Bacteria > Fibrobacterota > OXYB2-FULL-49-7 > OXYB2-FULL-49-7 > JAEUSG01 > JAEUSG01. The sequence goes on from CAZPWS010000039.1 coordinate 23,968, forward strand.
TTTTTTCTTTTCCTGTTCAAATAACGACAGTAGATTATCTGATTCTTTTTTTTCAATGGATACATACATAGAGGTGATTGCTTACACAAATAACAAGGATAGCTTTGATAGCTTTGTAGAGGCCATAAAGATGGAAGGCACACGATTAGAAAAGCTGTTCAGTACTACAACTGGAGAAAGTGAACTTAGAGCCATCAATGGCCGCTCTGGAGGGCTTACTGCTTATGTAAGCGGCGAACAACGGCATCTTTTGCAAAAAGCACTATACTATTGTAACGAGACGGATGGATTATTTGATATCTCGATTGCACCGATTAAATTTCTTTGGGGATTCGGGACAGGGCAAACGCCTTTATTCCCCGATTCTCTTGTTTTGCGAAGGACACTTGCTCTTGTAAACTGGAGAAATATCAATTTGTGCGGCGACTCCGTCTGTTTTAGTGACTCCTCCGTAAAAATTGACCTTGGGGGAATAGCAAAAGGTTATGCGCTTTCAAGATTCGCAGCTTTTGCTAATAAATTAGGCATTTCTTCATATCTCGTAAATGCTGGTGGTGATATAATAATTGGTAACCCAAAGCCTGATGGATCGAAATGGAAGATAGGAATTAAACATCCAAGAAAAGGGGGAGAACCCATCAAAGTACTTGAATTGAACAACACTTCCGTTGTTACTTCTGGCGATTACGAAAGGTTTACTATAATTGACAACAAGCGATACCACCATATTTTTAATCCTGCTACCGGTTTTCCGGCGAATGGAATAATAAGCGCAACCGTTGTTGCAGACGATCCGGTGAAGGCCGATGTTTATTCAACAGTAATGGTTGTTAGGTCTAGTATGACCCGTCCTCAGGCTATTACGGGAGTTCAGAAAATTATCCTTATAAATGACTCGTTGGAAATAAATGAATTTGGCTATGGAGACCATGAAAAGTGAAGTATCGTGATATTCTTCTTCAGTCGGAGTCATCGCTCGGCCCATTCGCTACCAAAAGTGACAATTCGCTTGGTCGTGCAAAGCGGATGGAAAAAGATCCTTATAGGCTCGATTTTGCAAGGGATGAAAACCGTATTTTGCATTCGCCGCCATTCAGGCGCCTTAAGCACAAAACGCAGGTTTTTATGGCTCCCAATAATGATCATATTTGCACAAGAATGGAACATGTACTCCATGTTTCTTCAATAGCAATGACTGTTGGCCGATGTCTTGGGCTTAACATTGATCTTATATCAGCCATTGCAAAGGGACACGATCTTGGTCATGCCCCTTTTGGTCACGCTGGAGAACGGGCACTAAATGATGCGCTAAAACGATACGATAAAAAACGCTCTTTCATGCACGAAATTCATGGGCTAAGAGTAGTTGACTATTTAACAAACTACGGCAATGGCCTTAATCTTACATACGAGGTAAGGGACGGAATTATCTCACATTGCGGTGAAAAGTTTGAGCAGTCAATTGTCCCCGATAGAGCAAGAGACTTAACACGGCTGAATGCTGTTTCCGACCGATGTAATTTCCCATCTACTCTTGAGGGCTGTCTTGTGAGAATGGCAGACAAGGTTGCCTATCTTGGTCGAGATCTTGAGGATGCCATAGAGGCTAATGTTGTTAAAAGAGAAGATTTACCGGCAGACATTAGGGAGGGGCTCGGAGATAGTAATGGAAAAATAATTGGTCGGCTGGTTCACGATATTGTTGTTAACAGCATGGGGCAGGATGCCATTAGTTTATCGGAAGAGACCTTTATGCTTATGCGCCAATTAAAGGAGTTTAACTATCAACACATATACAACGCTCAGGATTATGCAGAAAGAGTTACTCATATTATCAATAGTCTTTTTGATGAGCATATTGACATATTAATAAAAACGAGAGGCGGCAAGGAAAGGGCGGAACGAGAAAAAGTTGTCAGGCTTGCGCCATCGCTATTGATATTTTTTGATTTCTGCAAAAACATATCCTATTCGATTGAAACAGAAGACTATACAATAGTAACGGATTATATTGCTGGCATGACTGATAATTTCGCGCTGCGTGTTTTTAATGAGCTATTCATGCCCAAGGCAATAGTATAGTGTAATAGAAAGTTTAAGTATGTGATATGGAGGTGCCCAATGTATTGCTCTGATTGCGAAACTAAAGCTTCATTTGATCGGATGGGTGACATAGTTTTTGCATGTTTCTCACATAACAAAAATGATGCTATAAATTGCAGTGATGCATGGAAAAAAGGGAATAAAAGAGGAGCCGCAGAAATCCTGCTGAAATGGTTCCGGACACGGAAGGTGCCAAAGTGGTATTTCGATATCACTAAGCGTATGACGATAGTTAGGAACCTATTGAATTATTTTCCTGAAGACATTAAAAAGAGCAAGGAAGTAGCGGACAAGCTTCTTGAGGGAGAAATATATTGGGGTGGAACTTACCAAAATTGCGGTTTTCCGCCTAAGTGGATGGAGTTTAAGGCGGACGAGGAGTATAATGAGTTCCTTAATCGTCATTTTTTTCTTTTTGATCTTGGTATTGCATATTGGTGTACCAGCGATGAAAAGTATGCTCGGGCTTATGTTAGACTATTGACCGATTTTGTTGACGGTGTTGCACCGGTTGACATTATCATGTATCGTACAAATGGCACAGCTTGGAATCCTGGTCCTTGGAATCTGCTCAATGTTGGTATTCGTGCGAAGACATGGTTGTACTCGCTACCATTTTTTATTGATTCTCCGTCAATGAACGGAGAATTGCTTATTAGAATGTTCTATTCTTTGATCCAGTCCCGTACTGTATTGAGATATCTTTCACCTGAAATATGGCCAAATTATGATCATAACCACTTTGTAATGGAGATGCAGGGATTGTTTACTATTGGCGTTATGCTGCCGGAGTTATCTGCAACAGCCGGTCCTGATGCACAATTTGCTATGTTACAATTGGAACGAGCTATTGAATGTCAAATTCTTGATGATGGTGTACAGTGCGAAGAAACTCCAAACTATCACTTTGGTTGTATAAATTGGTTTATCGAACCAATGCTACTTGGCGAATTAAACGGTTATGCCTTTAGTTCTAAATACCGCGATAGACTGGAGAAAATGACTCGTTTTTGTACTTATATGATTCGTCCGGACGGAAGCATTACTCCACATGGCGATTCGTGGCCTGTTAATCGTGACTCTGTTATGGCATTGTGTAAATATTCACTGGTCAATATCTCTCTTCCATGGAGAGTTAAGCCTGATTATTATGTTTTTCTGCTGCTTGGAGCAGCAATGGAATTACTTAAAGATGATAACAGTTTAGGCTTAATGCCACTTAATGCCGTCTTCCCTAAAGGCGGTTTTTATTTTGTTCGAACGGCTTGGGACAGTAGCGCTTTATCCCTTGTAATTCGAAATGGTGCTTCTTTGAGTGGTCATACACATGCGGATCATTTAAGTATGGATATATCTGCCTATGGCGGACCATTGTTAACCGAGCCAGGAACGATATCATATGCTGAAGGTGAGGAACGGCGTTATTTCAAGTCATCCCACGCACACAGTACCATTGTTATAGATAACAACTCTACAAAAGAATATATCAGTACATGGAAATGGAGATCCTCACCTGTTGTTGGTGCATCAGAGTTTACACAAGATTCAGACGGTACAAAAATAACATGTTGGCATTATGCGTATGATCCTATTCGTGTTTCCCGGACAGTCGCATTGCATAAAAATCGCTTTTGGGTGGTTGATGATTTAATATCTGGGTTATCGGGCAATGAAATCGCATCGTATTATCATTTTGTATCAGACAAGGTTGAATTGCTTAATTTAGATATGTTCCAATGTGCAATGAGCAATGTTTCAGAAAAAGCGCCGAGTCTTGCGATTATTATATTATCCCCTAAATATATTCCCTCGATTGAAAATGGGTGGAATGCGCCTATTTATGGTATTAAAGTTCCTTGTAGAGTGCTTAAGCTAACAGAAAATAAGGCTTATGAAACTTCTTCTTGTCGTACTTTGCTTATTCCATTTCCTAAAGGAGAAACGCCCATGATTTCTGTAAAAAGAAATAATAACACCACTGAACTTTCGATAGGAGGTTCATTTCCATGTCAGGCAATCGTCAGATTAACCTAAGTCAAAAAAGTTTTAAATCCAGACCAAGCCTTTTGTTATGTAATATGCTATACTTCTTAAAAAAGAAAGGATTCATAATAACATGGCGAAAATAGTAATAAACAGGGATGAATATCTCGACAGGGTAACGGCCTGTTGGCTTGGGAAAAATATTGGCGGAACTCTTGGCGCGCCTTTTGAATGGAAAAGACAGATAAACAGTGTCTCTTTTTATACTCAGGATCTCAGTGGTGAACCAATGCCGAACGACGATCTGGACATACAACTTTTATGGCTTATCGCGATGGAAGAGCAGGGTATCACAATTGATTCGCATATCCTTGCCGAATACTGGTCGCTCTATGTTACACCCCACTGGGCTGAGTATGGCATTGCAAAAATAAATATGCGAAGAGGGCTAATGCCCCCATTTTGCGGTGATGTTAATAATAATGCTTATAGAGACAGTTGTGGCGCATTCATTCGCTCAGAAATATGGGCATGTATAGCGCCTGGTTTACCTAGGCTCGCAGCAAAGCTTTCCTACGAAGATGCTATACTTGACCACGGGATAGGAGAAGGAATGTATGCTGAACTGTTTTGCGCCTCAAT
>CAZPWS010000040.1:0-27908 GCA_964590225.1 uncultured Fibrobacterota bacterium
TCCTAAAATGCATTTTACACCTCCTGATAGTGTAAACATATTTCAGGACGAGACCCCTTCACTACATTTGTTGCCATGCACCCAGTTGTTGATCAAATTTTAATTCCATAAATTCTTGTAAAAGCGGTAGTTTCTCATACACTTCTTGACATAATCCCTTGTTTCACCGTAAGCGATTTCCTCAACCATGACATCATATTCAACCCCTTCTGTCTCTTTTTTCCATCTCATTGTAACTGTAGAGCCGGCATTATAGGCGGCCATTATCCATTCAAATTTACCATCAAATCTGTCAAGTAACTCAGATAGGTGGTATGCTCCAAGCCGTATATTATAAAACGGATGCTGTAGTGAGTCAACATGAAATTCTATTGACAGTTTTCGCGCCGTTTCCAACCCAGTCATTGGCATTAACTGCAAAAGCCCAACGGCACCGGCTCGCGAAAGCGCCTTGTGGTCGAACTGCGACTCTTGACGCATTATAGCATGTACAAGAAACGGATCAATACCAATTCGGCGTGCCTCCATATCTACGGCTTCGCCGTAATAGCGTGGGAAAAAAAGCTTTTTAATCTCAATTGGAATTTTTGATTTTAAGGCGAGTGGTGTGCGATAATAAATCTCCATAGCCGTTCTCTGGGCCAAGCTATACTTCCCTATGGCTTCATAAATACGGGAAAGTCGATAGAGTCTGCTTACCTTTTTTTTTGCCCAATTACCTGCCGCTGATAGCTCTTCTACTGCCAAACTATCAAGCCCTGCTCTCATTAAAAGAAGCCCCCTTTTAATAGGGAGAGGATCCTCTGTGTCTATTGTCATTGCGGCATCAATGTGATTAATAAAACTGTCAAGAGTAATAGCTCCGGAATAATCAGCCATCCCGTCGCCACCAGAAAGCGGAAGCCGTTTTTCTCCAAGCATGGCATAATAAGAAAGAGGGTACTCCATGAGGAGTTTTTTATAATAGTAGGATGCGGAATCGGCCATTGTGAGCGCTTCGTATGATCTGCCCGTCCAATAAATCGAAGCCTCTAAATCCCTTGCTGAAGGATATCTAGACGGAAAGGTAGAAAGAAGCGAAACGGTCTCCTTGAATAGTCCTGCTTTGTATTTACAAAAAGCGGCTCTGAATCTTGAATGGCTGGAATAATACTCTTTTGGGTAGTTTTTTTCTATGTTAAGGAATACTACGGCTGCTCTGTCAAAACGCTGTTTTCGTTCCAGCCGCCGTGCTAAATCCCACAAAAAATTATCGCCATGTACGCCTGTTGACCATCGCCTGAGATATTCCCTGTAAAGCAACCACGAAGCGCGCCAGTATTGCATTTTTTCAAGATTAAGGGCATATTTGAAAAGTGTTTCTGGAGTTCGCCCCCCCTCTTTTTCTAATAGTCTAATAAGTCGCAGGGCCTCAACATAATCCCGCTGTCTATATGCCGCCGTATGTGCATATGAAAGAAACATGGATCTTTCGCTTTTAGAAAGGTTGCTTCGTTTGTATGCTTCTGTCGCAAGAGTATGAAGCTCCCTCCAATTCATTCTCCATTCAAAAAAGGCGGCGAGATTTGTAAGAAGTTTAATATCCAACCTTTGTCGATTTTTATGAAAGTTGGTTGCCGTAGAATCAGAATACTCGTTAACTTTTCTTAATTCAAGAAGCGCAGTCCTGTATTGCGTAACAAGTTCGCTTTTTTTGAGTGAGTCTGCAAGAAGAGCGGCAAGATAAAGCGCCCGAGGATTTTTGCTATCTCTTATCAGCCTGTTAACTATGCCAAGCCTCAGCTCATCGCTTGCTGGTACAGTGTTTTCCATAAGAACAACAGCCACTGCGGACGCAGCGGGACTTTTATGCTTTAGCCTGCTAATTTGAGTTAAGAGGGAATCGCCCTCTACGGCTTTTTTTTGTGCAACCATAAGTCTGATGTATAGCAACAGAGAATAATCTTCCATTTCGGGAAGCAAAAGACGAGAACTGTCAAGGAGAAGAAGCGCTCTATCAAATGATTGTCCTGAAAAAGATTCAACGCAGTTTACAAAAGCTGAACTTCCGGCAGCATCAAGAGAAAAGGAAGTGTCAATAAACGGCTCAACATATTCTGAGGAGAGAGTGACAAATGGCAGATGGAGGTTATTGTCTCCAAAAGAAAGAGCCGCTGCAAATGTAAAAAAAATGTATGTTATTGTAACGAAAGGTAATTTTAAGATGGTTCCATACAAAACCAGTATTTTTGATATTTTAGAAGAGATAAAAGAGTGTTTCAACTACTACTCCCTCAATGATATTAACCTAATATACGAGTTTATAAAACGAAACGAAACCAATGTTAACGGCGTTTATTACGATAAGGAAAAGAATATCATCGGGTTTCGCCGTCCAACTGCTGATTAAATCTATTAAAATTCCACAACAGCTTTAAATCAAATGATATGCGTCTCAAGGTGAATTCGCTGCTTCGAAGTAGTCCAAAATTTGAGTATTCATAAGATAACTCACCACACATCTTCATTATAGCGGAAATCCGCTTCTCTCCCCCAAAGCCTATTTTAACACCAACCCCCTGCCCGTAATCGGTAACTTTACCAAAAAGCGCTGTCCTTTCCATCTCTGTTCTTAGAAGTGGGTAAGCAGTTGCGCCAGTTATTAAGTAAAGCCTAGAATAATTGGTTGCCGACATAAAATCATCTGGCAGGTCAAGTTGAACACCTAATCCAACAGTTATAAAATCAAAGCGATATCTGTTAACCCTCGCGGTTGTAATAATAGTGTCGCCCTCTTTGGGTGTCCATTTGTTTCCGTTACTGAAACCGAACCATGACAAATCCCCGTAAAATCTGATATGGCTGTTTTGTCTGAAAACCATAGGGCAGCCTACTGCAACAGCCACATCATTGTCGCTGAATTTTTCCTCAATGTCCTGCGCCATTTGGGTTATCTCTGCTCTATTTTCCGAAACCGATCGCAATGCACTCAAAAAAGAGGATGAGGGTACCGTGATAGCAAAACTTGCCCCCATTGAAAAGCGAGAAGGTATTGAATCCAGCCTCTCTGCTGCAGATTTGTGCGGCAACAGAAAGATTAGCAGAAGTAAAACAATCATTAAATAAAAATACACTTTTCTTTAAAAAGCTAATTATATTGTTCCCCATAATAAAGGAGTAATTATATGAAAGAAGTAATATTATCCATCGTTTTATTATTATTATTGTCATCCTGCTCTAAGAATGAATATGAAAGCGTACTAAGGCAAAATAAAAACAATTCGAAATTGAGTATTCATGCTGTAATTCGTTCCCCATCGGGAAGCTATTTATCAAAATCTTTAATTACCGAATGGAACCGGATAATAACAAGGGTAACCGCCGCAGATATGGACACAATTCACGATACCTTACAGTTGTTGGGCATTGAACCTTTTTATCAATATGAAATCAGGGAGATTCCTTCTGGCTTAAATAGGAAAGTGGTGATTTGGACAGAAAACAGCAACAACAACAGGCGGATCCATTTTACCGCAGAGACAACCTTAACTATGCAACCGGCCGAAATGGCAGCTCTCTCTTTTATGCTTTGGCCTTGCGCCGGCACAATTTCCTTTCAAATAGCAGAAATTGATGCCGCAGTAGATACCGTCTGGTGCAGTTTCATATCCGGCATCGACTCGTTTCTGGCAGTAGCTGCAAAATCTTCGCGCAATGGCGTATCTATCTCTCTCGACTACATTCCCGATGGTTCAATGGGGCTTATTGCAGTTTATGGAACCAAAACAGAGGGGACAGACAGAGACACTCTTTACAGTTTCCGTAAGAGCATAGCGTTTAATGCAGCAAGCGATTCTGTGCTATATGCCAATTTCAAAAAAACACCTTCGGGGCTAACTGTCGAAGTTTCAACACTAAGGCCAGGCTCCTCCGTGATAATTGGTAATATGAACACCGCCAGCGACGCTACAGAGTCAGGGTTGGTGTATATCTCTGAAGTAATGGTTAAAAACGATTATGAGTACATAGAAATAAAAAATTCAGCTACTAATCCGGTTACTATTGATTCTCTTTATCTCCTTTCAAACAAGACAAGTCGGCTATTTCGGAGCGTTACCATCCAGGCAGATGGTTTTTATACTATCGGAAGAACAGCCTTGCCAGGAATTGATACTGTTGTAACAGGAAGCCTTCTCGATTTATTAAGTGCTGGTAGCGAGCCAATTGTATTACGGAGTGGCAAAGAGACGGTTATAGACTTTCTATATATCCCAAAGGTCATTTCCGATTCAAAATCTATGGAGTTAAAAGAATCTATCAATGGCGCCATCGACAACAATTTTTACCATAACTGGTTGCCCGCGAATGAGGAAATAAGCGGTTTTTCTCTATTTGGCACTCCAGGCCGATAGTTTTTGGGAAAGTTCCGATTTTTAGCTATATTCATCGGTTAATATTTTAAAATTTTTTATACCGAAAGGCAGGAAATTGGGCAATGGCTATCGCAAAAAGTACATAGACCTTCACATCCACTCAACCTATTCCGACGGCACTCTGACAATTAAGGAAATTGTTGAATATGCTTCCTCGAAGAGGCTATCGGCCATTTCCCTTACCGATCACGACTGTATCGCAGGAATTCAAGAGATTGCCGAGATTGGCGCCAAAATAGGGCTGGAGGTCGTTCCAGGGGTGGAAATAAGTTCAATGTATGACAATCAGGATGTTCATGTTCTGGGCTATATGTTTGACCCTATAGACAAACAGATTAGTGATAAAATGAACGAAATTCGCTTAGTGCGAAGGGAGCGAGCAAGCAAAATAGTCGATAGACTTAACCGAGGCAACATCTCTCTCCGCTTTGAAAGGGTTCTCGAATTTGCAAAAGGTTTTTCTATTGGAAGGCCGCACATTGCTGCCGCTCTCCTTGCAGAAGAATATGTTTCTTCATACACAGAAGCCTTTGACAAATATCTCGGCAATTCAACCGAATATTTTATTCCTGTCAAAAAGCTTTCTACCAAAGAAGCTATTGCGCTAATAAAAAACGCTGGTGGCATAGCCATACTTGCCCATCCATATGTTTTTGAGGACCGCTCCATGCCGGAAAAATTGATTGGAGAGGGTTTCGACGGAATCGAAGTTTACTATCCTAAACAGAGTCTTGAAACCATCAACTATTACCACGCTTTGTGTGATAGGTACAATCTTCTTATATCAGGTGGCAGCGATTGTCATGGTTCCTACTACGATGAAATATCGATGGGAAGCGCTCATGTCCCCTATTATGTCCTTGAAAAAATGAAAGATTTTCTAAGAGGAGTAACCAATGAAAAAAAGCATTGATTCTGTTATTTCATGTTCGACCGTATCTCAATCGGTTGTCCAAATTGAAAGCAATGCGGGACTTGCCGAATTTTCGGGAATACTGCCTAATACAATACGCATCCGCCTTACTGTTGCCCCTAAATTTGAGGCGGACCGTTCATATTCCATTGAAAAAAATCTTCCGGAGTTTCCAATCAACTTGATTGATAAAGATGACGAACTACTTATTAAAGCAAGAGAGATTACAATCGGGGTTAATAAGGAACACTTTGCTTTATCGATATACAATGTTAACAATGCTCTTTTGAGCCGTGGTAAGGCCATTCAGTTTGATGAAAATTCCATTACCGATGTCCGCACTCTTTCTCAAAACGAAGACTTTTTTGGCATGGGAGAGAGAGTCACCCCGTTTGGAAGAAGGGGCTACAGAATAATCAACTGGAATAGAGATAAATTTGCACATCACAATGAAACAGATCCGAATCTCTATTCATCTTTTCCGCTATTTGTTTCCGCTAATCCAGAAAGCGGCCTTTTTTACGGCTACTTTCTCGATAGTAGCTATCGGTCGGAGTTTGATATGGGGGCAGCAGACTGGAATGAGGCACAAATAACCGTTTTTTCCGGAGAGCTGAATTTATATCTGTTCACCGGTTCTTTGCCGGAAATTATCAGCGCCTATACTGAACTAACCGGAAGAATTGCAATGCCGCCTATCTGGACAATAGCCTACCATCAGTGCCGATGGAGCTATATGTCAACAGATGAAGGGCGCGAAATTGCCAATGAATTTCGCAAAAGGGATATTCCCTGCGATGTTTTGTGGTACGATATTGACTTTATGGATGGTTACAGAGTTTTTACCTTCGATTCAGAGAGGTTTGGTGACGCAAAAGAGGCATTTGCAGAAACAAAAAAAGAGGGATTTCGGACAGTTCTTATTGTGGATCCTGGAGTAAAGGCTGATGATCCAAAAGGGGTATATGATGTTAACGATGAGGGAACTCTCAACCGTTATTTTTTAAGAAATCCTGATGGCACCGACTATATTGGCAAAGTGTGGCCTGGATTATCTAAGTTTCCTGATTTTTCCCGGCCAGAGGTTCGTAAATGGTGGGGCGAACTGCATAAAAGGTATTACGAAAAAGGGGCGGATGCTTTCTGGAACGATATGAATGAAATTGCTGATTTTACTAATGAGAAAACATCGACCGTTCCCCCAGAAACAATAATGTGGGACAATGGTCGTTGGTCGGCCCAGGACCGCATGCACAATGTCTATGGGCTTCTTGAGGCAAAGGCAACCTTTGATGGAATGCTTTCGCAAAGACCCAACGAAAGACCATTCCTGCTGACAAGAGCCGCTTTTTCAGGAATACAGAAATATGCAGCAAAGTGGTGTGGCGATAACACATCAACATGGAATCATCTTAAAGCATCTATTCAGCAGATAATCAACATGGGACTTTCCGGCATCGGTTTTGTGGGCGTTGATGTTGGTGGATTCGGTTCTACCAATTGCAATCCTGAGCTGCTTATCCGGTGGACCCAGCTTGGCGCATTTTATCCGTTTTTCCGAAACCATGCGGCAAAAGGAACCATTTATCAGGAGCCTTGGCGCTTTGGAGAGGAGGCAGAAAAAATATGCAGAGAAGCTATAAAGCTGCGCTACCATCTTTTACCCTATTTTTACCAACTATTCAGGGCGATGCATTTATATGGATACCCAGTATTCAGACCTCTTTTCTGGAACTATTCAAACGAAAAGAAAACATTTGCAATTTGCGACCAGTTTATGGTAGGCGATTCACTGATGGTTGCTCCGGTTGTGGAACGGGGCGAAACAAGCCGTAAAGTCTATTTTCCGGAAGGAAAGTGGTTTCACTATTTCACCGGTAAAGAATATGCTGGCAAGAGCGAAACAGTCGTTTCTGCGCCACTTGACTCCATTCCGCTATTTATAAAAGAAGGAGCAGCCATTCCAGCGATGAAAGCGGTAGCTTCAACAGCGTTTATGGATAATACGCATTTAATAATTAAGTGTGTTCCGTCAAATAACAAAAGCATATCTGTTTATTACGAAGATGACGGACTCTCCAATAATTATATTGACGGAAAATTTTCAGAAAGCACAATTGAACTCACGGCCGAAGCTCTTTATTTCAAACAAGGGGTTAATAGTCTGGTAAAAACGGTCACAGTTGAAATTCCTAATAACCTATCTAATTCAAAAGGAAAAACTGGATTTGAACCGGTAAGCGGCACTGTTTGGAAGAGTAAAACCGTTACTGTTGAAAAAGAGACAATTGTTCCTTTCTGAGTTCCACACAGAGTATTGCGTTTGATTTGATTTTTGTTAAATCCTTTACTTGACTATCTTTATCAAATAGCTTATTTTAATTAAAGGTAAAATATGTTATCAATTTCGACAAAAACGCAGTATGGCTTATTAGCACTTCTGGAATTATCCGAAAGCTATGGTAAAAACCTTGTTCAGTTAAGCGATATCGTTCGTCGCCGAAGTGTGCCCAGAAATTATTTAGTGCAAATACTTAACCGTCTCCAAAAGAGAGGTATTGTTAAAAGTTCACGAGGGCAAAAAGGGGGATATGAACTTGGTCATCACCCTGATAATATATCGCTTGGTCATGTTGTTGAATCACTTGAAGGTGCCATAAAGCTGCATAACAATAAAATATGCGCTTCCCTCGATGAAGTATTGGCAAAAATTGAACTTTCTGTAGCGGAACTTTTAAAGGTCTCTCTTTCGCAACTATTAGAGCGCCAAAAGGCGCTTGAAAGACAGATTACCTTTACAATTTAGCGAGTATTTAATAGGCATTACTCATGAATATCTACCCCAATATAGTTTCTCTTGTTGGTAAAACGCCTCTTGTAAAGATTAATAAAGTTTTCGATTGTGCTGATTGTACCGTTGCTGCAAAGTTAGAACAGTTCAACCCATGTTCGTCTGTTAAGGATCGTACTGCCTTGGGGATGATCATAAGCGCAGAAGAGTCGGGCAGGCTAAAAAGTGGCGGCACTATAATTGAAGCAACAAGCGGAAATACCGGCATAGCTCTCGCATATATTTCTGTTGTCCGTGGATATAAAACCATTATTGTAATGCCCGAAAGCATGAGTATTGAAAGAAAACGGCTTCTTTTGTCGTTTGGTGTAAAGCTTGTTCTTACTCCACCCCACTTAGGAATGAAGGGGGCTATTGAGCAAGCAGAAAAACTTGCTGCTTCTATTGAGGGCTCTTTTTTGGTTGGTCAATTTGAAAACAGCGCTAATCCTCAATTTCATGAAAAAACCACAGCAGAAGAAATCTTGGCAGACACAGATGGGCAAATTGATGTGTTTGTAGCTGGTATTGGTACGGGTGGGACTATTACAGGGGTTGGCAGACGGCTTAAAAAACATAATCCTGCAATTAAAATAATCGGAGTTGAGCCTGCTGCATCTTGCGTAATAAGTGGGGGATTTTGCGGTCCCCACATGATTCAGGGAATCGGAGCTGGATTCGTACCCAAAATATTTGATATGTCTGTTGTCGATGAAATAATATCTGTCGGAGATCAGGAAGCCTACGAATGGACTCGAAAAATAATTCAGCAGGAAGGAATCCTCGTCGGCATATCTTCGGGCGCAGCTCTTTGTGCAACAGATAAATATCTTCGGAGTTGCGGCAAAAAAGAGGGGTTAATTGTTACCCTATTCCCAGACACAGGGGAACGGTATTTGAGCGTGCCCATGTTGTTTAAGGAGAGCTAAAGGAAGGACCTTTTTTTATTTTTATGTTGACTTACTTAGTCATGTTAATATATTTTGATAATTGGAGGCAAAATGAAAATTAAAGTAAATGGTGATTTTAAAGATGTTGCTGGCAGCGCTACCTCTGTATTGGATCTTTTAAAAATTTGCAGCGTTGCTATGCCAGACGCGGTTTCGGTTCAGCTAAACGGAATCTTTGTTGATAAAAATGATTTTGATTCTACCATAGTACGGGAAAATGATGAGGTTGATTTTCTCTATTTTATGGGAGGCGGTCTGTGATGAATGGATTTACAACTCGAGCTATACATGGTGCAGGATTTTCGAAAGATACGCACAGGGCACTACGCCCACCAGTTTACGATTCCGTAGCCTTTGAATTCGAATCATCAAAAGAGCTTGAGCTTGCATTTGCAGGAAAAAAACCGGCCCATATTTATTCCCGCATCACAAATCCAACCGTTGAGGAGCTTGAACAAAGAATTCGACGCCTTAGCAACTCTTATGGTGTTGCGGCCCTCTCTTCTGGAATGGCAGCCATTTCAAATACTGTTTTGGCTTTAGCAAAGACAGGTTCAAACATTGTGACTACCCGCCGTTTATTTGGACACACCCTCTCTTTATTTTCAGAAACTTTTGGTAGGTGGGGGCTACAGACACGCTTTGTAGATATGACAGATATAGATTCTGTAGGCAATACAATTGACGAAAATACAGCTTTCGTATTTCTGGAAATAATAAGTAATCCACACCTTGAAGTAACGGATATTGCAGGTATCTGTAGAATTGCTGCTCAAAAAAGAGTCCCCGTTGTCTTGGACGGCACTCTTACCACCCCATATCTGTTCAACTCCAAAGAAGCTGGCGTTGCGATAGAAATTATTTCGAGTACCAAATACATTTCAGGTGGCGCAACATCAGTGGGTGGAATAATAATTGACAATGGGGTCTTTGACTGGCGTCAAACGCCTCAATTGGCCGATCTTACAATAAAATTTGGTCAGGGCGCCTTCTTGGCACGGCTTAAAAAAGAGGTTTTTCGAAACATGGGCGCTTCTCTTTCTGCCCATAATGCATGGTTGCAAATACTCGGGCTTGAGACTCTTGTACTTAGAATAAATACGAGCTGCCAAAATGCCCTTGCAGTGGCAAAACATTTACAATATGTTAATAAAATAGTTTCGGTCAATTATCCGGGGCTAAATACATCCCCAACACATGCAGCAGCTGTTCGTCAGCTTAAGCGGGGCTTTGGCAGCCTGTTAACTTTTGAAATGGAATCAAAGGAGGCCTGTTTTACTTTCATGGATAATCTGAAAATTATCAGGAAGGCTACCAATTTAAACGACAACAAGACGCTTATTATACACCCGGCATCGACTATTTTTGCCGATTTTTCTCCACAAGAAAAAAACGACATGGGCATAGGAGAGGGACTTATAAGATTATCCGTTGGGATAGAAGACCTTGATGATATTCTTGACGATATAACAAAAGGACTGGAGAAAGTATGATTGATTTTTCTGAAGAACAGCTTGAAAGATATAGCCGACATATTCTGCTTAAGGATGTTGGGGTTGAGGGACAAATAAACATCATGAAGAGCAAAATATTGATTATTGGCGTAGGGGGGCTTGGCGCTCCGGTTGCCATGTATTTAGCGGCAGCGGGCGTCGGTACAATTGGCATTGCTGATGGAGACAGAGTAGATTTGTCAAATCTTCAGAGGCAGATAATCCATTTTACGGATGATGTCGGCAAGCCTAAGGTAAACTCGGCCGCCGCAAAAATGAACGCTATAAATCCAGATGTTAAAGTAGTTACACACTATGAACTTTTGCTTGCGCAAAATATCAGGAAAATAATCCGCCAATACGATTTTATAATTGATGGTACAGATAATTTTGCATCCAAGTTTCTAATAAACGATGCCTGTGTAATGGAACGCAAACCCTTTTCACATGGGGGAATTCTTAGGTTTACAGGACAAACCGTTACAGTTTTACCGGGAGAATCGGCCTGTTATCGTTGCGTATTCGATTCACCCCCACCAAAAGACTCTGTGCCAACCTGTTCTCAGGCAGGCGTGTTAGGTGCTATAGCCGGTATGCTTGGAACCATTCAGGCTGCCGAGGCACTAAAATTTGTTACCAAAGTGGGCAAGCTATTAATAAATAGCCTGCTGATTTTTGATGCGGCATCCATGGATTTTAGAAAGGTTAAATTAAATAAACGCACTGATTGTCCAGTATGTGGAGAAAAACCATCCATTACTGAATTAAAAGACGAGGAACAGCCGTTGTGCAACCTAAAAAATAACGGAGTAAGCGGTGCAAATAACTAATGAAGCAATAAGTTCAATGGTTAGCCATGCGTTGGACCATAGGCCAATTGAGGCATGTGGGTATATCGCAGGCGATGGAAAAATCGCCACTACTATTATACCATTAACAAATGCCGATGCCGCAGTCGATCACTATTCACTCGACCCTCGCGAACAATTTGATGCTATGCGCAAAATGCGAAATAATGGACTAAAAATAATGGCAGTGTATCACAGCCATCCAAATTCGCCTGCACGAATGTCAGAAGAAGACATACGACTTGCACACGATCCAAATATTGGCTACGCAATTATTTCTCTTGCCGGCAATACTGTCGTAAAGCTTTTTCGTGTAAGGGATAAAATTGTAGAAGAGGAGCTTTTAGAAATTTTAACCCATGGAGACACAAATGAACAGTGAGAATAAAAAACTTTCGATAATCTGTTTTTCTGGTGATTTTGATAAGGCTGTTGCTGCATTTACCCTCGCTACAGGTGCAGCGGCAGTAAACTGGCAGGTTAATCTTTTTTTTACATTCTGGGGTTTGAATATTCTTAAGAAGAATAGAGGCCACTCATTTGTAGGAAAAGGGGTTCTTGCCCGTTTTTTCAATTTTCTTATGGGAGGCTCCTCAAGCTTACCACTTTCTCGCCTTAACTTTGCGGGTATTAGTCCTGTTCTAATGACAAATATGATGAAAAAAAAGAATGTAGCTACGCTGCCAGAACTAATAGAAGCGGCAAAAAGTTTAGGTATTAAATTTGTAGCCTGCGAAATGGCAATGCACATTCTTGGAGTAAAAAAAGAAGACCTAATAAATGAAGTGGAAGAAGTTGTTGGTGTTCCAACATTTCTTGAGCGTTCAAAAGATGGTCAGATTGTATTTATTTCGTGATAGGAGGGCATAGGAGATGAACCATATACTTGATGTTACTAAAGAACATTGCCCAATGACTTTTGTTAAGGTAAAAATACGGCTCGCAACCATGAATCTCGGAGAGAGACTTGAAGTAATAATGGAAGGCGGTGAACCATTGGCAAACATACCTCGCTCTGCAGCTGAACAGGGGCATCGTGTAATTGAAACTACGGAACGGAATGGCCACTTCCATGTGGTTATTGAAAAGGCGTTATAGTTTCTCTCTCTCTTTCTCTGGCGGCCTCTTTTGTAGTTGATTCATAGTACCAACTAATATTATCTTAGCGCACGCATTTTAATAGTTGAGGGGAGGTGTCAGCATTTTTTTATGATAGGAGTAGTAGTCAGATCAAATGAACCTTTTGAAAAGGCTTTAAAGCGGTTTACGAAATCGTGCGAAAAATCAGGAGTATTATCCGATCTTCGCAAGAACCAGTATTTCGAAAAGCCGAGTGAAGCTAAAAAAAGGAAAAAAAACCAGGCAATAAGAAAAGCTATTAAAGAAAAACTTATAGCCGATGGCGTTATAAAACCTCGCCCTCTAAGAGGCGCTAAGGGAACAGGCCGCTCTTTCGACAGACAAGGCAGAGACGGTCAGGATAGATTTTAAAAAATCATTGACG
Source organism: uncultured Fibrobacterota bacterium (assembly GCA_964590225.1). Classification (GTDB taxonomy): domain Bacteria; phylum Fibrobacterota; class OXYB2-FULL-49-7; order OXYB2-FULL-49-7; family JAEUSG01; genus JAEUSG01. The sequence continues at coordinate 12,951 of CAZPWS010000040.1, forward strand.
GTTTGGAATATTCCAAACCGTCTTTTTTTTAATACTTCTTATTGATAAACATCTACATACACTTCACCAACAAGACCCGCTGGTGAGGGTAACATCTTTATAAGATTATTCTGCAAATTTGAAACCTCAATCTCTATCCTGTTTTTTTCACCCTGAATAAATTTGCTCACATCCACACTTTGCGGCTGCCAAGGGGGAATTGGAATCTCATTTCCATTAACTCTAAGAGTAGCGATGTTCTCAATCTGCTTAAAACGCAACATTACTCTTTTATAAGCATCCGGTTTTTCAAAAATTTGCTTATATACAATTCTACCACAATAAAACGGAAAGCCGTGTTCTGTCCAAGAGCCGGATTTTATGTTTTCGTAGTAGTCCGACACCAGCCATCCACTGTTTCCCTTTTTTACTGCAAACTTGCCAGTAAACAATACAGGATATTTTATTGCCATCGGACTGAAGGTAGAACCGTAGGTTTTTATTGAAATTCTGTTAACACCCTTTCTGACATGTGGGGTAACATCTGCCCCATAGGACATAATTCCTGCATGCGACCACTTCTTAACTGTTTCGTTTGATCTAAAACGCTTTTCTCCCCTGTTGAAAAATTGCATCTGCTTTAAAAGAACGCCGTTGAAGGAAATTTCAACAGGGAAATAGCCAGAACCATAACCGTTAATATGCCTGTTAAGCAAATTATTAAGAAAGAGAGTGCTCTTTGCTGGTACACTATCAATCTGAACATACCCCTCATATGAAGTATTATATCCTGAATTTACATCACGGTTACTGTTGATTTTCATCGACCACGAAGTTACAGGGAGCACATTTTCATCTAGCACTTCATATTCCCACTGATCTTTAAGAATTATACGATATAAACGGCTCGGATCGTCAAGGGCAAGAGCGCTATTCGGCTGCGAAGAGAGTTTTTCCTTTGATACAAGCAAAGCCGCCCCTTCTTTTGGAGCAAAGCTGTATATAAAAGGTTTGAGCGTTCCATTCGATTCCGAAGCCGGCAAGGTATTTAATGCTCCGCTTGTAAGATCGAGCCAGTACATGTAAGCTTTATCCTTACTGGTAACTTTAATTTCTGTACGGACATTGTCGTTGGATGTATTTAGCATTAAGTGAACGGTAGTTCCACCTTCAGAATACGAACGGCAAAAAATCCTCTTTTCGATTTGCGCTTCGGAAAAGAATTCAATTTGTGGTACAATACCTGACAGCCCACCTGTTCGCAGCGTGTCTAACTCTTCTGGTCGTGTAAACTTAAGAACAGATCCCGATTTTTTTAATGAAAGATTTTCCAGTGTGCGCATGAGATCTGCGTCCTTGACTCCATCGGTAGTTTCAAACGGGGTTATTCCGTAAAAAACAACTTTGCCTCCATTCATAACAAATTTTTCAAGCAGAGGAATAAACTTTTTAGGCGTTACAGCCATTTCAGGCAGGATTAAAACACTGAAAGAGGCCTTTATTTTTCCTCCGATATTTAACGCAAGCTGCCCCTTGTTTGAAATTGTCATCTGTCCGGCAAGTTCCTCGTTTATAAATTGGAAAGAGAGGTTCTCTTTTTCAAGGTAAGTCATAAGTTCATCAAAGTGCTGAATTTTTGCCTTGTAGTTCGTGGGCGAAATAGGGTTATAGGAGGCATAAAAACTTTCACTTGGGAACACAACTCCCACCTGCTCATGAGCGTGCAGCCCCGAAAGAAGCGCCATCCGTCGCTGGAATGTTTTAAGCATAATTCCATATTGGGAATATGAGGGATGGTGTACAAAAACATTAGCTGGCGCCCTCATTCCTCCCTGGTATCGCAATGCATAGTAACTTCCATCTATCAGGTTTCCTTCAATACCATTTATCGCGTATAAGTCCGACTCATATTTAAGCTCCTTAAGACCAAGTCCAATGCCCGTTCTATTTCTACCCAAAATGGCAGAACCTCTAGAACGGTTATAATAACCTCTTAGATCGGCAAAGAATCTTGACAAAGATGCACTACTAACGGATTGGTCACAGGATGAAATTCCCTGTATAGCTGTGCATTTCTGCACAATAGGAGAATAGTCGTAACGAAGTTGACCTTCTCCTCCGTAAGGATCGGACGAGGCCGTGTAAGCCATTAATTGCAACTTGCTTTTTGTACAATACTCCTGAATTGGTTTAAGGAAGTTTTGACATTGTAGTTTCAAAAGGAGAGAATAATATTCTCTCCTTATAACACCTGCATTCTTCGCTCCACCTTCCACAAAAAGAGCCATTAATTGTGACAGAAAATCTGCTTTGGTTGCGGTTTGAAGCAATTTTGAAATGTTATCTGACCATGGCAACCCGCGAAGAGTGGTGTCTGGCCCCACATATGGAAGCTCTACAAGCACGCCCTTAAGCGCCACTGCCCCTTCTTTAGTTAGACCATTTCTCAGTCTCGAATAGGCAGCCTCGATGTACGCCTTAGCAGCTTCATGGTTCATTGTATCGATAACCCAACCGCCAACCGGCCTTTTGCATGCTACCGTCCGAAAGAAAAGAATTCGCCAGTCTCCATTTGTAACTGTCCAGCTAAAAATTCCGTTTTTTACTTGAGAAGAGAGGTTTTTAATGGATGCAGAATCGATGCCCTTCTCTTTCATTTTGAAACCTATAATCGACCATTTGTACGCAGGTGACAGTTCCTGAACATGCTTTTTAGGTCCTTTGGTTTTAACGACTTCGTGCAGACTTAGATACTGCAATCTCATTTCTTCGTGTTTTTCGGTTATTCCCGCAGACACACCTGGATGCCCCGTTTGAAGATCGTCGCACAAATAGCAGGAAATTGAATGTTTTTTTGCTATTTTGAGGATGCTGTCAAAATGAACAATATAATCATGCGACATATATGAGGGGAGAACACCTCTTTCGGCCTTTATTGCCACATTTTGGATTCCCTGTTGTTTCATCTCCGTAAGCTGCGTTTCTACTACTATGGGATCAATTTTATCGTTTAGCAACCATATTGGCATTATCTGATTGGCAGCAAATTGAGGGGATGAAATCTCTTTTAAGGTGGCTTTGAGGTTTGGCATTAAGGCTCCTAATTTAATGAAATTTACTAAACAAAAGAGGCGTTAAATATAATAGATTTGCATCTGTAAATCAAGAAAAAAGCCTAAAATTGCATCGATTTTAATAAAACATGTCATTTAATTAATTAAACAATCTTCAGAATGCCTGTTTTTATCGGATTTTTACAAAATAATCAATATTTCCTTTTGTTTTTTAACCATTCGGAGTTTATATTATGGGACAGATGAGATCATTCTTGGTACTTATGGTTCTTATACTCCCTTTATACCCCTTTCAGGCAGAAAGGGATACTATTGAGGCCTCCGATACAGTAATGGTAAGCCCTCTTAGCGGTTTAAGGAGCATAAATCTGCTTCCATCGGCAGAAGGCAGGGGGCCGTTCTACTTTCAGGTAGATGGCGACTCTGCTAGCGAAAAGGTGTCCTACTTTGGTAGCAATCTTGCCGATTATATCTGCAATGTTAAACCTGCTCGCATAAAAATCAGTCAGTATAGATCATTAAAAACAACCCAATCCGGCCTCCTAATCGGTGGATGTGTTCTAACCGCTATTGGCACCTTTTTTACATCGCAATCGGGTTCGGTTTCGCCCACCATGCTTATAGGACTCGGTACTCTTTCTTTTAGCTGGATCCCTGGTTATGTGGCAGTAGAAAAAGTGCCAGAAGCGGTCGATCTTTACAACCGCTCATTAACGCGCGAAAGAGAACTTTCCTCTTCCCTCTCCATCCGTTAAGTTTTACTTATCCGTTACATTTCCGTGACACTAATGCCTCCCCTTCTGTGCTATATTTGAACTGTAAACTTACTTAAGGAGGCACAAAAAATGGCCGAAGACACCCTGTTTAAGAACGACCAGTCGTTTGTAAATCAATATCTAAAGGACATCAGAAATTATCCCCAATTGGAACGAGGCGCCGAAAGAAAGCTCCTGCAAGACTACATCAAAAACGGCAGCAGAGATGTTTTTGACAAACTTATTACTTCCAATCTCCGTTTTGTTGTAAGCGTTGCGGTAAAATATCAGAATCAGGGCCTCTCTCTTCCTGAACTCATAAACGAAGGTAACCTTGGTTTAATTGAGGCTGTGAAAAGATTTAATCCGGCTAACTATTCAGTAAAGTTCATATCATACGCGGTATGGTGGATCCGCCAATCCATAATCAAGGCACTTTACGAAAAATCACGATTGGTTAGAGTGTCCGCCGAAAAAGAATCAAAAATGAAGCAGGTAAATAAAATGGCAGAAAAATCTTTGCAGGAATTCGGCTTCATTGACTATGAATTTGTTGGCAGAAAAACACACTCTAAACCTCATGAAGTCGAACAAATTCTCTCACTTAGCACAAACCGCGTCTCTATGGATGGTGCGGTCGGTAGTGATGACGACACAACTGTTTACGATTTAATGGCCGACCAGGGAGCAGAGTCTCCCGATTTATTCCTTGAACGGGATGGGGATCGCCAATCTATTAACTGCCTGCTTGACTCATTAACAGACCAGGAAAGAACGGTTGTTTCATATTATTTCGGCCTTGATACACCCGCAGAATTCAATCTCGAGCAAATCGGGAAAAAACTTAAAATTTCAAAAGAAAGAGTTCGCCAAATCAAAAAGCGGGCGCTCGAGAAAATGCGTTCTTGTTACGATGAAGAGCATGCGTTAGCTGGCTGCGCATAAACCCAATCTTTAGTTCTTCCTCCTTTTAAAAGTCCCCGCCATCGGCGTAAGAGCCGATGAACGGGGGCTTAGTTTTCCCCATTTTTAGGATCAAAAGCATCCCGCAACCCATCTCCCAGAAAGTTAAGAGCAAGTAGAGTCAGTGAAATGGCGGCACCAGGAAAAGTAATAAGCCACCACCTTATTTTTACAGGATTTACAGCGTCAAGCCCTTCGCTAATAAGAACACCCCAACTATGTTCTTGCCCGGGAACAGTAAGACCAAGAAATGAAAGAAAGGCCTCTTGAAGCATTACAACCGGAACTGTTAGCGTAGCGTAAACAATAACAACTCCAGAGATATTTGGCAGGAAATGATAAATTAGCAGCCTTAAGGGAGACGCCCCCGAAGCAACAGCTGCAGCTATAAAGTCTCTGGACTTTATAGCCATAACCTCACCCCGCACCATCCGCGCCATTGTAAGCCACTGAACCGCTCCAAGGGCAGCAAAAAGAAGCATTAGCGACCGGTTAAATAGCCCAAGAAGAAGAATTACAAGAAAAATATATGGTAAAGTGTAAAGCACATCAACTATGCGCATCAAGACAGAATCTATCTTGCCACCGTTATAGCCAGCAACAGATCCGTAAATAACTCCAATAATGACAGTGATTAGAGTTGCGACAAACCCAACAAGAAGCGAGGTGTGTGCGCCAGCCACAACACGGGCAAGCAAATCCCGTCCAAGAGCATCTGTTCCAAAGGGGTGGGAAAGAGAGGGAGGCGCCAGTTTACCAGGCAGGTTTTGTATATCGGGATTTTGTAAAAATATGTTCTGCCATAAGGGGGAAAGGATAAGCAGGATAAAAAGAATGGATAAAAATGAAAGCGACAGTGTTGCCGCCCTGTTTTTCCGGAATTTATCTATTCGCTTACTTTCCATTCTGCATGGTCCTTGGATCAGTGACTACATAAAGAATATCTGAAACCATATTGCAAAGAAGCAGTATAAGCCCATAAGTAAGTGCGCAGCCAACCGCGAGAAAATAGTCCCTATGTAGAGCACTGTGGACAAAATGAATCCCAAGTCCTGGTATTGCATAAACTTTTTCAACTACGACACTTCCAGTAAGAATACCAGCAGAAGCAGGCCCTAAAAAAGAAATAAGAGGGGTTAGCCCATTCCTCAAGGCATGAACAAAGAGCACCCGTAATTCACCTACCCCCTTTGCACGGGCAGTTCTAACATAATCTTCAGACAGAACCCCTATTAGCGAAGCTCTTGTTATACGGGATATGTACGCGATAAATGGCGCCGATAATGTAATTACAGGCAATACAAGCGCATCTAGTGTTCCCCAACCTGCCGATGGAAAAAGCTTAAGATAAAAGCTAAAAACAAGAACAAGCAGCGAAGCAAGAACAAAGGATGGCACTGATATGCCAAAAATCGCTATTGCCATTGAGAAGTGATCAACATATGTATTGCGTCGTATTGCAGCAAAAGCTCCTATTTGAACACCAATCAATAAAGCTACCGCTATGGACAATATTCCCAATTTCGCCGATACCGGCAAAGCCCCTATAATTATTTCGTTAACAGTCCAGTCACTATAATGCATAGAGCGACCAAGATAGCCCTTAGAAACATTAGATAAATATGCTATTATTTGCAAATATGTTGGCTTGTCAAGACCATACTCTTCATTCAAAGCGATAAGGGTTTCGTTAGACAAACTTTTGTCCTGTGCGAACGGCGAACCAGGAGCCGCTTTTACTAGCACAAATGTTAGAATAAGAATAATCAGCAGAACCGGTATAGATATGAGAATACGGCGAATAATAAACTTTTTCATTCTCTTCTTATATCAGCCAAGTTAAAATAACTTCTAATGTTTGGATACAAACCCCTTATGTCCGGTTTAATCATGAATTTCGACACATAATGATAAATTGGCAAGATGGGAGAATCCTCAAGAAGAAGTTCTTCCGCTTGACGCATAACCGCCATACGGTCTGACTTTCCAACAATAAAAGAAGAATTATTTATAAGCGAATCATATGCAGCACTACTCCAGCCTGTCCGGTTATTGCCTCCGCCAGTAACAAACATATCAAGAAATGTATTGGGGTCTGTGTAGTCGCCGTACCATCCCGCTCTTGCCAGTTGGTAGTCAAAATTATCCACCTGTGTAAGTAAAACTTTCCACTCAAGATTAACGGGCAAAACATTTACTCCAAGCACCTCTTTAATCATATAAGCAACTGCCTCTGCAACCCTTTTATGATTTTCACTGGTATTATACAAAAGTTCAATATCAGGAAAATTTCGCCCGTTTGGATACCCCGCCTCAGCAAATAACGCGCGTGCCTTGATTGGATCAAAACTAAAACCACTAACAGCAGAATATAACGGCATACCCGGTGGCACAAGGGATCCTGCGGGAATTTCCCCCCCTTTTGTTACAAACTTAACAAGCCTTTCTCTATCAATGGCGAAATTAAATGCCCTTCGGACAAGAGGATTATTAAATGGTGGTCTTTGTACATTAAATCGGTAAAAATATGTACCAAGAGTTGGTACTACCATTTTGTCGGGGCGTTTTAGTAGATCCTCCGTGATAATCGTAGGGAAATCATCAATTAAATCAACTACCCCTGTTTCGTACATATTGAAGGCCGTATTGATCCCTTCACAGGTATAAATATCAATTATGTTCAGATTGACTTTTCCCTTGTTCCAATAATATCTGTTTTTAATTAGGCGCAATTTATCGTTTAATCTGTGCGATTTAAGGATATATGGACCATTGCATATAATATTCTGTGGGCGTGTCCATCTTATTCCATGCTTTTCAACACAAGCTTTATTAACTGGTAAAAATGTTTCGAACGAAACGAGATCGAGAAAATATGGAATGGGCGTTTCAAGCTCAACCCTCAATGTTGAATCATCAAGCGCCACTACCCCTACGCTGTCAAACGAAGACACTTTGCCTTTACGGTATGCTTCTCCATTCTTTAAAGCGAAAAGCATGTAGTCATAAGAAGACTTTGATGCGGGATTAAGCACCCGTTCCCACGAATAAATAAAGTCAGAGGTTGTAACCGGAGTACTGTCAGACCAAAAACTCTTCCGTAATCTGAATTCATATATACGGCCACTACTGTTAATATCCCACGATTTTGCTATGCCTGGTCTTGGCGTAAGCGATTCCGGATCAAGTGTAATTAATCCTTCAAATAACGCTCTTGTAATTCGTGATTCGGATAAGGCAGTAACAAGCGCCGGATCAATAGATCGTTGCTCACTACTCATAGCATAAGAAAAATCAGCCTTCTCAACCGGCTTAACCAATAAAACTGAACCAATCAACAATAAAATGGTTATCGGAATTACAATTAACAAAAAGGCTTTATAACCGTTTATTTTCACGACTGGTCGCGATGAAGGGCTGCCGCCCTGAGATATAGTTGATATTCAGGCACTATTGCGTTAAGCGCTTTTAAGTCGGCAAAAAAGGCATCCCCTTCCCTCGGCCGCTTTAATTTTTCGGATAAAACAAGAAGCGAATAAAGAGACTCCACAACCGTGGCCGGCGCAAAACTGTCCTTTTTTTTCCAGATCTCGTTATACCACATAAAGGCGCGGCGCCAGTACTCAGGAAGCTCTTTCTCGCCGCAATACTCAGTTAAGCAGAGATTATAGTGAGCTAAATCGTATGTCGCAAGTCTATTTTCCAATCGATAAAGGGTATGGGCACATTCCTCCGCAAGCTTATACACCCAGAAAGCCTCTTTTGGCATGAACGGAGGAAAAAATTTGTCGAGTGAAGTCATGCCGGAGCCTTTGAGGAGCCGCGCCCTGACAGAATCATCTTTTACAAGTGCATGTATCTCCTTTTCGAGTAGCGCAGATTGAAATTCATTCTTTTCCTCGTGAAAATATGAAATGTGTCTGGAAGCAAAGAAACAACCAGGACAAATAGTTAACTGTGTTGCATAAGGATCAATGGCGGGAAAACCTTCGCGACCCTCCCAAACGGGTAGCAGCGAGCCAGGCTCCAACTTTACCTCCTGCGTACGCCTATTTATTACAAAACCCTTAATATTTTTGTGTCCGCAAAGTGGACAAACAAGGCTCTTTAAAGAATATGGCTGTCCCTTAAAATCGTATCCTGGAGGAGGATAGAGCTCATCAACCGCTATAACCACATTGTCTTCAACAAACGAATCATGGTCAGGATATATCTTTATTATTCTATCAAAATTTAACTCTTTAAGTATCCTTAATACTTCCGGCTTAACATTAAAAATTGAGAATTTTCTGTCCTGTGTGGCAAGTTTTTTGTGCATATTGATAAACAAGCTTACGCCTGAAGAATCAATAAACCCTACCTTTGACATATCAATAGCAAGATTCTGAGCTTCTCCCGATAGCGATTGTAGCTCCTTGCGCACCTCCATAATGGTGGATACCTTGACCTCTCCGTTTATCGAGAGAATGGTATAGCCGCACTCTTCAGAATATTGAAATGTCATCATTGAAACATAATATATTATGAATGTATGAAAAAAATCTCCGTTTTGCTTTTTCTTACTACATTGGCTGTTTCTACTTTTTCTCGCCCCATCGACCTTTATTATACAGAAGATGGAAAGAGCATTAAATCCTTAAGAGGCTTCCCCATGAACAGCGACTTTTCAATCGCTGAAAATGGAGACGAAAGCTGGCTTGTTATGGTAGGACAAAAAATTGGTCCAAATGGTTTTATGGGCAAAGAAAACAAATTTACCATTGGTTCCCTCGGAAAAAGTAAGAGCATATTTACAGTTGCGCAAGAACAGTTTCTTGGGCTTGGCAACGAACTTACTCTTACAAGACCAATTGAATTTCAGGATATACTATACATACTGCCAGACGCAGTGGCCCTTGCACCGTTCATAGTAAAACTGAAAACGGGAGAGAGTGGGACCCTCTTTGTTGCCAGCCAGCCAACGGAAAGTCCTGGTGAAAGAATTATAGCAGATAAATCTATAAATGATATTACCATAATCCATCTCAAATACGATATCCCCCGTCATCAGCGGACGGCAGCTACTCTGCCAAAGCATTTTGGGATTAAGGCAATGGCAGTAAGCTTTTCTGAACAGGGCATAAAGCAGGCTATCGCTGCTCTTAATATGTAATATGGCCACCCACTCAAAAAGTTGGGGTTGGTTCTTTTGAGCCTAAATTTAATAACTCTATCGGTATTTCGTATAAACATATTAAACTTGTTAACCTATGATGTTTTGCGTGATCGTATTAAGTTGGTTTTCTTATTTATAATAAATAATTGGATAATTATCTTTATAGCAATGGTCTGATTTTATGAGGTTTGTTTTTTCAGCAATTAATAAACTAAGAAAGGTTTTTATGACTAAGAAATCATTGTCCCTGTTATATTTTTTAATGTTTATTTCCATGTTTTATCACTGTGATAAATCAGGTATTACTAAGAACAACACAAAATCTACAGATATTGGTACTAAATCATTTCAACTAGCAATTGCTTGTCCTGATTCGATAGTAGATACTCTCAAGAATTTACGCGCAAAAATAAAAATCAATCAAACGGATATCTTTGATTGTGATATTCAAAAAGATTCAAATGAAATGATAGGGGACATACATATTGATGATGGCGTTGACCAGCTTGTTATGTTAGAATTGCAGGACTCATCAGGACAACCTATATATAGTGGGGATACAACTGTAACTATTGATAATAATAGAAATCAAAATATCGGTATTACCCTGAAGCATCACAAAACCAATAATAAAAAGATTCGTTCTTGTATTAGAAAGCACCATAATCCAGAGGAATCAAAAGCCGCTTTAGCTCCTTTTGTTATTGATCAAGGCACTATATTTCTTTGTCATATGGGACCATTAATTTGGATAGATGGAAATGACATTTCAATACCGTTAAAAGATGAAGTAAGTGAAGCATTAGGAGAAATAGTTGGTGGGAATTACAAAACATCACTTTTCGGAGTTGGAATATCCTTAGATACCAATAAAGGAAAGTCATGGGTGCTTTTTGACGATAGAGATGACTTAGATATTGATAGCGGAAGCCTTGAAGCAGTCGTCTATGCTACTGGATACAATAAGTATTATAATCACATTATTGATAAATCATGGCTGTATGGGCTGACAACATATAATGGAAAACTTGCCGCCCATTTCGGAAGAGGTTGGTGGTATTCTTCTATAACCTTAGAGGAGGGTTGGCATTATATTGCCGTAACACACTATGGCACAACACTAAAACTATATCTTGATGGTAAAGCTGTTGATTCAACAAATACATATCAAGGATTAGGGGATCGATCATATCCACTTGGCATTGGCAATGCATCGGCATCATCACATGATATTCCCTTTCACGGTATAATCGATGAAATAAGAATCTCCAATTGCGCAAGAACATCGCAAGAAATTGAATCTATATGGAATACTGTTGCGGACAGAATTTATTAATGCATAAATGAATTCGCATAAACATACATAAAGAATTTTTCTATAAACAGATCTCTTTTGGCGTGAACTTTCTATTATCTTTCCGATGATCTTACTTTGGTATATGCGCCTTTAAAGATAATTGAGCAACTCTATATGTCTGTTGATGTAGCATTCGTTATCAATCCTTCGCTTTGGTACAAACCAATGTATCCATCGGGGATTCTGATTTTAGCCGCTAACTTAAGGGGGAATGGCGTTTCGTGTACTATTCTTGATTCAGCGCTTTCCGATAGGCAGTTAGATTTATGCGATAGAGATTTTGTGATTTTTGAGGCAATAAAGGAGATAAAACCAGCCATAGTATGCTTTTCGTCAAGCCACATCGAGTTAAATGAAGTTATTAGAATTAAAGATTCCATCACTAAACTATGTTTAAATATTAAGTTCATAGTTGGTGGTTCTCAACCAACTTACAGACCTGCAGATTTTCTAGATAATGGTTTTGATTTTGTTTGTTCGGGGGAAGGAGAAAAGACTCTTTTATCGTTTGTTTATGAAGCAAAAAAACCTGTTCCGGAATGGTCATCAATTAATGGTCTCGTGTGGAAAAAAGATAATAAGATTATTACCAATAATACACAATCTCCTTTGACAGAAGACGAGCTCAACAATCTTCCAATCCCCGCTTATGATCTAATCGATAGTCGCTATTTTAGGGCTAATGCTGGAATTGTTCGAGGGCTTCCATTGCGTGGTGCAATGTTGCTAACAACACGAGGTTGTCCGTATAATTGTTCTTTTTGTGGTTGCAATTTAATTTTTGGTAGAAACCTTCGGTTTAAATCTATAGAAAACATTGAGAATGAAATAGTATTTCTGAAAAACAATTATGACATAGAAGGAATATGGATAATCGACGACACTTTTACCGTGAATAAATCTCATCTATTATCAGTATGCAAAATATTGAAAAAATATGGTATTGTTTGGGGTTGCCAATCCAGAGTTAATACAATAGACGAAGAAATGATTATTGCAATGAAACAAAGTGGTTGTATGCAGATAGATTTTGGCGTTGAATCAGGAAGTCAGCGTATATTAGACGATATAATTAACAAGGGTACAAAAATAAATCAAATTAAAAAAGTATTCATGCTGACTAAGAAATATAAGATTAGAACATTAGCAAATTTTATGATAGGCTTACCAACAGAAACAAAAGATGAACTGCAACAAACAATAAGTTTAGCAGAACATCTTAGTGCAGATGTTTATATTTTTTCAATTGCAACTCCACTGCCTGGTACTCGCTTATATGATATGATAGGTGTTCCCATAACCTGCAAAGATTATTGTCAGCTTAATTGGGCAGGAAGTGAAATAACCAACAAGTTTAATAAGTCCGAAATTGAAAACTTAGTACAAGTGAGACAAATGCTTCATAAAAAGTTTTATTTGAAATCCTTGTTAAAATCAGTTTTTTCTTTACAAAATATTACTTTTTTTCTTAAGAGCAGAAGAAAAGCGGAAAAAATTAATTGCTTATTTCGTTACGCAAAACGTGCACTTTTTTGAAATATTTTTAAATATTATGATACACCAAAAGTTGATGTGCAGAATATGTAATAAAGTCAATAATTCTCCAATGTTTGTTATTAGGGAGTCAATGTATGGACTGGATGATACTTTTGAATATTTTCAATGCCAGAATTGCTTCTGTTTACAAATTAAAACGATACCAACAAATATAAGTAAATACTATCAACCAAATTATTATAGCTTAACTACTTTACCTAACAAAGTATTAAAAAAAGCACGGTATTTAAGGGACCGCTATGTAATTAAAAAAAAAGGGTTGATAGGGTATTATTTGAATAAAATCAAACCTAATGAAGCGTTGTTTAGCTTAGCAAAAATCTTAACTTCAAAATGCATATCGATACTAGATGTAGGTTGTGGAACTGGTGCAGATATTGAATCGTTGTCACAAATTGGATTCAAAAATGTATTAGGCATAGATCCAAATTTACCTTCTGATATTGCAATGAGTAACAGCGGTTTGATAAAAAAGATGGAATTATCAAATATCAATGGATCTTGGGATATTATAATGATGAACCACTCTTTAGAACATATCAGCGATCAGCAAGGCGTTTTCTTTAGTTTGGCCAAGCTTCTATCGGGAAATGGTACGGTTATTATTCGCATCCCTACGGTTAGCTCTACCGCATGGGAAAAATATGGTGTCCATTGGATTCAAATCGATGCCCCGAGACATTTTTATCTGCATTCCTTGAAAAGTATAGAGCTACTTGCCGATAAATTTGGCTTTAAAATAGTGGACAAATATTTTGATTCTTCAGATTTTCAATTTTGGGGCAGTGAACAATGGAAAATAGGTATTCCGTTAAAATCTGAAAAGTCGTATAAGATTAATTCCTTTCGCTTTAATACTGCACAATCCATATTTTCAAGAAAAGACATCTTACGGTTTAAGCAAGATGCATTATTATGTAATATGTCTGGAAAAGGTGATCAGGTTGTATTGTATTTATCTAAAAAATGATAAATGGGATAATCCCTGAAGCGGCCTTATTTTATAATATCACTAAGGCCTGCACGATATTTAATGGACAACAAGCGACATTCATATGGTGTTAAGTTTCCATTTTTAAATATAATTTTTCTTTTACAATACATTTTTGATAAAGATTTAATTGCTTGAATCCATGCATTGATTAGAGTTTTAATCAATAAAAACTTTGACGTCCTCTGTAGTGAGATTTTTTTCTTAGACCGTACTTTTTTGACTAATATTAGCGCATTAAACAAATACCTTAAGATCACAAATGGTAACATTGTGACCGTGCAATATAATGGCATAAATTTTATTACATTCCAAAATCGATTTCTTTCAGAATAAAAAAGTTTTAGCGGCGAGAATAATTGAGTATTCGCAGATCTTTTATGAAATGCTCTCGAATTAAAAGAAAAGTATGTCTCCCAGCCGCGTATATGCATCCTCCACATATATTCATCTTCTTCGCGAAACAACCAATAATCCTCATCAAATAAGCCAACCGAATCTAACACCTTTTTACTGAATACCATTAGTGCACCATACGCACCAAATACTACCTCATGGCGATCATATTGTCCGTCATCTAACTCATCTAAACCTCGATTTATTGCCGATAGATCCCTATAAAAAAGCATTCCTACAGAATTTATTCTTTTAGGGTCATCCCAATACAATATTTTTGAAGCGACCAAGCCACAGTCATCATGCACTATGAAAGGATGGAATACACTTTCTGACCACAAAGAATCAACATAAATGTCAGGGTTTGCAAGTACAACATATTGTGATGTACATGCTGCAATACCTTGATTAAGAGCTGCAGCATATCCAATATTTGTCTTATTCGCAATAATATCTATATTTTTATAACCACAACACTTAATTACAGCTATTGAATCATCAGTAGAATGATTATCTATTACAATTATCTTTAAAGGAGGAAATTTTTGTTTTTGAAAGGAGGCGATACATGATCCAACAAAATCAGCACAATTATAGCTTACCAGAACTACGGTATAATCGTATTTACTTTCCACTATCGTGACAATAATATCCTCTTTCGTTGACGAAAACCATCTATCACAGCATCTACAATATAAATTCCGGAAGCACAAGCTATATTATTAGCATCT
>CAZPWS010000041.1:0-27229 GCA_964590225.1 uncultured Fibrobacterota bacterium
GCAAAATCTATCTGGCCTACCACCTAAGGAAATCTCGCTAATCTTTATCGCTGTGTGGCAAGAAAAGAGATTGCAACTGCCTTAAGCCACTTATTATCTTCTATGGCTTGATTTTTACTTTCTCGCGAACACCAAATTAACATTAATTTAGAATATTTAACAAAAGGGAAGAAAAGTTATGTCCATTGCCAAGATTAGGAACATCGGAATAAGCGCACACATCGATTCGGGAAAAACAACTCTTACTGAACGCGTCTTATATTACACAAAAAAGATACATGCCATACATGATGTAAAAGGCAAAGATGGCGTTGGCGCCACTATGGATTTTATGGAACTTGAGCGGGAGCGAGGAATCACAATCGGTTCTGCGGTAACAAACTGTACATGGAAAGACTATTCTGTGAATATTATCGACACCCCAGGCCATGTTGACTTCACTATCGAGGTAGAGCGCTCGCTCCGTGTTCTTGATGGTTCTATCCTTGTTCTTTGTGCGGTAGGTGGCGTTCAATCACAGTCAATTACCGTAAATCGGCAGATGGAGCGATATAAAATTCCGCGAATAGCCTTCGTTAACAAGTGCGATCGTACAGGAGCCAATCCCCTTAAAGTGGCAAAGGATTTAAGAGAGAAGCTTGGTCTAAACTCAATTTTAATTCAGTATCCTATTGGTTCAGAGGGCGACTTTAAAGGAGCTATCGACCTAGTAAATATGAAAGCTTACACATTTGATGGACCCCAGGGCGATACAATTATTGTTGGTGATATTCCATCGGAACTTGCAGACAAGGTAGCGCAAGCGCGGGAAAATATGCTTGATGGTCTATCGATGTTTTCGGAAGAACTTACAGAGGCAAT
The DNA here is from genome assembly GCA_964590225.1 of uncultured Fibrobacterota bacterium. Lineage (GTDB taxonomy): Bacteria > Fibrobacterota > OXYB2-FULL-49-7 > OXYB2-FULL-49-7 > JAEUSG01 > JAEUSG01. The sequence goes on from CAZPWS010000041.1 coordinate 862, forward strand.
GCTCGAAGAAAAGGTAACGGAAGAACTTATCAGAAAAACTATCCGTTTTGGAACAATCAACCACAAGTGTGTACCTGTAATGATGGGTTCCGCTTATAAAAATAAAGGGGTACAGCTTCTTCTTGATGCAGTAACATACTATCTGCCTAACCCTTCCGAAAAAATTGAAGGGGCATTTGATATCGACAACAAAGAAGAACGGGTTGACCTGATGCCAGATCCAGATAAACCAACAGTTGCTTTGGCATTTAAACTGGAAGATGGTCAGTACGGTCAGCTAACGCACGCTCGCGTTTATCAGGGTAAAATCCGCAAGGGCGATGAACTAAAAAACTCAAGAACCGGCAAGAGCGTTCGTATTGGTCGCTTAATTCGTATGCATGCCGATGAAATGTCTGAGATAAGCTCTGCAAGCGCCGGTGAGCTTGTGGCGCTTTTTGGTGTAGATTGTGCTTCGGGCGATACATTTTGTCATCCGTCGCTTAATTATGTGATGAGCAAGATGCATGTTCCTGAGCCGGTTATTTCTCTCTCAATTGCTGCGCCGGACACCAAAAGCGAAACTCAACTTTCAAAAGCGCTCAATCGTTTTACAAAAGAAGACCCTACATTTCGCGCCTTTGTCGATCCCGAGTCAAATCAAACCATTATTCAAGGCATGGGTGAACTCCACCTCGATGTTTATGTCGAACGAATTAAACGGGAGTACGGTGTAGCAGTTATAACAGGCCAGCCACAGGTTGCATACAGGGAGGCAATTACCAAGAAAATTAACTTTAGCTATCTGCACAAGAAGCAGTCGGGTGGTTCTGGTCAGTTTGCTAAGGTTGAAGGTTTCTTTGAACCAAATGAAGAGGCTGATTTTACATTTGTTAACGAAGTTAAGGGTGGCAATATCCCTACAGAGTATATACCTGCTGTCGAAAAGGGGTTTTTGCTTAGCATGAAAAAGGGAAGATTAATAGGCTTCCCGATTGTCCGCTTCAAGGTGACGGTTAATGACGGTCAGTCGCATGCAGTTGACTCTTCGGATATGGCTTTCCAGCTTGCAGCACAAGGAGCAATAGCTGAGTTTTATGAAAAGGCATCACCTGTTATTCTCGAGCCAATAATGAAAGTTTCTTGTGAAGGACCTACAGAGTTTCAGGGCGCCATACTAGCCTCTCTCAACCAGAGACGGGGTGTAATTTTATCAGCGAGCGAAGATGGTTTTAACTGCCGAGTTGATGCCGAGGTTCCATTAGCTGATATGTTCGGTTACTCTACTGTAATTCGTTCATCAACGCAGGGTAAGGCAGAGTTTACAATGGAATTCCTAAAATATGGCAAGGTTCCGCAGTCTAAGGCCGAACAGCTTATTAAAGAGTATCAGGAAAAACGGGCAAAAGCCAATAAGTGATAAAATAGTATATGGCTAAAAGTGCACTTATTACCGGAATAACCGGACAAGACGGCTCCTATCTTGCGGAACTGTTGCTCTCAAAAGGTTATATGGTTTATGGTATTGTTAGGCGAAGTTCCTCCTTTAACAGGGGGAGAATCGAGCATCTTTATCCGCAGTATAAAGATAGCGGAAAACTAACCCTTCTTTATGGTGATTTGTGTGATACAAGTAGTCTAATAAAAGCCATTAATGATTCAAAACCCGATGAAATTTATAATTTAGCCGCGCAGTCTCATGTTCAGGTAAGTTTTCAGATGCCGGAATACACCGCGGACGCAGATGCCGTTGGCGTTATACGACTTCTTGATGCGGTGCGTGAAATCAAACCAGACTCACGATTTTACCAGGCAAGTACAAGCGAGCTTTACGGTAAAGTAGTAGAAACACCGCAAAGCGAAACCACCCCGTTTTATCCCCGCTCTCCCTATGGGGTGGCAAAGCTGTATGCTTTTTGGATAGTTAAGAACTACCGTGAAGCTTACGGGCTATACGGTTGCAATGGTATTCTTTTTAATCATGAATCACCTCGTCGGGGTGAGAATTTTGTCACACGAAAAATTACCATTGGTGCGGCAAAGATTGCTCTCGGCAAACAAAATATTTTAAGGCTCGGAAATCTCGACGCAAAAAGAGACTGGGGATTCGCTGGCGATTATGTCGAAGCAATGTGGCTTATGTTGCAGCAAAATAGGGCGGATGACTTCGTTATCGCAACCGGCACTACCACAACTGTCAGAGATTTTGTGGCGCTCTCTTTTGCAGAGTGTGGTATTACGCTTGAATGGAATGGCAACGGAGTAAACGAGAAAGGTATTGACAAAAAAAGCGGACGCATCCTTGTTGAAGTGGATCCAAAGTTTTTTAGGCCAGCAGAAGTAGATCTTCTTCTTGGCGATCCAACCAAGGCAAAAAGAGAGCTTGCTTGGAGTCCCAAAACATCGGTTCGTGAGCTTGCACGAATGATGGTACTCTCCGATATAGAATTAGTTAAGCAGGGCAAGTTGTGACCAAACTGTCGGTTCTGATTCCCTGTTTTAACGAATCAGCAACCATCGCGCAGGTTTTACAAAATGTAGCCGCAGCACCAGTCGAAGGCCTCGAGAAAGAGATTATTGTAATAAATGACGGTTCAACAGATTCTACTGCCCAGGAGCTTAATGGCCTCGCTATACCGAGCGTAAAAGTTATCCATCACCCAGTTAATCGCGGTAAAGGGGCAGCAATACGAACAGGTGTTGAGGAGGCAACAGGAGACTTAATACTCGTTCAGGATGGCGATCTTGAATACGATCCCGCCGAATATCCCAAGCTTCTTAAACCAGTGCTTAACGGTAATGCAGATATTGTGTATGGCTCACGATTCATATCAGATTCTGCCCACCGCGTACTTTATTTTTGGCATTCTGTGGGGAACCGTTTTCTTACACTTGTATCCAATATGTTTACCGATCTTAACTTAACAGATATGGAAACAGGTTTTAAGCTCTTTAAAACCAATGTTATTAAATCAATCAGTATCAAAGAAGACCGGTTTGGCTTTGAGCCAGAAATAACAGCAAAGGTTGCAAGGGGGCACAGATGGCGTATTTACGAAGTGGGTGTATCATATCGAGGTCGAACATACAGTGAAGGTAAAAAAATAGGCTGGAAAGACGGCTTTAAGGCTCTTTATTGCATAGTCAAGTATAGATTTCTATGATTTTATTTATTCTTTCGCTCTTATTTTTAAATGCAAAAATAGCAGCGAGCGTGCAAATGCATGGTCTTGTCAATTTGAAAAAAACAGCCATCGAGAAAATGATTGATTATTCAACTGTGGAGAAAACGGATTCTGCCGATCTGTCATACCGGACTTTTATTCTTTTGCAAACAGGACTCTTTGATACCCTTTATTTTCGTCAAATGCCATCAGCTGTGGGAACAAACACTCTGCATCTTGTTACCAAAGAAAAAAAGAGATATGAGGCAGGATTTAAAGGTGCAAATGCAGGCCTTACCATGTTCGGCAAAACTCAACTTTGGGCAGCCATAACACCGGGACTTGAGATTCGGAATATTGCCGGTCGTACGCAAGCGCTCTCTGTATTGCTAACATTTCCATTTATTTATTCAACAACTGCACATTGGCGGGAATATGGCCTTCCTTTCCGAACAATGACAACAGGTATTTTAGCAAGCATTGCATCGTTTCCTTATATTAACTCACCTTATTATCAAAAAGCTGTAACGGGAATGCTTTATATAAACAACCAATTTACAAAAGAGTTGTCAATAAGAGCGTCGGCAACTGAAGAGATATCGCGTACATGGAAAATCAAGACTGGTTTATGGATGGATGACAGATTAGCTGTTTTAAAGATGGATCCGGAGTCCGTTAGGGACACTTCGTCCCGCTTTTTTCCAAGAACAGAAGAAGCGCCCTCGTTCGCCCTTTCCGGTTCGCTGGACAAAAGAGATAGCGATTTGTTGCCTACCAAGGGTTTTCATCTATTTATCGAAGGCCGCCATTGTATAGTTTCCCAGCGGGCACGGGAATACTCTTTTGCTTTTAATCAGGCGACAGCTTTTCTGCGTGCTTATTTCTCGCCAATCGAAAAACAGGTTGCCGCTGTTTATATAAAAGGTATAGTACGGGACTCCTTTGATCCGGACCGATTGTCTCACCGCCTTATTTTCCATGATGAAACACAATCGTTTTTGGGTTTTAACGGAATAGCTGGCACGAACTTGCTCATAGGTTATATGGAGTATCGCTACCTTTTATTCAAAGTTAACATGCGGGAATTAACACCTGAACTTCAGCTCTCTCCAAAAATTACAAAAGAGCTAAATAAAATGTCGTATCAGGGACATCTACTTGCCTTTTTTAATAATGGCGCATATTTTGGACGCGTCTTTACGGGGACTAAAAAAGATATTCCATTCACTTCAATATCAATTGATGATCTCTTTTCGAGCGTTGGAATTGGTGGTCGCTTAATATATCCAGATATGGGTTACGCATTTACTGGGGCACTCACTCTTTGGGCAAGAGGTCCAGCCGATCTTCCAAGCAGTAATTTTACAAGACTCTACGCAGCAGCCTCTCTTTCTTTTTAGGCTCTAAGTAGAAATAAATTGTTCGAAACCATTGTTTTTACAGTAATAAAATAGGTAATTTTGTATCTGTTTCGACGGGTAAAGTAACAGGCCAATTTAACTTCAAAAGGAGACCAATAAAATGGCACATTTTATTAATGACGATTGCGCTTCATGTGGAGCTTGTGAGCCAGAATGTCCGGTACAGGCAATTTCACAAGGTGACCCTATTTACAAAATCGATCCGGCAAAATGCACAGATTGTGCTGCTTGCGTTGATGTATGCCCAACAAGTGCAATAAGTAAAAAGTAGGAAACTTCTTAATAATGGCGTCACTGAATTACAAGAAGGCTGGGGTTGACATAAAAAAAGCCGACGATTTTGTTGACTTTATTGTTCCTCTATCGAAAAAAACTGACCGCAAAGGTGTTGTTGGGGGAATAGGCAGCTTTGGCGCGTTCTTTGACGCTCCATTCAAAAGAATGAAGGAGCCCCTTATCGTCTCTTCTACAGATGGAGTGGGCACTAAACTTCTTGTTGCCATAGCACAGAACAGACACAACACGGTGGGCATAGATCTCGTTGCCATGAGCGTAAACGATCTTCTCTGCTGTGGCGGTGAACCTCTCTTTTTCCTCGACTACTTCGCTACAGGCGGACTCGACCTTAAGGTCTCCAAAGCTATAATGGAGGGTATTGTTGAGGGATGCCGTCAGGCAAATTGTGCCCTTATTGGCGGTGAAACCGCCGAAATGCCCGGCCTTTATAAAAAGGGAGACTACGACCTTGCAGGTTTTTGCGTTGGAATTGTCGATAAGCCTAAAGCCATAACTGGGGCGAAAGTTAAGCCAGGCGATACTATTATCGGCCTTTTATCGAGTGGTCTCCACTCCAATGGTTATTCCCTTGCACGCAAAGTATTTACAGATAAGGAATTAAATGGGGAATGGGGAAAAAAACTACTTGTCCCAACAATTATATATGTCAAGCCTCTTCTTGATGCGTTTAAGGTTGGAAAAATTAAGGCCGTAGCGAATATTACAGGAGGAGGGTTTCAGGGAAATATACCACGGACACTACCAAAAAATGTCTCCGTTAAAATAGACCAAAAATCATGGACTATCCCTACTATTTTTAAAGAAATCGAAAAACGGGGCAAAGTAAGTGAAACTGAAATGTTCTCAACATTCAATATGGGTATCGGAATGACAATTGTTACGGATTCAAAATCCGTAGCTTCAACAATAAAACTTCTTTCAAAACATAAAATTGATGCTACTCCACTTGGCACCATAGTAAAGGGCAAAGGCGAGGTTTACATTAATTGAAAATCCCTTCGTCAGTTTTAGAAGAGATTAAATCCCGTCACGATATTGTTCAGTTTATCTCACGATATGTAGATCTTAAAAGATCGGGTTCAAACTATAAGGGGCTATGCCCATTTCATCAGGAAAAGACCCCTTCTTTTATGGTTAATCCTGCGCGGTCAATGTTCAAATGTTTTGGCTGCGGAATGGGTGGGGATATCATTTCCTTCCTGCGGGGAATGGAAAATATTTCCTTTTATGAATCAATAAAACTCCTAGCAGGCGAAAGTGGTGTTGACTTATCGCAATACGATTCAGATGAGTCTGAAGCAGAACGCAATGAGGCAGACCTTCTATATAAACTTAACGACGAAGCCCGCGCCTTTTTTATGGATGTCATGAATTCTTCCATGGCAAAACCGGCACAGGAATATCTTGCAAGACGAGGAATAACAGACCGGACCATAAAGGCCTTTTCTATTGGGTATGCCCCGTGGGATGGAAATGCTATCATAAATCATCTGCGAGCAAAACAATTTTCAGACGAAAACATTGTTAAGGGTGGACTTGCTATAATGCGGGACAACGGGGAAATAGTTGACAAATTCCGCAACCGGATAATGGTGCCTTTCCAGAATTTGAGCGCTCTTACATGCGGCTTTACTGGTCGTGTGCTCGACGATAACGATAATCCTAAATACCTTAATTCACCCGAAACCGCAGTATTTAAAAAAGGCAACTTTCTTTTTGGTTTGTTGCAGGCACGGGAAACCATTCGCCGCGAAAAAGCACTTATTCTTGTTGAAGGTAACTTTGATCTGCTTACTCTCTTTCAAGGTGGAATAACAAATACGGCCGCCACTTCAGGTACTGCCCTTACCGATAAACAGGCTCTGCTAATAAAAAGATTTGCTGATAAAATTATTGTTGTATTCGACGGTGATAAAGCAGGCCAATCAGCCACAGCCAAGGGGTTGCCGATACTCCTGAATGCCGGACTTACAGTGCGAGCCCTCACCCTTCCAAAAGAGGACGACCCTGACTCTTTTTTGCGTGCTCACGGACCCGAAAACTTCCGCAAATACCTGCTTAATGCAGTAGATATTGTTGATTTTACAATAAGAAGATTATCCACCGAAAATGATCTTAGTGTTCCCGAAAATAAGGCTCTTCTTGTTAAAGAGATATCTGAGCTTTTACGGTTCGTTTCCGACCCCGTACTTCGTTCGGCTTTTGTTAAGGCCGCTTCCGAAAAAACAGGCTTACCAGAAAGGGCTGTTATAAGCGGAATTTCGGCAAACAAATACAATCGTCCCGGCATAAAGGAACAGCCTATTCAAACTCCGTACCTGTCGATTCCCCCACATGAACTTCGTTTACTTGAACTGCTTGTGCTTGATCCGCAGGCCTCAATTGCCCTTGTAAATCAGTTTGTACATCCAACGGATATTACAAATCCAACCGTAAGGCATTTATTGAGCGCAATAGTTGAAAAGGGTGAATTTAACCCTTCAATATTGGCCACTCTTCCGGCGGAAGCGACAGATTTGGTGTCGCGAATAGTTGTAGGTTCAGAAAATAGTTCTGCTAATGAAGCTGCAAACCGCGAAGAAACTCATGATATAGTTCTTAAAATTAAAGAAAAGAGTCTTGTAAAGACTCGTTCAGAGCTCAAGCTTAAATTAAAAGAGAACAGCGCCGATAAAGAGACGCTAATGAAAGAGTTTGACAGCCTCACCGCCGAGATAAACAAGCTGAAAGAGGGTTAAAAATTCATGCGCGAATTTAATACAAGTTGCAGGTAATTACCTGCAAGTATCGCGTTGTCATGAATAAATGTTAATTGAAAACTGTTTTCGAGCCATATTTTAGGGCGCCAGGCAACTTTGGCCGTTAATACAGCGCGGTTAATTGCTAAATTAGCAAACCGAATTTTCTCCTTTGAATCATATGTGTAAGGATAAATAACCAAAGAATCTGTAATATTGTCCGAAGCTTTGACGGTATCTATATAAGTCAAATTCTGATCAGTTACTGCGGAGCCGGCACCACTGCCTTTTACAATCCACTCCACCCCCCACTCCCCCCGTAAGCGATTTGAAAAGCGGCTAAGTAGCTTCAGGCTAATACTTCTTGAATTTGGCCCGAGTCCGTTTCCAATCAATTTACCGTAATGCACAGGATAATTAAAAAGCTGTCTGTTATGTATTCGTACATTGGAGCCATCACTATCTGCTATTATTGTCGTGTCATAATTCAGTCGTGCAGATGTAGTATAAACCCATGGTTCTACCTGGGAAAACTCTATTATACCCTGTGAAATGGCCCTTTTAAACGGCGTAGTAAAACGCAATCCACAAAGGAAAGCCCATTTATTTGAGACATCACTATCATTAAAAACTCCCACAAGATTTCGCATGTCGTCCATGTGGAATTGCGTATAGAATGTCAAGTAGCTAAATTTAACAGAGGCGTCAAAGCCCATAAGGCGGTTATCTAAATCGCCAACAAAATGCTCTGCGAAATAAAAAGGTAAAACGGGAATAAAATAATAGGGTTCAAAATTGCGATTGATTGTTATAACCTGATCATTAAAACCGAAACTAAGCTTTTTAGTAGGACTCCATACAATTCTTTTGGCATATAGCAACCTGCTATCGTTATATGTATCCGCTGTCAATTTAGCCAGTACAAACTGAAAATCAACAGGACCAATATTCCGAGTTACTTTTAAATGAAGCATGGGAGCCGCTGTACCCGACAACGCAAGCCCCCGTTTTTCCGATTCACCCCATTTAACGGCATCTTGCCCTACCTTGAAATCAGCGATTGCTGTTGAATACGACGCAAAGGCTACAAAGTTTTCGTAGCCGACAATATGACCTAACTTATCCTGCCTTTCAAAAATATTGGATAGCATTATTCCTCGGCGTGGATCGTTAGTCTTGGTCCATGCTTCGCGCGACGCATATCTTGTGTTGATTGCTCCTTTGAAATACAGTGCGAGATTCCCCACATTTCCATCAATACAAAGTCCTGTATGTACTCTAACTACTCCTTCGAGATTATGGCCCATGGAGTCAATTGTAACGGCCCCGATTGCACCATTATCTGCTAATGTCCGGATACCATCAATATTAAAATGGCTATCCTGAATAGCCGTTTCAAATTCTAAAACAGGATATACTTTAAAGGTGTCTTTTGCCGCGGATAACCCAAGTGTAAAAAGGTTTGGGGCAGTCGCCGTATTTTCACAGGAGCCAGGCAAAAGCTCGCATAAATATTTATTTGCAAGACTCTGCCACCTTGATGAAGAATCGGCACTTACCATTTTTAGCAATTCTATTATGTTGCGCTTGGAACAGGGCTGCATCCATGGATTAAAGTTAAGCGAAAGCGGCTTTTCAAGAAATAGAGGTAAATCTTTATAGAACGGATGGTCAAGAGAAAGATCTGTTGACAAACGACCTGCGTGAGCCTGAATAAAAAGTGATATTATCACTACGAATAACTTCATTTATAAAATTTCCCCCAACAATAAGATAATTTCAACGCCATTATCTATACAGCATTTATATTTTACGGCAGTGGAAACAATTATCATATGCATCTCTTAATAGACGCACGAGCCCTAAAGAATAGGATTGACGGCATAGGGCAATATACTCTCAATATTTTATCCGTTTTGCCAAAAATTCAAGGTTACCGTTTTTCAGTAATACTTGCCGCTAATCTTGAAGTTCCGCTGCCCAAAGAACAGGAACATATCAAGTATTACAAAACCTATGCAAAACGCTATGGCCTGATAGAATATTTTTATCTCAGAAAGAAGATATCTCTATTAAAGCCTGATGCCTTTTTTTCGACCTCTCCCTATCTTTATCCCTTTCTTGGCTGTCCATCCTTCTTTACTCTGCACGACCTTTTTAATGTAGCTTTCCCATCACATTTTAGCGATATGCCGTTAATTAAGGCAATTGTTGCACGAATTTTTTTTAGATTGCTCACTTTTGTTTCAGTTAAGAGTGCTACATCGACATTCACTGTATCAAACTATTCAAAAGCTAAGATTATAGATTACTATAAACTACCACCTAAAAATGTTTGCGTTGTAAAGCAAAGCATTAACCCATTATTCTTTAAAGAATATACGAATGATGCCATTTCTTTATTTAATATTAAAAATTCAATGCCTAAGCGTTTTATTCTTCATGTTGGTAACCTTAAACCATATAAAAATATTGAAGGAATCCTGCATGCGTTTGCAAAATATCTTGCCCTAACAAATGATACCACGCTGAAATTAATATTCACAAGCAAAAGCGGACGAGGCTATAAACAGGCAATTGCAACTATAAATAAGCTCTCGATACAAGACAGAGTAGAAATGCGAGAATACTTCAGTGCAGAAGATATGCCGCTTCTTTACCGTTCTTCAATAGGCCTCTTTTTCCCTTCGCTCGAAGAGGGGTTTGGTCTTCCTGTTGTGGAAGCGCTACATTGTGGCACACCAGTTGTTACTTCCCGTGGCACTTCGACCGAAGAGGTTGCTAATGGTCATGCTTTTCTTGTTAACCCAATAGATATAGATGACATGGTTAAGGGGCTCTATTTTCTCGTTGAGAAAGAGGGTTTGCGAGAGCAAAGAATACCTGTTCAGGACAAAAGAGAGTGGGTTGATATTGTGGGTGAAATGTTGAGCGAAACTATATTTATACAATGACTATCCCTTTTGCATTGATTAGAGTGATACTGGTTTTTGGTTTTATTGTGCTGCTTTCCCGTTTTCGCATAGATCTTGGCATTGCTATTTTACTTGGGGCACTTGCGCTTGGGCTATCGTTTGGTGAGCGACCAATAAATGTTGCTATTTCGATATCAAATGGTCTAATTGATCCCCTGACAATAATATTGATTGTTCTTGTGTTTCTAATTCTAATTCTAAATCGATTAATGGGTGTGAGTGGGGCGCAACAACGGCTTGTTAATAGCGTTTCATCGTTCGCAAACAGCAGAAAGGTAAGTCTCGCCGCTTTGCCGGCAATTATTGGCCTGTTGCCAATGCCGGGAGGCGCTTTTTTTAGCGCACCAATGGTTGAAGAGGTTTCAAAGGGGCTTCCAGTTACACAGGAATGGAGAACGGTTGTAAATTACTGGTTTAGACATATTTGGGAATTCTGGTGGCCGATGTATCCAGGAGTAATTCTTGCAGTTTCATTGAGCGGTATTCCGGTTTCCACCTACATTACGCACATGTTTATTATGACAATTGTCGCTATTGGAGCGGGGTACCTATTGCTGTTTAAAACACTAAAGATTTCTGAGGTAAAAAAAGAACGGTCTTGGGGCTCTTTTCGAAATCTTTTATATCACTCCCTGCCCGTAACTATTATTCTTGTCATAATGGCGCTATTCAATTTACTGTCGCTTCCATTAAAAAGCTCCCTGTTATTTTCAAATACTTTTTCGCAATATTATTCAATGTTTGTCGGCTTAATAATTGCATCAGCATGGGTAGTTTTTTCCGGTAAGCTTGGCGCTAAGGCTGTTTTTTGGGCTATCGTTGACAAAAAAATATTGTCTCTTCTCTTGTTAATAACCGCAACTATGGCATACAGGAGGGTTTTGTCCGATAGTGGAGCTGTTTTGCTCATAAATAAAGAGATGCAGGCACTTAATATTCCGGTTGTGGCAGTAACAATAATTCTGCCCTTTATTGCGGGACTTGTAATGGCGATTGCCGTTGGTTTTGTCGGGGTCTCTTTTCCCGTTGTGATAGGGATTATAGATAGCAACGACCATTTTATCTCTCTTGTGGCTCTTGCCTATATCTCCGGCTATACTGGTATGATGATTTCGCCTATACATATGTGTCTTGTTCTGACAAAAAATCACTTTTCGGGAGCACAAATGGCAGGTATTTACAAGATACTTATTCCGCTATGTGCCTCTGTCTTTGCCATAGGTTTGTTGTACTGTTTTCTTATGCTTTCAGAATTTTTGTAACATTTTCCGCTCCTTAATCGTTATAAGGTTATAAAATGGGCAATGAAAATAATAGAGCGATGCTTATGTATGGCTCTTATAAGGACATTATGTACACCCTCGCACGCCGTTATCTTGGCGATAACGATTCTGCGTTTGACGCTGTTCAGGATTTATTTGTCAAGATCTTTGAAAAAAGCAGTAAAATTCCGGAAGAGCCCGAAACCGGGCCATTTTTATACCGTATGATGGTTAATCTCTGCATTGATATGCTACGGAGAAAAAAAAGGCTTCTGCCCATTGACGAAAATATCGTAACAACAGCAGACACTAATATAGACTTAGAAAATAAGGATGAAGTTGATTTTATGTTAAGCAGATTAGCGCCCAACTATCGCCTTGCGATTATCATGGCTGAGATACTCGAATTGCCCATTAGGGAAATCGCATATATAACCGGTGACAGTGAAGTGGCTATCAGGACACGAATCTCAAGAGCAAAAGAGTCGCTGCGGCTTATGGCGGATAAAAGGAGGGATTGTTAATATGATAAATCAAACTGATTATAATTTGTTTAAAAAAAGGGGAAGGCTTGAAGCTCCGGAAGAATTATTTCGTGCCATTGAACGGAAGCTTGCTTCCCGAAAAAAAAGGCGCCTATTAATGCGAAGTATGCTGTTAATAACAGTTTCTGTTTTTTTTGCATTGGCTTACCTTAAAACGACTACGGACCAGTATTATGCGGTCGATCCTCTCGCCGATGCTGTTAATTTTTTTAATAATCCTGATGATGGATTCATTGTGTCGTCAATCTTTGAGTCGATAAGGGATGAATAATACTATTTTTGAAAGGAATTTAAAAATGAAAAAGACAATGTTTGTATCGTTGATTGCTTTGTTTTCGGTGATGCCTCTTTTTGCAATGGGCAGCAGGGGAACTTCACCTGACCGGCCAATGAAAATGGGAATGAAGGCAAAAGTCCTAAAAGAAAAGCTATCTCTCACCGATGCCCAAATGGAAGAACTTAAGAATTTACGAATTGCGGCAAATAAGGATTTTGAGAAAGAGCGCAAGGCTCTCGATGCGGAGAGGGATCGCCTTATTAGTCTAAAAGCTAAAGGTGAACTTTCGAGAGTAAAAATTGAGGAGGCGTTAACAGCCGTGGGTAACATTCAGCGAAACATACATGAGGCGCGAATGAAGAACACTGCCGCCGTCATAGCTGTTTTTACAGACGAACAATTATATAAGGCCATTGATAGCCGCATTATGGAGCACCTTTTTATGCCTCCACGAGGTAAAGAAAGGCATAAAAGAGACAGAAAGGGATATGGGGATGAATGACAAATAACAGAAACTGTGTTGCTGCGATAGCTTTGCTGTCAACTATCCTATGGGGGATAACCGAAAAGGAAGCCGTACTAATTGCCTTGGAAAAGAATCCTGATGCGAGGATAGTCTCCATTGAAGCCTCGATGGACTCCATCGCTTTCGATAGAGCTGTTACGGAGCGGAAACTATCAGTTACTGCCGGAGGAAATACAGCTCTTTTTTATGATACCGATTCCTCACAAAGCAGCTTGAAGAGCGATTACTCAATTGCCGCAAGCAAGTCTTATCGCAGTGGCGGACGGATTGCAGCCTCATTTACAGGAGGATACTCCAAGGATCTTTCTAACAATAGTACTGATTCCAGAACTATGAATGTGAGTGTTATGCAGCCGCTTTTGCAGGGCGGATGGGGAAGAGGTGAAAGCGATGTAAAAATTGATATCGCCGTTAATAATCTTTCTTTGAGTAAAATAAATCTAAAGGAGGGACTTTCGAAAGCGGTTGCTGAAGTACGAATAGCCTATTGGAATTGCGTTTTAGCAATTGCTATGGTAGGTATCACAGAAGCCGAAATCGCCTACGCCGATTCAATGCGGACAGCGGCGGTTGCCCGTTATAGGGTTGGCACCGGCACAGAAACAGACACCTTAAGTGCAGCGCTTGAAATCGCTCGCGCCCGTGGAAAAAATCTTGCTGCCATTCTTGCCGACAGACAGTCAAAGGAGAATCTCGCTTTTCTGCTGGGACTAAACGAAGGGGAAATAAAGCTTCCCGAAGCCGATTCTATAATTGTCTCTCTGCCCTCTATTGACGAAGCTACCGACTCTATGATGCAGTTAAGCGCTCCTCTTGCAGCCATGAATACGGCTATTGAAAATCTGAAACGCACTATGGCAAACACAGCTAACAAGCTGCTTCCTGTCCTTAACCTTGAGGGTGGTTATAAGTCACATATTGCCGATGCGTCAACATCTTCTTCGATCGCAGATAACGGCGGACCATATGCAGGATTGTCATTTTCGTGGGATATTCTTGCGCACAATGCCCGTACCCAAAAAAAAGAGAACGACAAACAATTACAGCTGAAATCATTGCAAAAAGAAAAAACTGAAAGGGAATTACGCTTTAAGCTCAAACAACTATACGACCTATGGAAGCAGGATTCGCTCTCTCTTGAAATTAAGCGCGCACAGATAGTAATCGCTGAAAAAGCGTATAAACAGCTATCCGTATCATACAGGCTTGGCGCCGCCAGCTCGCTGGAACTTGAAAGAGCAAAAAACGACCTTGTTAATGCAAGAACAGAAAAATTGAGTTCGGAAATTTCGTTAAAGAAAGCTGCTATTGCCGTAGAATTATCGAGTGGATTGATTCTTAACCGTTGCGGAGTAAACATAAAATGAGACTTTTCTTATCCTTCCCGCTGTTTTTATTTCTGATATCAACTTCATGCTCAAAAAAGATGAATATGGATGCCCTTGTTAGAAAAGAGATTGTTAAAAGAGCATCATTAAGGGATGTTATTGAACAGACAGGGGAGGTCCAGCCGGTTGTAAAGGTAGAAATTAAGTCGGAGGCAAGCGGTCAGATTGACACTGTTTTTGTAACAGAGGGAGAAAGGCTTCGCACCGGGCAGCGGATACTGCGGATCGACCCGACACAACTTTTAAGCCGAAGGGCGAAACTGGTGCTTTCACATGAAAAGGCGCAGATTGTCCTTTCTCAAGCTAAACGGGATCTCGAAAATGCCGAAGAACTTGTCAAAATGGGGACTATCTCAGTGCAAAAGGCAGAGGATGCGAGAAATAGCGAAGCATTGGCCGGAATAAGCCTAAAGGACATTGAGCTTGAACTTAAAGACATTGACTATCAATTGAGTAAGACTGTAATACTCGCACCAATGAATGGTGTGCTTACCGCTCTGAATGTAGAAAAGGGAGAAATTGTAATATCTGCCACACAAGGCTTTTCCGGTGGGACATCGATAGGAACTATTGCTGATTTATCAAAACTTGAAATATTAACAAAAGTAGGAGAAGCGGATTATACTAGAATATACAAAGGACAAAAAGTATCAATTCGCCTGGAGTCAAATAGAGAACGGACTACAACAGGTGTAGTTACATTTGTTGCAGTTGCGGCTAAAAAAGAGACAGGAAGCGAAATTGGCCAGTTTGAGGTAAAAGTGGGAATTGATTCTGCTATTGCCGGCCTTGTGCCAGGGGTAAATGTTACCGCTTCGTTTATAGTTCTCGATAAAAAGGATGTTATTTCTATTCCATATATGTTTGTAAATTCTATCCCCAATGGAGGCTATTTTGCTTATCGCAGTAGTCACGCAGACATACCTGAAAAGGATGAGTTAAGACGGGGAGCAGGAGGGGCGGAAAAGGGACAGCCGAATACGCGTGGCAGTCGCACAAATCCAGAAGGAAAAATAGATAAGCGATTGATAAAAGCGCGTGAAGAAAAGCGAAGAGAATTGGAAAAATTAGGTCTTAAAAGGCAGCGCATAACCGTTGGGGAAACGGATTTTATGAACTACGAAGTTATTGGTGGTCTAAAGGAAGGCGATACGGTATATCTTCCTTTGGCCGATGATTCGAGGTCGGGCCGCTAATGGTTAAAAAGGTAATAGAAACTATAAATGTCAGAAAGTCATACAAGCTTGGCGAAACAGAGGTTCCTGTTCTTCATGGAATTTCCTTTTCTGCACGGAAAGGCGAGTTTATTTCAATAATGGGCCCTTCGGGTAGCGGAAAGTCAACACTACTCAATATTCTTGGTTGTCTTGATGTTCCTTCAACAGGTGAATACTTTCTCAATGGCACTCTTGTTTCTTCATTAACCGAATCACAACTTGCCGAAATAAGAAATAGAACAATCGGTTTTGTCTTCCAGAACTTTAATCTTTTGCCCAAACTGGACCTCTTTTCCAATGTTGAATTGCCGCTGGTTTATGGAAATGTTTCCCGTAAGGAACGGCGAGAACTTGTAGCAGCTATTCTTAATCGTCTTGGTCTTTGGGACAGGCGTCATCATAAGCCAAACGAGATTTCCGGCGGACAAAAACAGCGGACAGCCATCGCGCGGGCGCTTGTTAAGCAGCCGGCAGTGATTCTTGCGGACGAACCAACTGGAAATCTTGATTCATCTACCACTGCGGAGATACTTGACTTATTCAGAGAACTACATGCTGAAGGCAATACGCTTGCCATAATTACGCATGAAGCGGAAGTTGCTTCTGTATCTGAAACACGGTATCATATAAGAGACGGTTATCTTTATAATGAATAGTACAATAGCCACGCGCTTTTTTGTTCTTATTGTAATGAACATGAAGCTTTGTGTGTTGGAAATCTTTTCAAACCTGCGGCGCACCATTATAACCTCTTTTGGCATTTTTCTCGGCATGGCATCACTTCTTGTTCTTATCTCTTTCATGCGTGGCATGCAAAAAATGGTTGATGATGAACTTGTTAGAATGGGCGGACTGAATATTGTTAAAGTGAAAACTATTGCCGCACAGGATGCAGAGGAGAGGGCTCTTTTTCAGAGATCTCCAGGCTTAAGACTTGACCAGTTTATGCAGCTAAAAAACGAAATTGGGAATATTGACAAGCTACTTTTAGAGAGCGATACAGGTGTCAGAGTAAGCGCCATGGGTAGAGAAACAAGATCACGCATTACTGCCCTAACGCCCGACCATTTTCCTATTTATGACTACAAAATCAGCAGCGGAAGAATAATTTCGCAGGAGGACATGAATAGAGCAGCACTTGTATGTGTTATTGGGCAAAGGGTCGCAGACCAGCTCTTTCGTGGTGTAAATCCTTTGGGTTCTTCCTTAAATTTTATGGGGAAATCTTTCATTGTAGTTGGAATTATAAAGACGGAAACAGCATGGGACCGGCGGGCCCGTTCAATTCTTTATCCATACTCCGTTTATAAAAAGTATTTCGCATCGGGGACAGGGGAAATAAAAGATCTATCATTTTCAATTAAAGACGTATCCAAACTGACATCTATTACTGATTCGATTAAAGAACGGCTTACCATGCTGCATAGAGGGGTGGAAGATTTCGAGGTGGTTCTTAACGAAACAAGAATAGAGGAACAGAAAAAAACATCCTTTGCGCTTAACGCTCTTCTTACAGTACTTGCTATTCTATCGCTATTAATAGGCGGTATTGGTATTATGAATATCATGTTCGCCACTATTGGCGATAGAATAAGAGAAATCGGCCTAAGAAAGGCTCTTGGAGCGCGAAAGAGCGACCTGTTTACACAGTTTTTACTCGAAGCTATAATTGTTACTTCGTTTGGTGCAATTCCAGGTATTGTTCTTGGTTCAGTTCCGGCGCTTTTTCTTGGACCCTACCTGCCAATAGAGCCAATGATCTCAAGCAACGACTACCTGCTATCACTTTTTTTTACTATTGTTACAGGTATTCTTTCTGGACTTTTCCCTGCCATAAAGGCCGCTTCAATGAACCCGGTGGAGGCATTAACCCATGCTTAAAATAGCACTTGCTATTTATGCAGGTTTGCAGGCGGGACTAATCGAAATGCGTAGCCATCCACTCCGGTCAGGACTCTCAGCCCTTGGAATTCTCGTAGGAGTGCTTGTCATGACAATAATGCTTTCTCTTATGGAGGGTTTAAATAGATTTCTTGACACAAAAATGAGCGACTGGATGGGGACGGTTTTTATCCACTCTGCGGAAATCGCTCCAGAAACAAGAGCTGCTTTCAGCCGTTCGCGCGGACTCCGTCATGAAGATGGTTTGTGGCTCGAAGAAAACAACCCTTCTGTAAGCCGTTATTTTTCTTCCATAAGCAGAACTATCATGATCAATACTCCGGCAGGACCAATTCAGCCACTTGTAAGAGGGGTTGATAGCGCAACTATGAGCCGAGATTTTGAAAGTGACAGAAAGGTCATAATCAAAGAAGGCAGAACAATATCAAACGAAGATTTTTATGGTGGAAATCCGGTCTGTTTAATTTCGGAATCAAGAGCTGAGCGGCTTCAAGAAAAGCTTAAGACGCATCCCGTTTGGGGCAAATCGCTTATTGGCTTGCAGTTTAAACTTGGTGCTCAGCTTTTTACTGTTATTGGTGTTTTCGGTTTTGAAAAAGGTAGTACAGAGAGAAGTTGGATAAGAAGAAATATTTATATACCAATTAAGGCAATGCAAAAATATATTTCGGGAGAAAACCCTAATCCTGGCTTCATGATGCTGCAAGTGGATAATCCAAAAAAAATGGAGCAGGAAATTTATAATGTAAGACAGTCCCTGATTGCACGCCATCGCGGAGCAGAAGATTTCGAGTATGCCCAGCCCGACCATTTTAAAGAGTTTCTTGATATGCTTAGCAATGTAACGGGTATAATGGGCTTGATTGCTATTGTTTCACTTGTTTCGGGCGGGCTTGGCATAATGAATGTTATGCTGTCAAGTTTGTCCGAGCGGGTTCGCGAGATTGGAGTTAGAAAAGCTCTTGGCGCATCTCCTTTACAAATCTTTATCCAGGTTGTTTCTGAAACTCTTACCCTTTCGGTTGCTGGAGGTATTTTTGGAGCGTTGCTTGGAACCGTGCCGCTAATCTTTGCTGACGCTATTGAAATGGCAACGGACGGAGTAATTCGTCCCGCACTTTCACTATCTGTATTTTTATCTGTTACGGCCACTGTGGTTTTTGCCGGAATTCTATTCGGCTTATATCCTGCTGTTAAGGCGGCCAGAATGGATCCAATTGAGGCGCTTCGCTATGAGTAATACCAAAATTTTGCTTATAGACAAAAAGCTTATGCTTTTCCGATACAGAGTCTAAACTTTTTCTACATTCTTGTCCACAGCGTATGACATTTCATATATTTGGATAATTGCCGGTGTAGCTCAGTCGGTAGAGCAAAGGAATCATAATCCTTGTGTCGGGGGTTCGATACCCTCCGCCGGTACTATAAGAGCCTCTTAATTCTTAATGAGTTAGGAGGTTCTTTTTTTTAAGTTACCTCAATGCATCATTAGGGGTGATGCATTTATGTTACAAATTGCTAAACTTCATATTCATTTACACAGTAATTTATCACATATGTTGACAATATTCTGCTTGA
This sequence comes from uncultured Fibrobacterota bacterium, assembly GCA_964590225.1. Classification (GTDB taxonomy): domain Bacteria; phylum Fibrobacterota; class OXYB2-FULL-49-7; order OXYB2-FULL-49-7; family JAEUSG01; genus JAEUSG01. The sequence goes on from CAZPWS010000041.1 coordinate 20,131, forward strand.
AATCGACTTATGAATTTCCTTGGTCGCAGGATAAACGATAGGTCGCTGCTTACCAGTACCGCCGCTTCGTGGAAAAGCGACAAATATCCCTTTGTTCCCCTGCATTATTCTTATGCCGGATATTGTTAGTGCGTTGTTAAATGTAGCCGTGCAGAGGGCTCGGGTCTTTGAGTTTTCGAATTTGGATGGATGGATCGTCAAATTGGTTAGTTCCATTGTATTGTTAAACATATAATGTATTCCTTCTTAATGTTAAGCATAAATAAAGTCAGCTTTGTACGACGGATAATCAGTTGTAGAATTTTATGCAGCTACCAAGGAATGTTCATATTCCTTCAAAACGCTGTCTTGAATCAGATCGACCCCAGATCTGTTAATTGGCTTGATAAATTCATGATATTTTCCATCTTGTCCTTTTTCGGAAGGGTAGCCTACAAAGAGACCGTTATCTCCCTCAATTATTCTCAGCCCCGTAATTTTGAAGCTGTTTCCTATTACCAATTGAGCAAAAGCTCTGATTTTAGACTGACTGTTTTTGACAGGGAATACCCTGACCTCTGTTACTGGAATTGTTGCGTTCATAAATGAATCCTTTTTTTGTGTTAAATTTTTATTTATTGAGTTATCCATCGTACCTGATATTTCAAAGAAACAATCGCTGACGACAATAATATAGCGACAACACATGACAAAAACTGTCACATGAAGAAAATTCAACAAAACTATTTTAGTGATTTTGGTTATTTAATATCTACTATCAGGAAAGTAACATCGTCTTGAAAGGGATGGCCTTTCATGTGCATTGACACATCTTTTACGAGCCTATCGGCTGCTAACTTCGGCGCCATATTAACTGTTGACTTAAGAATGTGGTTCATTCTTATTTTTTCATAGAACTGCTCATCGCTGTTTCGCGCTTCTATAAGGCCATCGGTATAAAAAAAGAGCCTATCGCCCGGAACAAGATTTTCAGAAAATGATTCATATACAAACTCATTTGAGTGACCAAGTACAGAACCACCGCCAGTAAGTACAAATGGGAAAGTTCCTCTTTTATTGTTAAATATTTCTGGTAAACAGTGGCCTGCCCGTGCGTATGTTATTGAATAGTTCGAAAGGTCTATAATTCCGATAAACGCCGTAAGAAATAGCGTTGCGTGTGTAAGCCTGCATATGTCGTTATTAACGAGTTCCAAAACCTTAGACGGGTCGTCGCTTACAAGCAGTGCGTGTTCAAAAGCCAATTTCGCCATCGCCGAAATAAGCGAGGCCCCTATTCCGTGTCCCGAAACATCGTATATGACAACCGTGTATTTATCAGAAGAAATAGCCTTTATGTCAACAAGATCACCGCCCACATGTAGAGAGGGGGAGTAATAGCTTGCAATTGATATGCGATTATCGTTTGGCTCATTAACTTGTGAAAGCATAGCCTGTATTTTTTTAGCGGTTTCGAGCTCATTATTCAGCTTATTTACGGTTGTGTTAAGCTGTTCCATCAGATTTCTGCTGTTGGTAACATCTTTCATGTAAGCATATCTGACCGGCTTTTCCATATTTGAAGCAACATTGCCAACTCTTGTTTCAAAAACTCGTCCTGGCAGTTTGTAGAACCTCATATCAAAAACTTGTTTCATCAACTTGCTTTCGTCGAATACGGATGGCCTGGTATCAACATTTACAGCCATTATGTCTATTCCTCTTGAAAGCAGCAGACCGAAATAAACATGATGAGACTCAATAATGGGATTACCATCAAATAGTGTCGCTATCCTTTCCTTGCCAATAATAAGCGAAAAAGCAGAGCCGCATTTTTCAAAACACAGATCTACAATTGCTTCGCCGTTTTTAAAATTTCCTATCAGAGAACTTTGCAGCACTAAATCCTGTAATGGATGGGTATCCCTTTTGAGCATAAGCTGTGCAGTAGAATCTTCCCGTATATTTCTAATCGAAAAGTTGTAGCCGTTTGAATCTGGCGCGGTTGTGAGGCTGCCTACTCTATAGATATCAAGATGAAAGAGAACACCAATTGTAGTATCGTGTGATAATTTTGCTTTTATATAAACCCGTATGTCATTCTTAAACTGTTCAAGCTCCGATAGATTTAAAACCACGCCATTTCCATCGGAATGCGATGTTGAAAGCGAGCTATTTTCAATTTTCCAACGGGAGTTAAAATCGGCAAGCCACTCAGATATTTTGAATGGTGGATATGTTTTCCATCGCCTCCATACCTCAACCGAAGAGTCCCTTACAGTTTTAAGGTATTGAATGCTTGCTTCCTCTCTGCCGAGAATGCTTTCCCAGCATTCTGACATGGTATAGTTGTCAAGTTTTGTAGGGTTATTACCCTCTCTATCAAGAAATGCCCTTGTAAACGACTGACAGGCCATTAAAATCTCGTTGTTATCGTCAATAAGAACAGCCATATCTTCGGTGATTTTACCCTTTGTCCTGTCCATATAGTATTCTTGTGGGTGAACGGCCATTAAGTAATGACTACCCCTATTTATAATATTTGATTGACAATTTATAGTTCTCGAAAAAACAAGAGGGTCGGCTCCGGAATCATACATTAAAAATGGCAGATGGCGCCCCTTTTCCGGAAAAAAGGCCTGTTGAAATTCTTTGTTACCCCCTTTTTTTCCTATGGGCTCTTTAATGAATGTGAATAATGATTTACCAATCAGTTCATTAATAACCTTTGGAAGTAGATTGGCAATCGTCATGTACTCATGATGAAACACAATTCCATTGTGGTCGTATAAGATATAAAAGAGTTTACCTGGCACGATCGGTATTGACTTTAGTGATTCTTTAAACTCTAGAATAATATTTGCAAAAGAAATAGACATATGATAAAAGTACTGCCTTAAAGTGCCTTAAAGCAATAACTACTTTGCATACTTGCTCCGTTCGTTTTCTTCTTTCATAAATGATGGGGTAGCAAAAAGAAAGTAGGTTTCCGACTGTTCAACCGAGGAGAATAGAAATGCATTAAACTTCTTATTGTTCTTCCACTCCAATTCGGAGGAGTAACCGATTTTTTCGGGCTTAATTGTCGCTCTTCCAAATATGTTTTCTATCTGATCTACTGTTCTAATAAGCGCATCGATATTCTCAACTTGTAGAGTTATATTTACGGCCTGCACTTTTTTTTTGCGATTAAAGAGACATTTAAGGCTTTTTATAGCCATTGCATCTGCGACAAATGGTTTTGTGCCTGCGTGTATTATCACAGTGTTTGAATCTGTTATTATTTCACCGCCAAATATTGATACTATAGAATCAGATAGTCTGACAAGTTCATCTCTCGCGATGTTAATGGTCACGCCCATGATGGCCATAGATGGTTTTGACGATGCATAAGGTATTTGCAGGCTCAATAATAAAAATAAGATTGGTAGGATGTAATTCATTTTTGTTTGTATTGGCATTGTTGAAACACTCCATTTTCGAGGGTAATGTAATCCCTGTTGTTGCTCCAGCTTCCTGTGTTTATATAGTATCGATTACTTCCGAAAGAGAATAGGTCGCTAAAATGGGTGTGTCCTGTTATTACAGCATCAACGCCAGTATCGGTTATGCATGAATTTGCTCGCATTCTATAAGAATGAATTATTTTTTCTTTGTCTGCACACCGTTCCGACCTTTTTCTGCTTAAAAGTGATACGCGAAGAGCAAGTGGAATTGCCAGATCTGGATGTATTATACGATAAAGTTTGCGGTTAAACCGGCTTTTAACAATTTTGCCAAACAATCTGCCAAATAGTTTGTCTTTTATAAGAAAATTATCGCCATGCTCCATATGAACCTTCACGCCGTCGATTTCTTGAACAAGCTGTTTTTTAATCACTTTGATATTTATCTCTTTTTCAAGAAAATTGCCAAGCCAGAAGTCGTGGTTGCCGCATATGTATGTTATTTCAATTTTTGCGCTAGTCAACTCCCGTAGAGCGCACAGCACTAAGAATGCGTCGCGTGGAATAACCGTCTTATAGTCGAAAAAAAAATCAAAAAGATCGCCAAGCAAAAAGAGTGATTTCCCTTTTTCTTGTATTTCTTTGCATACATCTATGAAATCACTAATTGCTTCTTCTGAGCTTTCGCCAATTGCCCCGAAGTGTGCATCGGAAATAAAATAATGTGACTTAGTGTTTGTTGACATTAAAAAATTAAACAACACCAGCGCGGAGAATATGGTGTAAATGGATCATGCCAATCGGCACACGCTTTTTTCCGCGGTTTAAGACAACCAATGTTGTTATTTGGTTCTTTTCCATTGTAGATAGGGCCTCAACTGCAAGGGTTTCTGGAAACACGGTTTTTGGAATTTTTGTACAAACAGAAGATACTTTTATTGCGTCGAAGTTTATATTTCGCTCTACTGCCCTTCTGATATCGCCATCGGTAATTATTCCGATGAGCTCACCATGATAGCCAACCACACAGGCCACGCCAAGCCTTTTTTGTGATATAACAGAGACCGCCTGTCGGAGAATAGTATCCTTGCTAATCAGCGGTAGGGTTTCTCCGGTTACCATAAGATCGGATACTCTATAAAGAAGTCTTTTACCAAGTTCACCCGCCGGATGAACAAGTTTGTAGTCGCTCTCGCGGAATTTTTTTGCCTTCATTAACGCTATTGCAAGCGCGTCGCCAAGTCCCGTCGCTACGGCTGAACTTGTGGTAGGAACAAGGTTATAGGGGCAAGCCTCACTGTTTACGCCCGTTTCCAGGACCACGGTTGCTATTTTTGCAAGCGACGACGAGCTGTCTTTTGAGATTAGAATTATAGGTATGCCATGTCTTTTGATATATGGCAGCAGATTTAATAATTCATCCGATTTTCCGCTATGCGTAAGCAAAATAAGCGCATCGTCTTTGGAAAATATGCCTATATCGCCGTGAATTCCCTCTACGGGATGCATATAAAACGATGGCGTGCCGGTTGACGAAAGAATTGAAGCGATTCTGCGCGCGATTATCCCTGATTTTCCAATTCCGGTTGTTATAACTTTGCCCTTTACTGTTAGGATAAGATTGACAGCACGACTAAAAGGTTTCCCGAGTTTTTTAGCCGCAATAGCCAGCGCCTTGGCTTCAGAAACAAGCACATTTTTACCGTCTAAAATATTCTGTTTGTCATTGACATTCATTATCGTAGTCCGGCTCCGAACCCTCATTAGGAACATTTTTAAGATGTTGCCGCAGCTCCTTGCTTCTAAAAAGCTTGCGTAGAACTTTGTTTTTAATCTGGCGCACCCTTTCTCTTGTCAGGGAAAGTTTTTCCCCAATTTCCTCAAGAGTAAATTCCTTATCGTGATTAATACTGTAATACATACGAAGCACGGCCTCTTCCCTTTTAGTCATTTTTGATAAAATGAAATCGAGAACCTTTTTAAGTTCCTTTCTTTCTACTTCGTCTTCCTGTTTAGCTTCAGTACCTATAACATCAAGAAGAGTAAGTTCGCCATCGTCATCTGAATCGTTGGAAAGAGGGGCATCCAGCGAATATGGACTCATTTTTTCCAGTATATCGACAATTTCCGAAGCATAGGGTTTAAATTCTTTAAGTTGCAGTGCTTTATTCATATCGTTTTCGCATTCCGCCATAGCCCGCTTAAACTTCCGTATCATAGCAACCTTGTTGGGCGGAATCTTTACTATCGTTGCCTGATCAAAAAGGGCTTTTTGTATTGACTGCCTTACCCACCATACTGCGTACGAAGTAAACTTTACATCCTTATCGATACTAAATCTTTTAGCGGCTTTATATAAACCAAGGTTGCCTTCGTTAACAAGCTCAAGAAGCGTTAATCCCCTATTTTGATACTTTCGGGCTATACTCACAACAAAACGGAGATTGCCAAGAATGAGTTCGTTTAAGGCCTCCTTGTCACCGTTTTGAAGCAGTTGCACAAGGTTGCGCTCTTCACAATCGTTGAGCACCTTGTAACGGCCAAGATCCTTGTAATACAACCTCTCAAGATATGCTTCGGTACCTTCGTCCTGCATTTTTATGTATTAGCCTGTAAATGTTTAGGTTTTAAGTTATAAGAAACAGATAATATAACAATCTTTTGGAACAGAGGGAGCCATTTTATAATTTTCACCACTTTAAGCAGCCTTTCCCGTCGGAAAGAAAGCATGGTACAGCCATCTTCCTCTATTAACTCACACAATTTTAGTGTAACTAATTCTGAAATGGACGCCGCGATATCTTTCCCGCCACTGACCGTAACTTTACCAAATTCTTTAATAGGGAAAAAAGTCCTGTGATCGATCATTCGTCCATGTTTCTGTGCAAGGTAGGTCATATTTTGCAAAACTGCAAGAGCATCTTGCGATAAACTATGCCATGCAGAGGCTTCGCCGGTGCGAATACCCTGACAGTAAAACAGATAAAGATCCATTATATCCCATTCGGTAAACACAATCCGCTCCATGCCAAAAGAATCATTATCTATTGAACAGAACGAAAATTCGGCCAGCTTCGCCATAATTGCATCAAGTTCTCTCTGCTTATATCCATAACGGTCAGAAACACTCTTAACGAACCGTTCTCGCTGCACTACAAAAGATGCTGGTTTATCGATACAACTCCGCAACGCCTCTTCGGCTACTGCTTCCGCAGCGCTTCTTTTGCCCATTGAGTATTCTTTTAAAAGTTTCCTTTGAGCTCTGCTGCGGTTGATGTTTACAAATCGCGAGCCGTCAAGAGTTGTTTTATTAATAAGCTCTGCAAAATAAATACACCCTGTTCCTATTTCTCCTGCAAGCCATACGCCAGCACCTCTGATAGTGTCGTTTGAATCCGCGATCATCGATTCGATTTCTTTTGTAATTGGAAAACAGCCGGAATTATGGAGTGCCCTAAGCGCAAAAGCGCGCACTTTTCCATTTTTGCTATCAGAAAGCCGTTTTATAGCATTAACAACTTGTGCAAAATGTGCGGTGGGTTCAAGAGCAGCTATTGCGGCTGCAACTACCGATGGTGATGGGTCATCAAGAAAAGGTAAAAGAGATGAAAAAGAACCAGAATCGATTGCATTCGCTGCATTTTTTATTGCTCTTATCTTTTCTAATCTGCTTG
>CAZPWS010000042.1:0-27005 GCA_964590225.1 uncultured Fibrobacterota bacterium
AGCAGTTCAAATAACTACTGAAAGAACCATAAAAAAAGGTGAGGAATGTGGGTTAGAAGACCTTAAAAAAAGAATTAGCAGCAAAGATGATGACACTTTTAACAAGCCTGAAAAGGAAGCATTAAAGTTTCTACTTTCTTGTCTTGAGTATCATAGCGAATGGAGAACACTTGAAACGGCAGAGAACTTCAAATTCACACCTAATATTGAAGAACTTGCCTTGTTGATTAGACGTGTTAAAAACAGAGAAAACTTTTTGCCTTACCCTATAACAGGAAACTGGGCAGATAAACTTGTTCTTTTAGAATCAGAGTTTGATTCTCTTTCTAAATCAGAAAAGTATCCTGATTCTCTCTTTAATTCATTAGACAGAAAAATTAAATCAAAACTATTACGGGAATGGTTAAAGCCAAACAAATATACATTTTTATCATCTCTTAAAGATTTTCTACAGCATTTTCCCACTGAGCCATTTAGATTAGACATTTTTTCGTTGAATAATGATATGGTGATTGAAAACTTTTTTACGGAATATCATAATAAACCTTGGAGAGGATTTGTAAGCGGTGAGTGGAGAGGATTTGAAGAAGAAGAAATTCCAAATGACTTTGGAAGAATTAACCTTTACAAACTTCACGGTTCTTTAGATTGGGTAAGGCTAGACAGCGGGGAATTTAAAGAGGAAGAAAAATTAGACGAACAAGAAAAAGGGCATATTGAAGAAGAGCATTCCCCTTACTTAATATTTGGTCAGGGCACAAAGACATTTTCAGTTGAGCCATTCTTTACGTTGATACAACATTTCAGAAGCAAGCTAAAAGACAAGAGTTACATCTTTGTAATTGGATATAGCTTTTTTGATCCATACATAAACAATCTCTTAATTGATGCTGTAAAAGGCACATCTAAAAAATTAATCATCGTTAATCCAATATTTGGACCTGAAGAATTAATAACTGGGAAGGATAAAAGATATCAACCATTTAAAAAAGACGATTTTTTAAGAATACAATATCCCGGTGGCATTTCGAACAAAAATCTCGCAAACTACATTGAGGACATTCAGAAAAATTCTTTTTACTCTGAATTGCCTGAATTTAATATCAAGAAAATAAATGCTGAATCATTAGAGTTTTTGCCTGTTGGGACTGAAGAATTCTTAAAAATTTATTTCCAAAATGGCGGTAATGTATTTGTACAATTAATTACTGAATATGAAAAGAAAAGAGCAAATGAAAATCCGTTTTGATTACCTTCTCATGGGCTATGCAACTTTGCAAACCGCTATAAGGTTAATTGTAGGCCAAAGTTTGAAAGAGAGTTTCCACCTCTGCAATCGAAAAAAAAGATACCTTCGTTGTTGTGAGAGATATTTAAGTCGCAATCTTTATCCAAGAGGTGAACCTTTTTATTAAAAACTCACCCCCGCCCTTTGGGTAGCCCCTCTTAAAAAGAGAGGGGATGTTTGGATATCAAGTATTCTCCCTATCTTAGGCTATTGAAATAGCCGCTAAAGAGAGGGAGGCAAGGTGGGTGAGTTATTGTTTTCTGAATAGCCAACTGCGGAATTTAGGATAAATGAATAATAAATTAGCCATATTCGAAGGTCAAAAAATCCGTCGCCTCTATAATGAGAAAACTGAAACATGGTGGTTCTCAGTTGTAGATATCATTCAGGTGCTAATACAACAGCCTAACCAGCAAGCCGCAAGAAACTATTGGAAGGTTTTAAAAAACAGGCTGAAAAAGGAGGGGAGTGAGTCGGTTACAAATTGTAACCTACTGAAAATGGAAGCAGCGGACGGTAAATACTACCTGACTGATGTAGCCACTGCTGAAACACTGCTGCGCCTTGTTCAGAGCGTGCCCAGCCCTTAAAGCGGAGCCTATAAAGTATGGTTGGCTAAAGTAGGTTATGAACGGATGCAGGAGCTTTCTGATCCTGCCCGTGCCTTGGATCGTGCGCGTGAAACATGGCATAAACAGGGGCGCAGTAAAAAGTGGATAGAGCAGCGGATGACAGGGCAGGAGACTCGTAACAAGCTGACGGACTATTGGGCGGATCATGAGATAAAAAAAGGCGATGAGTACGCAATCCTGACAAACATCATTCATCAGGAATGGGCGGATGTAAGTGTTCAAAACCACAAAGAAATAAAAGGACTTAAGAATCATAATTTAAGAGATCACATGACAGAAGCAGAACTAATCTTTACTGCTCTGGCCGAATTATCAACCAGACAGATTGCTGAAACTGTCGAAGCGACTGGTATGGATGAAAATAAAGAAGCCGCTAGAAAAGTTGTTTCAAGAGAAAGCTTTTTGCCCCCTGCACAGAAGAAAAGGCTTATTTAAACAAGATCTCTTCTGACCATTATAATGCTCAAAGTTGAATATTATACCAGATAGTACTCTAAAAACATAGTTTTCCTGACTTCTAACATTTAGTGCGGTAAAGTTGCTTTTTTATACCCCGTTTTCTTTCCTAAAATGCATTTTACACCTCCTGAAAGTGTAAACATCTTTCAGGACGAGACCTTACAAAACAAAAAGTCCTCCCTCTCTTAGGCTATTGAAATAGCCGCTAAAGAGAGGGAGGCAAGGTGGGTGAGTTATTGTTTTCGGCAATAGCCAACTGCGGAATTTAGTATTAATTTGCCCGTGATGGGAGAAAGTAGGTATTTTTTCCCTTCTGTCTTGAATTGGGGCGTGGTCTGTTAATTCGGTGTATGAAGTTGGAAGGATAAAGAATAATGTTTCAGCGAATCGATAAAAAGAGAAGTTTTCCAGAAATGGAAAAGGAGATCTTGCGTTTTTGGGAAGACCAAAAGGTTTTTGAGCAGTCACTTAAAAAAACAGAGGGGCAAGAACCCTTCTCGTTCTATGACGGCCCACCTTTTGCCACCGGCCTTCCGCACTATGGCCATTTGCTTGCTGGCACATTAAAGGATATTGTACCTCGCTATTGGACAATGAGAAACCGATTTGTAGAACGGCGTTTCGGATGGGATTGTCACGGACTCCCGATAGAAAAGCTTGTTCAGGACGACCTAAATCTTAAGGGTACTCCAGAAATAATTAAAGCGGGAATCGATAAATTCAACGAGACCTGCCGCTCTTCTGTCCTTAAGTACGCGGACGCATGGCGAGCCACTGTTACGAGAATGGGACGATTTGTCGATTTCGATAACGACTATAAGACAATGGATCGCACCTTCATGGAGTCTGTCTGGTGGGTTTTTAAGGAAATCTGGAAGCAGGGGAGGGTTTATAAAGCGCATAGAGTAATGCCTTACTCGTGGGCACTTACAACCCCGCTATCAAATTTTGAGGCAAATTCCAACTATAAGGTTGTTCAGGATCCATCAATTACCATCCGTTTTCGCGTACAGGGTAAGGAGAACGAATATCTCCTCGCATGGACAACCACGCCATGGACTCTTCCAAGCAATCTTGCGCTATGCGTTGGACCCGATGTCGATTATGTAAAGGTGTTGGATAAATCGCAAAAGGTCTTTTATACCTTGGCGGAGGCGCGCCTTTCATCCATTTACAAGAAAACTGACGATTACGAAATAATTGGCAAATTTAAGGGTAAGCAGCTTTATAATACGCAATATGAACCTCTTTTCCCTTACTTCAAGGACCACGAAAACAGTTTCAGGGTTTTGATTGATGATTTTGTAAGCACCGAAGATGGTACGGGAATAGTTCATATGGCGCCTGCGTATGGCGAGGACGACTACCGCATTTGCAAAAAGGAGGGCATTGTCCTCGTTGATCCTCTTGATATCGAGGCAAACTTCACGGATGCAGTTCCCGATTTTTCCGGCCAGCATTGCAAGGCAGCGGACAAGGCAATAATTCAGAAACTTAAAAGCGAGGGGAAGCTCATCCATCAGGCAACAATTATGCACAGCTATCCCTTTTGCGATAGAAGTGATACTCCCTTAATTTATAGAGCGATAGAGGCTTGGTATATCCGTGTCGAGGACCTGCGAGATGAATTATCGGCTAATAACGAAAAAATCAGGTGGGTGCCGGAATATGTAGGTTCAAAAAGATTTGGTAACTGGCTAAAGGAGGCAAAAGACTGGAATATCAGCCGTAATCGATTCTGGGGTTCGTGTATTCCATTATGGATATGTCCCGACTGTGGCCATGTCGAATGTATTGGTTCAATTGACGATCTTCGAAAATTATCCGGCAAGGAAATAACCGATCTTCACAAGCACAATATTGACAATATATTCTTCAGCTGCACAAGTAGCAGCAAGTGTGGTGGAATAATGAAACGGACACCGGAGGTATTTGACTGCTGGTTTGAGTCTGGAGCCATGCCATATGGACAGCAGCACTACCCATTTGATAATAAAGAGCGTTTTGAGAAAGGTTTTCCTGCCGACTTTATTGCGGAAGGACTCGACCAAACCCGTGGCTGGTTTTATACGCTCCTCGTTTTGTCAACAATACTTTTCAAGAAACCTGCATTTAAAAATGTTATTGTCAACGGCTTGATTTTGGCCGAAGATGGCAAAAAGATGAGCAAGCGCTTAAAAAACTACCCCGCTCCAGAGTTTGTGATGGAGAATTATGGAGCGGATAGTCTCCGTATGTACCTCATAAATTCGCCGGTTGTAAGGGCAGAAGATCTTAAGTTCTCTGAAAATGGAATAAAAGAAATACTTAAAAGCGTTATTATTCCTTTGTGGAATTCTTATAACTTTTTTGTTGAATATGCCGTTACGGATGGCTGGAATCCATCCAGACACTTTAGAAAAAGCGCAAATGAGCTTGATAGATGGATTCTTTCCGTTATGCAGAGCCTGATTAAAGAAGTAAACATACAGATGGAGTCTTATAATTTATATAAGGTTGTTCCGGCTGTGGTTGATTTTATTGAAGATCTTACAAATTGGTACATTCGAAGAAGCAGAACTCGTTTCTGGGCTGATGCTAAAGAGGACTGGAAAGTAAAAGAAGAGTGTCACAGTACCCTTTATGAAGTGCTTGTTGTTTTTTCAAAAATAATAGCTCCAATTTTGCCATTTGCTTCCGAAGATATATACCGTAACCTTGTGGCAAATATCGATAAAAATGCTGCATGCTCAGTCCATCTTTGCGATTATCCTATTGTTGATGAATTGCGAATAGATGTTGCTCTTGAAGAGAGAATGGCACTTGTTAGAACAATTGTCGGCCTCGGGAATTCGCTGCGTGGCAAACAAAATATCCGTCTTAGACAACCACTCGAATCTATTACCGTTATTGCTGGCAAAAGAGAGCAGGACATCTCTCGTCCCTACGACTTTTTGATTATGGAAGAGCTTAATGTTAAGAGCGTTATCTGGATAGAGAATGACAGTGGTCTTGTAAAACTATCTATAAAACCGAACTACCGCCTCCTCGGGAAAAAATTTGGTGCTAAAATGAAGGAAGCTGCCGAGATTATTTCTGCTCTTTCAATTAATGATATTAACTGTATTGAGAGGGGTGAGTGTGTGGCAGTTATGGGAGAGACTATCTCCGGTGAGGAGGTGGTGATCGAAAGAATTTCTGCAACCGGTGCCGCTCTGGAAACTAAACGGGGGATAACGGTTGGCCTTGACACAAAAATTTCAGAAGCACTCTACCTTGAGGGTTTGGCGCAAGAAGTGAAAAACAGAATAAATACAATGCGCAAAGAGGCTCTATTCGATAAGGAAGATAGGATTACTGTGAGTTGGAGTTCACAACAGACCAACTCAGATATACGAAAAGCGATAAATGATTTTAGTGCAATGGTTATGGCCGAGACGCTTGCTGTATCTATAAACGAAGTTGAACAGATGGTTGGAGCCGAAACAGAAAAAGAGTGGGATATTGAAAATGGAAAAATTCGTTTTTTTCTGTCGCGCGTAACGAAGAAATAAATTAAATGGAATATTGAGGGGAGACACAAAAATGAATGCAAAAGAGAGAGCGCAGTTCGAAAAACTTCTTACAAAAAAGAGAGAGGAGCTGCTTCACGAGCTTGGGCTTATCGAAGAGTCCAGCTTTAACATGAGCTCACGGGATTCTACAGGAGATAATTCGTCCTATGCCTATCATCTCGCAGATCAGGCGTCGGATTTTACAGAACGGGAAAAGGCCTTTCATTTTGCCTCGCGCGAAGGCCGATATCTTCATCATATTGACGAAGCGCTGCGGCGGGTAAAAAGTGCCGACTACGGTAAGTGTCATGAATGCGGTAAAGGCATAGATTTAGAGAGACTTAAAGCGGTACCTCATGCCCGTTTATGTATTAAATGTAAAACAAAAGAAGAAGAAGAAAAACGGAAACAGATGTGAGGCCTGCTTTTCTTGGGTTACTTTTGTTCTGCTTAAGTACAACTGGGTGGAATAGTTCTTTTAACGAAGTCAGGGCTTTTCGTTATCTCGAAAAGCAGTGTTCATTCGGGCCACGGGTTCCAAATTCTAAAGCACACAAAGATCAGCTGCGTTGGATGAAAAAGGAGTTGCTGACCCACAAAGGGGCGGTTGTAAGGCTGGATTCTTTTCAGCACTTTGACAAAAAAAGAGACATTACATTAAATCTAACTAATGTATCTGTTGTTTTTAAGGGCAAAGGAAACGGTCGCCGTCTTTTTTGTGCCCACTGGGACTGCCGACCTTGGGCGGACAGCGATCCCAACCCTCTGTTTAGAAACGAGGGGGTTCCTGGTGCTAACGATGGTGCCAGCGGAGTTGCCGTGCTTATGGAGGTTTGCCATTCGCTGGCGGCTAAGCCCCCTCCTGTAACTATAGAAATTGTCTTTTTTGACGGTGAAGATTATGGTATGAATGACGACCAGTGGTGTATCGGATCTAAGCATTTTGCTAAAAATGTTAATCCATCGGAATATTCATATGCAATATTACTTGATATGATTGGCGATAGTGATTTGCGCATTCCTATGGAGCTTAACTCTCTTAGGCGCGCTCCTCAGTTGACAAACAGAGTGTTTGATATCGCTGAAAAACTTGGTTTAAAGGCTTTTGTAAAAGAAAAAGGACTTGCAATTTACGACGACCACATACCGCTTCTGGATCGTGGAATTCCCACTATTGATCTGATAGATTTTGATTATCCATACTGGCATACAGTAAGCGATACACCAGATAAATGTTCGCCTCAAAGTTTGAGGGAGGTGGGACTGCTTGTTCTTCATCTCGCATATGAATAGGAAAAGAATAAAAAACGATTTTATTTATCTGTTCGTCCGAATGCTTCTATTTGTAGTGCGGAATGTTCCGAGGCGCGGCTCTCTTTTTATGGCGGGGCTTCTCGCCAGTCTTTTATGGTGGCTTTTGGTAAAAGAACGAAATAAAACGATTTTAAATCTGGGTAGAGCATTTGGTAGTTATTATAGTAAAAAGGAAATAATTTCAGTCGGAAAGGCGACATTTGCAAACATCGCTCAGAATCTCGTTGATGCAGTTCTTACCGGGAAATTGTTACAAGAGCAGCCAGAAGTGGCTATGGAAATAAAAGGGCTTGATATTGCTCAAAAGGCGCTCGATAGCGGCAATGGGATAATCTTTTTAACTGCGCATCTTGGCTGCTTTGAAATGCTTCCTGCCCGTTTTTCACAACTTGGCTTTCCGCTAACAGTTATGGGCGCCAAGATATACGACCCAAGGCTTAACGAGCTAATAATTACTAACAGAAAAAGTTTCTCAGTCGATTATATCGAGAGGGGAGAAGATTTACGGGCATTGATTAAGCTGATAAGAGCAGGCAACTGTTTTGGTGTGCTGTGCGATCTTGATACTAAAGCAGATAGCCGTTTTGTACCTTTTTTTGGTATTCCTGCAAAAACTGTTGTGGGCCCATTTAGACTTGCTGTTCGCTTTAATAGTCACGCTATACCTATTTTTACTACGAGGCGGAGGGATGGAACGCAACTTGTTGAGGTGTGTAGCCCCCTCATTCCAGTGGGCGGTACAGAAGATGAAAGGATAGACTCCATGATGTTGGCGTACAATAAAAAACTTGAAGAGCTAATACGGGTCGATCCTGCGCAATGGATCTGGATGCATGACAGATGGAAGAGTAAGCCGTGAAAAATCTCTGTTTAGTATCTCTTGTTTTTGTCTTTTTCCTTTTAAATGGCTGTAAAAACAGGATGGTTCCCGATACTGAAGGGTTTATGAATCCTGACAGCATACCGCTTCAGGTATTCAGGGATACCGTAAAGATGTCAATGACAGAAAATGGTAAAAAGCTCTGGTCGTTAGCTGCCACTAATATTGTCAGATATAAGACAGGCATGGGCACTATTGTTTTTCCTGTTGACATTATCTATTACACAAAAACCGGCACATCCCATCTAAAAGCAGATACCGGACTCATATCACCAAGCATGGACACCCTTGAAGCGCTCGGCAATGTAGAGGTAAAAACTTACGACCATAAAACGGTAACTACAAGCAGAATTATTTGGTACAAGGCGACCGATAAGGTAGTTAGTGACCGTTTTGTAAAAATGGTTACTACCGAGGGTGATGCTTATTCCGGCATTGGATTTGTTGCCAATACAAATCTTTCTGAGTGGAAAATTCTAAAAAATGTCAAGGCTAAAATACTTAATGTAAACAAAGGTCTGTTATAGCGCGCCTGCCGGATCGGGTAGTGTAAATGAATGGTCGATTTCGTTGACAACCCGTTTCTTTTCCAAAAAATCGTATATTTCTATTTCTTCAACTCTTAGGTCTGAACGAGAATTATACATTTCGAATCTAACAGCCTTAACGGTATTTTTTCCAGTATCGAAAGCGTGGCTGAACTTGAATCTTTTGATATTCATGTTACGGCAAAGTCTGAACTCGGGTTTATCATATGTATTCGGATGGAGGTAATTAGTTACGGATTCGTAAACTTGCCTTTTGGTTATAACCCCCTCCCGCTTAAAACTCATGCCATCTTGGCAAATTTGCACAATGCATGAATCGAAGAAATCATCATTGCAATCGTTGAGGGCCTGAAGTATCCGTACACCAGAAGCAATTGTTCTATTATTATCAAGTTCAATTGTAACAACAGGATTAGCTCCTTTTTGCCATACAGCAGCAGGTTGGCGTGGTCCTCCTTCGTTGTCGGTTAGTACCCACATTGAATCCGTTGGCGGTGAAGCAGCTACCGGAGAGCCGACAGCTATATTTTTCCCGAAGCGGTAATAGTACTTTGCAACCTCTCTTAGCGTTCCAACATCCATTTTGTCGGAATAGCCAGCTACTTCATTTGTCTGTAATTTCCATGAAAGCTTAATAGAGTCCATGGTTGGATTGCGTATGCCGTCGCAGTTTATAAACCATTCTTCAATTGAAGATTTAGCATTTTTTAGATATGAACGGGGTTTGACAATGAGTTTACCTATATTGTCTTCGTTAATTTCTGTCCAGAAAAAAGATGCCGCTATTCCATCTGCCGCAATAAGCTTTATCCGGTTGCTGCCAAGCGTTAGTAATGGAATTGTTCTTGGGTTTATAATTGTGTATGTATTAACACTAAACTTGTTTATGCCGCATTCTTTGTCGTTTTTTTCTGCTTTTATAGCAAGCTTTATAAAATAATCTGTCCGCGTCCTTGCTCCATCAATAGAAATGTGTTCTTTTATGCTTTTACCTGTTGATTCCATTACGGCAATTTTGTACCAGTTTGTACTATCGGCTGAAAAATAAAGAGTTATTGAAGAGCCTTTTTTGCCTAATGTATGCGTTAACATGGCTTCTGCATGACATATTATATTGGCTGCCGATATTTTGTAAACTACGAACGAGGTATCATTGCCCTTTTTTTGTTTTAATGTTCCGGAAGCATTATCAATGTTTTTTACCACGCTGAATGATGAAAGTGACAGTTTATCGTAAAAGTTTGGTTCAAACCTCCATATACCATTTACAACTACATTCAGTCGCTCCTTGCCAACTAAATTTGGATTTTGAGCTGATAACGCAGTTGCAGGCAGATAATATTTTAATGAGTCAGCAATCTGGTGGAAGTATTTAGTGTATGATTCGTACGGCTTTAACTTAATCTCATATCTGTAATTATCCGAATACATTTCAGTAAAAAGTGTTTCTCGAGAAGCTTCAAGAACGGAGTATTCCATGGTTTTCCCAAGAATGTTGTGTATCCTTGTTCCATGATATATACTGCCGTTAACTTTGGCGGTATCGAGCCTATTGCAATATGTAAAATCGGAAATCATCGACTTAACCTTCCCCTTTTCTCTGTCAATAATACTTTTACAGTCGAGTATGTTTCCGCTCGTTGAATCGCGGTATATAAATCCAAATGCTGCATCAAAATGGTGCCATGAGCTGTCCCATTCAAGATCACATACAGTGTGTCCCTTTATATCGTGCTCAATAGATCTGTTTCCAAGTTTACGCCACAACAGGGGCAGAATGCTATTTGTACTTACGCAAAAAGTATTACCATAATTGTTGGCAAGTTTTATGGGATTATAAATAATTCCATATTGTGGGTGGTTTGGAGGAACAGTTGCGTCCGAAATACTATCGTGTGCAGGTGGAACCTGATGTCGCATTAATGCAGTCCACTTGAATAGCGCTACGGCTTTTTGTTCATCACTTGTCAGCGAGGCGGTCATTGATTTTGCCGCGCTCTCAACATTGCTCCAATCCGGTGTGTTATCGGTAAGAAGTTTTATAACAACCGGTGAAGAAAACAATATGGCAGGAAAAAGTAAAAAAAATATGGCGTGCATTTATTCGATAAACTCAATATTTGCACCGAGCTTTTTCATGCTCTCAAAAAAAGTTGGGAAAGTGACGGCTACTGACTCAGCCGTATCAATAGTGGTTTCACCATCGGCTATTAAACCGGCAAGGGTGAGTGCCATAACTACTCTATGGTCGCCCCTTCCATCAAGTTCTGCCCCCACAAGTTTACTTTCCTTTATTCGTAATCCATCCCGCTTTTCTTCGATTTTTGCGCCCATCTTTGTTAATTCTTCACGCATTACCTTTATTCTATCCGTTTCTTTTATTCTCGCGTGGGCAACTCTGACAAGGCGGGTTTCGCCCTCGGCAATACAACCAAGCACAGCAAATGCTGGAAGGGAATCAGGAATCTCATTCAAATCTATTTCGAACCCCTCAATAGGAGATGAATTTACACGAAGAGCGCCATTTTCAGAAGCTACATTCCCACCCATCTCCTTGACAATATCAAACACCCGCTTGTCACCTTGTGTGTCTTTCATATCAAGACCCTTAATTAGCAGCGATGAACCTTCACATAAAAGGGCTCCCATAAGCGGGAAGGTTGCGGAACTAAAATCGCCCGGAATAGCTGATTCAAATCCGTGGTACGACTGTCCCCCGGGCACCTCAAAATTGTTTCTGCCGTTACGGGAGTACTCAATCCCCATTTTTTTCAGCCA
This sequence comes from uncultured Fibrobacterota bacterium, assembly GCA_964590225.1. Classification (GTDB taxonomy): domain Bacteria; phylum Fibrobacterota; class OXYB2-FULL-49-7; order OXYB2-FULL-49-7; family JAEUSG01; genus JAEUSG01. The sequence continues at coordinate 11,433 of CAZPWS010000042.1, forward strand.
ACCGAGAGTCATCTCAACATATGGTCTTTCGTTGAAGCGAACAACACTTACATCTATTCCCTTCTTTGTGAAAGGAGCAGTAATCAGTAGCGAGGAAACCCACTGCGAAGAAGTTCCCTCTATGGTACACGAACCTCCCTGCATCCTACCTCTTATGATAACAGGAGGATTTCCGTCGCCGTTTACAGGTTCGGCTTTTGCCGCGCCAAGCAGGTGTATAGCATCAAGAAGAGGCTGTATCGGTCGTTTACAAAGAGAACTGTCTCCTGTGAGTTGAATTTCTCCATCTCCAAGTGCTGCCATGGAGATCATGAAATTCATTGTTGTGCCAGAATTTTTTAAGTCGATAGGGGTATCAGGGGTTACTGGCTTTCCGTTAAAACCGTTGATTTTCCAGCCATCTGCGGTGTTTTCTACATTTGCCCCGAGTGATTTTACGGCATTAAGGCAGGCTAATGTGTCTTCGGACATAAGGGGATTATGAATTATCGAATCTCCTTTTGAGAGAGCACCTATACAAATAGCTCTAATGGTATGCGATTTTGATGGAGGGATTCTTATGTCGCCTGTTAGGGATGACTTTCTCACCTTGATTTTCATAGCACTGTCCTTTCTTTTTGTTTCGTTTAAAGCCATAACAAAGCAAACAGCGAAGCGACCATAATTAAAGGTCGGATTCTTATACCGTCCGCGCCGGAATACGACAGAATATTGGAGAGGCTTAAACGACCGGTTTCTTCCAACAAGAACTTAAAATTCACCTACAATATACAATAAACCGCTTCATTTTCCAAAATAGGTACCTTTTATGGCACCCTTTGCAAGTATCCGATCGATGTTCTTGCCAAAGAAGTAGAAATAAAGGGAATCACCACTCGTCTCATTTCTTCCGCTGCCGAATTCTCCGCTATCTCCATCATGGTAGTATAGTGCAGAGGCATTTCCATAAGCATAAAAACTGTCAATCTTGTTCTCTTGGAAATAGTAATTGATGGTACGGGCTGCCAATACATTGGTTCTTGTAGAATCGCTATCATTAAATGCTGCGGTTCGTGCGTGTCCTAAAAGGGTTGCTTGTCTTGCTTTTTTGTCTGCAAGATACAAAGTAATTGTGTCAGATGATAAGTGTGTTGTTGTGGCTGTATCTTTTATTGTGCCGTAAGCGTTACCGAAGGAACGCATCTCTCGGACAGTGTCACCGGTAAGGAGTATTTGAATGGTGTCGCCATAAATGATACTGTTTTCGTACTCGATATATGGGTTTATTGTCAGCGTAATCAGTCCTTGTCTATGTAGAAATTCTGACCTGCCCGCACGAGCGACCATTCCGCTTCTTGTTAGTATAACAGAATCAGTAGCTATACTCTTTTTTATGTCGCCGAAGTGTTCCATATGTCTGGCTCTTACTTTTATGGTATCGCCGGTGCCTTCTCTCTTGTACAAAAATGGTTTTTTTGTTAGCTTTGTGATTCTGCCGCTCCTTATATAATGACCCTCCTCACCCGTAATCAATAGCTTATCCACGGTGTCCTCAACTTCGACCATTCCAGTCGCGATAGCCGTGTGCGCGGTTTTGTTGTATGTTAGCCGCTTTGCCCTTAACTCTCTATATGCTGTATCAACAAGCGAGACACGATTGATAAACTCCAGCCTTTCGGCTACCGCGTCATTAAGTACGGTATCTGATTTTATGTTCAAACCTGCATAGGTAATGAAAACATTGCCTGTGAGACGCTGAATCTTGATGCCACCTTTTCCAATATACTCAAAGCCATCGGCATGTCTCAGAACAAGAGGTCCGTCTGATCCAAAGGAGAAAGAGAGCATTAACCCAATTGCCCATTTAATCGCATTAAATTTCACGAGAAAAATATAAGAAAAATATGTTTGATTGGACGCCTTAATTTGTCTAAATTAAGGATGTTACGGTATTTGTAAAACTATTTAACCTAAAGAGGTTTCATTATCTATGGCCATTTTCGATTTTTTTTCAAATGATATCGGAATAGACCTTGGAACGGCTAATACCCTTATTCATGTCCGCAACAAAGGCATCGTTATTAACGAGCCAACCGTTGTTGCAGTTGATAAGCAAACAGAGAGAGTTGTGGCCATAGGTGCGGAAGCCAAGAAAATGCTCGGTAGAACACCGGGAGACATAATAGCAGTTCGGCCGTTAAAGGATGGTGTTATAACCGCTATAACTTCGGTTGAGGCGCTCTTAAAGGATTTTCTCCGTCGGTCGATGAAATACTCCTTTCTTGTTAGACCAAGAGTGGTGTGTGGTGTTCCTTCCGGCATAACCGAGGTTGAGAAGAGAGCTGTTTACGATTCGCTTGCACAGGCAGGAGCGAGGGAGGTGTATCTCGTATCGGAACCCATGGCTTCGGCTATCGGTATGGATATCTCCGTTGAAGATCCTTCCGGCAACATGGTTGTTGATATTGGGGGAGGAACGAGCGAAATTGCCGTAATTGCCCTTTACGGAATTGTCTGCGATGCCTCCGTTAGGGTAGGTGGAGATGAGATGGACGAAGCCATAACTCAGTATTTAAAAAAGACATACAGTCTCCTTGTGGGAGAAAGTACTGCCGAACAGATTAAAATGAAGGTGGGTTCTGCCTGGCCACTTGAAGAAGAAATCGAAATAGAGGTTAAGGGTAGGGATCTTGTAGCGGGCATACCGAAGACAATGAGAATAAAAAGTGAGGAGATACGGGAAGCACTTAAAGAACCCGTTGACCGTATTGTTGAAGCTGTAAAACAGGCACTTGAGCAGACACCGCCGGAACTATCTGCGGATATTTTGGATAAAGGCATAGTTTTAACCGGTGGTGGTGCGCTTCTTAGAGGACTTGACGAACTGTTAATGCGCGAAACCGAATTACCGGTTCATGTCATTGACGAACCCCTCGACCGTATTGTTATGGGGACCGCAAAGATACTTGAGAATATGGAAAAATATCGAAAAGTCTTGCTTCCGTCCGGTCGCTGAATCATGAATAGGGGATGGTAGCTTCCGTATGTCCGTTATCCTGTACAAATTCAGATCGGTAATTGTTTTATCTGTTTGTCTTGTTATATCCATCTGGTTGTCCAACAAGCCTGTTAGCGGAAAGCTCCGTTTTGCAAGGGGCTTGCAGTTAACCGTAATGTATCCCGTTCATATCGTTGTAGCAAAGGTTACCGCTATTCGCAGCACGATTAATGAAGTTGGGCATCTTCGTCGTATATCAACTGAACTCATGCTCGAAAACGCGGAGATTAAACAGGCTTTACGCGAAAACCGTGAATTGCGTGATATGCTCGAATACAAGCAGAATTCACCTATCGGGCTAATTCCCGCCGATATCATAGCTTACAAGAGAGATGTCGCTACATCTTATGCGTTAATAGGCGTTGGTACGGCAAATGGCGTTGAAAAAAACTTTCCGGCAACAACTGTTGATGGAGTGGTTGGAAAGGTAATTGAAGTTCACAAATTCCTTTCGGTGGTACGCCTTATAAACGATCCTGCTTCTAAAGTTGGCATCCGTTTTAGCCGGATAGACATGCCGGCTATTATGGAGTGTATGGATACCAGGCATGGTAGAGTCTCTTTCCAGAAATATGCGGCCGTCTCTATTGGCGACACTGTAGTAACTTCGGGTCTTGGAGGGCTTTTTCCGAAGGGGCTTTTTATTGGCACAGTTGTCAGATTGGAAGATGGTGACGATTTAATTAAAATCGCTATTGTAGATTTTCATCAAAGGCTTACAAGTATGGAGCATCTTTTTGTCTTGAAAATAAAGGATAGATGGTATCCGCATGATTAAAGAAGAGCTGCTGTTTATTCTTCGGAGGCTTGGAATAGGGTTTGTTATGATTTTTTTACAGACATCATTTAGCCCATTAATCTCGGCAAGTGGTGTTTCGCCGGATTTTGTTTTTCTTTTTACTTTTTTTACTGCTGTTAAGGGAGGGGCTTTCTCGGGGACAATAGTCGGATTTTTAGTTGGTATTGGTGTTGATGTTTATTCACCAGAGAATATAGGTTCTACTGCATTTGCCCTTGTCTTGATTGGATTTCTTGCCGGACTCGCCAACGAAAAGACAATCAGAATGGAAGGGAAGATGCAACTACTATTTCTATTTTTAGCGGCTATTTCCTACTCTGTTATTTTAAGCATATCTTCCGGCGTCTCAGAAATGTCCCATAAAACGGCGTTCAGCAAAATAATTTTATTCACATCAATTTATACTTCTCTTACTGGAGCCGTTTTTATGCTGGTGAGGAACCTCTTGCGAAACAGGTGAGTGTGGTATGTCAAGATTAAAAAGTACAGATCCATTTCCCGGAGCACGGGGCAGGGGGTTTGTCATTCTGACTTTATGTTTACTAGCAGTTTTAATAATAATTTTCCGTCTGTTTTATATCCAGATCATTACTGGTGATTTAAACTACACAAAATCAGTAGCAAACAGCGTTCGTCTTCAAGTAATCAAGGCGCCGAGAGGATTTATTCTGGACAGAAACGGGATTCCCCTTGCAAGAAATCGTTCAGCATGGAGCGTCGCAATAGTGTACAACGATGTAAACGGTAATAAGGGAGCAATCGACCTTAAAGAAAAGCTGCTGCGCATAAAGGATTCAAAGGGGCTTATAGCCTTTAGCAAGAGGGAACTTGATAAATCCTTTGAGAATGCAAGGCGGAGGCGGTTTGAGCCATTTCGTATAGCTGATGATATTGGTACTGATGTAGCGACTGTTCTTCTTGAACACGCCGATGACCTGAAGGGTATTAGAGTTATGGAAGAATCAAGACGGGAGTATCCATACGGTACTCTTGCCTGTCACGCTTTGGGATATATGGGCGAAATCTCTGAAGAACAGCTTGAAAAAGATGATTTTGAGAAACAAGGATACAGGCTTGGAGATTTTATAGGCAAATTTGGATTGGAAGCTTACTATGAAATGGATGTACTGCATGGAATTGATGGTAAGGAATTTGTTACTGTAGATGCGTATGGAAGAGTATTTGATAAAATTGAAGGTATGGCAAATGCCCAAGCTTTTCCAGGAAAGGATTTAAAAACTACAATAGATTTAAAGCTTCAGATGGTAGCTGAAAAGGCTTTTCCGGATACGCAAAGTGGGGCAGTTGTGGTAATCAATCCTTCGAATGGGGATATTCTTGCAATGGTGAGTTCTCCCCGATTCGACCCAAATCTCTTTGCCAGCTCCTCTATCCGGCGTGGTCGGTATTGGCGGGATTTTATTACCGATCCCAGACAACCTCTTAATAACAGAGCAATAACTGGACTTTATTCCCCCGGCTCAACATTTAAGCTTGTTACTGCGTTGTCAGCACTTAACGAAGGGATAGTAGGGCTTCATGAGAGGTTTAATTCATGCAATGGGGGTTTTTGGTATGGGGGCAGAATAAACAAATGCTGGAAAAAAACGGGTCACGGATCATTGGACATGATTCCGGCCATAAAAGTATCGTGCAATGTCTATTTCTATCAGATTGGATTAAAAACAGGTATCGATTATATTTGTCAATATGCGCGACTTTTTGGATTTGGCGGTACTACGGGCGTTGATCTTGCCGGAGAAAAGAGTGGGGAGGTCATGGACCCTCAGGAGTATAACGAGAAATTCAAAAGCAGGGGATGGGTTTGGACTCAGGGACAGGTTTTGAATGCCGCCATTGGACAGAGCCAAACGGTTACTCCCATTCAGCTTGCGAACTATGCGGGTGCTCTAGGCAGCGGAGTGATGCTACCCAAACTTCATTTTCGTTACGGTCTCGCCGTAGATACAATTCATCAGCTTGAGCTTCTTGATCAGACACGGCAAATGCTTAATTCTGCTTTAAGAGAGGTAATTGAACCTGGCGGTACTGGTGGACGGGCAAGAGTTGATGGGGTTGATGTTGGAGGGAAAACAGGTACCGCACAAAATCCTCACGGTGACGATCATGCTGTTTTTATATGCACTGCACCGCTTGGAAATCCAGAAATCGCCATAGGCGTAGTTGTCGAAAATGCCGGAGGTGGTGGAGCTGTAGCGGCACCGATAGCGGGGAAAATTATGCGTGCTTATTTTGGTAAGCCTTGGCCCGGGGAAGAATGACAAATGGATAATCTAAAAGATTTTAGGAATAGAATTGACAAAACAACGATTATAATATCTTACGCTTTAATGCTTATAGGTGTGCTGCTGATATATAGCGCTACAATTCACGAAGAAAGCGTAAAAATGCAAAATATGTTTAGGACGCAATTAGTATGGATTCTTCTTGGCTCATCAATTTTATACGCGATAATAAAAATCCCCGGAAAGATGTTTTACGACTGGTCGTATCTTTTTTATGGTTTGTCCTTGATACTGCTCGTAATGGTTCTTATTCATGGCCGAGTTACGCTTGGCGCCGTTCGCTGGTTTACTGTTGGGCCAATAAAGATCCAGCCGTCAGAATTTGCGAAGATAGGTACACTACTTGCATTAGCGAGAATTTTGGCGCAGCACCCCGTCTCTCTTGATAGGCCGTTATCCTTAACGAGACCGATATTGATGGTTATTATACCGATGGGGCTTATTCTAAAACAGCCGGATCTTGGAACGGCTCTCGTTTTTTCGGCAATGCTCATAGCAATGCTTTATATGGGGGGGCTTACTCTTTGGGAAACATTTTTTCTTGTTTCTCCGATATTGAGCCTACTTTTTGCATTTAATACTGTTTTGTGGGCTCTTTTTTTTATTGCGACTGTATATCTTGTTGTGAAGCATTCAAGACACCTTTTTGTAACGGTTGGTACTATTGCGATAAATTTTATGACAGGAATTCTTCTCCCCATATTCTGGGGAGGACTCCATGATTATCAGAAACAGCGCATATTGACATTTCTCGATCCAAAAATTGATCCTGCTGGTGCAGGTTATCAGGTAATACAGTCAACCACATCCATTGGTTCGGGCAGGCTATTTGGCAAGGGCTTTCTTCAAGGTACTCAGACAAAACTTTCATTTTTACCGGAACAGCATACTGATTTTATATTCGCAGTACTGGGAGAACAATTTGGCTTTGTTGGATGTCTTGTCGTTATATCCCTCTTTGTCGCCCTAATAGTAAGATTGCTGAAACTTTCCTACGAATATGAGAACAGATTTATCTCTCTTGTCGCTGTAGGTATAGCGGCGCAAATGGCATTTCACACAATAGTGAATATTGCTATGACAATAGGCCTTATGCCTGTTACCGGAATTCCACTTCCTTTTTTAAGCTATGGCGGCTCATTTTTATTAACTTGTACGATGTTGATAGCCATTGCATTGAGCGTATCTAAAAACCATGGAGAATACTAATAATGTTTCCAACAATCTTGAAATTTGGTCCCCTCACTCTTCACACCTACGGAATCATGCTGGTGATTGGCTTCTTGGTAGGGGTAAAGCTAACCGAAAAAAGAGCCAAGAAAAAAGAGATATTTCCCAATTTTATTTGGGATCTTTTTATGGTTGTAGTTATTTCAGCAATTGTAGGCGCGCGAGCCTTTTATGTAGCTCTTAATTTTGAAGAGTTTCGCGGTAATCTACTGTCAATAGTTAATCCTGTACAGCCCGATGGCTCTCTTGGTATAGGTGGCCTTGTATTTATTGGTGGTTTGATTACGGCGGTTATTGTTTCCATTTTTTACATTAAATGGCGACATTATTCAATTCCAACCGTTCTTGATGCTTGCGCTCCCGGTGTTGCGCTTGGAATGGCAATCGGCAGGATGGGTTGTTTTTTTGCAGGTTGCTGTTATGGTTTGCCAACTGGATGTGCTTGCGGGTTAACATTTCCAAACGATTCTCCAGCTGGTCTCTTTCAGTTGAGCGTTGGAGCAGCAGCGATTCATCCGACACAGCTTTATATGGTGCTCGGAAATGCTTTGGTCGCACTCATTATTATATTGTCTGAAAGGTTTAAAAAATTTGAAGGACACTCAATTCTTGTGTTTGCAATGTTCTATGCCATTGATCGTTCGGTTGTAGATCTTTTTCGATGGTATCCTGCTACTGAAAAGCATTTGGGGTTTACACACAACCAGATAATTCTGTCACTTGTTTTTGCTGTGTCAGCTGTACTTTTTATTGTACTGAATAGAAAGGCAATAGCACAAAAACAGTCGAACAGCTAAATGGGTGCAATAAAAATATTTAGATTCGTAAAAAAAATATCGGATTTTCTTATCCCGTCAGTTTGTGCTGTTTGTGGGAATGTTTACACCAATAGTAACTCAACACCTATATGCGAAGCCTGCTGGGTTTCGTTCCTGCCCGATGACATGGCACCGCTATTCCCCGTTCCGGGAAGGCTTTACAGTTTTACGAAATTCAGGGCAAGGTACCTTATGAACGAGGAGATGCGTAAAGCTCTCCACGCCCTTAAGTATGGTAGAATGCCCTCTATAGGCAAGCGGTTTGGATGGGAGATAGGTTCGTTTATACCAATTGATTTTTGGTCAACAATGGATGGCGTGGTCGCTGTGCCGCTATTTCATTCCAGAAAGAGGACAAGAGGCTACAATCAATCTGAATATATCGCACTTGGCTTTTCTGAAAGTACAGGCCTGCCTATACTGAGGAATGGGCTCAGGAGGATTAGGTTTACAGGCACACAGACCTCTCTTGATAAATTGGATCGTGCAGCAAACATTGCGGACGCCTTTGTTGCCGATCGTTCTGTTGTTGAGGGAAAAAGAGTTATTGTTGTTGATGATGTTGCTACCACAGGATCAACAACTGATGAGTGTGCTAAAGCACTCTTGAAAGCTGGCGCTTTGGAAGTACGGGTGTCATCAGCAGCGAGAGCTTAGCGGTTTATATCTATGTTGTCGTTATTCGCCTGATTATGCAATAGGTTTCAAATGTAGCATCTCTAAAACTTTAGGACTTAATGAAACCAATTTCATTTTACCGATTGTTTCACTCCGAAGAATATTATTCAAAACCATCTTTTCGACTTCTGCATAAATAGGCTGATAAGACATTCCTATCAAGCGAGATAGTTCTTTTATGTATGATTTTGAAACTTGACTCAAATGAAATAAAATCTCAGCGCGGATGTTCGCACCAAAGAGTCCTCTTAGAAAGAGATTGAAGTTATGTTCAAGAATGTACTGCCTCGTAAACATTGCATCACTCTTATCGGAAATTGTGGAGCAATTAATGCCCCATTTTTTAAAAGCAACAAGACCATTTTCTTTTTCAATCTGTGCCGTAATCTTGTTCGTTTCCATAATATGAAAAAGTGATTTCTCTGTTTCTGACTTTGCACATTTATCAATAATATGAGATAGTTTCTTGTCCGCACCTTTTGAGATTGCAATATCCATTGTTGCACCAATAACAGCAGAGTCACCTTCTCCCAAGTATCTGGACAAGCGAGATACATTTATTAAATCGCCATAAAGAACAATCCAAGCGAGCATGCCCCAATAAAGAGTTGGTTCGTTCCTGCCTTCAATAGAAGTTCGAACAATTAGTTTTTCGATATCGACAACTTCTGCAAATGGCTTCGAATTGATACGGAAGCCAATGCGCGCCCATTGAGATGAAAGTAATTTTATTCCTTCCATATACCTGTTTCCTTCAAGAACAGTCGCATTTTGAGGGCTTTTTTAGTATCGAAGTCTGAATAAATACTTCTAAGAACTTAAAACTTTTTTCTAGTGGCTCAAGTCGTTTCCTGAAATCTTTTGGTAAGAAATCGACATAACCCTTTGCGCCATCATTCAGCCATCTGTGTGATATGGAAAACTTATCGGAAACCATTTTTATTTGTTTCTCGAATTGTGATATCTTCGGAATGGAGGTTATGACATCTATATCAAGAGTGCTACGTGGAAATGTGTTCTTGAGAATTCCAACTGCGCCACCGCATAGAATGATTTCCAGACGATCATCTATTAAACGATCGAGTTCTTTCAAGAGACGAATTATTTCTTTTGCGCCGAATTCATCCATATTTACCACTCCTAATAATATAAACTTATGTATTGTTTAATTCAATATTGTTATTGTTTGTAACATCCTACTTTGCCGTCCTTCCGGGGCGATGGTTCGCTTTCATAGATTATAATTAACAATTTAATGGTTAACTGGAATTAAACTATTTAAGATTATAAAAAAACGATCCCACCATTGTTTTACAGCAAGATCTTCACTTTCCTGCTTCGTTGCGCATTTAAAAGGACATCTTCACAACAGGAGCGACAACTGATGAGTGCATATCTCAACTTGTTTCGTAGATGTAAAAAAGTATTTTTAATTCTATATGAAACCTACTGTGTACCTTGAAACAACTATTATAAGTTATGTCACTTCTCGGATGAGTCGTGATGTGGTTGTAGCCGGTCGGCAACAAATTACACGATCTTGGTGGGATAATGAAAAACAGCATTACAGTTTGAATATTTCAGAATTTGTTTTGGATGAGTGTAGAGGTGGTGACAAAGATGCTTCCCGGAACCGAATGGAGCTTATTCGTCCCTTTACGGTTTTGAAGTCATCATCCGAAGTTAGTGCTTTGGCAAAAAGATTTATTTCGGCTAAATGCGTACCTCATAGTGCCGCTACTGATGCATTGCATATAGCTATCGCTGCGGTAAATAATCTTACTTATCTTCTGACTTGGAATTGTACGCATATAGCCAACGCTACCATCCGTTCCCATCTTGCGCTACAGGCGAATCTGGCAGGCTACTGTTTGCCTGTTATTTGTACACCAGAAGAATTATTGGGAGGCAAACATGGAATTTATAAATGATGAAATTGTCGAAGAGGTTCGTAGAATCAGACATACCAATGCGGCCAAATTTAATTTTAATGTAGATCGCATCTGTGAGGATATTAAAAAGAAAGAAAGAGCCGACCAACGGCGTGGGTTTAAATTTGCAAATTTAGTGAATCGTAAAACAAAACATCCCACTTGACACTAAATGAGGTTAAAAAAAAGACGACCCCACTGTTGCATTACAGAAAGATCGTCTTTTCCCATAAGCGTTACACATTTAAAGGGATGTCTTCACCACAGGATTCACAACTGATGAGTGTGCGAAAGCGCTCTTGAAGGCTGGGGCACTTGAAGTGAGAGTTACATCAGCTGCACGCGCGTAACAGCCTCCTGATTTTGGATCAACTTAAATAACATTTTGACTTTACATCATATTTGATGTATTTTTAATTCATGAAATGCGAATGGAAACTTCACTTCTACAAAACAGTTAGAGGTAATTGTCCAGTTCGTGACTTTCTTGATTCCTTGGATATCCTACTTGACCATGACATCCTTTAATAAATACCTCAAAGAGCAACAGAAAGATCCTGTTTTCAAAGAAGCTTTTGAAGAAGAGAAAGAGCTTCGCAATCTTGCATTCATGTTGAATGAAAAACGCCTGAAGAAAGGGAAAACGCAATCAGCAGTTGCTAAAGATGCTCATTTAACACAGCAGCAATATTCCAAATTAGAGAACGGTGAAAACTGTAATATTATGACTTATCTGAAGGCTAGCAGAGCGATGGGATATAAATTGACGCTTGAACCATTAAAACAGAACCGTCGTCTTACCCATGTCTGATGTGTGAATTAAAAGCATCTCAATCCTGTCATTGTTTTACAGCAAGATCTTCACTTCCCTCCAGCGTTGCGCATTTAAACCTAAATTCCGCAGTTGGCTATTCAGAAAACAAAAACTCACCCACCTTGCCTCCCTCTCTTTAGCGGCTATTTCAATAGCCTAAGAGAGGGAGGATACTTGATATGCAAACAGCCCCTCTCTTTTTAAGAGAGGGGCAAAGGGGTGAGTTTTTTAACAAAAAAAGATTCACCCATTGGGTGAAGATACTGTTTAGTCGTAATATTAACATTTTCAAAGAGTTAACATACCTTTTTTAGTTTCAACTGCGGAATTTAGGTTTAAAGGGGTGTCTTCACTACAGGATCGACAACTGATGAGTGTGCGAAAGCACTTCTAAAATCAGGTGCTTTGGAAGTACTGGTGGTATCAGCGGCGAAAGCATAATTATGCGTGGGTACTACCCATTTGACACATTATGGGAAATTATATATATTGCATAGTGAGGAGTAATAAATGACTAATACAATACAAATAAACGAAAACTTTACTGAAATTGCCACCAAATCTATTGATGACCGCAAACGAATATCTATTAGTGAAGCAATGGATTCAGTTTTGACTGGAATATCAAGATTTAAAATTTTCCGTGGGCAAGACGGAGATTTTCTTTTACGCCCAGTGGTTGAAATACCCGTGCAAGAAGCATGGTTATATAAAAATAAAACCGCTCTGAAAATGGTGCGTAAAGGAATTCAAGAATCGTCACAAGGCAAAGCAAAGAAACTTGACATGTCTTTGCTGGAAGCTTAAGGAGTAGTTTTGACATTTGAAATGCGGATCACTCCCGTAGCTAAAGAACAACTGCTTTTACTTAAAAAAGACAAAGGGCTTGCAAAAAGATACAAGGCGGTAAGTAAAGCAATCCGCTTATTAATCTCGAATCCCCGACACACCGGATTGCAAACTCATAAATATGACAGTCTTCAAGGTGAAAATGGGGACGAAATCTTTGAAGCCTATGCAGAGCAGAATACACCGGCAGCCTATCGAATATTTTGGCATTATGGTCCAGCTAAACGACAGGTTACTATCATCGCCATTACACCGCATCCATAAAAAATGATTCAATGAGGCTTACTTTGATTAGCTCGGTCAATTGTCATATATTTTATCCGTGCTAGTTGCTGACAAGCCCTTGTATGTATTGTGTAAATCTTATGTTATTATAATCCTGATTCTTGCAGGATTCAAGCATTCTGTAGCACATCCACATATCATGATTGATATGTACTTAAACTTCATTTTCTCCGACACCGGGTTAAGTGGTATTGATGTGTTTTGGGAATTTGATGCAATGAACAGCAAGACTATACTTGAAGATTTTGATACCAATAAAAACAAGAAGTTTGAAAAGTCCGAAGTGTCTCAAATAATGAGCTCTCTTTTTCCAAGCCTAAAAAGAAGAGCATTTCTACACAACTATAACATGGGAAAAGAATGGAATGCGGCCAGAAAAGGTTGAAAAGTTTAGCGCTATAGTATTGAGCAATGGAAATGTTCGTTATTTTTTTCATATCCCATGTAAAGTCAAGTATAGCGAGATAGGGGGAAAGGGGATCAATGTTTTGACAATAGATCATTCCATGTTTACAGCATTTGAGATACTAAAAGAAAAAAACAGTGCAAGCAATGCTGATAAAATCAACTATAAGATTGATTATGGCATGTTTGACTATACTGAAACTGTTATTTGTAAGGTAACGGTCAAACAATGATTTACAGATCGGTATTTTTTTTAATCGTATTGTTTTCAGTCAATGCCGTTTTTTCTCACAATCCATTTCGTAAAAAAATTGAAAGCGCTACGCATGATACCACAACGGCAATTAGTAAAGAGAAGAAAAGCGATAGCATAAAAAATAAGATATGGGCTAAATCACCATTCTTAAGAGAGTCGATAAGACTACAGCGCAAACTAATTAACGCGCTTGCAGCTACAATGAACGCTCTTTCATCAAATAAGTTTTCCACGAAGAGTATTCTCTTCTTGTTGATGTGTCTTGCCTATGGATTTATACATGGCATGGGGCCAGGACATGCTAAAACCGTCGCCTTTACCCATTCAGCTGTATTTAAGCCCAGTTATAGAGCAATTGCAAAAAGTACATTAGCTTTTTCGATAACGCATGCAGGTATGGCCGTTATCCTTTTTTTACTTGTCCGCCAATTCACTGTAGCTGAAAATGAATCGCATGTGGCAGATACAATGATGGTTGCAAGCGGAATACTGCTAATGGCTGCAGGAGCGCTAATGATTTTTACTCCGCTGATTGAACGGCTTGCTAACCCTAGTTTTGTAATGTCGGCTGCTGGACTTGTTCCTTGTCCTGGAGTTTTACTGATTTTGGGTTTTGCATCGGTAGGTGGAATCGTAGGGTATGGATTGGTTGCTGTAGTTTTCGTTTCAATAGGTATGGCTCTTACAGTCTTTGCCAGTTCATTGTTGGGACGGGGTGTTCAGTCAGTAGTGGCAATAGTCTCTTCAAAAAACACAATAGGTAAAGTACTAACAGCTGTTCGTTTTGCTGGAGGTCTATTTCTAATTTTTGTTGGGTTTACAACGCTTCTTATCTAATAAAGGGAACATCTTCACCACAGGCTTCACAACTGATGAGTGTGCGAAAGCGCTCTTGAAAGCTGGAGTGACTGAAGTAAGGGTGGCTTCAGCATCGGAGTTTGAGTTAACAATAAGCGAGAACAGTAAGATATTATGCGGCTGCCTTAACTGGTTCGCAGTACAATGTGCGAATATCAAGCTTTAATTCGTTCCGCACAAAGTCTTCCCATTTTTCTTTCCATGTTCGGTGAGTGATATTTTTATTGTGCATCTGCTTTCGGAAGATGGTTTTAACAATAAAGTAAAAGAGAGAGTCTGCCCCTTTTTCTTTAAGCAGTGTTGCAGCCTCAATAGCATTTTTCTCGTGTCGTTCATCAATAGTCTTGGCAATTTGCCTAAATTTTTTCGTTGCTGATATAATTATGAGCCTATTTTGTGTAAGGATAATCGACTTTGACCAATTTGTAAATATCATGTTAAGAATATCAAGTTCGGATGGTAGGTCGCCGTCTCTCTTTGGCGGATGGGTGTGGAATACAATAGCTTTATCTGGGGGAACAGCCACATTCGAAAAGGTTCCATATTTATAGTAAATTGAGGCAGAGGTAATATATCCACCAAGCTCAACTTCGTAGCTATATGGGAAAAAAGCGGCCGTTTTTATAATACTACCCCTCACACTTTCGGGTAGTATTATTCGAGTGTATTTTGCCTCCATATCCGTATATATCGACAAAAAAATTGTTTTATACAAGTTAAAATGGAGTTTTTGAGATGATAAAAAATTTTATTAAGTAGTTGAAATTAAATGAGTTGTGATGTTTGCTATCGGTTAAGTTTTTGCCTGATTGACTTAACTCAATTTAATCTTATTTCTTTATGATAAGAAGCCTAAAACAAAGAGTCCCCGTAACCTCTTGATTACAGGGACTTTATCTTAAGCGAGAGACGAGACTTGAACTCGCGACATCCACCTTGGCAAGGTGTTTTTATCAATTTACCATCAATTGTCAATACTGTTCGTTTGTTATCATAATTATCCATTTATGAATGACTTACATGATAATATTGAGTCTGTTTTGAAGTGTGCTATTGTCATCTAAAATCATCCATTATCACCCAAAATCACAAACTTGTGGACACCCTTGTGGACACCCCAGCAATTCCTTTTAGTAAAGTGATAATAGATGACAATGCATGTAAATTGGTAATAGAAATAGGTGTGTCCGCATTTATTTTGTGGACACCCCTAAATGTTATATTAAAAAGTAGTGATATTTCCCAACTCAATAGGTCTAACTCAATATGCAGAAACCCTTAGTCTCAAAGTCTGATCTGGAAGCTCT
>CAZPWS010000043.1:0-26980 GCA_964590225.1 uncultured Fibrobacterota bacterium
AATGTCAGGTAATAACTCCTTTAAATTTGGTAAAATAGGGTGACGAATGTGGGTTCTAGCCATACACTGAAATCATCAGAAAACTACAAGTTAGACAAGGCACTGACCAAGGACTAACGAACGGCTCGAGAATGGGACTCACCACTTCGACATTCGAGTTCGATGGCCCGCCGCCCGCCGAAGAAGCGTTCCTTCGAGAGCTTCGTTCGCGCGTCGGAGACGTCTCGGGGATCGAGAGTTATGCACGGGTCGGGTCGAAAGTGTAGGTGTGCTGCCTCCTCGATCCGTACACGCCGTCCTACACTTCTGATACAGTAACCTATACAAACAGGTTAATATATGAGGGGAAAAAAAACGGAAAAGAATATGATGGTACTTTCACTCTAACCCCCGACAGTACGCTAACCTTAAAAGAGAACACTGCTCTTTTCGGGTCGCCTTCCTACGGTGAGTACAAGTATCGACTTATTGCCCTGACAGATAATGAATTGAGGCTCGCAACAGTTACCTCCGCCCCTATAACCTACCGTAGAGTAAATTGAACAGGTACTTTTCCAAGTAATATCTATTTTGGGATAGAATTGATTATTGTTTTATCAAGCGATAGCACAAGTCTCTTCAGAATATTTTTGTAAAGAAAGATTTGGTTCAGCTGTGTGGTTGGATAGCGACTTCACAATTTGTTTGGCTATTATCTCTCCAAATATTGGCGGAACAGAGTTACCGATTTGAAGATTCTTTGAAATCTTGCTACCATAAAATTTATACGAATCGTTAAAACCCTGTAATCGTGCCCCTTCTCTTGTACTCAAAGCCCTATTTTGGTACGGATGGATACAACGAGATGATGAGGGTGTCCCAAAATTTCTCGTAATAGTTGGAGATGGTTGATTTGGCCATAATCTGGCATATGTATTCGCAAAATAACTTTTTGGTTTTAATCTTTCTGGTAGGTTGTCAACAGTTCCACCTTGAGGAATTAGACTCAGAATTTCCACCATCTTGTCTCCGTAATTGGAGCTATTATGCTCTGTCAATATCTTTTCGTCCCCTCTTAATATATGTTGATATTCATTCTGTGGTTCGGATAAATATGTATCAGAAGAATCGTTCGTCGATAAAGGTGGTAAATCAGAGATTGCATCTAATAGTGAAAGTTTGGGCAGACCACCGAAAATATCCTGTATTTCAAAATGGCTTGGAGAAGGAAGAAACACGGCTGGTAGTTCTCGTTTCCATCCAATAATTATTGTTCTATGCCGCTTTTGTGGCAAACCAAAGTCAGAGGCTTCAAGGATTGAAGAAACTAGATCAAATCCCATCGCTTTTAATTCGTTTGTCAATATAACAAAGGCTTCGCCATTATACATGCGTTTGAAGCCAGCTACATTTTCAAAAATTATGTATGAAGGATTTATTTCATAAACTGCTCGTAAGTATTCATAAAAAAGGCTATTTCTTGGATCTTTTTTGTTTTTTGAACCAACCGTGCTAAAACCCTGGCATGGTGGCCCACCTGAAAGAAGAGATATATTACTAACACCGATTTTTTTTATCTCTTCTATAAAATTAATTTCGTGAATATCCTTGTTCAACATCACGGTGTTGGGATGGTTAATAGAAAAGGTTGTAGCAAAATCCTTCTCAATTTCATTTGCCAATAAAACCCTAAAGCCAGCCCTCTCAAGACCGAGACTTAAACCACCAGCACCTGCAAATAATTCAACAGCAGTAAAGTTTGACTTCATAAATCCAGTTCCAAATCCATGAGTGTAGGCGCTGCGTCAAGAAGCCTCCATTTAAAATAATTCTGATCGATTGATAATACGCTCTGCCCTTCCATCTGCTGCCTTGTAACAAAGTTGACATCGTCATCTTCTATCTTGTTGATTTGCACGAAGGCAACTTGGCCATTATAGAGATCAATATGTACGCATACAGTTTTAATGCCATTCTCAGCATAAATTCTTTTTGCTTCCCTTATTTTGTGTTCTTTAATATCATTAGTACCCTGAAACCCCGATTGTATTTCTAAATGCAAGGCAGTTCCATTTATACTGGCCTTTAGATCAGCCGTTGGGGTTCTCTTGAAAGTATTGATGTTTTGAAGACTATCATCACCAATTCGCATAATTTCTGTTGCAGGAATAGAAAATATAGCCGACAAGGAAGGTATAAAATATTCACAAACAACATATCCTCTTAACCAAGAAAAAAGAACATCTTCAGGTCGTCGTTTTTGGTTATTTAGTTTAGAGAGTAAACCATGCTCTTTAAGTATGGAAAGAGTATGCGAAATAGATGTCTCAAAAAACGCTGACAGATTCGCTGGCCTATATTTGTCTGGAATAATGCCATTTATACGCGTTATAACATCTTTAATTCTTGTACAAAGAGCATCAATATATTCATAATCTATTAGAGGTATAATGTCTTTTGCTGCCAAAAATAACTTGGCATCATTTTGATTTGTAAATCCAATCTTTTTTCTGTATTCTCTGAAGTATGTTGCCGGATTAGTCATTCTTACTCCATCATGTCCAACCTCTCGCCTATTTCAGTAAAATAATAAAAGAGAAACCAGCCCTGCTAAACTACGCATTCAGTTGTATCGCCGAGAACATTGTTTTTCTAAAACGATCTTATAAAGATAGCAGCGAGCCCCTTTCTACCTATTAATATGGATAGAACGAATGGTCTTAGGCTTTAGTTCTACTTTTTTTCTGTAAATAAGCAGTGAATCGGCATAGGCTTCTAAAAAGTATGGAGCACCATTATTTGGAATTGAACGAATAGTATAGCGACCATAATTATCCGTTATTTTACCGATACTTTTACCAAATTTAGAACTAACAACATGAATTGTGATTCCTGGTATTGCCGCAGTATCCTGATTGGTCACCAAAAATACTGAGCCTGAAATCTCACTTCCTGCCGCATGAACAGGTGCGACATTAACTAGTAGCACTATGAAAAAAGCCAACAACAAGCGGTTCATTCGCCAAAACCTCCGCTCAGTTCCGTTATGTGAGTTGGTAAAGGCTCTATTAAAGATAAGTCCGGAGGTGTATTAAGTAAAGTTGCAGCATTTCCAGAAGGAGTAAGGGTAATTGTTCCAAGATCAAGTTTGCCGTTAAGCAAATAGCTTAAAGGGTAAGGACCTAATTCCTCCTCTTTATATAGTGGGGCAGTTGCCTTTACTTTAAGTATTAGCTGATTAAGTGCAAGAGTTCCGGATAAAATACCGGATTCACTGTTTTTTACATTTAGTTGAACAGGAAAAGCAAAAATTTCAACCTTTAAATTTTTAATCGCAGCCGGATTTTTTTCACCTGCCACAATAATTGAAGGTAATTCTTTAGGGCGCGACGATATGAGTGCCGCTACGATAAAGGCAAGGCCAATAATAAAGAGTGCAAGAGCAGGAACATGGGTAGTAAGTTTTAGCTGTTTTTTCCATTCGATTGAAAGCGCGCCTTTTTGGGAAGTGGCTTCAAGCGAAATTACCCCCCGCCAAAGAAGAAAAATACCGCCAGAGACAAGTAAAAGCCCGCATACAGCAGATATTATTACAGTTATGTTGAATGATTCAGCCATGAAGCAAAATATACCACGGTAAGTTGTCATTTCGCAATTGTTTATTTGTATCGGTTCAATCTATATTCTAAATACAATTTATGGACAAGAATGATCAGGAGCTTTTTTACGCGCTGAATAAGCAGAACGATGAGTTGAAAAATCAGCTCATGGCTACTTCCGTATTGACTGAAATCACCAAGATAATGATGTCAACCAATAATTTGGAGGGGGTATTTCGGACTCTGCTTCTCGGGATTAACGAAACCATGAATTTTGAGAGGATTGTACTCTTTAAAGTTGCTGCAGATGAGTTTTGTCTTAATCCGTTGCAATGGGTAGGTTTTGACGATAATGTTGTTAAGGATATTCGTGTACCACTCAGTTTTATCGATGGTGGCGAGCTCGCCGATTCCATTTTTCTTAACAGACCGGTTATAGCTGACCCTATCTCTTCAGACGAGGAATTTATTAGACGATGGAAAACCAAGGCCTATCTTGCGGTTCCCATAGTTACCAAGTCTTTTAGTCGCTGCTGGGAGAATGGCGCTTGTGTCAAAAAAGAGTGTCCTGTATTTGGAATGCCTTCAGTAAACTGCTGGTGTGTCAAGGGTGCTGGATTGCGACACACATATGGAAGCGAGGATGACCGCCGGAAAAAATGTGTAAAGTGCGATTATTTTAAGGGACAATATGTTCTTTTCCTAGATAAGCCATCTCAAGAGGTGCTGGCGACAAGCGACGATATTATTATTCTTACTACTTTGGCTAATCAGACAGGAATAATCGTTGACAACTTTCAGAGCTACGAAAATCTTGAAAAAGCGCATAATGAGTTAAAGACAATAAACATTAAAATCAATAAAATAAACAGGGAGCTTAAGGAGGCTCAAACGCGGATTAACAGGGACCTTGAGCAGGCACAGACTATCCAGCTGGGGTTATTACCGCAGACATTTCCTAAAACGGATAAATTTGACTGCGCAGCTACATATATTCCGGCTACAAAAGTAGGCGGTGACTATTACGATTTATTCGAAATAGAGCGGGATGTTTTTTCTCTTCTTGTGGGAGATGTTTCGGGTCACGGAATTGCTGCCGCGCTTATAATGTCAATGGCAAAAATTCTTATAAAATCACATGCCGACCCGTCATCTGCCAAAGTAACGCTCGATAAAGTCAATTCTGTGCTTACAAGGGATATTAAGAACGATAACTTTATTACAATGTTTTATGCAGTGCTTGATTTTAAGAATAAGAAAGTCATATATGCGTCTGCTGGACATAACCCCATTCTTTTAGCAAACAGAGCGACAAAGGATGTTCGTCAGATTAAAGCCGATGGCATATTCCTTGGCGTGTTCGACAGCGCAATGGTAAGCGATAATACTATGTCTATAGATGGAGATGAACGGATTGTATTATACACCGACGGTTTAACCGAGGCGGAAAACTTTTCGGGAGATATGTATGGGCTTGAAAGGTTAGCGGAAATCGTGAAAAATACATTAAACCTTTCTCCCGAAGAGACCAAGGAGGAGATTCTCAAAGATTTCAGGCAACACATCAAGTCAATTCCTGTTGAGGACGATGTTACGCTGCTTGTTCTTGATTTTAAGAGCCAATAAAATGATTAGCAATAGACAGGTATTCCTGTTTCTGCTGTCGTTTTTCGTTGCTGTTTTTGGCGCATATAACTCCCCATCAATCATGGTCAATGCTACAAAAATAGTTCAGAGTAATATTGATACTCTTTTGTTTTCGGAATCTTTTGTAATGGATAAATCTGTAACAATTTTAAAAAAGGGGGTGCCAATAGATCGTTATCTTTGGCGGCTTCAGAATGGAGACAACCCGGTAATCACAATTTTATACACGCGAGAAGAACCTGAAACACTAACCATACAATATTCCGTACCATCACTTCCAATAGGATCTGTATTCAGAAAAAGAACAGCTATTACAGCGGACGAGGCAATTAATATTGCCGATTCAGAAAATACAGATGAAGATAACAATCGTTCTGAAAGTGACAAAGAAAACAATATTGTGGTAGGAGGTAGTAAGACTGTTGGGATAACTGTTGGCTCTGGAGGCGCGCTAACGATAAATCAGACTCTTGATTTATCTGTTTATGGTGAAATTAGTAAAGGAGTTGAAGTTAGAGCGCGGCTTCTTGACAATAACCTTCCTTTTAAAAGCGAAGGAACAACCGAGTCACTCAGAGAAATAGATAAGATTGTAATGGAAATTCGTGCTCAAAATGGCGCACTTATTTTTGGTGACCAAAGCTTCACAGATAATAACAGCCATTTTGTGCAGTTTGATAGAAAGATTAAAGGGATCAGCGGTGAACTAAAAGGACCATATTATCAGATTAATGCCGGCGCGGCGCTTTCGGATGGAGTCTTCCATTCACATACATTCAGCGGTGTTGAAGGTCGTCAAGGCCCCTATATCATTATTGATGGTCGTGGACGGGCGGGAGCAGTAGTACTTGCAGGAACAGAAAAGGTTTTTGTAAATGGCAGCATCAAGGTTAGAGGAGAGGGAAATGATTATACAATGGACTACAGCACCGGCCGGCTTACCTTTACTTCAAAATGTTTCATTACAGGAGACGATGTAATTACTGTTGAATTTGAATTTCTTGATTCTGATTATTATAAATCGGTACTCAAAGCAGGAACACGCCTATCCCTAATGAATAATAGATTACAGCTTGTATTTTCGGGATTAAAGGACGAAGACGACTACAAAAATCCAGCAGCAGCAGAATTTACAGAAAAAGAGATGGAGGGACTACGGTTGTCCGGTGATTCTGCGGTGGCAGACGGAAATGGGGCAAGAAAGATTTCGTTTGAATATGCCGGTATTTTGCGTGGGTTTTATACTTATGAACTACCTTTCGGCTTTTCTGACTCTCACTATGTTTACCATAATGCTACCGACACCCCTCTTTTTAGAGGAAAAGATATTTACGATGTTACTTTTCTTGGAACAGGGGAAGGCAGGGGAGACTATACAAGAGATATCGTTACGGATTCATCTGATCCTGGTAGAACGGGGACTTATTCAACGGCTCGGGTTATTTACCGTTTTGTAGGTGATGGAAATGGTGACTACAAGCCGGGCCGGGTAATTGTCTCTCCTATAAAGCATAATGTGGGGTATGGAGCCTATTTATATAAAGATTCTGTTTTTTCGGGCAGAGGCGAAATTGCACTTAGCCAGAAGGATTTAAACACCCTTTCCCATCTTGACGATGATGATAATACAGGTTATGCTTTTTTTAATGATTTATTGGTCAAGTTAGGTGCATTAACGCTTAACTTGAAACAAGAGGAGATAAATGACAAATTCCGAGCACCTGGCGCTATAAAAAATGGGTATCAGTTCAGTAAGTTATGGAATATTTCTCAAAGCATTATTGGTGCAAAAGGAGTTTCCAGTCAAGAGGCTGAGGCGGTTTTGCGGCTGCCATTAGCAGGAGAAATAAGGGGCGGCGGCGGACGCCTTAAAATTGGCAACATCCTTGCGTATAGAGGAGAAGCTTCCGGAAATTTATCACTTGATATTATTGATAGGTTGCGATTCGGGATAGGATACATCAGGACAGAAGAAATAAATTTTACCGATGAAATGTATCGCCTCCGTCTTTTTGGAGAGAAGGCTATTTATGCTACCATACCCTCTTTTTCTTTTGAAGGGGACTATGGCAGCAGTGCAATATCGCAGGAGGGCAGAGTAGGTGTTCGGAGTAAGCATAGCGGTTCAGTAACGGGATCAACGGTTATAGCGGGAAGGGTTGACAGTAAAAAAGAAAACAATGGGTGGATCGATTCTTCAACTGCACTGACATGGATTAATAATTTAAATATTGATTTTGGGAAACCATTACAAGCTGATATTTCTGCCTCAAACAGGATAAACAACAGATTGTATCATGGCGCAGAAAGTCGTGTGAATAGCGCTATTATTTCGACCAATGGTCGGAGTTCCTTATTTAATGAGGCCTTTGAGCAGCGATTAAAGTATAACATGTCAGCAGAACAATCGCAGGTAATGACTACCATTTATTTGCCTGTTCCTGCAGGAACAGGGTCATATATCAAGGATTCGCTGACACATGAATACATTTATCGGGAAGGAGGAAACTTTATATATGGCGGACTTGTTGCGGACACATTATCACCATTAAAAGATGGTCTGAAAACAGAAATATTATATGGTTTTACTTTCCTGCCCGGCAACTTAATGTTGGAGAGTGTAAAGCGTGGATTTCTAAAATATATTACTGTTAGAACCGACTTGACAGGCGAACAAGAAGCAGGAAGAAGTGACGATATTCCTTTTTGGCGTTTGTATCTGCCGGATATCAATAAAGATAGAGCTGCCCGTACCCCTTTGTATTTTTACAGGCTGGAGTCGGTAAATGAGGTTGCCTTTATATCAAAGACAAGGCTTGATAAATATGTTAAATTTTATTTTACGCCAAAACACCGTTTTAGCACAAGAACTGAGCGCGAAAGTGATCGTTGGGAAAGCATGGATTATATGCTGACAATAGGTTATCCGTTAAGTAAAAATATTTCGTTAATACAGAAGTCAAAGCTTGAGGAGATAAAAAGGTATTCGGCACTTACGGGGAACAAATACAATGTTATGAATAAAAAAGTATCGGCTGACATTAGATATAAAAAAGGAGTACTGGAAGATGTTTTTTGTGAATTAACTGCGGGTATTTCGAGCGTTACCCCTTCATATGCGGCAACCATTCCATTCATTTACAATGAGATTGGCTATGCACGGAGCTTTGTAAAGGGTGGACGGATGTCGGTGAAACATTCCATTTCGAGAGTTTCCTATGACGGCGCACTCTCTATTCCCTTTGAGGCTGCGGACGGAAAGAGGGGGGGGGTTACTAACATGGTTGCAGTCGCTGGCAGCATTGAAGCAGGAAAGAACATTAATATTGATTTGTATATAAACTGGGAAAATAACAGCAAAGAAGAAAAACCCTTAGCAAGGGCGAATATGGAGTTAAAGGCATTTTTTTAAAAAGTCATGGATAAAGTCAGGCCCTCTTATTTTTCAATTCTAATGTTTTTAATATTTGCTGTTAATGGTATTTGCACACATACTGTCGAGTTAATCATAAAAAAACCAAGTATAAGTAAAAGTGATATAGTTAAAACTTATGTAAATCAAGGAGTAAATGGGGTAACCCGTCTGTATCATTTAAATGGATTCTTTGATGTTATGGTGACAGAATCAACCGTTGTAAGCGGAATAGCCATCAAGGTTATTGAGGGCCAAAGAAGGCGTTGTGGCGAAATAAGTATAACAGGGCTCCCTCCTATTCAAGCCGATTCTCTTATTAAAAAAATTGACTGGAAGAAAAACGCCTTTTTTTCGGACAAAGAGCTTACGGACTGTACCAGGGCAATATTAGATCACTTTTGCAACAGGGGATATCCTTTTGCTGAGGTTGTTGTGGATAATTTAATAGATAGCGCTTTGGCTGTTTATCCTATTATAAGAATTGACACAAAAGAAAGATACTATTTTGGCTTACTTTCTTTTCCTGGTGGAGAACGGATTAAAGCAGGGCTGTTTGATAAACTGACAGGCATTAAAAACGGCTCTCCTTATAGTGAAATAAAAGTTGAAAATTCTTTGCAAGCGCTTCGCAGGTCGCGACTTTTTTCAGAAGTAGATAGCGCACGCCTAACTGTCAGGAGCGGCCTCCGTGTTGTTGATTTGTCAATACCGGTAGTCGAGGGAATAAGAAACGAAATTGACGGACTGCTTGGATATGACAGGGGAAACGACAACAAAGAAAGAATATCAGGCCATTTTAGACTTGGGCTAAAGAATCTGTTTGGATCAGGGCGCAATGCAGGCGTTTATTATCATCGTGAAGATTTATTTACGGAGGCGGAATTGCGCTATGCAGAACCATGGATTTTGGGTACCGCATTCACGGCGGAAGGCAGCATACATTTTAGCAGTGAGACAGATAAATATTCAAAGGAAGAGCTAACGCTAACATTTGCATACCCTTTCGGGAAAATTATTTCAATTAAAACCGGCATAAAACGCATTACAGAAACTCAACTATCAATTGTTGCCGATTCGCTTTATGCGTCAACATCAGTATTCCGGACACTATTTGGTTTTATGGCAGATGCTCGGGATAATTCGCTTATTTCTAAATCAGGATGGATGGTTGATATAAGCGGAAGTGCAGGAAGGGAGTTTTCTTCCGCAGGTTATTTTCCGCTTTTTAGGCCATCGCTCCGCGCGGAATACCTATGGCCGGTCAAGCTGAGGCAATTATACAAGTTAAGAATTGGTTATGATGCGATATTTACCGGATCGGTTAAGCCGCTTATTTCCGATGTTGTAAGTGTTGGTGGAACCGAAAGTATCCGTGGATACAGGGAAAGATCTTTTAGCGGTTTTGCTACTGTATATTGTAGAAATGAATATCATTTCATGTTGAACAAGCGGTCGAGTTTTAGCCTTTTTTTTGATTTTGGAGCCATAGACAGGAAGTTTTCGGATTTCTCGTCGGTAGTATGGCAAGGGGATTTGCTTATGGGTGGAGGCATGGGGCTTACTATATTTACAAGGAGCGGGCCCGCGGATATCTTTTATGGGGTAGCGGCAGGAGAGTCTGTAATTGATGGCAAAATACATTTAAGGTTTAGAAACGGTTTTTGAGAAAAAAGGCTTAGTGATTATTGATGTTCGATTAAAATATATTACCATTAGCAAGGGGGATTTATCATGGAATACATTTATACTTTTCTTGTGATCTTTATATTGCTTCTTGCAATTTTCTTAGGTCAGATTGCCGTGCAGTTTATAAAGTTGGAAAAAAAACTGGAAACATCGGTTGAGGTCCTTGAAGAAGAGCTTGTTGATATATTTGGAACATCTGTAACTAAAAACTCTTAAATCAGAAACACTTTAATTCAGTTATCCCACAGCAAAATTTTGTTTCTTCAGCCTCTATAACGATTAAAACATTTTCGTGGCTTCTTGCTATACTTATAAGCTTTCCCCGTAGGGAGTCGGGGATGTTTGTAATAATCAGTTTGCCATGAAGCCTGTATAGTTTGAACGCGATATCTTCAAAATAGCTCAACATTAAGGGTGATATTTTTAACAGGCCACCTAGATCAAGGATGAAATCCCTTTCCGGCTCAAGGCAGTGGTTAAGAAAGATGCTACGAAAAGCAGAGATAGCAAAATCACCTAAAAAACCGGACAGTCGTACTGCTTCACTATCGCCGACTTTGCAGGGTATTATTTGAAATAGTTCGATATTTTGTAACATAATCGCCCTCCCCTATTTTGTTTTAACAGCTATTAATCAAAAGCGATGCCTATCTACAATCAATTGGCTTTAAAGAAAATAAGGAGTTACGCCTTATGCAAAAGAGACAAACATGTCTGTATATTGGTTCACGCGAGACAATAATGTCCGTGGTGTCGCTTGCTTGAACCCACGGGATATTCTATATTTCAATGGAAAATGAGCCTTAATCGGAACGCAAGAATTATTGGTGCGGGAGTTTTACTCGTTGTTGCTATTATAACCTCGTTTCTGGTCCCCGGTAAACAAAAGGGAGATAATCCAAAGAAAACTTCAGAACGGACGAAGGCTGTTATTCCAGTAAGTGTCGTAAGTGCTCTCATGGAGCGGGATTTTGACGCGACACTATCAGATTTGGAGTTGGTGGTTTCTGGGGAGGATACTTTTTCTGTCAATTTGTCTATTATTCCACCACTCCAAAAGCACTTGGCTATGCTTATGAGACGGTATCGTCCACGATGCGGAGCGGCCGTGGTGATTAATCCTTTGTCGGGAGAGGTTTATGCGGCGGTAAGCTATAAAAACGAAAAAGAGCTGAATCATCTACCTGAAGTTAATAATATGCTTTTTTGGAACGAATATCCTGCTGCGTCTTTATTTAAGATTGTTACCGCTTCCGGTGTTTTTGAACATGGATTAATGTCAACAAATGATGGTGTTAATGTATCCGGAAATCTTTGGACGCTTTATAAAAATCAAATAAAACAGGATACTCCTAACAGGTGGTCGCGAATTATAAGCATGAAGGAGGCATTCTCAAGGTCTATTAATCCATTCTTTGGCAAAGTTGGCATATACATACTTGGCAAAGAGAGGATGAATGAAACCGCAGCGAATTTTCTTTTTAATAAAGCTATAAATTTTGATCTTCCTTTAGCTGTATCAAAATATCAACCACCGGATGACGATTATGAGGCAGCACAACTGGCTTCAGGGTTTAACAGGATAACCACAATTACGCCAATTCATGCAGCTTTAATAGCGGGTGCGATGGCTAATGGCGGAAAAGTAGTAAACCCGTGGTTTATTAAATCTGTTTGGAAAGGTGAAAAGGAAATTTATGCGGGCCGTTGTGATACCGTTTATTCCCTTGTTTCGGAAGTGGCGGCTAAAAAAACAAAGGGGATTATGGGAGAAGTTGTCCGTTCAGGTACTGCGCGCAAGGGCTTTGCCCATTTAGGGAGAGATAAACATTGGCGCGATATTGGTCTTGGCGGCAAGACGGGCACATTAAGTTCAGCTAATCCTCGTGGCAGGTGTGATTGGTTTGCCGGTTTTGCAGAAGACAATGGAAAGGCACACAGTTCAATTGCTGTCGCAGTGGTAACCGTCCATGGGCAATATTGGACAGTTCATTCATCGTATCTGGCGGCCGAAGCGATTCGTGTTTATCACGATTATATTGCTAAGTCAACCAAGGCAGAAATAAGTGTCTGCAAATCAACAACAGAGATGTATTCAAAAAATATGTAGATTATTTCAGTTTTTAGGTAATGGCCGTAATACTGCCGAAAAAAGATCGTAAAGAGCGGTAAAAAGTCTTTCCTCAAAAGCATTATCAGCATAGGAAATCGGCCGAGTAACATTACGGACGCGATACGCAATTATGCCCTTTTCCATATCCCAAACCTGCAACCACGCACCCATAAGCATAGTGGATGGGGTTTGTGCATTGCTAATATCTTTGGTTGATATTTGTTCAATAACAAATAGATATCGACAGTTAAAAAGTGTGGAGAGATTTTTCATTGAAAGTTGTGTAGCTGTGTCAGCCGTATCAAGTTGTCTGTTGTTTAAGATATCATTGATAATGGAAGGAACCGTTGATGTAAGGTTTGCAGAGTTAATGATTTTCCAGCCCCGCTTTTTTTTTCTGATAGCTGTTTCAAGAGCGTTGTGAGCAATAACGGAAAAATCTCTGTTTTTTAAGACATCTATTGTATGATTAACAGGATAGGCATATGGTGGCAGCGCTAAAATTGAGACCACCGATAAAGGTGTCGAGGCAATTCCTCCATCAATGGTTGCTATGCGAATATCGCTATAACAGCCTGCCAGCATAACAATCACAAGGGGGATAAAAATGATTTGTCGTAGTTTATTCATCGGATTATAAAATAAGTATATTTTAGTTATGAGACGCTTTAATTCTCTTTTTACCGTTATTCTCTTGCCGCTGATTGCGCTTGCCGGCCCCAAAATTTTTTTTGAGTCTGAAGATATTGACTTAGGAAAGCTTGTTCAGGGGGAGTCGAAAGAGTTTTCATTTGTAGTTTACAACAAAGGCGATGCAGTTCTTGATATTACAGAGGTTAGGCCGACCTGCGGCTGTACTTCTACTGGAAAGAATAATTTTTCTCTTAAGCCCGGACAGAAGTCCTCTATTCCGTTTACATTCAACACCGGCAATTTTTCCGGTGAGCAGCATAAGAGTATGTCTGTTCGCTCTAACGATCCCGAAAAACCTACGGTAAATCTCCATTTTCGTGCCCTCATTGAGTCCATGGTGAACATAGATCCTTCATATATTTCAATGTCCGCTCCAGTAATCGGAAATGCTGTTTCACAAGCTTTCAAAATAACAAACCAGTATAGTTTTCCTTTAAAAACTGTTGATATTGAGATAGTTAATATTGATAATCTTATAGTGGATCCTAAAATGCCCCTTAAAAATATGTCGGTAGCTTCCGATTCGTCGCTTTCGGTAACTGTCTCCGCGTTTATTGCTTCTCCATTGGCAGATTCTGAGTATGGACAGTTAAAAATATCTCTCGGTTTTGCGGATGGAAAAAAGTTAGAGCGGGTAATGGGCGTTTCAATTAGAAAATAACGAAACCATCGATTTGATTGATTTTGACGATTTTGTTGACTCTACTGGTTTTTACTATCTATCTTTCCCCTATAATATGGTTCGCAAAGACAAAGATTACTCAGACTTTTACCCTGTATATTTAACGGGAGAGGTTGCTTCAATTGACGCATGCAGGGCGTTTGGTGCTTATATGCGGAGCCTCCTTTTAAACGGTAACAAAAAGATCATCATTGATTGGTCACTTGTATTAGAAATCTCTGGAAGCCTTGCCGGTTTTATTGTTGTGGCTGAAGGACGATTTAAACAGGTGGGCGGTGAAATTATTTTTGCCAATCCAAGCGAAAGAGTATCTGAAGTATTTGATGTTGTAGGACTGGGAGGAATGGTTGTGCGCGACTTGAAGCTGCCACAACGAAATAATATGTGCGCGCTTGTTGTTGATGACGATGCCGCTGTTAGAGAAGTAACGGGGGAATACCTGCAGGAAATGGGCTACATGACTATTAGTGCCGGTGATGGTTTAAGTGGACTCGTTATTTACAAATTATTGAACAAGAATATCGATCTTACCATATCTGATATTGAAATGCCGCGCCTTGATGGTCTAGATCTATTAAAATCAATGCAATTAGTATCCACTACCTGTAAAGTAGTCGTTGCCACCGGCTATACCGATTCCGACAAAATAAGTGAATTTAAAAAGATTTGCCCATCGCTTCCTATTCTCCATAAACCATATTTACAAAGCGATCTCGAAAAGGCGATCCAATCTATTTCGTCTGCTATTCCTTTACCATCCCACCGGTAAGAATAAGTTTAAAGGCTTGTTCTTTTGAAATTTCCAGATGGCTTATTTTATCCTCCGGCATAAGAACCAGAAAGCCGCTTGTAGGATTAGGGGTTGTTGGAACAAACACAGTGTAGTATTTCTTTTCTGTTGATGGAGGAGCAAAAGAGGGAAAGACCTCTCCTGTTAAAAAAGCAATTACCCACAAGGATTGCCCCGGGTATTCAACAAGCACGGGTTTCATCATTCCGCCACTTTTTTCAATTGTGACTATGTCAATAATTTGCCGGATTGATTTATAAATAACGCTTATTCCTGGTATTGTTTCCAGAAAGCGGTCGATTTTTTTTACTATTAATTTACCCCACAAAGTTTTTACAAGCAAACCAGTTGCAGTTATGCAAACAAACAGAGTTAGAAAAGCTGCGACATCAATTGCCATTCCGGCAAGCGGATTGGCCTTTGTTTTATCTGGTACCCATGCGGTTAATGTTTCAATTCTTCCCTCAATAAAGCCAAAAAGAGAGACAACAAGAGTAAGTGTGACAAAAAGGGGGAGAAGTGCAAGAAGACCTCGGAAAAAATTTGCCATTATTTTATTTGTAATGAATTTCATTCCTGTTAACTCCATGTAAAAAATTGGTTGTTAAGCATAAATGCATTTTTGTAATGGTTAACGGTATTCCCTCTGATTGTGACTACATCAAATCTACAGGAAGTGTCCTTAATCCCGTTTTGAGCCAGCCATACTTCCGCTGCTTTTCCAATTTGTTTCTGTTTTTTTACAGTTACATTGTACACGGGATCGCCCCAGTTGTGTGAGAAAGCCGATTTGACTTCAATAAAGCAGATTGTGTTGTCATTGTCCTGTGCAATAATATCGATTTCGCCAGACCGATAGGAAAAATTATTCGCAATTACTGAATAACCATTGCTTAAGAGATATGTAGTCGCTTTTTGTTCAGCGAGCGACCCAATTTCCCGGCTGTTCATTGTGATGGAGAAAACCAGAATTTAATTTCCGCTACCGCAGGAGCAGCCGAGGATATTCCCTTGTAAACCTCAAGAACTGTAAACTTTATTTTCCTTACCGCCCGTTGATTTGGGAGCGTTACAACCTGTCTTGCACCAGTATCATTTAATTCGACAGTGAAATCGTTAGAATCGTTAATGGAAAGTTTTACGGTTTTGGGCCTGCTGTATAGATTGAATGAGTTTTCGCTGGAAAAAGAACCGGAGATTATGTCCATGCGGTTAATTTCGTTCGCCTTCCAGAAGGAAAGTGTGAAAGTGGAGGATGGAATAACCCCAATCCACGAAGTGGCAATATTTTCGTCAATCGCAAACTCTGGATTACCAGCCCCATCAACTGCCGCATAGAGAAAAGACTTTATACCGCTTTTTTCTGCTTTCTCCAATTTGTATCGGCTGTAAAATAAGTTCAACAGGCCTGAGATCATTATTACAAGCACTAAGAGCACAAAAAAAAGTTTTCGCCGTTTTATTTTAGCCAACGCGGGATCGGTTGGTTGTCGTCTTGAAAAAGCTCTCCTTGGTTCTCTCCTTCTATCAAGTTCTCTTCTGTCTGCAATTCTTTTTTCGTCATCAAAAGTTGCTTCGTGTGTCGCGCTGCGGACCACAGATATTCTATCCATCCCCCGAGTTGCGGATTCGAGCGGATCGTCGAAGACGCGATCAAGATCCTGCAAAAATTCGTCGGCTGACAGATATCTCACAGTTCTATCTTTTTTGAGAGCTTTAAGGACGATAAGTTCCAGCCTGCGAGGAATACCAGTTCTCTTTTCAGCGATTGGTGGTGGAGGCACATTTACATGTTTATATGCAACAGAAAGTGGGTTGTCGCCAAGGAAAGGGGGTTCGCCCGTAAGCATTTCGTATAGAACAATACCGAGAGAGTAAAGGTCTGTTTGATGATTCAGCTCTCTGCCTTCTGCCTGTTCAGGGCTCATGTACTCGGGAGTGCCAACAACAACGCCTGTTCTTGTGACGCTTCCCTGTTCGTAAAGCTTAGCTATGCCGAAATCGGTGACAAAAACCCTCCCTAAGGGTCCGAGCAAAATGTTCTGTGGTTTTATGTCTCTATGCAGTATCTCTTTTTCATGAGCGTACTTTAATGCGCGGCATATTTGGCGGGCATATTCAACTGCTGTTTCCGGTGGCAGCCGTCTTTCCGAGGCGAGCTTTTGTGCGAGGCTTTGTCCTTCAACATAGCGCATAGCGATGTACTGAAGTCCTCCCTCAACCCCATAATCATATATACCAACAATATTCTGGTGTTCAAGGAGAGAAATGGCCTTTGCCTCTGTTACAAAGCGCTGCAGAAATTCGTCGTTTCGTGCGTATTCTTCCGGTAAAACTTTTATTGCAACAACACGATTCAGGGGTTCCTGAATACCTTTATAAACATCACCCATGCCCCCCTTTCCCAGGCGGCCAACTATTCTAAATCTGCCAATTCTTTCCAGTTCCGGTTTCTGGCTCATCTACGAATGTCCTTCCGCTTCTGAAAATAAAAGGTTGCTGCGATAAATATGGGAATAAAAGCGATTAGAGCAATGTAACCGTTGTCCCAAGCTGGATCCGATTTCCACATGGATATCTTTTTTAGTAGCCCATATGACCATCTTAACACCATTATGCGTGATATTTCCTGCGAAGCGGGCATCATATTGTCAAGTTCAACTACTGTTCCTGAAAAAAGAATCTGTGGAATCAGAATTATTGGAAGAACACCAACAGCTTTATCCGATGTACCTGCAACAGAAGAAATAAATAAACCAAGCGTAAGACCACAAATTGATGAGAGAAGGATTACAACGAACATAAGCAAAAGATTTCCTTCTATCTTTACAAATGAAGAGACGGTTACAATAAGTACAATACACTGTATTAGGCAAAGCGTAAAAAGAACAGCTATTTTCGAAAAAATATATGGGCCTGTTTTGAGGCAAACCACTCGTTCTCGGGCGAATATATGCTTTTCTTTGGTAATCTCTCTGACAGAGTTTATACAGCCGAACCAGACCGCAGATAACGAGAAACAAAAAAGAAGGGACCAAACATTCCGGTAATTCATAAAGACAAGTATTAAAAGTATTGCTACTATGGGAGCCTGTCCGAGAAGTATGGCGACATTTGTTAAATCGTGGGAGATTATCCCAAGATATCTCTTTACCAGAGTTTTAAACTGACGGAAAAAAGAGAAGGCTGGATTAAAGACGATCATCGAATCGTAAGATTCTTCCTTTGATTTTGTATTAAGACGGGAAATTACATAATCCTTGAAATATATCGATCCACGGAATCTTTGCACCCAACCCCCTTCCGGCGGATAGGCAAGCCTGTTATACACATCGTTAATCTTTTCTACTTTGAAGTATGTCGTCAGATCTGACGGCGGACCATAGTAAACAAGATCCCCCTCATATATTACCGCGACAAGATCGAATAAAGCAACCTCATTTAAATTATGTGTCGCTAAAATAACGGTCTGACCGGAATCAGCAATTCGCCTGAAAAGCTGCATCATTTTCTGGTCAAGACCAGGATCAAGGCCGCTTGTTGGCTCGTCAAGAAAAAGAATGGCAGGGTCTGTTATTAGCTCTACACCGAGATTAACCCGTTTTCTTTGGCCGCCGGAAAGGCTTGAAACCGTCGCGTCTTTTCTTTCGTCGAGTTCAAGGATGTTTATAATCTTATCAACTCTCTTCTTTTTCTCTTCGAGGGTCATATCTTCGGGCAGACGAAGTTCAGCAGCATAAAAAAGAGTATTATATACAGTGAGTTCATGGTGGATAATATCCTGCTGAGGAACAAAGCCAACAAGATGCTTAAAAGAGTCATAATGAGAGGTAAAACTCATTCCATTAAGTCTAACTTCACCGGTATCCGGCAGTATATTGCCGTTTAATGCGTGCATAAGTGTCGATTTTCCAGCTCCGGACGGACCAAGCAGCCCGACAAATTCGCGCGGCAGCATCGAAATTGAGACATCGCGCATGATTGTGTTGCCTTTAACAGTCTTTGAAATATTTAAAGCATCTATCCGAACAAGATCCTTTTCGTTAAGCTGAAAAACTTTGCCATCAACAAACAGAAAACGGATGGGCCCAATCTGAATAATGTCCCTGTTCTTCAATGATTTTTTGTCAGTTTTTTTGCCATTGACAAATGAGCCATTTGTGCTTTCAAGATCCAGTAGAACATAATTGTCACCTTCTCGCTCAATTCGCGCATGGTTTCTGGAGACTTGTTGAGAGTCAAGAAACACCGTGCAATTCTTGCCTCTCCCTATAAGAAGGGATGAATGGCGTGAAAGATCATATTCGGCGACAAAATTGTTCTCCGGCTTCTTTACAGGAAAATGGAGAGCCATCCCGTCGTGATTTATTTGAACCACAAACTCAAAAATTCCTATAAGTACCCTGTCCTTGTCTCTTAATACATGTCGCTTTATTCTGCGACCATTAACCAAAGTTCCATATTTGCTGTCCAAATCCTCAATTTCCATTGAATTGGCGCTAAGTATATTTATTTCTGCGTGGAATCGTGATACTTGAGGGCTATTCAAATAGATATCGCTGTCTTCACTTCTTCCAATAGTATAAGTAAGATGGTCCGGACTGATTTTAATGTACTTGGCTTTTTGCTGCATTAAGCAGCCTCCTGCTCTCGCCTAATAATATCAATAAATTCTTTTTCGGCTTTTGCCAGATTATCGTTAACAATTGTGTATTTATAATTTCCGTCAGAAGAGGCGAAAGAAATTTCTTCCATAGCTTTGTTAAGTCGTGTTTCCATATCGCGGATATTTTCTGTATTTCTGCTGATTAACCTTTGCTTAAGAGTATCAATGGCCGGTACAGTAATAAATATGCCGATGTTAGCCGGAAAAGAAAGATCCAGCATTCGCTTGCCGTAAACATCTATATCAAGAATTACACTTTCCCCGCTATTAAGCCACTCATTTATGGCTAATTTAGGAGTACCATAATAATTGCCGAAAACCTCCTGCCATTCTGCGAGTTCATTCCGTATTATCATTTCGTTGAACTCTTCTTTGGTTTTAAAAAAGTATTCGCGTCCGTTAATTTCGTGAGGACGCGGTTTTCTTGTTGTTACGGAAATTGAAAATCTAAGGTTCTCAAATACCATCATAGCTGATTTTATTAGCGTTGATTTTCCTGCTCCAGAAGGGGCAGAAATAACAAATATTTTGGGGTATAGCACACTAAGATTCCTTCATAAGAGTTTGCAAAGCAGCAGCTATCTGGCCAATTTGTTTGTCAGAAAATGTTGTTTTGGAGGGAACCGAAGCTATTTCTGGATTGCGCTTAACAGGGGTAAGCCCTTTTTCCAGTTTTTTATCCTTTAGTATTTCCTCTTTCAAGCGGTCGAGCCTGCCCATTTATTCCTTCCCCGCCTCTTTTTTTACTTTGTATGGAATTTTAAGCAAGGGGTCGGACTCCGCTTCAATTCTGCGCCTTCTTTCTTCG
This sequence comes from uncultured Fibrobacterota bacterium, assembly GCA_964590225.1. GTDB lineage: Bacteria > Fibrobacterota > OXYB2-FULL-49-7 > OXYB2-FULL-49-7 > JAEUSG01 > JAEUSG01. Next base: position 20,079 of record CAZPWS010000043.1, read on the forward strand.
TCTTCAAGTTGCTCTTTGAGGATTTTAATTTTGACTAACTCCCTCTCCTTAAGCAATTCGAGCTCCCTTTTAAGCAAATATTCCATTCGTAAAAAAAGAATACCTACGCCATTAAGAGTGCGCGTAATTATAAGAAAGAAAATAAAAACTACGGCGAAACCAGCCATTGCAATAATGTTAAAAACCATAACAAATTGCCCTTGATATTTGAGATTTTTTCTCTTTACCAGATAAATACTCAACAATTGTTAAAGCGAAATCGATAGTTGTGCCGACGCCGCGGCTTGTTATCATATTTCCGTCAATTACAACTTTCTCTTCCCTGTAACTGACTCCCTGAAATTCATTTGCTACTGCCGGGTGGGAGGTTATTGAACGGCTGCCTGTAATACCTGCTGCGTAAAGAACTGTTGGAGCCGCACATATGGCTGCAACAAGCAGATTTTGCCGGTCCATATCGATTAAAAGCTCCCTCACCCGTATATTACGCATCAGGTTTTTTGTTCCCTCAATTCCGCCTGGTAATATAATTCCGTCAATCGCATTGTTATTAACATCGTTTAGAAGTTTATCGCATATAAGGGTAATATTTCTTGCGCTTTTGACTTCAAGCGTATCGCATCCGGCAAGAATGACCGAAATATCGGCGCGCCTTAGTAAATCAGCGACAATAACCGCTTCTGATTCTTCAAATCCATCTGATAAAGGGATTAGAACTGTTTTTTTTTTCTTCATAACTTAATAATTATCCGCAATAATTTTTCTCTGGTTTTCGCCTGTAGTGATAAAGGTAATTCTAACCGTCCACGGAGGCAATAGCGATTCTATGTTTTCTGCCCATTCAATAACAGTTGTACCGCCGTCGATATAGTCTTTAAATCCTATGGTAAGGATTTCTTCGGGACTTTTGATTCTGTACGCATCCATGTGGTAGAAAGATTTACCCACTGCATTTTGATAACAGTTTACTATTGAGAAGGTTGGACTATTAACAGTAGTGCCAATTCCAAAAGCTTTTGCCAGTCCTTTAACAAAGCGGGTTTTCCCTGCACCGAGATCGCCGTAAAGAGCAATAGTTCTTATGGAGTTTTTTAGAACAAGCAGTCCGAATTCTTGTCCTATTTTTTCGGTCTCCTCGGGATTATAAGACAGATATATTGTCTTTTGCGCTTCATTGTTTTGGGACAATTGCATAATAAAGGAAAATACATAAATCTTTTCCGACTTACAGAGTCTAACTTTTAGCTACCACTTATTATTTTACCAACATCACTCTTCTTGTAAGTGTTTTGCCGTTAATAACAGCTTTTAAAACAAAAATGCCGCTGCTGAACGCTGTAGCGTCCCACACTGCTGATATTTTTTGTTCAGCCGTAGCAACCGTTTTTCCCGATAAATTTTCAATAAGCTTACCACCTAAATCATAAACCATTAGCTTGTGGGTAGTAATTTTTTCTCTACTGATGATATTAATCTGTAAAGTTGGATTAAATGGATTTGGTGTGGTCGAAAGACTTATGGTTTTACTTGCAGATATTTCCGCAGCCATTTTTTCGGTTGGTACCCATCCATTCTGAGTAATAATAAGCCTATTTCCACTTTCGGTTACACGAAAGCGGCTAACTGTCAATAGATTGTACTCGTCGGCCATTATTTCTCCTGAATCTATAACAGTATTGGTATATGCCTCAATGTTTTTCCACTTATATGAGTAACCACGGATAACAGGAAAGCGCTGAATCCGTCTTGGTGTAATATCGACAAATGTATTTGGCCTTTTGGCAATAAAGGAGATGGCAAGCATCTCCGCCGAGTCTATTAGTGAGTCTCCATTGTTAGACGGGTCTGCGTCATGGAGCGACGATGTCCAGTCAAGTTGAAGATTAACCATTCCCGCCGAGTCAACAGCAGCGTTAAAAGTATCGGCATTCATTACATCTTCCATTATGCAATTATATGGAGTAACATTATCGAGAAGATCTTTGCCGTAATTGTCATCTGTTGAGGCATTGGTAAATACAGGATACAATTCATTTTTCTTGAATCTATACATCTCCACTTCGGTTATATTGGCACCGCTATGTCCGCCGGGATGCCATTTATCCCATATGCCATGCTTATTTTTTGCGAATGTTTTTATTACAATAGAGTGAGTCCACATTGTATTGTGTCCATCTATTAGTCCATGCCCGTTTATCATTGGAGGATAATTAACTTCCGGGTGAGTTTCGGAAAGATAGGCCAAATTTGTTTCATAATAAATTTTTACACCATTCCTTGCCGTAACACTATCCGCCCATAAACCGTAAATTTCTCTCCATCGCGGATATGTCGGAAAGTTGTGGCCTATTTGGGGGAAACAGGCAGCAAAGACATCTGGATTATGAAATGCAGTCATTTTTGTACCAAACCCCCCCATGCTCTGACCGCTTACATATATTCTGTTTGTGTCAACTCTGAAACGGTTATCGTTCAAAACGGAGTGCAGAGCATTCATTATCTGCATATGTGTATAATCAATAATAGTGTCGCCAGCTTTTGGTACAAAGGTTACATTGTTATTGTTTGAAGGTTTTTTGAAGTTTTTTGCTACGCCATACCAATAGGTGTTTCGAGGAAACCAATAACCGTTTTGGTGATCATGTAGAGCGATTGTAATCACTTTAGAAACAACGGTTGCTTTCGGGACTCCATATGCATCAGTACAGCAGCCGTGCAAATAAATATTTAACGGGAGCGTGTCGGTTATTTTTGTGCCGCTCCTTAAGCCCACATCAAAGTAGTTTCCATAGTAGTCAAGGTCATGATTCCAGTCAAAATAGTCCTGCCAAAAAAAGTAGTGGTAATGCGGATTGCCCCAAATCACTTCTACATCTCTTAACACAGCAAGAGGCCACTTACGGTACTCCTCTGTCACGGGGGTTGACAATGAGTTTTCTCCTTCAATAAGCTGTCGGTTTTCTGCCTCGGCAATCAGCGAGGTAACAGCATAGTAAAAATCCCCGTTTACTTTTGGCGTATATACAAAAAGTCCCTTTGTAGAATCGAGTGGCATGCCGGAATCGACAATTACATGATACCGTTTAAATCGCTTGTCGTAAGCGGAGCCATGAGAAATTTCTACAAGTGGCTCACTACCATCGACAGATGCAATCTTGCTGGTGGAACGATAGAGTCGATATACTGCCGTGGTGTCGGCTATCTGATTGAAGGTGATATAAGTTTTACCCCCCCTGCATTCCGCCTTGAGTCCAGATACTACTGTTTGGCTATGCAAACTGAGGCAGACCAAGAGAAGTGTAATAAAAATCATTTTTACCCCCTTATTTATTTCTTTAGATATAAATGCAAAAATCAGGCCACTATTAATTGCCTTTTTTTGATAAATTTAGTGATATTATTATCAATGAGACATGTATCAGATAAATATTATGTATCATAATTTTTTATGAGACATATCTGTGGATAATCTTATTCAGGACGCTAAGAATAAATTTTCGAATCTAATTAATACGCTGCCATTCCTCTCATTTGGGAAGCATTATGTACCTCTTTTAATAGATTCGCATGGTAGGGTGGTGGTGACGCTCGACAACAACGACAATAGTTTCCTGCACTCAATAGTAAATACGCGCATGAGCGGCAAAATGGTGAGTGATTTTTTTCAGACAGAAAATTGTTCGGATCTTGGGCAGTTATTATTAACGGGAAAAGGCAAAAAGACATTTAATGGAGTTAATTATGTCAACCTGTATGAAAAAACTTCGGGTGCGCTTTTTGTTAACGAACATCATTCGTCCATTTTTCCGTTATCACAACTTCACCTTTTCGGTTTCGCTGGCGACTATTTACTTGCTGTTATTTCACTTGTGCAGAATCCTGCCCACACTCTCTTTACGGCGGCAAATCCTCAAGTTTATACCCTTTCTGACGGCACAATAGCGGGATACAATAGCTATTTTGCCGCGATTACTGAAACAAAAGAACGGGAATTGCTCAACAGGAATATTTCCCATATTCTTGGAGGACTCGGAATCAATACCTCTTATTCCATTCCCGAACAAATAGATTGGTCGTTCCTGCTAACCGAGCTGTTTGATAAAAAACTTATATGTCAAGCTTCGCCCAATACGCTTTCTTTGGAAGAATCTAAACAAGGCTTAATTTGGCGCTCCACTAAAAAAGGGGATGCTTCGTTAATCGAATTACCATTTGAGCTCAATTTTCAGGAGTTTGATTACAGGTTTGTAATCAAAATCAATAACGCAATTAGTCATCCACCAGGAGTAGTAATAGCCGCAGATAAAGGAAACTTTAATTTTCCTGATAGGGTGGGTTATCATTTTACATTCGATCCTATAAATCCCATTGCGCTTGTAAAAAAAATTGGAGTAATAAGACAGTCTTCTGTAATTGATAACATTCGCCCCGAGTCGATACGCGAAATTGTCGTACAAAGGACGGGCCAGCTGATATCATATGAAATTAACGGAAAAACAATAATCTCATTTTTTGATACCGATGCGTTGCCCTTGCAAAAATCGAATTCCTTAATGTTGTCTCTTATGCCAAACGCATATTGTTCGCTAAAGTCAATTTCCATCTATTCATCACGGAGAAAGCCATTAGCTCCGGATGTTCCTGCGATACCTGTTCGTCTTGTAAATAACCCGTCCCGTGCATATCATGTGCAAAGAAGTTGCTGCCACTTTGGGAACCAAATCCTTTTTGCTTATCAGCTAATAGACATGTCACAGTACTATGAATTGCTATCTGCCCACAATAAGCTTAAGAAAGAGATAATGAGTCTTGAAAAAGAGAATACCGGAGACGGGGCAAATTATGGCTTTATCGGCCTTAATAAAGATATAGTTAAAATTCGTTCAACGATGGAATCCATAGCCGATACCCCATTGGCAGTTCTTATTGAAGGTGATACAGGCACAGGGAAAGAGATGGCGGCAATGGCGATACACAAACTGTCGGGCAGAAAAAATGGTCCTTTTATAAAGCTGGACTGTACAACCATACCGGATAGTCTGATCGAGAGCGAAATTTTTGGTCACGAAAAAGGGGCTTTCACGGGAGCTATATATCGTCATGCGGGAAGAATTGAACAGGCGAACGGCGGTACCCTGTTTATTGATGAGATATCAAACATATCTCCGTCCATGCAGGCGAAGCTTCTTGATTTTCTTCAGACATACGAAATTACAAGAATAGGCGGGGGCCAGCGAAAGAAAATTGATGTAAGAGTAATAACCGCTTCAAACCGCCCATTGCGTGAGCTTGTAAAGAGGGGCCTTTTTCGCGAAGACCTGTATTACCGCATAAACCAGATTACAATATCCATACCCCCTCTCTATGAAAGAGTCGATGATATTCCGCTGCTTGTTAATCAGTTTATCAAGGAGGCCAACAGAGAAAGCGGAAAAACAGTAGAAAGCGTGTCGCAGGATGGAATGAAATTTCTCTATTCGCAAAAGTGGGAAGGAAATATACGGGAACTGCGGAATGTAATTTATCGGGCGGTCTTTATGTCGAGTGGCAACAACCTGACTTTGATGGATCTTAAAATGCTCTCAAGTGATACTGCAAATATGGTCCGGTCGGGCAAAAAAAAGCGTTTTTCATCGGAAGAAATCCACATAGAGGTTGAAAGGCATCGGGGTAATATCAGAAAAACAGCGGCTGAGCTTGGCATAGGCAGAGCTACCATTTATAGGAAGCTTAGAAGTAAGTAGTATCCTTGAGATTTATTTATCTTGTTTATTACTATGGATGAAAACAAACCTTATATAAGCATAGACCCGTCTGGTGACGATACTATGCGGAAAGTTGATGAAGAAATCGGGTTTCTTGTCGGAGAGATAAAAAAGAATTCTGCAAATCCCGACCTGTTTTTCAGGATGGGAACACTCTGTCTTAAGAGAGAACGCCACGCCGATGCGATTGACGCTTTTGAATCTTGTTTAAAAATCCGCCCGGAGTATCCTGAAGTAAACTATCTCTTGGGCAACGCTTACATCAGCCATAAGCAGTACGAAATTGCGGCTCGCTATTACATGAAGTCGCTTCGTTCAAACCCGAATCATGCGCCTACCCTTTACAATATTGCGCTCTGTTATGCAGAAACAGGGCTCAAGGACAAGGCTATTCAGGCTTTCAGAAAGTTTCATGCTATTGAGGAATCTGTTGCGTGGAAGGAAGAGGCGCGATTTCAGCTGTACAAACTTGGTGTGCAACCGTAATACTTTAAACATAAGCAGGACTTTTATGGGAGAAATGAATTTAAAAAAAACAGCGGCAAAACTTTCCATGCTTGCCGGCAAGTCGGTTTTTGACAGCAAGGATCTCGCACTACTTCGCGAAATAAGAGATGCGCTTTCTCTTTCGCTATCGGCTTTAAAGGAATGCGACTGCTGTGGAGCCGCTGTAAGTGAAGTGGCCAAATTAGAAATGGATGGAATTAAAGCGGTAGTTTGCAGCGCCTGTGGAATTAAGGCTTTTAAAAACAGAGAACTTATTATCAAAAATGTCAAGAGAAGAGAAAGCGCAAAAACTTTGCCAAAACCCATTATAAGAAGCAAGCCGTTTAAAACAGAAACAAAAGCAAACGAAAATCAGCCTACTCTTTTTGGCGAATCAATAAAGCAGTCGGATAAAAATAAAGGTGGTGGTGATTTGGAAGCAATTGCTCTGGCTGCCGGCTCTAAGACCATAACCGTTAAAAAAATTCTTAGCATCGCGTCAGGAGTTGCATTTCCAATGAATATTGAGCGGACAATCAGTTTTGTTAAAATCGAAGCACAGAGCCAACAGATAAATTTCAAGGAAGATGAAATCCGCCGTGTGGTTTCTGCGCTTAAGGATAACGGACTCCTCCGCGTAAAAGATTCTTG
>CAZPWS010000044.1:0-26662 GCA_964590225.1 uncultured Fibrobacterota bacterium
GATATTCGACTCCAAGATCAGGGCTTAAAATATCAATGGTGTCAACTGAAACCAATAATTGCATCCCACTGTTTAGTTTGATCAGGGGAATATTCTTTTCCCTGCATTTTTTCCACGCTTCATGCCACGCTTCGCCGGTACAAGAGTCCGCCGAATGATAAACGGCTCCCACTGTAAAATTATCCAGTAAATTCGGCAACCCACCTGCATGATCGTTGTCAGTGTGTGACAAAAAGAACGCGTCAATTTTTTTGATTCCCATGTGTCTAAAAAATGGAAGTAGCGTCCATTTAACCGCATCGGCTGTTCCTTTTCTATCTCCTGCATCTATCATAATTACCGGACCGTTTCGCCAACTTATTACAGAACAATCCCCCTGTCCTACATCAAGAAATGTAATTTTTATGCCAGCACCATTGCCGATTAACATAGACACCTGCGAAATAAAAAAAAGGAAACTTAAAAACACCAATAAAGCAACTACTGCCCACCTTGCTTTTCCTACTCTGGCGATTATAAGCAGCAGCACAGCAACTGTTATAACAAGTAGGAACGATGGTGTTGCCACTTCGATAAAACCATTCGGGAAAGAGCCAAAAAAGCTTACAATCTCATTCATAGTGTCGGTTAATAGTCTCAGTATTGCTCCGTACGCCACTCCAAGCGGAGTTAACCAGCCGAAAAACACAAGTAGTAAACCAAAAGAGAGCATTAGAAAGACGATGGGAACGGCAGGCAGATTGGCAACGATAGATATCCATGCAATCTGATTGAAATAACAGGCGACAATAATAACTGTTCCTGCAATAGCTGCGATTGACATGAAAATAGATTCCAGCAGGAATTTTAAAGGCGCCTTCTTTGTTAAAGAAGCGGGAATCAGTTGTATCAGTAATGGGTATATAACGATTATTGCCCATGTAGCAGCAAAGGAGAGCTGAAAGCCAGGATTAAAGAGGGTGAGCGGATTAACCGCAAGAATTAAAAAAGCAGCCGCCATAAGACTGTATCCGCTATAAGTTTTTTTCTGCATCAGCCAGCCTATCAGTACAATGCTACCCATGATAGTTGCCCTGACAACAGATGGTGAGAAGGCTGTAACGGCTGCATAAAGCCAGATGAATACGAGAGAGATTATTGCTCTGCCAGGCAACAACAAACCAAATGTTGCCGAGATTTGCCATGCAATTAGCATTAGCATTCCAACATTTAAACCAGATACGGCAAGAAGATGGGTAAGGCCGGCATTTCTAAAATCTTCTCTAACTATTTCCGGCATGTCTCGCCGTTCTCCAAGCAGTATGCCGAGTACCAAGTATCCTTTTTCACCAATATATTTCCCCACAATTTGTCTGATATATTCTCTGATAGGGATAATTAGCTTTCGCATTACAATGACGCCACCCTTATTGTCAATAACAGTAATGTATGTCGCATCTTTTACTCGCATAGTTGCACTGATTCCCTGCCCTGATAAAAAAGCTCTGTAATCGAAGGAACCGGGATTTCTTGCCTCCATCGGACGCATAAGCCGCCCACTTAGGTATAGGCGCAAACCGTAAACAGGGGTTATGTTTTCGGCTATTGGCCAGCGCGTAATCACTTTGCCTTTACATCTTTTACCATTCAAACTGTCTGTCTCAATCACGCATACCCAGTTACCATTTTTGATATATGGCTCTTCAACTATATTGCCAAACAGGGTAACTTCTGTTCCATAACCACTTACAAAGTGGTCTGGTGTTGAATTTAACGCAGATAGTGTTGTAAGCACCCCATAAACAAAGGCAATAAATTGAAGTGTTCCACGGAATTTAACAATCAGCAACAAAATGCAAAGCGCTAGTGAAGTTGCAACCGCATAAGTCCCATTGTTGAAAAGGCTGGCAGAAATAATACCCGAGGCAAGTACAAGCGATGTGGATACTATTGCGCTCCGGCCAATAATCGCCTTTATGTCATCATAAGCTTCCAGAAGGAAAAATCTTGGAGTATTCATGCAAATGAAGTGCTCATTAAAAAGAAAAGTCCCTCACGAATGAGCGAGGGGCTTTTTATTAGAGGGATAATTTTAGTATGAATATTAAGCCTCAGCCATTAACTCCTGTTGTATGATTTCTTCGGTAACATTCAGTTTTTTACACAATACTCTGCTCATTCCTGTCTCATTGGACGCTCTCGACATGAAACAGGTATAACAGCCTTCGGAATCGACTGTGCCCATAATTTTACATTGATAAATTTTCATTATTTTTTTCCTTTCGTTTTAGTCCATTTGTCTTCTAATAAAAGCCGGAACATCAAGCTCATCATGAAACTCTCCAGGTAAAATTGCTGATTTTGAATTGAACTGTCTGCCTCCTGGTATGGTTCTTTTAACAAGCTCTTTATAGCATGGGTTGTTCAGGTTTGTTTTGAAGTTTTCAGCTGTCATGCAGTCCTGATTAAACCGCTTGATTCTGTTTGTTGCTGTTTCCTTTTTAACCTTTTCAACCTCTGCTTCGGCAAGAATCTCGTTATACAGATTGGTCTCTTTTTTTACAAACGGAGACGGCTCTGATTCAACTGTACCGTTGATTGTTTCGCTGAAGATTGAATCTGAGGGAGGGGATAACTCAATGCCCTTTTCTACATTATCAATGAGCTTGGCGATTTCGTCAAGCGAAGGGGCCTCTTCGGTTGTTGTCTTCATTTCAGAAACGCCAATATTTTCTGGAGTTTCGGCGCATTCATTTCTTGAAATGGTTGTTTGCGGTTCGGATACTGTTGTTTGTGTTGTGTTTAAGGTGTTCTGGCTGCCAGTATTGCGGATATAGCTAACCTTACCGGCTATCGTCTCTTTTTCGAGGTCTGACAGGTGGTCCATAGTGTCACTGCGGCTAAAGCCAGTTGCGATCACAGTTACCCGAATTTGTCCTTGCATTGCAGTGTCAAGTACAAGTCCGAAAATGATGTTTGCGTCAGATCCGTCACCAACAATCGAGGAAATGTATTCCATTATTATCTGGACATCTTCCTGTGGCATATCAACGCCACCAGTAATGTTTACCAGTATTCCCTTTGCCCCTTTAATCGAGACATCCTCTAAGAGCGGTGATTTAACAGCCATTTCGGCTGCCCGCATGGCCATTCCGTCTCCTGAGGCATATCCTGCGCCCATCAGAGCATCACCCATGCCGCGCATAACGGTTTCAACATCAGCAAAGTCAACATTGATGTAGCCTTTGATGTTAATAAGATCTGATATTGAACGGGTGGCCTGATATAAAACATCATCAGCTTTGCGGAATGCTTCAATCATAGGGGTTTTTTTGTCAACCATTGTGAGCAAACGCTGATTGGGTATAACAATTATTGTATCAACAAATTTTTTAAGTTCTGCTATTCCAGATTCGGCGTTTTTTGAGCGGCGCGGTCCTTCAAAGAGGAAAGGTTTGGTTACAATTCCTACGGTAAGTATTCCCATTTCCCTTGCTATGCTTGCTACAACCGGTGCGCCTCCTGTTCCTGTTCCGCCTCCCATTCCAGCTGTAACAAATACCATATCGGCTCCTTCAAGCTGCTGCATTATTCTTTCCCTGTCTTCTTCTACCGCACATCTGCCTGTTTCAGGTTTCGCGCCCGCACCAAGCCCTTTTGTCAGTTTTTCGCCAACCTGGATTCTCTTTAGGGCTTTGCTTCTGTCTAAGTCTTGTGCGTCTGTATTTATTGCAATGAATTCAACATTGCTTAGGCCTTCTTCAACCATGCGGTTGATTGCGTTTCCACCGCCGCCACCGACCCCAACGACCTTTAGCTTTGCCCGCGAGTCGAAATTTTCCTCGAATGTAAACATATACCCCCCTTTAAAAGTTATTTAAAAATAATCCTTAAGTATCTGCTTGAATTTCTCTAGTATTTTTTTGAATCCTTCCTTTGACTTGCCTGATCCGCCGTGAAGAGCAGAACCATGATGTATGCCGTATTGAATGAGCCCGACACCTGTTGCCCATACGGGAGACTTTATAGATTCAGCAAGTCCACCAAAACCTCTTGGAAGACCGACCCTTACTGGCATGTCAAATACCTGTTCAGCAAGCTCGCCTATGCCCTCTAACAGTGCGCCTCCCCCTGTTATTACAATTCCTGCGCCAAGCATTTCGGCGAATTCGCTCCTTTTTATTTCTCTGTGAACAAGGGAAAAGATCTCTTCGAGTCGTGGTTCGATTATGGAAGCAAGAATGCTTTTAGAGATATCGCGGCTTTCTCTACCGCCGACGCCAGGAACTTCAATATACTCCTCCTGTCCGACTTTTGACGAAAGAGCGATGCCGTGTTTTTTCTTGATTTCTTCTGCTTGCTCAAGTGGAGTACGAATTCCTATGGCAATGTCGCTGGTAACATTTCTTCCTCCGAGACTAACCACCGCTGTGTGTCTGATAGCGTCATCAAAAAATATTGCTATATCGGTTGTACCCCCTCCCATGTCTATGAGTGCAACTCCGAGTTCTTTTTCGTCTTCCGTAAGTACCGCATAGCTTGAAGCGAGCGGTTCAAGCACAAGATCTGTGACCTCAAGCCCCGCTTTTTCGACACTTTTATAAATATTCTCGGCTGATGTTATTGCTCCGGTGACAACATGTGCTTCGACTTCAAGGCGGACGCCAGACATACCCACCGGTTCTTTTATGCCCGTCTGTTCATCAACTATAAATTCTTGCGGCAGCACATGAATAATTTCACGGTCCATAGGAATGGCTATTGCTTTGGCCTGTTCAATTACCCTATTAACATCTTCCTGCATTATTTCATTGTTCTGATTTGTAATAGCGACAACACCCTTGCTGTTAATGCTTTTTATGTGGCCTCCGGCAATTCCAACTATTACTGAGTCAACCTCAATCCCAGCCATGAGTTCTGCTTCATGCTTTGCTTTTTCGATTGCTTTGACCGTTTTGTCGATATTGACAACTACGCCCTTCCGTAGTCCTTCGGATGGAGCCTGCCCGACTCCAAGTACATTGATATTGTTGTCCTCCGATACTTCGCCAATAACCATGCCAATTTTTGTTGTGCCTATGTCTAGTCCCACTACAACATTATTTGTGGACGCCATGTGTTTCATCCCCCCATTTTTACAAAAGCTATTCCGGAATGTTCCATATTTATTTCAATATCGGTTCCGGACACGATATTGCGCTTAACTACAGCGATATTGTCGATTTGTTCGTTAATTGGATACAGATATCCTGTTTTGATTCTCACTGGAGAGTCGGAAAAACTGATTAGAGCCGCTTTTTCTCTGATATTAAGAGAGATGGAAGTAATACTACAAGAGAGCGATGGGATCTGTTTTTCCATTATCGAGAGCATTTCAATTATGTACGAAACTTCATTCAGCGTATCTTCCACAGAGAGGCGTTTTTCAGGGAGAATCTCCAGCACAGGAAGATCGTAATATTGCCCCTCGATTTTTTTCTGGACAATAAGGTTTTTTCCAATAGGGAAGAGGATGCTTTTGTAATTTAGCATAGCTATAGGCCGCGCTGACTCGTATTGTCGTTTCCTGAAAAATGGGAGAGAGGTATTGATTCGGGAAACAAGTCGTTTTATTGAATCATTTTTGCTTACAACAATCTTTGGTTTTGCTTTAAGTGGGGCAATCGATATGATTCTCTCTTTCGTTTGCGAAACAGATTCAAGTACACTCGTGATAATCGGCTTAAAAAAACCGGTATTGTAGAGATATATAATGCCAATTATGACAAGTAAAATTCCTGCGACGGTAAAAGAAAGAGTTGTTTTTCGCCTGACCTTCTTTTCGGTACGGAATCGTTCAATAGTATTTCTGGCTGTGAGTGTTCTTAGGCGTGGCCTCCCGGTTCGATTGGATACAATCTTAACGGTTGACTGCCGTTGTGTCACAAGTTTACCAGGCTGTATTCTGTTTGCCAATTTATTTTCCAATCGAATTTAATAAAGTTTCTCCTGTCTTCCATATATCGCCGGCACCAAGAGTTATTAGTATGTCCCCCTTTTTTAATTTGTCCAGAATGTAGGGGCTAATATTCTCTATTACCGGTATGTATTTGACTTTATGGTGTCCAAAACTTATAGCGGCGTCTGCAATTAGCTGACCGGAAATCCCTTCAATCGGTTTTTCCCTTGAGGCATAAACATCAGTTACTACAAGAATATCAGCATTAACAAATGAGCTGCCGAAATCCTGATAAAAATCTCTCGTTCTTGTGTATAAATGGGGTTGAAATATGGCTATTATTCTTCGTCCGTAGGTGTCCTTTGCGGCTTGAAGAGTAGCTTTAATTTCAGTGGGGTGGTGTGCATAATCATCCACCACCATTATGCCGCCCTTCTCGCCCTTTATCTCAAACCTCCTTTTCATGTTTTCATATGTTAACAGAGATTTAGCTATTGTACCAAACGGAATCCCCATTTCTACTGCTACTGATATGGCCGCCATCGCATTCTTAACATTATGATCACCGGGTACATTAAGTTCTATTTCACCGAGAGGATTATTCCGGTATAATACCTTAAATTTTGTACCTGTTGGTGTGAATACACGGTCGGTGCAGCGGTAGTCTGCCTGTGCAGAGAAACCGTATGTAAGCAGGATGTTCTTCTTTAACCGCGGTATTATTGATAAAAGAGTTGGCTCGTCGATGCATAGAATAACACAGCCATAAAATGGAACCTGTTGCGCAAATCCTACAAAAGCATCCTTAATATCGTCGAGATCCTTATAACAATCGAGATGTTCCGATTCGAGGGTTGTAATAACCGCCAAAGTAGATGGCATTTTTAGGAATGACCGGTCGAATTCATCTGCCTCAACGACCATATATTTGCTGTTTCCCATAACTGCCCCTGTCTCTGTCCTTCTTGCTACACCTCCAACGATAATGGAAGGATCCATACCTCCGTCGGACATGATCTTTCCAATTATGGCGGTTGTTGTCGTTTTCCCGTGCGTTCCGGATACAGCAATTGAGTATTTCATCCGCATTAATTGGCCAAGCATATCGGCTCTGCGCAATACGGGCACATGATGCTCTGCCGCTTCAGTTAATTCGATGTTGTCGTGGCTAATTGCCGATGAGTAAACCACAATATCGGCTCCGGTAATATTCTGTTTCGCATGGCTGGAATATATGGTAATGCCCATTTTGGCAAGGCGATCAGTTACGCTTGACATGGAAATATCCGAACCAGAGACACTATATCCGCTTCTAAAAAGAATTTCTGCTATTCCACTCATTCCACACCCACCTATGCCGACAAAATGGACGCGTTTTATTCTATTAATCATGAATTAATTCTCCCGTAAATGTCTTTAGCTATTGTTTCCGCGGCTTCTTTTCTGGAAGCTTCCTGCATTCTGTTGCGCATGTTTTTTAGTCTTGTTTTATCTGAAATTAGCCGCATGATTTCGTTATAAAGTTTATCGCTTCCGTTTGATTGTTCAAAGTAGATTGCAGCACCTCTTGATTCCATTGCGGCGGCATTTTTTCTTTGATGATCACCAGCCGACGAAGGTAGAGGAATAAGTATGGCTGGTAAGGCAAATAATGCAAGCTCGGCAACTGTCATTGCTCCAGCCCTGCAAATTGCAAGATCTGACGAGGCCATAAAGTCGTAAATATTGTCAATATAAGAGAAAATATGAACGCATTTTGACATATGCTTATTGCATGTAGCAAAATTTGCCTTTCCGCATTGCCAAAGGATTGTTATGTCGCCTGTAGCTGTTAGTTTTTCTGCAATTTCAGAAAAAAACGAATTTATGGGGACGGAGCCCTGACTACCACCGAAAATAAAGATGACAGTTGACTCTTTGGAGATATTAAGCTGTTCTCGCAAGTTGCCGTTCATTACGCCTGCTTTTTCTCTAATAGGGTTTCCCGTCTCGATTACGCTTGTTGCCTTGGAAAGATATTGAGCGGCTTCCTTGTAACCAAGATATATCCTTGTTGCAAAGCGTGCAAAAAAGCGTACGGTTAATCCAGGGAAAGTGTTTTGCTCCTGAAGCAGAATTTTTTTTCGCTGAATTACAGCTGATAGTAACACGGGCACACCTGAATATCCTCCTGTGCTTAGTATTATCTTTGGCTTTTTAATAAGCACGAGGAAAAAAGCTTTAATAAAACCAAATGGAAGTATCCATAAAAGTTTAATGTTTACGACCATATTTACTCTGGAAAAGCCTATTGCTGGTATCGAGATGAAATGAAATAGTGTCTTTTTGAGCACAGTAGTTTCGTATTCATTATCTCTTGTTATAAAAAGTATAGAACAATTGGCATCAATGCGTATTAGCGCCTCAGCTATTGCAATCGCTGGATACAGATGACCTCCGGTTCCGCCGCAAGCGATTATGATGTCAGCGGTTTTCATTACAGTGTCCTCCTCCTACCTTGTGCGGAAATATTTAGCAGTATTCCCATCGCAATCATGTTAAAAAGTAAATTTGAGCCACCGTAACTGATAAATGGCAGAGGAATTCCTGTTGTAGGTAAAAGGACAGAGACAACTCCAGCGTGTATGAAAAAATAGAATGCAAACATTATTGTAATGCCAATTGCGAGGTAGTAACCTGTTTTATCGGGTGCATTAACGGCGATATTGTATCCTCTTATCAACAGGGTAATGAAAAGCGCGAACACAACAAGTGTTCCTACAAAACCGAATTCTTCGCCGAGTATGGAAAAAATAAAATCGTTAAAAGGTTCTGGCAGGTAAAGGAGCTTTTGGCTGCTTTCGCCCAGTCCAACGCCTGCAATTCCCCCACTGCCGAGTCCAATTAGTGATTGGTTTGCCTGGTAGCTGCTTGTAAGGTGTTCCCCAGGTCGCAGAAAAGCCTTAAGTCGGGCGAGGCGGTATGGTGCTGCAATAACAAGGTATATGGCTGCCGGAATGGCAGAAAGCAATACGACAAGGAAATATCTCAATCGGAGTCCACCAATAAAGAGCATTGCCGCTACAATAGCACTCACAATTGCCGCCGTGCTAAAATTTGGCTGTAGTATTATGAGCCCTATCAATAGTCCGGGGAGCACAAGCATTGAAAGAAGAGGTTGCGCCTCACCTCTTTCGAGTGATTTTTCGTTGTTGGTAATCATTTTACTTATGTAGAACAAAATTACCATTTTAGCCATATCAGAAGGTTGGATTGTCACTCCAAACAGGCTAATCCATCTTTTAGCCCCCTTTATAGAGGAGACACTATTGTTAACAATGAGATATATAAGCATTAATGCTGTGATTATGATGAATATCCTGTTCTTGTCCACGAACCAGTGGTAGTCGGTATTGAGTGCGAGATAGAAAAAAATTAGTGCAAACCCGACCCTCATCGCCTGTTTGATAAGAAAAAATGAAGAAGAATTGTATTTGATTTTGGCTATTTCAAGGCTTGAACTGTAAACCATTACAAGTCCAATGCCAATAAGAAGCAGCATAACACTAAATGCAATTTTGTCAAATTTCATTACAGGATTTTTGAGCGGGTTTGTGATTATGCTCATAATTCGCCCACAAGTTTTTTAAAATGGATTCCGCGCTCTTCGTAATTTTTGTACTGGTCAAAGCTTGCGCAGCCAGGAGAAAGGAGTATGTTACTGTGAGGACTCGCGTTTGTGGATGCTTTATTTACGGCATTCTCCATATTCTCCGCCATAACAACCTCTGTAATATTCCCCCAAGCTGTTTCAATTGTTGGAGCGGCTTTGCCTATTGCATATACCGTTTTTACCTTCTTGCGAATTAGATCATTCAACGAACTAAAATTTCCTCCTTTGTCCTTGCCGCCTGCTATAAGGTGTATTGGGGCTTTTAGCGCGTTAAGAGCAACAAATACTGAGTCGATGTTTGTGGCCTTGGAGTCGTTCCAATAGTGTGAACCTTTGAATTCTCTCACCCATTCAATACGGTGCTCTATGCCACTGAAAGATTTAATAGCTTCAGCAACAAGCCCATAGCTTAATTTGAATGGAATAGTGACGGCCAATGCGGCAAGAACATTCGCTATGTTGTGTGTTCCAGGGATTTTTATTTCATCTACAGAAATAATCGCTTTTTCTGTATAACCATCTCTGATGAAGATTGTGTTTCCCTTTAAAAATGCTCCAATATTTACTTCTTTCAGGAGAGAAAAGCCACCTATCGTTGCAGCAGTTTTTATACGATTTCGAATTGATTGCGTAACTTCATCATCGCAATTAAGAAATAGAAGATCAGAAGGCTGTTGATTTATTGTAATATTTAATTTTGAATTGTAGTAGTCATTAACACTATCGTAAATATCAAGATGGTCTGGTGTAAGATTAAGTATTACAGCTGATTTTGGACGGAAAGTTTCAATGGCATCGAGCTGAAAGCTACTAACCTCGGCAATCAGAACATCACCTCTATCGAGTCCTTTAATTTCTGCTGAAAGTGGATAACCGATATTTCCTCCAATTCGAGATTTTATGGAGGCAGCTTCTTTGAATATTTTGCCCAATAGGGATACCGTAGTACTTTTCCCATTGCTTCCGGTAACAGCTATCAGATCTGCTGCGGTAAGGCTTGACGCAAGTTCTAATTCTCCAATAATTTTTATACCTTTTTCCACGGCTTCTGTTATTATTGCTGATTTTAATGGAACGCCAGGGCTTACTACCATTATGTCGGAGTTGAATACCCGGTCCGTATGACCATTTATTTCGAAGTCAATGTTATTCTGTTTTAATTGGTTAATGAAAGTTGGGGCTGGTACACCAATATCGGAGCCAAAGACGGACGCTCCCTCTTTTGTGAGAAGGAGCGCAGCGCTTGTTCCGCTTCTTGCAAGTCCGATTATTGTTATTCTTTTTCCCTTATATATCATAAGCTTTTTTTAACGCAGTTTAAATGTTGATAGTGAAAGTAACGCGAAAAGTATTCCAAGTATCCAGAATCTGGTTACAATTTTATTCTCAGGCCATCCGAGCAACTCAAAATGGTGGTGTAACGGGGACATCCTGAAAACCCTCTTGCCTGTACCGGTGATTTTTTTTGTGATTCTGAAATATGTAACTTGAATGATAACCGATAGTGCCTCACCGATAAATATTGCCGCAACAGAAATCAGTAGCAGCTCCTTTTTGGTCATTACAGCGACTGCGCCAAGTGCTGCTCCCAGCGGAAGAGAACCGACATCACCCATAAAAATTGACGCGGGGTTGGCGTTAAACCACAGAAAGCCAAGACAGGCACCCACCATTGCGGCGCAGAATACTGTGAGTTCTCCGCTGCCTTCAACAAAGGGAACCATGAAATAGGACGAAAATACTGAGTTGCCGGATATGTAGGAGATAGCGGCAAAAGCAATAAAAGCGATAGCAGAAAGTCCAATGGCAAGGCCATCAAGTCCATCCGTCAGGTTGACTGCATTTGATGTATAGGTTATAACGAGTGTAATAACTGGAATGTAAAAGATACCCCAGTCAATAACCACATTTTTAAGAAAAGGAACAGAGGTTATGGTTGCTGCTGCATTATTGGCTAAAGGCCACTTTAGCATTACAAAGCCCACTATTAAACCTATCGTAAGCTGTCCAACCATTTTATATCTTGCTATCAAGCCACTTTTCATTTTTTTGATTACCTTTAAATAATCGTCAATAAAGCCGATTAAACCCATCCATAAAGTGACGCAAAGAATGAGAATGATATAGGGGTTGTCCATTCGCGCCCAAATGACAGTTGGTATTATTGACGAGAGCAGTACAATAATTCCACCCATAGTGGGGGTGCCTGCCTTTTTGTGGTGTGTGGCAGGGCCATCGCTTCGTATTGTCTCTCCGATCTGCATTTTTTTTATCCGTGCGATAATTACCGGGCCGATTATGAATGCTATTAAAAGTGAAGTAATTGCTGCATAGGCTGCCCGAAAGGTTATATAGCGGAAAACATTGAAGCCTGAAAAGACGGAGCTCAACGGGTATAATAACTCGTATATCACTTGTTTTCCTTTTCTATAATAGCTGGATAAATTTTTTCAAGGCCAACGCTATGCGACCCTTTTATTAGTATTATGTCACCCTTTGAAAGAAGTGGCAAAAGAATTGAAATGGCCTCATTGGTGTCCTTTACAGTGTGAATGTTTTTAATGCCACTTGACATCGCTCCTTGCTTAATGGCGCCAGACTCGTCTCCGACGGTTATTAAAATATCTACATCACACTTTGCGGCTTGTCTGCCTACTTCGTAGTGAAATACCCCACTTTTTTTACCAAGCTCACCCATAGCGCCAAGAACTGCTATTTTTCGGCCAGAGTTAGAATAATCGTTTTTAAAAATGGAGAGTGCGTTAAGTACAGAATCTGGATTGGCATTATAACAGTCGGAAATTATTGTTAGACCTTTGTGTCTCATGACTTCCATCCGATCATTGGCAGCCTTGAAATTTATTAACATCTGAGCGGCATCTTTGGTTTTTATTCCGTAATGCTTTGCTACTGCGATCGAAAGAAGGGCATCAATTGCTGCTCCCTTGCCAGGAATAGGTAAATTGATTTTTGCTCCATCTACAACGAAGCTTGTTCCGGATAATAAGCTTGTAGAGAAATTTGTGCCGATTATATCATTGCTTCTGCTAAAGCCAACCTTTATTATTTTAACGCCATTTTTTGGCGTTAACTTGGACAACAGATCGTCATCGCCATTAACAAATAAATAACCATCTGGCCGCATTCCATCGAGTATTTCCAGTTTTGCCTTTAAAACGCCCTGTCTCGTTTTCAAGTATTCCAGATGGCTCCTTCCGATTCCTGTTATTACGGCTGTTTCCGGCATGGCATGTCTTGATAGTTCGCTGATCTCTCCGAAATGGTTGGTTCCCATTTCAAGAACAGTCATATCGTGTTTGTCAACTTCAAAAACAGACAATGGCATGCCAATGCGATTATTATAATTACCGCGACTCGCGTGTACTTTATATTTCGCCGATAAAACTGCTTCGAGCATTCTTTTGGTAGTGGTTTTGCCGTTGCTCCCCGTAACGGCAACAACTGGAATTGATAGGTTGCTAAGATATTTTTTCCCTATTTCAAGCATGGCGTGTATTGTGTCGTCAACTACAAGAAATTGTCCTTTAGCAGAAGAATTTCGCCTCCACCATGATCTGTTAACAATGATAAGGCTCGCACTCTGCCGCATTTTTGTATCTATAAAAGCATGTCCATCATGTTTCAAGCCTTTAATCGCGATAAAGATATCACCCCGTTTAAATTTGCGGTTATCTGTGACAAATCGCGCTCTCTTTGAAGGGAGTTTTTGGGTTCCATAAAGTTGACTGCTTACAAAAAGAGGAATTTCATTAACTTTTATTGCCATTTCATCTCCCTAAGCGCCTCAAGAGCGACCTCTCTGTCGTCGAAATGGTGTTTTTGGCTGCCGATAATTTGATATGTTTCGTGTCCTTTGCCAGCGATAATTACACAATCACCCTCTCTTGCTGTTTGAACTGCAAACCTTATTGCCTCGCGCCTGTCTTCAATGACAGTTGGATTGCTATCTGTAATACCACTCAAAATTTCTTCGATTATAGCCGACTCATTTTCGGTTCGTGGATTGTCCGATGTCAGGATTGTTATGTCTGCGAGAGTGGAAGATATCTTGCCCATTATTGGTCGTTTTCCTCTGTCCCTGTCGCCACCGCAGCCGAACACCGAAATTACTCTGTTTTTTGTTATTTCCCTTGCCGTTTTAAGGATATTTTCGAGTGCGTCAGGTTTGTGCGCGTAGTCAATAATTACAGAAAATGGCTGCCCTCTATTGATATTCTGAAAGCGTCCATCAACCGATTCTATTCTCTCAATGCCAGCAATTATCGATTTTTCTGTCATTCCGAGTCCAACTGCAACGGCAATGGCAGCGAGAATATTGTATGTGTTAAAGCGGCCCCGAAGGCAACTATTGATATCCATGCATCCAATTGGTGTTGAGATATGCAGCCGAGTTCCATCATTTGTATTAGTTATACTTGCAGCTTTGATTAATGCACTTTTATTATTAATTCCATATGTTATTACACCCGCCTTTGATGCTTTTATGAATTCCGTGCAGCGGGAATCGTCAATATTTATTGCAGCTACGCCGTTACTTTTTAGCTGTTCACTGAATAATAAAAGCTTGCTGTTCATGTATTCTTCTTCTGTGATATGAAAATCAAGATGATCCCTGCTTAAATTCGTGAATACTGCGGCATCAAAATTTATTGCATACACTCTCTTAAGTGCGAGAGAGTGAGAGGATACCTCCATAACTGCATGTTTCGCTCCCATATCGACTGCTTTCCGAAGTAGGGATTGTATTGTAAAGGATTCAGGGGTTGTATTATTAGACTCTATATCTCTTCCATGTATAATGTGTTTTATTGTACCAATAATTGTTTGCGGATTTTCTCCTCGGATGATTGAGTCAAGCAAGTAGCTGACTGTGGTCTTCCCCGATGTGCCTGTAATTCCACAAACTAACAGTTGATCGGCAGGGTGACAATTGAGGTTTGAAGAGGCGACAGCCATCGCTTTCCGGCCGTTCCTAACAGAGATAATCTTTTTCTCGAGTTTTATTTGAGTGTTTGTGGTGTTGCTATCCGTAACGATAACGGAACATCCTCTTGAAATAGCGTCGCCTACAAACTCATTGCCATCTCTTTTGGTTCCCTTGAGGGCAAAAAAGAGCGAGCCTTTTTTGCAGTCGTTAGAGACACAGGTGATATTATCGATATCGTCTGAAGATTCCGTTTCTCCATCCGTTATCTCAATATTAGCAAGTACTTCAGATAGTTTCAACAGCTACTCCAATAGGTTTCTTTTCGATCAGTATTAGCTTGTCTAAGTTTGAAAGCGCGAGCAGATCTTCAATTAATTCGTTCGGGTTTAGTATCGAAAGTTTATTTATTTGAGACGCGTAGGAATGGCGCATCTCCACCAGAAAGTTTATGAAATCAGTTCCTGCAAAATCAGTTTCTGAAAGATCAAGCAGGAGCTTCTTTGCAGACACAATATCTGCAAATTCCATTCTCAGAATGTTCAACTCATTTCTATTGATATCGCCAAAAACCCTGATGGTCTTTACCTGACCATTTCTTTCTACAACTATATTCATGGGACCCCTCCCTTTATAAAGAAATCTTTTCTGTTATCCTGCCTCCAGGTGGCATATTATTCTTTGTTGCCCAAACGATGCTGCTTCGAAATTTTGACGAATCACTTTTCCTTTTCCAGAAACCCTGACATCATATCCCCACAGGCTCAGCTTTCTTATGGCATCTCTTAGCGTCATTCCTACAACATCTGGAATCTCTTTTGATGTCGAAATAGTTGTGTCTATCGCTGTGTTAAGAGTAATAAGTGAACCTTTTAGTACTGTTTTCCCTACTTTTACGGACTGTTTTTTTACAATTTGGCCGTTTCCCTGTATGTTGAGCTTAAGTCCTGAAATTTCACTGAGTTCATCTGCTTCAAGTAAGGATTTGTTTCTGAAGTCAGGAACAGGGATGCTATCAACGAATATTGGAGCATGCGCAAAATTAGTGCCGAAAATATGGGAACCATAAGGAAGATTTTGAGAATGGAGGATTCTTGTAACAACCTCTCTAAAAACCGGTCCTGCTGTCGTACCTCCGTAGTAGGTTCCTTGTGGCTCATCAAGAATTACCATGCATAGAAGCATAGGGTTATTAGCAGGGAAAAAACCGGCAAAAGAGGCAACATATTTCCCCTTCACATATTTTTTTGTGATAGGATCAATCTTTTGTGCAGTTCCTGTTTTTCCGGCTACAGGCACTCCAGAAATCCTTGCCAATGTACCAGTGCCGGAGTCGTTTTCAACAACTGCGGTGAGGCATTCAGTGAGGCGTTTTGCTGTTTTTTGAGATATTACTCGCCTTATGGGTCGCGGTGGAATTTTCTTTATTACTTTGCCGTCCTTGTATGTAGCCGAAACAATTCTTGGGGCGTAAAGAATACCGCCGTTTGCTATTACGCAGTAGGCAGCCCCCATTTGCATTAGTGTGGTGCCTATTTCCTGGCCCATAGCCAAGGTGACAAGCGTTCTGCCGGACCACCGTTCAACTGGTTTTAAGAGACCCGCTTCTTCTCCAGGAAGATCTATGCCCAATTTTTGTCCGAATCCGAAATTTCTTATATATCGGACAAATGTTTTTTCTCCAAGACTCATTGCTATTTTTGCAAAAGCCACATTGCTTGACACGGCAACGGCCTGTCTGAAAGTTAGGTCGCCATGCTTGTGTGCATCACGGATTACCTGATCGTAAATGTGGAATGCTCCACCGTCTGTTTTTATTATATCCTCTTCACGAAATGTGCCCTCTTCAAGTGCTGCGGCAGCAGCAATAATTTTAAAGGTTGAGCCTGGTTCATAGACCATACCTATACCGTTGTTACGCCAAGCATTATCATCCTGTTGTGAAAAAAAGTTGGGATCAAATTGTGGATAGCTTGCAATCCCAAGGATGTCTCCATTTTTAGTATCCATCACTATTACGGCTCCTGCAGCAGATCCTGTTTTATCAATCCCCTTGGCAAGGCACGATTCAATTATCTCCTGAACATTTACATCAATTGTTAGGCTTATCGAAAAACCTTCAACAGGTTCTTTCATAGGAAGGCTGGGCTCGTAAATTCTTCTGGCTCTGGCATCAATTCTCGCAATTGCCCATCCTGCTTCGCCGTATAGCTCACGGTCAAATCCGTATTCAACCCCTGCAAGTCCGTAGCCATCTCTTCCTACAAAACCAAGAACATGGCCGGCTGTTGTTTTCATTGGGTAAAGTCTGTTAATTGACCTCTTTGGCGGTTTACCACCGCCATTTCGGACTATGTAGCGTAGTTTTTGCAAATTTGCGCTGTCTAAGGAGGTATTGATAGCAAGGCAAATGCCATTCTTATCGAATATTTGCCCCCGATCTGGCTGGAGATTTACTTCTCGAAGACTTTGCGTTTTTGCTTCTTTTGCATAAAACTCTGATCTAACCACTTGAATTAGGAAAAAACGGCCGAGTAATAGAGATGTAATTATTGCCTGGCAAACAATGAATATCCTTATTCTGAAGCGAGATTGGTCCGGCGATACTATTTGTCTATTTGGCTTTTTCACTCGGTTATCTTTGCTATACTGTTAATTATTTCGTCAAATCTTCCTTTTTTGCTTTTTGCAACCGGTCGTACGAGAACCGTGATCATATTATTATCAGGATAATCAAGCTCAAGGTTATTTCTGGCAAATTCTTCTATTCTCGACCGATTCATGAGTTCGTTTATTTCAAATCTTAGCACGATGTTTCCATTGTGAAACTCAGCTATCTTTTTTTCAAGATTGGCGTTTTTCTCAATCATATTAACAACCGTTGATTTTTTCCAGACAGATAAAAGGGGAAGAGAAAAAAACGAGAGAGCCACCGCAACCGCCCCGACAAGAGTACGAATCTTGATTTTTGTTTTCATTTTTTTTCTATCGCCCGCATTCTTGCGCTTCTTGCGCGCGAGTTCAATATGATTTCTTCGTTTGTAGGCAAAATGGCCTTTTTTGTTATGAGTCGGAATGGCGGGGGAGAGGGCAACTTTTCATTTGGGAAAAGATAGGTGCCCCTATTGACATATTGTGTAAATTCTTTAAAGCGTATCTTGACCTTCCGATCCTCAAGGGAATGGTATGATATTACGGACATTATTCCGCCACTGCACAACAAGTGCGGAGCCGTTTGCAAAACTTCTTCAAGTTCATCCATTTCCCTATTAATTTCAATCCGAATGGCTTGAAATATTCTGGCCTTTGTCTTATTATCGCCTCCGATGTTTCTGCCAATAATTCCGGCCAATTGCGTTGTAGAAGTTATTGGACATTTTAACCGCTCGGTAACTATTGCTTCCGCAAGTTTCTTTGACCTCGTTTCTTCTCCGTATTCGCGGAATATTTTTTCGAGATCCTCTTTAGTTGATGAGTTGACTATAGAGTAACCATTTGTGGCGATGTTTTTGTCCATTCGCATATCAAGAAGCGCTTCTTTTGAAAACGAAAAGCCTCTTTCGCTGTTGTCAATTTGTTTTGATGATATGCCAAGATCAAGAATTACGCCTATAATTTCCTTGTGCGGCTGTTTAGATATGACTTTTGCCATTGAGCTAAAAGAGTCCTTTACCAGAGTTACCCTATTTCCAAACTTCGATAACCTCTTTTCCGCGTATCTGAGGGCATCTTCGTCTCTATCGATGCCAATGGCAGTAATATTGGCGTTGTTAGTCAGAATTCCAGACAAATGGCCTCCTCCACCAACAGTTCCATCAACTACTACCCCTCCCTTGAAACCTCCAAAAAGGTCAATGACTTCGTGCAAAAGTACAGGCTCATGGTAGAAGTCATCCTTCATCGCTATTGCTTATTTCACTTAATGCTCTATAAAAATCGGAATCGTAGCTTGCCGACTTCTCATCGTTTTCCTGTCTTTCTTTCCACTTTTGCGCGTTCCAAAGCTCCATTTTCTCGCCATCACCAACAATCACAACTTCTCCTTCTATTGCAGCGAGGTCTTTAAGGTTCTGTGTTAAAGTTACTCTGCCTTGATTGTCAAGTTTTGTTTCTTTTAGGCTGCCGGTAATTCGTCTTCGGAGTCGCGTGTTTTCCGGCGTAACTGGAAGTTTGCGAAGGGCAGTCCAAAATTTTATCCATTCGTCCTTTGGGTAAGCAAAGAGGCAATTCTCTGTTCCTCTGACAATAATAAATGAGGAGTCCGCTTCTGTGTTTAGGGATGCCCGTAAAGAGGAGGGGATGGAAAACCGTCCCTTATCGTCAATACGAATGTTGTCAAATGTTCCGAATAATAGGCTCATCTGTTTGTTCCTATTTGTTCCAATTTATACCAATTTATACCACTAACATACACCCTTTATACGGTGGCTGTCAATAGAATTTGAATTATAAAAGTCCGAAAAAATGCCCAAAATCGTGATACGATATATTGTGGTCGGAATATTGTCTGATACAATATGTTGCTATGGACTTTTGCTCACTTAATCGGTTATATACTCGAGATGGATAATTCATTAAAACTTCTTAAACAGTTAGTCAAGATACCCTCTGTTACTTCTGATAAGGTAGAGGTGAATAGATGCGCGGATTTTGTTGCTTCCTACCTGAAAGAGCATGGCCTTTATGTAAAGACTGAACATGCTTTGGGCTATAATATTGTGTATGCCGCCACAGAGGCAAAGAAGCGGTGCAATATTATGCTGAATGCTCATATTGATGTTGTGCCAGCTGCTGATAATAAACAATTTATTCCTATTGTAAAGGGAGGCAAATTGTTTGGCCGTGGAGCAAGCGACTGCAAAGGCAATGTTGTTCTAATTATGAACCTCCTTGCGCGGCTTAAGGGCAAGGCATCAGTTGGGGCAATTTTTACTTCCGATGAAGAAAATGGCGGATATACTGCTGCTGCTATGGCAAAAAAAGGTTATGGCGGCAGATTTACATTGGTGTTTGACGGTAATTTTGATCGGCTTCTTGTTGCTCAAAAGGGGATACTCTCTCTTAGGCTCAAAGCAAGTGGTCGTTCGTGCCATGCATCAACTCCGTGGCGCGGAGACAATCCTATTGATAAGCTGATTGGCGGATACGCCAAGATTAAGCAGCTTTTCCCCTCTGTGTCAGAAAATAGAGCGTGGAATAACACGGCCGCTGCTACAGTTATCAGGAGTGGCTCTGTTGCGAATCAGATTCCAGATACGGCTGAGATGGTTCTGAATATACGATTTATCGGCGGAACTGATCCCAAACAGTTAAAAAATAAAATCGAAAAAATTTCAGGGCTTTCTGTATTGGTAGAGTCTCTGTCACCCTTTGTTGAAGTGTCAGAAAAACATCCCTTCATTAAAAAGCTTCTCACGGCACTTAAAAAAGGCATAAATCCGGCGGTTAAAATTGGAAAAATGAACGGTGCTACCGATATGCGCCATTTTCTTGATAGTGAGGCGATTGCCGTTCTGGGTCTCAAGGGACATGGCGCCCATGCAAGCGATGAGTGGTTGTTGCTCAATTCGCTTCCGCGGCTCGAAGAGGTCATTTATAACTATATACTTAACAAGGATCATTAACGCATGGTGCTACGCATTATATTGAAGTACATAAGATTATTGATTATTCTTATTGCGGGGTTAATCGTAACTTTTCCCGCCCAATCTTTCGGGAACAGTAGAAAAAATGTTCTGATTATCTACGAGAAAACCACATTTAAAAACAAACTTGTGTTACAGCTCGCAAAGAGGTTGGAAAAAGAAGGTGTAATGAGCAAAATTGTTGAGCATAATTCAAAAGGAGTAACAGTGGATTCCGTCGGTTTATTTGATGCGATTTTTATAACAAACTCTGGCGTAAACTCAGAAGTTCGGCCATGGATATTAAAGTGGATCGATACCAACGCAGATTACTCAAGCAGAATTGTACTGCACACGACACAAAAGAGTAAATGGAATGTAAAGACAACAGTCGATGCTATTACTTCTGCTTCTGCGATTAAAGAAATAGACAAAATAGTGAATGATTGTTATTCGCTTTTGAAAGTTAAACTGGAAAGCGTGCCTGAAGATAATAACTAATTTCTTTCTAATTGCTTTCGCCTTTTTTTCTCCTCTTCTTACGGTGTTCGTATATTTTAGCGGAAGCTGGTACTCATTTTTTCATGGATACTCACTCGGAATAGTCTTTGGTCTGGTAGCTTACGCCTGCTTTCTCAATAGTATAATATTGTCTGCAAGGTTGAAAGCGCTAGATCGTATATACGGGCACGATAAAGCTCTTGTTCTGCATTCTTTAATATCCAGTGCGGGGTTTTTCTTTTCTGTTTTACACTTTGCTATTAAAAGAGCCTATTACCCCGAAGCTTCCACTCAGACGATTGTTGGCATTGTTTCTCTGTCAATGTATTGTCTAATAGTTTTATTAGCGTTATTTGTTATGTCGCCTTTACTTTGCGGCCTATCAAATAAAATGGCTTTTATTCGCAACAGGCTTCTAACGATAAAATTGCTCGATTATAATTTATTAAAAAGTTTTCATAATCTATCGGTGGTGTCCGCTATAATCATGACAGTTCATGTACTACTTGCGGATACAACAAGAGAAACAGTATTACGAACAGGTTTAATGGCGTTATGGGCAGTGGCGGCCTTTCTTTTGTACATATATCACAAGTTATTGGTTCCAATGCTCTCCAAAATGCGTGGGTGGCAGGTAACCGCCGTAGAACACTTGTCAGAAAATATTACAAAGTTTGAGTTTACGAAAAAATGCGGAAAATTCGTTCATCATCCTGGTCAGTACTGCTATGTTCGCATACTGTCTAAAGTATGCGGATACGAAGAACACCCATTTACTATATCATCACCTCCCAATAGCGGTAACACCATTGCTGTAATTATCAAAAACCTTGGCAACTATACAACAAAAGCAAAGCTTGTTAAAGTGGGCAGTAAAGTAATTGTTGACGGGCCATATGGAACATTCTACCCATCTCACGGCGATAAGCAGTTTCTTTTGATAGCTGGTGGAATAGGTATTACCCCATTTATTTCAATGGTTAATCATTGGAATAACACTTCATTTCCCCGCCTATCTGCTCTTATCTGGAGCTGTCGCGAGGAAAAAGAAATGATTCAGGCGGAAATGTTTAAGAGGTGTGCGGAAATAAACCGTTCATTTTTATTTTTTCCAGTTTTAACAAGACAAACAAGTGGAACAGTTCAGCTATGCAGAATTAATAAAGAAGTCCTTGCAGAGTGTCTTACTCTCTTTGATAAAACAGCGTTGAAGGTCATGTTCTGCGGTCCCTCTACATTACGGACATATGTTAATAAGTCTCTCCTCCAATTGGGGGTAGAGCACTCTTGTTTCCAATTCGAAAAATTTAACTAAGCGATTAGCAGAACAATCAAATTTAGCGATAGTGAGGTGTAAAGTCCGGCAATAATATCGTCCATCATTATTCCGTAACCTCCAGGAAACTTTTCCATCGTTTTCACGGGGAAAGGTTTTGTAATATCAAATAGCCGAAAAAGTATAAATCCTGCCACGAATAGCCACGGATGCTGAAACAGTACAGGAAGTGGAATAAAAAGAAAACTTATCCATTGTCCTGCTGCTTCGTCAATAACTACATAACCAGGGTCTGATATTCCGTCCATTTTTTCTATCTGCGTCGATACGGGAATGCCGACAATAATGGCTGCCACAATAGCAATTGCAAGGGTAAATGCGTAAACAGAAGGTGATAGTGCGGTTGCTGCAATTATAAGAAGTAGCAAGGCGAGAAGCGAACCGATTGTACCAGGAGCATGTGACACCCTGCCTGAATAGAAAAATGTTCCAATTAAATAAACAAGCTGTTTCAGATTTCTACCCTGCCTTCCATCGCCCTCATCATTGTTATTTCATCCATGTATTGAAGGTCTGAACCGGCCGGAAGTCCCCTTGCGATACGGCTTACTCTGATGCCTTTTACTTTTAATATTCGTGCGAGATAAAGTGCTGTATGTTCTCCCTCTGTGCTTGTTCCGGTAGAGATAATTATTTCAAAATCGCTCCCCGTAATTCTTGATAGCAACCCGTTAATGTGAAGTTTTTCCGGTGTTATACCGTCAATAGGAGAAAGGGCGCCGCCAAGAACATGATATGTGCCTTTAAAAGAATTTGATCGCTCAATTAACGGAATGTCGGACGGTTTCTCAACTACGCAAATAATTTTTCCGTTTCGGTTTTGGTCCCGGCATATAGGGCAGAGTTCATTTTCGGAATAATTGAAACAATTTATACACTCTCGGACAGTGAGCTTTACATTCTTGAGTGCATCGGATAGCAGAAAAATTTCTTCTGTGGGTCTTTTAAGTATGTGATAAGCAAGGCGAGAGGCACTTTTTTGGCCTATACCTGGCAGGCGAGAGAGTTCTTCTATAAGTGTTTTAACCGCGTTTACCGTGAGATCCATACTTTTTTAAGCCAATTACATTAAGCCTGGAATTTTCATTCCGCCCGTTAGACCGCCCATCATCGATTCAGACGCCTGTGAAACCTTCTCTTTGGCATTTCTATAAGCGGCAAGAATAAGATCCTCAAGCATTTCAATATCGCTTGGATCAACCACATCTTTTTGCAGGCGGATGGATAACATATCACCATGTCCATTGAGTTTCATGGAAACTTTTCCTCCACCTGCGGTACCTTCAAATTCCTGCGAGGCAAGAGCATCCTGTGCCTTTAGCATATCCCGCTGCATTTTTTGAGCCTGTTTCATCAGATCTTTCATGCCCATAGCCATATTTTTTGCCTCCTTAAAATTTATTAATTTTCAGATTACTTCACCGTCAAATACATCCAGTGCCGATCCAATGATGGGCTCTTTCTCAATGGCATCATTTATTGATTTTCTTGTAGGTTTGATTATAACCGTGGCCTGCTTTGCGGTCTGTTGCTGAATTGGTTTGTTACCCTCTTTAGTTAAAAGAATTGAGATTTTGCCTTTGTAGCCCAAGTTTTTTGAAAACCAATCATCAAGCTTCTTGGCGGTATCACTATTGCTTAATTGTGCGTACTGAAATTTTTGTTCAGGTGGAAGTGTTATGTCAATTTTTTCGGCATCGGCATGGGTTATATTGGATAAATAGAGATGGGCGCCAATGTAGTTTATATCTGCTGTGATTTTAGCAACTATTTTTTTCCACTCTGTAATGATTTGATCCGGCTCAATACCCAAAAAAGAGCCGCTTATGGGGATGTCTTCAGTAATTGACTTCTCCGCAATTGATGTCGCGGCAATGCTTTTATTTGCTTTACTAATTTGTTGTGCTGGCTGTGTGGCAGGCGTAGATATTGATGCAGTTCCGTTTAGCAATTGAGCTATATCAATTGATTTATCGAGCCGTGATAGTTTTACAAGGGTAGCTTCAAATTCAACGCGAGGAAACTGACTTCGTGCAAGGCGTGTTGATAATTGTGATAGCTGATCAGCAATGCGGAGAAGGTCAGCTGTATCGAATAGCGCTGCCTGCTTCACGCAAGCTTTATGCTCCTCATCCGATAATAGGAGTAAGCTCTGAGTTAAATCTGGAATTTTTGCCACTATAAGGTTTCGTGTATGCTCGCTCATTCCTGAAACTATATCGTTAATATCGATACCTTCAGTAATAATCTTGGCGCATCCTTCAATAAGAGATTTTGTGTCTCTATTAAGGATAGATTCAAATAGTGATAAAAAAAGCTCCTGTCCGGCCATACCAAGTACGGGTTTGAGTTCGGACAAGGTAATTTTATCTTTACAAAAAGGAATAACCTGATCTAGGAGCGTTAAGGCGTCTCGCATTGACCCATTTGCTTTTTGCGCTACAAGCCGGAGTGCCGGTTCTTCAAATGGGATTTTTTCCTCATTGCAAATATATTCAAGCCTTTTAAGGATATCAGAGACAGATATTTTGCGAAAGTCATACCTCTGAATTCGCGATAGAATTGTTTCTGGCACTTTATGCGGCTCAGTTGTAGCAAATATGAATATGAAGTTTGGAGGAGGTTCTTCAAGGCTTTTTAATAGGGCGTTGAACGCATCCTTTGTTAGCATATGAACTTCGTCAATAATTACAATACGGAATTTTCCTCCAGCAGGCGTATATGCTATCTGGTCA
This sequence comes from uncultured Fibrobacterota bacterium, assembly GCA_964590225.1. Lineage (GTDB taxonomy): Bacteria > Fibrobacterota > OXYB2-FULL-49-7 > OXYB2-FULL-49-7 > JAEUSG01 > JAEUSG01. The sequence goes on from CAZPWS010000044.1 coordinate 24,711, forward strand.
CGAAGTTCCCTGATGTCGTCTATGCCTCTGTTGCTCGCTCCGTCAATTTCCATTACATCGAGACCTGAACCGCTTTTAATCTGCTTGCAGGAAGAGCAAACGCCGCACGGTTTGGTTGTTGGGCCCTTCTCGCAGTTGAGTGCCATCGCAAGAAGTCGCGCTGATGTGGTTTTGCCAACGCCACGAGTTCCCGTAAAAAGAAAGGCGTGATGGACTCTTCCTGTGGCTATTGCCTTTTCAAGAGTTTTTCCGATATGGTCCTGCCCGACAAGGTCATCGAAAATTTGAGGACGCCATTTGCGCGCAAGTACAAGGTATGACATGGTATATTTTTCGCTTTTGTTTTGATTAAACGGTCAGGATTGCCACGGCACAAATCAGGGGCCGCTTACCGTTGCTTCCTTCCGAACCTGGCGGAATTCACAGTCTGATTTTGCGTAGGTCCTGACCGAATTAAAAATTATACGGAGAGAGTGGGATTTGAACCCACGATACCCTTTTGGAGTATACACGATTTCCAGTCGAGCTCCTTAAACCACTCGGACATCTCTCCATTACAGTTACAAAGAACAGTAGTTAACAGCAATAGAAAATAACTTTTAGCTGTTATTTTCTGCAATTAATACGGATAGGCAAAAAATATGGTATGCAAGCAATTTCTTGGGAGTCGGCTATGAAGTTTCCACGCTTAGCTAACGACCTTCTCTATTTTCTAAAGTTTCAAAAAGCTGTCAATATTTTTCTGTCATTTTTATATGTGCAAAAAATATAACAATTTGTTATATTTAATAAGACAAAAAAGAAAGGCAAATTATCTTTTATGATATGGAAAAGAATAATACAATCGGTCAAAACATCCGCCAGCTTAGAAAACAAAAAGGGTGGACACAGTCGGAACTTGCTGAACAGCTTCAGTGCACGCAGGAAGTTATCGCCTATTATGAGAATGGAGAAAGAACTCCTCCAGCCAATAAAATACCGCTCTTTGCAAATATTTTAGGGATCACTATTGATGAGCTTTATGGAACAAAACCAATGAAAACAGCCAGCAAAGAAAAAAATTCAAAACTATGGAAAAAGTTCGAACAAGTGGAACATATGCAGCCTGCAGATAGAAAATTAGTTTTCCGAATGATAGATAGTCTCGCCACTCAAAAGAGGTAAATATGCCAGCAACATTAACAATAAAACTTCCTGTAAAGATGAAGTCAGAACTTGATTCAATAGCAAGAAAAACTCATTTACGGAAAAATGATATAGTGATAGATGCTATTGGTAAAAGTATTGCAAGATTACAGTTCCAGAGCATAAGGGAACAGCTCATCCCTGAAGCCCAGAGCAAAGGCATCTATACAGACGATGACATTTTCAAACTCGTATCATGAATATTTTTCTCGACACCAATGTTTTACTATCTGCATTCTACGCACATGGGGCGTGCGGTGACCTATACGATCACTGCCTCGCTTACCATACAATATTTACGAGCGAGTTTGTCCTCGAAGAGTTTCTGGACAAAGCAGAGAATAAATTGAAATTTGCTATAGAACGAACAGCACATGCAATTAAACACATCAGAACACACGCTGTTATAGTGCCAGAAGCGCAGATATCTAAACCCATATGTAAAGATAAAGACGACGATCATATTATTGCTGCCGCTGTTACGGCAAAAGCAGCTTGCATTGTTACTGGAGATAAAGGATTCTTGGCAATAAAAAAAACATTCGGTATCTCTATCGTTTCTCCTGCCGAATTTTGGAAATTCACAGGAACGCAAACCAAAGACTAAAATCCCCACCCATCCACACGCGCACAATAAAATTTACAGCCGCCCCCTTGCCGCAGGCTAAAGTCCTCGAAGGTGAAGAAAAGACAAAACCGCTTTTATGGGTAAATCCCACATTCCTCACCTTTTTTTATGGTTCTTTCAGTAGTTATTTGAACTGCTT
>CAZPWS010000045.1:0-26533 GCA_964590225.1 uncultured Fibrobacterota bacterium
ATACTCGGATACGCTCGCTTATTTCAGCTTATACACAACTTTTGAAAATAACTCGGCGATACGCTTTACAGAGCAAGTGTATCAGATCATACTGCGGAAGATGCTTTTATGGCACGACTACTAAAGAGCAACTATAACCGTGCCAATTTTCTTACGATAAGAAGTTCCTATCATGCCCAAATAAAAAATGACTTTATAGCAATTCCATTAAAGCTTAAGGCTGCCATCGAGTCGGTAAGGGCAGAGCAGGGGGTGCAGTCTTATGATCTTTGGAAACCCGCTGATCTTGAAAGCGTTGATGACTTTTTCTCCGAAACCGAAGATAGGTTACTTGAAGAAGGTCTTTCAACGGCTCTTGCTGGAAAATTTGCAACACCCGAAACATTTCTCTCTTTTATAACCGACCTTCTTAGCGGCCCATATGCCATCAATGAAACAGTTGAAGATAAACCATTTGTTCTTACAATAAACTTAATGGCATTTTTTAATAATCCTGTGCAGGACTTACGAACATTAATGCCAAAGTTTATGTGGTATAATGAAGCGGCATGGAAAAAAGCGGATACATGGGATAATCCATACGGATATACAAATCCTGCTGGAAATAATCAGGTTTATGCTTCCTACGATGATTCGTTGTTAGCGGAACAGGGAAGAATTACCTCTATTGATTTTTCTTTTTCCTATGGATCCAAAATTTATCATTTGAATAGCCCTTACTATACAGAAATGTACATTGACACTTCATACTATATTGAGCCGATTACCTTAGTTAGAGATAATGGTACCCCATTCAGTCTCGAGATAGATGGCGAGTTGCCATATTTTAACGATTACACATTCGCCGGACTATTTCCAGAAATGGACACCAGAGCAAAATGGCTTGCATTCATTAGGCAATGGGAGCCGGAAATAAACTGATTTCTGATTCACTGTATTTTTTGGGCAGGCTGAAACCTAAGTTCAGCCTGCTTTTTTTTCTTATCCCTTTATCTTCCATTATACTTGCATCAGGCGTTCAGTCAACAATTTTTCATACTCTTTCATGGCCGACCATTGAAGACCATCCCCTGAGTATTGATGAAGAAAACCATATAGATCTATTATGTGAATATATTGATATTATGCATATTAGAAGAATAAATAAAGATCCTCTCAACCCTGATTCAGTTGTTTCTATAGGCAGTCGGTTATGGTCGTCGCTTCGAGCAAAAAGATCGTTTGGTAATAAGGGTATCGGTATAACTCTTGAAGGTATAGATTTGGATATAAAAACTCATTTTACCGATGAATACTTCACAGGTTTTGAAGGAAAGCAGAATCGCTTTATTGTAGGTACGGATGGCTGGTACAAATACGGCTTTTTAAATACCAGTATAAGTATTCAACTACCGCTCTACGAATTCACGACTGTAATGAATCCTTTTTGGAAGAGAATAAACTTTAATGCGTCAACAGCAGTTACTTTAAAGCAATTTGATATTGCACTAAATGTAAAAAGATACTCGCCTCCCTCTGTTAGGCTTACCCCATTTTTATCATACACTGCGTTTGAGTTGCCACTGCACCCATCATTCTGTGGAGTAAATGTTTTTACGGTATATAGACAAAAAATTTTTAAGGCGGAGCTTTCAGGCGGCATAGAATGGTTCAGAGCTGATTCCATCAGGAGTAAGCAGCATTTTTTTATTAATTCCCACGGTTTCAATAAAACAGTTCATGGTTCTGTTTCAACGCAAAATATTTATAAACCATTCATTAACATTCATGTGAGCAGTGCAGACATTAAAACCGAAGCACTATATGGAATAAAGCCTTTTCTTGGCCTTGACACCCTTCACGCAAGCCGATTACGAATGGAAACAGGCGGTAAATTTTTCTCAAATCAACTCGCAATTTCATTGTATCACGATCGCCTGAGTATTGGCACCGACTCTGGTGTAGCAGATGCCTTTCCTTTTTCGGGATGGGCTGCGTTAATGAATGTTGCATACAGAATTGATTCGGCGGCAGCTCGTATAAGAGAAACGGGTATTAAATTAGATTGGTTGTTAAAACGCAAAAAATACCATGCAACGGATATCGGGTTGAACTTTGCACTTGTTGACATAAATGATACATTAATTGTCCGTGAAAAACAGCGTCTGTACCTATTCTTTTTTACGCTTGGGCCGTACGAAAGGTATTCTTCCGGCGGTACAGAGAAACTTGTGCTGACTCCAAGAATTGCACATACTTGGATGCCTGAGAACAGGTGGTTGTTCAAAATTGGAGTAACCCAACATATTCCGCTTGATAAACCATCATTTAAAGCAACAACAACACACGGCCGCAAAAGCTCCAATATCGAATCGTCAACAAGAGGTGGAACTATAATTAACTTTGATGTATCCCGTAAATTATAAACCCAAACTTTGCATTAGAAACATTTCTAATGCAGTCAGGCCTAAATACTTTTTATCTTGACCCTTTGCTTTGCCTCTTTGCAGCTTTTTCAGCACGCTTTTCTTTCAGGCTCTTTTCCGGTTTTTTCTTCGTCTCTTTTTTTGCATTCTGGTCTTTTGCCACTGTGAGCCTCCTATTTGTATTATCGGGCTTTTAGATTCTGTGTCAGCCACACTGACTTCAGAATCTTATTTCAGCCTTTGCCGATTTAATATGTTGAAGATAAATTACGAGCAGATGAAATGTAAAATAATTGGGATTGCCAATTTTCATTTCAAATGTAACACCTTTGGTTGAACAGCTATGAATAAAATATTATATTAAAGACTATGATCCTATATTAACCGCAAAATTAGTAGCGTACTCTGGTAGAATATGACCAAAAACATTAAATTCGATAGAATCTGCAAGCTTCCAGAAAACCATAGCTTCTTTTTGTTTGGAGCCAGAGGCACAGGAAAAACAACACTTTTAAGAAGTTTGCCATTCTTGAAGAGTGCTTTTTATATTGACTTATTGAATAGTGATAGTGAGGAACAATACACCCTTCGCCCGCAATTACTAATCGAACAGGCTGAAGCGTTGGCCGAAGGCGATTGGATAGTAATTGATGAAATTCAGAAAATTCCAAAGCTGTTAGATCATGTTCACATTCTTATCGAACAAAAGAAAATAAATTTTGCTTTAACCGGTTCAAGTAGCCGAAAGTTAAAACGGGGAGGCGCCAACCTTTTGGCTGGTCGTGCCTATAGCTTCTCTCTTTATCCCTTTACCACATATGAATTGAGAGAGCATTTTGATTTACATCAGGCACTTCAGTGGGGTACCCTACCTGTAATCACCTCTTTGAAAAATGACAAAGACAGAGAGAGATATCTTAGAACATATGCCCAGACTTATCTGAAAGAGGAAATTCTGATCGAACAGTTGGTTAGAAACTTGGATCCATTTAGGTTATTTCTGCCAATTGCGGCACAGATGAACACAATGATAATTAATTACTCAAATATTTCTAAAGATACTGGTGTTGACTACAAGACAATTCAGAACTATTACCAAATTCTTGTTGAAACAAATCTTGGTATCTTTCTGGAACCATATAACAAATCCGTTCGTAAGGTTCAGAAGCAGGCTCCCAAGTTTTATCTTTACGACATGGGTGTGAAACGCTCTTTAGAGCGTAAGCTTACTCTGCCGCTTTTAGAGCAAACAACCGAGTATGGAGAAGCATTTGAATGCTGGTTTGTAAATGAATGTTTTCGCCTGAATCATTATCTTGAATTGGATTATGAATTCTCATATCTTAGGACAAGAGATGATGTTGAAGTTGATCTTATTATTAATAGGCCAAACAAGAGTCAGGTTCTATTAGAAATAAAATCATCTACATCCGTAGACGAGCGTCATGTAAAATCTCTCCAACATTTTGAAAATGATTTTAGCGGTGCACGCTTTATTTGCGCGTGTCGCGTAGAACAGCCACAGAAAATTGGTAATATTGAAATTCTGCCCTATATGCTTGCTTTAAAGGAAATAGGATTGGGCTAATAACTTAGTATTTCTGTTATGTCCTCAGCAGTAAGAGAGAGCGAGCTTGCATCATCGTCGACAAGTGATGTAAACAATTCTCTTTTTTTGTTCTGCAGCTCCATAATTTTTTCTTCTATTGTCTGCTTACATATAAGTTTGTAAACTGTTACTGATTTAGTCTGTGCTATCCGGTGTGCACGGTCAGTTGCCTGTGCCTCAACTGCGGGATTCCACCACTGATCGTAGTGAATTACAGTATCGGCTCCAGTTAGATTCAGCCCATGACCTCCAGTCTTTAGACTTATCAGAAAACATGTTATTGATGGATCAGTATTAAACTTTTGTGTTAATTCCAGCCTGTCTTTAGTTTCTCCATCCATATATAAAAATGGAATATTGAATTCTTCCAATTGCGATCTTATTATAGCGAGCATTGAAGTGAATTGGCTGAAAATAAGTGTTCTGTGACCGCCATCTTTAACTTCTTCTATCAATTCCATTAACATATCCAGGTTTGATGGTGATGTAACAGTTTTATACCTCTTGTCGCCAATGTCAACTATTAATTGAACAGAACTCTCATTGCGGAAAAGATCATTTTCGTATGGCGGACGGGATTCAATATAAATGGCGAAGGTTGCTATTTTGTCGTATGGGATGCTGTAACGGCGGGAAAAAACCTTCAGCAATTCTTGTATTTATGGCTTTGATGTATTTGGAGTGTTAACGTTTGAAAAAACTTGGGGAGTTTCAACTTTCAATAACATGGATGAGGCTACTATGTGTTTGCAGAGGCCACCCACAGGGCATGTGCAGGTACCATGAATAACCACCATTTTATCGTCAGATACTAGAAGGTTTACTTTATATATATCGTTACCTCTTACAGAAAAACTGCAACGTTTCCATTCGTTCCATTGAAGATTGCTCTTCCCTGATTGAAATATGATATACCCTTCTGATAAGTAGCGCCCCCAACTCGCTTGGTTATTTGGCTTATATCCATCCGTTCATCCGCAACACTTTTTGTACTTTTTACCGCTTCCACACGGGCATTTGTCATTTGGCCCTGTTTTAGAAGATGTCTGTTTTAATATTCTCGGCTTGATCTTTCTTGCGTATTTTTGAATCCACTCTAATGCCCCCGGAACTAAAGACCATGCGGTATGGAAATTATCGGCGTATATATAGGCTTCCTCTAGTCCCCCCATTTCAACACCCGGTATGTCACTCTCCGGGCATGACACCAAATCTTCTTCTGTCAGCGCATATGGAACATGCTCATTTGCTTCAAGAGCATCTTCCAATGCTTCTATAGTTGCCTGGCATTCACCATGTTTACGAAATGATATGAGAACTTTTGCATACAGCCATTCGGATGCACTATCTTCGGGATAGCGCTTATCTCTTAACACAGCTTCCATTTCGTCAAACATTCCAAGTTCGCCCAGATATTCAAGAAGGACATATCTCATACCTTGATTGTCGTGTGGGTTTAAATCCAGCATTGCGCGACAATGTTCAATCGCCTCTTCTTCCCTATTTATAGAATAAAGACAATCAGCAAGTTCTGCTCGTGCACGCATGTAAGGTCTGGTTTCGATAACTCCCCAGAAATGCCCTTTGGCCTTTTTAAATTCTTCAGCACCAATTTGTCTTTCACCTGCTGCAACAGCTTTTTCAAGTAGTATCAATGCCTTGCTGGGTCTTGTTTCTTTTTCAGCTAAAATAAGGTAAGCATCAGCACAATCGGGATCAGCTTTCAAAGCTTCTTTGGCCAAACGCTCCCTTTCTATCGGATTTTCCTCATCCCACGCATCATATATAATGTCCTGCGCATATTGTGTTTTGTCTTTTGGAGCAGCTTCCGGAATTTTACCCCCCGAAGCCATAAATCCCTTCATAAAAGCATTGATTTCAGATTCGTCCTTAAAGTTCTGCTCATTTATTAGCCGAGTCAAATCGGCCATTGATTTTTCCATATTGAAATGTTTTGGTGATTTCATTGTTTCCGCGGATATTGCTGGATTTAATTGTTAGTCTGTATTTCTGTAAACGGCTGTTTGGTCTATCTGGTATTGTCATCTCAACAAACCCATTCAGAATAGCCGGTTTAAGATAATGCTCGCGAAAATGTTTTTCATCCTTGAGGCCTATTTTCTGCTGTATTTTAATGCGTGTCATGTCACCAGTGATTGCCTGAAGCAATTTTTTGACTTCGGGGGTAACTTCAGGGGTGACTTCGGGGGTCGGTTGTTTTAGCGAGTCCAGTATTATTTTCAGCATAAACTCTATAAATACCGAAGAATCACCTTCCTGTGTACTCTTATTTAGAACTTCATAATATTTTGACTGGCTTTTGTGAACCATGCTTTCGACTGGAAGATTAGCAAAAATAGGGTTCCACTTTGTAAGAATAAGGGATTGCCATAATCGACCCATTCGGCCATTACCATCCTGAAAGGGATGAATGAATTCAAATTCATAATGAAAAACAGAACTTGTTACTAATGGATGCGTGTCTGTTGTTTGAAGCCATGCAAAAAGATTATTCATCAGTTCATGAACCTGTTTGGCTGGCGGAGCAATATGGACAACTTTTTTTTCCTTCATAATGCCAACACCAGTGTTTCTGAAGGCACCAGGATTATCAATAAGTCCGGTCATAAGAATTTTATGAGCTGCAAGCATCTCTTTTATTGATAGGCAATTCCATTTTTCAAACTTGTCATAAACCCGTATGGCATTTCGAACTTCCTGAATTTCTCTTATGGGAGCAATCACACGCTTACCGTTCATTATGGCAGTTATCTGTTGTTCCGTGAGTGTATTGCCTTCAATAGCAAGTGAACCATGTATTGTTTTTACTCTGTTTACTTTACGCAGTTTGACATCTCTTGAGAGTATGTCCATAGCCTTTCTAAATCCAAGAATTTCAGTTATCTCTGTTGTTAATGAGAGAATTTTTGAAGTAATGGTAAATGGAGGTTCGTAATATTTATCCATCTTTTTTCTCATTTCTATTCTTCAAATACTCCAGCATTTCCCTCATTGTTAAAGGTACACTACTGGCAAAACGGCGCACATAGAAATCTTCACGGTTGTTTTTTTGTTTATAAACTATTATTAATGGCTCTGGGTCGCTTTTAACTTCTACTATGCAAATAAGCTTACCGTCAATCTCAATAAATCGGCTGCTTATATTTGTCAGGCGGGTAATTCCGAGGGTGTTTGTTAAGATGTTTTCGAGATGTTTTAAGAAGGCATCCTGTTTGTTTGTGTCGGAAAAGGTGTTGAAGTCGCTTTCAAGTCCTGATACTGTTCCGTCGTCTGCTACGCCAATCAGGAGTTGACCTCCTTCGCTGTTTATAAATGCAGCGATTGTTTTTATGCACGACCATTCTACATCGAGATTCACCTTCTTTTCTTTTATGTCAAAGCGAAGTGTTTGTTTGAATTCGAGAGTTTTGTTTTCACCGGTTGCTATAAGGTTTTTTATCTGTTCCTGTTCTGGTTTGTCGCTTTTCTTTTTGAAGCTCTCCCATGGTTTTATGTCGGCGTATTTTGCGAGTTTTGGGTAACGCCTAGCGAACCAAATTTCTACTTCGTTTATGTCTTCGTGGGTTAGGTTGTAGAGTTGGTAAACGAGGGCGTCGATTTGCTTTTGCTCATTTTCAAAGTAGTTGTAGTGTTTTTTCTTTTTCTGTGCAGAAACAATAGAGTGGACTAATTCAGTAATCTTATTATTGTATTGTACTGCTAAAGGAAATTCTGCAATATCATCACCACTTGTATCGATTGTATGCTTGATATAATTTTTGAAAATATATTTTGCCACTTTTGAACAAAGGATAGCTAACATTCTTTCTTTTTCTAGGACTGAGCTAAAGATTCCGGAACCTTTGGCTTCAAATACCCCTGAACTATTAAGTCGAAAAGTTGGTGCGTAAATTCCTGAAATGGAAAATGTTAAACCTTCTCTAAAGAAATACTCTACATTTATCCATCTGAAACCAGGGTTCTTTTTCATATCTTTAATGGCGCCTTTTCCCCAATTGATATAATAATTGGTCGGTACAAAGTAGTTAGGCAACCATCCATCATCAGTATCTGCTTCTCCTCCCTTTTCAAATGGGACGAAACAGGCTTTATTAGATTTCCAATCAACATCCAGTCCTTCAATCTTTTCTTTATCATTGAGTGAATGAAGCTTTTTCTCAGCTAAAATCATATAGTCTTCGATTTCAGAGTAACCACCCTGAGTGCCAGGAAGTGCTCTCACATAAGCCTTGTTGTTGCCGGTCGAGATCCCATGTGGAGAGTCTGCAACATCACCAAATCTCAATACTTTTGTTTCGTTTTTACCTAACAGAACTCGACGTGCTTTAACATTATTTCTATCTTGAATGCTTATTTCTTCGATCTCACAACCGACATTTTGCATAAGTGCAAAAAGCTTAGGACTACCAACAATAACCGGATGGTTATGATTTGTAAATAGCAGCGATTGTGGATAGGTGTAAACACCAAAATCCGGTGTGCTTTCGCCAATTAATTGATCAAGATGAAAAAGTTTACTTCTGAAATCGGCAGTATTTTTTCGTGTCGAAACATTAGTGTAATCAGCAGCAACAACTTTGTGGGAATTTTCAGTGTTAAATCGTTCTTTCCTTACACTCATAATGCAGGAATTAACCGTAGCATGAAAACAATCCTGATGTAAACGAATAACCTTTTGAAGCTGCCAATCCAAAATTTGATTACGAAGTTGCAAATGAGATTTTATTGTAAGCCATGTATCACTGACTATATAGCAGAGCGTTCCATTGGTCTTAAGAAGTTTCCCAAGCCCCAAACTGATAAATGCGCTATAAGAATCTTTGCTGGTAATCTGATAATGTTCAGTAACATCTTCACCTACTTTTACGCCATATGGAGGATTCCCAATAACAATGTCAAATCCTTTGTTTTCCCTCAGCACATCACCAAAGAAAAGATTCCATAAGAAAAAAGGCTTTTCAGGCAAGGATTCAATTTCCAATAGTCTTTCTTTTGAAAGTTTAATCTCTTTAAGCTTTGCTTTTTCCCTATCTATCATCTTTTGCGTTTTGCGAGCAAAGTTTTCTTCTATTAGAATTTCCTGCCGTTTTATTTCATTATCAATTACAGCAACAAGAGTTTTGTGTATAGTTTTATCAATTTGAAGTCGCAGCTTCTTTTTATCGGCTGCATTATCAGAACTGAAATATTCAGCAACATCATTGTTTATCAACATTCTGTTTTCTTCCGTTAGAACGACTTTATCACCTTTTTTTACATCGTCAGCTACAAATCCCAGCGTGATTTGACCTAAACCTATATCTTTAATTGCTATTTTGCTTATATCAATTCCTTCGTACCACTCACGCAACGAATCGCCTTGCATAATGCGATAATCAAGATTAGGAAGCGGCTTTGGTTCATCTTCATCAACAATGAGAGAGAGCCAGAAACGCAGGCGCGAGATATCAATAGCGCCCTGATCAATATCAACCCCATGAATAGAATTTCTGATTATAGCCAGCTTCTCCGCACCATAATCAAAGGTCTTATGCCCCTTGACAAAACCAAAGAGCTCTTTTTTAAGCCGTAAAATCTCATAAACCATTCCCATCGGAAATGCGCCGGAACCTATCGCTGGATCACAAATTTTAACAGTAGAGAGTGCCGCATCGAGTGCAGGAGCGTGTTTTCTTATATCTTCAGGATTATATTCGCCAACTTGATAGACAAAGGCTGTTATTGCTTTTTCTTCATTTGGCGTAATCTTACCTTTCAGCTTTTCAAAGAGATATGCCTTCAGAGACTCTTTGCACATATAATGCACAACCTCTTTTGGCGTATAGAAGGTTCCTCTTGCACTTTTAAGATTTTCTTCAAGAAGGTTTTCGAAAATTCTTCCGAGCATTTCAGGATCAACACCAATATCCTGATCTTCAGGGCTGTTTTCATCTATAGTGAAATTGTAGCTGTCAAAAAATGTAAATAGTTCTTCAAAAAGTTGCGGCTTTATTTTCAGTTCATCCGGTTCAACGCTGTCTTTCTCAAAGAGACCGCCATTCAGATATGGAACCTTTGTTTTAGTTATTGAGAATATATCATCATGCCGTTTTCTGTTTAGTGTGTCAAAAAATAGCGGAACAAGACAGGTTGAATAGAAGCTCTTTTTATCTTCAAATGATTTGAATAGATTGCTTATAAAGCTTTTATCGCCATCGCCCCATATCCCATTTTTTGGAACTCCAAGCCATCCTTTTTTCTGAAGAAAGTAAAGAAAGACAATTCTTCCCATTAGTTTCTTGACAAAATTTCTTACGAGCAACTCAGCTTCTTTCTTGATATCTTCGGCATGAAGCTCTTTTGCTTTTCGCTTGAACCAGTCAAAATGGCCGGAGTCAATAAGAAACTCCTGAAAGCCCTTGAAAAAGTGGTAATAGTGTTTAAAGAAATCCGTAGAAATCTTTTCAACAGAAAAGGCTTCAAGCAGTTGTTCCAGTTTTATCGCGCTTGTATGCTGGAGCAGAAGCTCAAAGCGGTCAACGGCTGTGTGAATGGTCTCCTGTTCACCTACAACAAAGGTATAACGGCGAGGATGTGTTTCAAACTTTATCTGTTTTAGTTCCTGATCCCAGCTTAATGATTTTGAAATAAGCGATATTCGCCAATTATTTGAATCTTGATGGAAATAGACAGCGAGTATTGCATCAAGGTTACCTGGCTGCAGCTGATTGACAAGAAGATTTCTAAGACCTACGCGATTGTGACCTATTCTTTTTTGGTCACGAAGTTCTACTTCGAAAAATGCGATGCTTGTATTGTCAGCTAATTTACATGTGCCCAGTTGATGTATTGATTTTGCAAAGTCCCGATGCCCTTCATTTTCAAAGCCAATTTTTTTTGGTTGAGAGAAAAGGTCACATGAAGTGAAATATGTGCGGAGCAACTCTTTTAAGTTACTAATCGAGTATTTTGCTGTTAAAAGTGTAAAAATATCTGTTTTTGTCATAGTTTTGTTCTCTTGTTATGTACTTGATACTTAGAAAAATACACTACTCTCCATATTGTCGCCAATTATATATATTATAAATATGGGGGAAAAATGAACAAGCACATAGATTTACGCGATTTGCCATCTTATAGTATAAAAGAGGTTGCCCATTATTTAAGAACTTCGGCAGCTACGGTGCGTACTTGGACTATAGGTAAAGAAAGCAGTCCTCTCATTAAAATTGCCGACGCTCATAAACGAAGTCTTTCTTTCTTAAATTTGTGTGAAATTCATGTTTTAGATGCTATCCGCAGAGAACATTCAATACCAATGCAAAAAATCAGAGCCAGTTTGAAATACCTCGAAGATGATTTAAAGATTGAAAGGCCGTTGATCAATGTGAAGTTAAAAACTGATGGTGTAAATCTTTTCATAAACAAGTATGGTGAATTACTAAATATCACTAAAAATGGTCAGTTTGCCATGAAGAAAGTGCTTGAAGCCTACTTAAAGAGGATAGAATACGATACTACCGGTACGGCTATTCGCATGTATCCATATACCAGAAAAAAAGAACTCGACGAGCAAAAAACTGTTGTTATAGATCCGATGATTGCTTTCGGGCGTCCCGTACTTATAGGAACAGGTATAGCAACGGCTGTAATTGCAGAAAGATATAAGGCAGGAGAATCAATAGAAGATTTAGCTTATGATTATGGTCGTGAAAGTTCAGAAATACAAGAAGCTATTCGTTGCGAATTGTCAGTAAATGTCGCTGCCTGAAAAAACAAAACCTACCCTGTTTCTCGATAGAAACTTTGGGAACAAGATTGTTCCCGAGATTTTAAAAACATGCGAGTTTGTTGAAATTAAAATTCATGACGATCATTATCCGCATGACGCACAAGATCCTTATCTCCTTAAAGATGTAGGAAAAAAGAACTGGTATTTTGTGTCGAAAGATGATAGAATTCGTTATAATCAGGCTGCTAAATCAGTTATACTTGAAGCAAAAACTGGTTTGTTCATTCTTGCCGCACGCGGTAATTTACAGGGTAAAGAAAATGCAGAGATAATTCTTAGGTCAATGAAAAAATTGTTGAAATTTATCAATAGTCATGAGCGCCCATTTATTGCAAAAATTACACGGGATGGAAATGTTATCAAGGTCGAAATTTAGCAATTTGTAAAAGACTCGCTTATGATAATCTCTGGTGATTGTCGAAGTTTAATTTCCGGCAAACATTCGTCATTACTATTCATTCCGCTTGATTCTGAACCAAATGGATATTGATTTAATATTCCAAGAAGCTTTTCGTAAACGGTTGAGACGGCTTCGCTCTTCTTTTCTGACTCCTTAAGAAGCCGTTGAATTTCACGGGGCAGTTTTTGAAAACGACCCGCCTTAATTGAATCGTTGGCTTTTTCCAATAGTATGCGTTCATTATCGGAAACAAAATCCTGCTTACTCATGCTGGCTATAAACGCTACCGATCGCTGTTCGTTTGGGCCTAGTTTTATTGTAGCTCGTGGAGCCACAGCATCATTGCATACATCTAATCGGAAATCGTTTAAGGCGCTCTGAATCTGCTCGTGGTGCAGCTCATGAAGATTTGTTGACCGCTCGGAAGTGTTTGCCTTGAAAATTTTAACAGCTTCAATAAAAGAGAGCTCCTCTTTTCTGCCATCAGGATAGATGTAATAGAAGCTATCCCGTTTATTATCCTTTATATAAGTTACGGTATGTTGATTTCTTGTCTTCTCTTTTCTTCCAACACGGGATCTTCTTGGCATTTTATATGCAATTTTTCGAAACCAGTCCTGATTTTCCTCTTTAAACTGACGCAGAAAGGAGAGATATTCCAGTCGTTCATCTTTTTCTTCTTCGGGCAGCTTTTCAAATAATCCGAAAGAACCAAACTCCTCTTCATGTGTGTAAATTTGACTGTCCTCACCTAAAGCTGAATGAAAGGCCTGTAGCTTAATGAATGCTTTCTGATTTAATTCAATTTCTGAATCTGCTTCTACTGTTGGAATAAAGTGGTAAATATGGATTTTTGAAGCAAGGGTTCCTATTCTGTTAACTCTACCTATTCTTTGCATCAGTTTTGTTGAATTCCATGGGATATCATAATTAAGCAGCACATTTGAGCGGTGTAAATTTATCCCTTCTGCAAGAACTTCTGTTGTGATTAATATGTCAACTTCGTTTTCCTGTTCCGCCGCGGCAATTCTTGCATCAAAATTCCGTCTGACTTTATCTGCCAGTTCGGAAATATTGTTAGAGGTGACCATTAGAAGGCTGCTAATTCCCCTGGTTTTGAGGGAAACTGCAAGGTATTCTGCTGTTTCGCTTGATTCGGTGAAAATAATAAGTTTGTGATTATCGTTTATTGTTGGTTTAAATAACTCATTTTCGAGCATTGGTATCAAAGCTTCAAATTTTGGGTCTATGGTAATTGATTTCCATGCAGGTAATAACTTTTCCAGGATGGCATAATCTTTTTTAAGGCCATCGATAAACTCTTTTGAAAAATCTTCACCTTTATAACATTGAATTAAAGCGGGATCGGCGGTATCTTCCAGTATGCGAAGGAGCATCTCTTCTCGTTCTTCGAGAATATATTCGTTTACATTTAGTTTAGGAGCTATGTAAATTCTGTCGTTTTCAAACATTGAAATCATAGCTTTATTGGCGTTATAGAATCTTTCAAGACTTTTTGTGAAAGCGTAAAAACTGCTTTCCATGCGCTTTACAAGAAGTATGCGCATTATTTCAGCAAGCTGTTCAGAGATTAAATCAGCCTGTGTATATTTTTTCTTTGCTTCTTCATTCAGGTACTTTATCGCCTGATATCGGAAATAACCTATACCGTTTTTTGTGTCTTTCAGGAATAGTAGCGTTTCATCATATAGCTTGTTAAGTTCAGTACCTAACTTGTATAAAATCTGATTGGGTTTCTCTATTTTTGGAAAAGAGAGTCCTTGTTCAATCATATCTTTGCTGTATTCTGGTGTACTGCTGATATCTGTTCTTGTTCTTCTTACGATAACAGGATCGAGTATTTTATTCCTGATCTCATCATAAATCTTTTTTACTTCCTGCCTGATGAGAGCTTTGTCTTTTTCGTGACGAAGCTTTCTATATCTATCGATTAATGGCCTGAAAAAGTGTTGAATATTGCCAATTTCAAGCGTTGATAATTTGGCATCCTGGAATAGATAAAGAAGATTTCTAATGTCTTCTGGTCTGTTGTTTAATGGAGTTGCAGATACCAGCATGATTTTTTTGTGAAGTGAACCATCCAATCCAGCCCGTTTTCTTGTGGTTTTACAAAGCTTCTGCAGGTTATGAAACATTTCTGATTCATCACTTCTGAATTTGTGCGCTTCGTCAACTATCAATAAATCATAATCTTCTGGATGCTTAATTTTATGCAAACTGCCGTTTGTAATAAACTCTGTATTTGGAAGTTCAAAATCACGGACAGCCTCTTTCCATGCCTTTTCAAGTGCTGGTGGGTGAATTATCAGGATTTTTGTTCTGTAGCCGTTGGAAAAGTAAAACTTTTTGGCTATCATTATTGCAATAACCGTTTTACCAAGACCAACAACATCGGCAAGAAAGAAACCATTGTGCTGAATTAACTTGTTGTAACCATCAACAACAGCATCCATCTGGTAGGCAAGTTTTTTATACCCTTTTGGCAAATCAGTAATAGCTTCTGGATCGTATTCTATGCTTTTGCCAAAATATTCAGTAAGCAGTTTGATGTATATCTCAAATGGCGTGCTTTCATCATTCAGGTAGGTTTCAGCTTTGAGCTTGTTGCAATCAATTGGCAAAATGTTCGTAGATTCATTCCAGAGCTCATCAAAGGTAGCAAGTGCAAACTTTATATCATCATAATCACGAAGCTCTACATTAAATTCAAAATTTCTTTCTAAACCAGCCTCTGTTAAATTACTTGATCCAGTAATTACTGCACCATAGCCAGCGTGTTGATGTTCGGTTTCCTGCCGGAAAATATAAATTTTTGCATGAAGATTTTTATCGGGATGGGCACGAATCTCAATTTTTTTTGTTGCAACATCTTCAATGAATTGTAATATTCCCTCTTCGACATATTTAGAATAATC
The DNA here is from genome assembly GCA_964590225.1 of uncultured Fibrobacterota bacterium. GTDB lineage: Bacteria > Fibrobacterota > OXYB2-FULL-49-7 > OXYB2-FULL-49-7 > JAEUSG01 > JAEUSG01. Next base: position 15,143 of record CAZPWS010000045.1, read on the forward strand.
AGCACATTGAATATCCTCACGCAAAATATTAATAAATTCCTGAATGGTCTGTTCCTGATTTGCGAAAAATTCTAATCCCTTATTTGCAGAATCAGCGCAGAGTGAATCAACATTTATTCCGACTAATATGCGTATTTTAGAAGCTTTTGCAATGTATTTTCGAATTCTGAAATACCCTGATGAACGAAAGTAGCCTACAAGTGCATCAAAATAATGCACTTGTGTATGGGTGAATATCCCTTCAATTTTTCTGAAAAGTGTATTATCTGCCTTGTTTGTAAAAAACTTCGTTGACATGGACTTTAAGATACAATCTTATTCTCTTTACAATCCATGTTTTAGTAGCTGGCCAAATCAGTTGATAGACGTTGTCAGTCAAACTTACAGCAGCGCCCTTTTTCCTTGTTCTGCTTGTTCTCGCAATCTTTGCCACCCTTCATCATAAGTCCGCAATTGTCACATTTGCCATCGTTGTTGGCATCTACAAATTCTTTGCATTTGGCTTTGCAGCAGGATTTGCCAACATTATCACAAATGCCATCGCCATCGGCATCAACAAAGTGGCAGCAAGCAGGTTTATCGCCCTTGCAACAGACACCTGATTTATTTACAGCAAAAACGGCTACTATGGCTGCAATAAGAGAAACTATGATTACAAATTTTACTGATCTTGACATTTTTTGCCTCCTCTTGGTTTATGTCTTAATAAAACATACAAAATTACAATGAAATTGCTTTTTAATTTAATTTTTGTTGTTGAGTCGCAAGAATTTTTGCTAAATATCGGCGCTCATATTTTATCCACTGTCCGTCAGGATATAGGCTTATGTATGTCTCGATCTCCTTTTTCGCGGCATCATAATCTTTAAGGTTAACATAGAGAAGCCTGTTTAATCTGTGCATAGCTTTTTCTTTTAAGAAATCGCTATTTGTTTCGGTTATCGCCCTCTTATAGGCCATCTTTGCCTTGTTGTAGTCTTTGGTGTTAGTATAGCATACTGCTAAATTGAACCAGACGCTATCGCGCTGTCGATTATGTTGAAAGATGTAGTCTTTTATTGATAATACGGCTTTGTCATACTCACCGTTTTGCATTAGTTTGCTAATCATTGTGAAATGTTTTTTAGCGGTAACATTTGGATCTACAGTATCTAATACGGAATCGTCTCGTGAAGAGCTATCATATACGGGATCATCATAAGTATGAGATATCGCTCCAAAAGATTTTTCCAGATTCATGCGCTCGGAATTTGATAAGGGATGTATAGTAATTCTGTTTCTATTTTCTGCAAGTATTGCTGAATTCATCGCAGAAACTTTTATTTCAGCATCTGGTGAACTCAAGATCGAGACTTTTATTTCTCCATCCAAGACAGATACTATAGAAGAATCAGCGATAATACCAACAACAAAGCGTGTACCCGTAGTATAAACACGCATATTTCCGGCAGTTATCAAAATTGTATCGTACAGACACTTATCGGCAGCAACCATTAATTCACCCCTTAATAGTTGTATTTTAATAGTTCCAAGCTCTCTTTTTTCTACCATAATTACACTGTTTTTAGCTGTTTTAATTAAGTACCCATCATCTTCAAATGATATGGAATCACCATAGGAAGAGGAGCTTTCACTTGCGTATCTATTTTGATCTGGTAATATTGCGTCCTTCCTGTTTAGCAGGATGGCTCCTAAGGCAATAATAAGTGCGGCTGCAATTGTGAATGATACCATTTGGCTAAAATTACGGTTCCGTCTGATCGAGTTTTGTACTATATCTGCGAGCTCAATATCCGAGACTATGCTATCTGAATCGTATTTTTTTACGACTCCATCTCTTATTATCGCGGATAATTTATTTGAGGTATAGTATGCGGTAGAACATTTTGCACAATTCTTGATATGTTTTTCTACGATATCTCTTTCATTGCCCTTTAGGAGGTTCTCAGAGAACAGATGGATAGTGTATTCGCTGAGACATTTATCTGTTAATTCTGCCATAACCCCTCTTTCTTTACAATGTCAGCCAAGGCTTTTCTCGCTTTAAAGAGTCTCACCTTTACTGCTCCAGTATTACATTTTAAAAGTGTTGAGATTTCCTCAATGCTCAATTCAGCAAGGTAAAACAATCCAATTATCTCCTGATGGCCTTTCGATAAGTAAGAAGACAGCGTCATTGTTCTCGAAAATAAATCCTTCCTAATTATCCTTTTTTCAGTATTGTTTACAGAATCAGCGATGCTGTCGAGTGAAGTATTGTGTGCGATGGTTGACCAGTTCACTCGTTCCCTTTTTATTAGTCGAATAGCTTCGTTTACAGTTATCCTATAAAGCCATGTACTTATATTGCATCGATTGTTGAATTTTCCAATTCCTTTTATAATTCTATAAACAGTTTCCTGAAAAATCTCTTTTCTAAGTTCTTTATCTATTGTCATCTTGCAGCAGATCGCTCTTAAAAAAGGTTCGTAAGTTGCAATTAGTTTCAGGAGGGCTTTTTCGTCACCACGCCTGCAGCTATCAATCAATTCATCTGATGCACCATTAAAAACTCGTTCTTCCATTTAGATTCAAATTTCCCTGAAAGGTTACTATTAAAATATAACCTAAATCGGCTAAGGCCGAAATAAGACTCTGTAATCGTCAAAGATATCCGCAAAAAGCGTATATCTTTTCGATACAGAGTCTAATGAAATTATGAAAAAATGTGCTTGGCCGGTAACCTTTATTTGAATTTTTGTTCTAACCATTTAAGTAAGTTTAAGCATAATTACCACTTTATGGAGGATTTAAGTATGAATGTTTTTTCTAAGGCAAAGCAAATTGCAATTATTGCGGTAGGCGTGTCTGCGCTTATAGCCCAAACCGCATTTTCTGAACAGGATATTAGTCAATGGCAAATTATTAAGGGCAGGGATGGGCTTCCGGCTGAAATGAAGTTTACTTATTTCAATAAAGCTGTAAATATGAAAATGGAAGTATTGATACCAATTGACAAAAATGGCAAGCCTCAGCCGGGCAAAACAATAAACGATAATGGTTTTGAAAATAGACATACAGAAAGGCAGCTTGATTACTTTTGGGTAGATCGCAAAGGAATACAGGCGCTTTGGAGCTATTGGGAATCGCAGAATATGCTCACAAAGTACAATGTTTCCGACAAGGAATTTCCAACAAATTTAATAGGTGAGACAGTAAGGGTCGTTTTAAAAAGTGGGCGAAAACTAATAGGTACTCTTTCTGAGGGTTCACTTAAGAGCGATTCTTTTTCTTTGATTACGAGAGGTAATACTATTGCATTTACAAAAAGTGTTGTCTCAGAAATTCAGTGGAGGTGAATTAAGGTTGATGCTCACCCAAAATAAAAAACAGTTGCAAAGTTGGGGTTATATGTTGGCAAAGGAATCTTTTGCCTTATTGGTGCCAATAAAAATTTAAAGTAAAAGCTGAAGTTTCTTATTGTATTTCCCATTAAATATTTGTAACTGATTGATTAGTCGTGTGTTAAAATTAGGCTAATTGGAATTTCGTACTCTATTACTATGCGGCATGTTCTTTGCTACCCGATATGGGGAGTTTAAGGAAAGGAATGGCCGGTTATGGTAAAAGGTTTATACACAGCTTCGGAAGGAATGAAGGCAAATCTCCGCAAGCAGGAGATACACAGCAACAACCTAGCCAATGTTAACACGACTGGGTTCAAAAAAAGCGAGCTTTTTACGCGGGCTTACCTTGATTATGTTAATAACGATATTAATCAACCCTTTGTAAATGACGAACATACTATCGATGAAGTGGTTGTAGATTTTACGCCAGGTCCGCTTGTTAGTACAGGTAACAATCTTGATGTTGCGGTTGATGGTAAAGCCTTTTTCTCTGTTTTATCGAACGATGGAGCGGTTTCCTATACAAGAAATGGCGCCTTTACAATTGATGTCGATGGCCACTTAAGCACACTAACAGGAGACAAGCTTATTGGAGAGACGGGGAGACCCATTGAAGTAAACGGCAAAAGCGTTTTGATTGCTGATGATGGGAATGTGATTGTTGATGGTAATACAATAAATAGGCTCCGCATGGTTGAGTTTGATGAACCCTATAACCTTATTAAGAAGGGTTCGCACCTTTACGCCCCCTCGGATACGACTGAAATCAGATCGCCAGAGACGGTAAAACTCCGGCAGGGACACCTTGAAGGGGCAAATGTAAATACCGTGGAAAGTATGGTTAAGATGATTGCGAGCTTCAGGAATTATGAAGCCGATGAAAGGGCCTTGCAGGCAAGTGATCAAACACTTAATAAGGCCGTTAATGAAGTTGGAAGAATCAGATAGTAAATTGACTTATAAGGAGATTAATCATGATTAGATCAATTTATTCTGCCGCAACAGGAATGAAAGCGCAGCAGATGTATGTTGACAATATATCGAATAACCTTTCAAATGTTAATACTGTGGGCTTTAAGAAATCCCGTCTTGAGTTTCAGGATCTTATATACCAGAATATTGAGGAGCCCGGCGAAAATTTATCCAATGAAAATATTCATCCAACCGGACTTCAGGTCGGATTGGGCGTTGAAGTTTCTGGTAATCAGAAACTTTTTACGCAAGGCAGCCTTATTCAGACAGAACAGAGACTTGATTTTGCTATAGAAGGAGACGGTTTTTTTCAGATAATGAAACCGGATGGAGAAGTTGCCTACACGAGAAATGGTGCTTTTAAGATAAGTGACGAAGGCCAAATTGTGAATTCGCAGGGTTATGCGCTCGAACCGGCAATATCAATTCCAATTGATGCGGAAGCCAGCTCGTTTACAATTGATCCGGACGGAAAAATATATGTGCAGATGCGTGGTGAAGATGTATTAACAGAAATTGGAGAACTTGAGCTTGCCCGCTTTATAAATCCGGCAGGGTTAAAGAGTTTGGGTGGAAATGTTTATACTGCATCGCCAGCCTCAGGGCCTGCAATTGTTGCGCTTCCTGGAGAGGATGGTATGGGACAGGTTGCGCAGGGAAAACTTGAAACATCGAATGTTATGATAGTTGAAGAGATGGTTAATATGATAATGGCTCAGAGAGCTTACGAAATCGCATCTAAGGGTATCACCACTTCCGATGAAATGTTGCAAATGGCCAACCAGTTGAAGCGATAGTGGCGTAAAATGAAAAAACCAATACTACTTTTTGCACTTTTATTTATAGAGTCCGGCGCCGTTGAAGTTACGCTTAAGGATAGTGCGGTAGTAGGTTTTAGTGACATTACAGTTACCGATGTAGTTAAGGACGCAACTGTATTGACAAAAAATGTTTCTTCGGTAGTGGTTGCAAAAGCGGCACCAGCTGGTTATGTAACAAATGTAGGGAAAAAAAGCGTACTGGCAAAACTGATGTTATCAATGGGTAGAAATGAATCAATCACAGTTTTAGGTCCTGACTTTGTTAAAGTGAGAAGCGAAGCTGCTGTAATTCTTGGGCAAAAGATTCGGGATGCTGTTCGGAATAAGATTTATTCAGAAATGCCGTGGAAGATGGAAGATGTAAGGATTGATTTTGGAAGTGTTCCTGATACGATTGTTGTACCGGCAGGATCTATGGTTAAATCGGCAAACTTGCCTGAAAATTGCAGTTTTAGAAACACGCAAACAGTTCAGGTAGTTATTGAGAACAATGCAAAAATAGTTAGGAAAATCCCCATAACTGCACGGATAAGAATTTTTAGGCCTGTTTGTGTTGCGCTAACAAGAATCAATAGAAACGCTCCTATTACGGAATCCAGCATAAGGGTAGAAAAGAGAGAGGTAACAGAATTAAGCCGTAATAGCTATGAGTTCCCAGATTCGCTTTATGGCAAGGTTGTTGATCGGACAATAATTGCCGGTAAAATTCTGACGGATGATTATATAAAGCCGGAAATTTTGGTTAGGGGTGGGGAGAAAGTTAAAATTGTCGCTTCAGAAAATGAAGCTTTGGTTTCGGTTGAAGGTGAGGCTCTGCGGGATGGGGCCTTCGGAGACAAGATTCCTGTAAGGAGTGCCCTTACGGGAAAACGGGTTAGTGCTTTTGTTGTTAGCAGATCAACAGTATCAGTTGTGAGACCCGCCATGGGAGGTTATTTATGAAAAAAACTTTAGTGTTGTTGCCATTAGCCATTATTGCTTTATGTGTGTCTGTACAGGCTAGTCCAGTAAGGACTTTTTCGCTGTACGGTGACAAAAAGGCAAAAAGAATTGACGATATAATAACAGTGTTAATAGTTGAAAACGCAAGTGCCACCAATAAAACAAAAACGGGAACAGGCACAAGCAGCGATGTCGGTTTTAATACAGGTTCTTCGGGTGGTGGTCTCATGAGTTATCTGCCGTCGTGGGGGTTTTCGGGGAAAAACAGCACAAACTACAAAGGGCAGGGCGAAACTTCCCGTACAGGCGCATTAAAGGCGAAGGTTACGGCTCGGGTTGTTGAAGTTCACGATAATGGAAATCTGCTTATTCATGGAAGTAAACTCGTTGAAATTAATGATGAAAAAGAAATGATTCATGTTTCTGGAATAATAAGACCGGAAGATATTTCTGTTGATAATACGGTTATGTCGTCGAGTATAGCGGATGCAAATATAACATACACTGGAGAAGGTGTTAATCAGGATGCTCAGAAGCCAGGCTTTCTCACCCGTTTCTTTACATGGCTCTTTTGAACATAAGGATTAGGGAGAAACAAGAGATGAAAAAAGAATTCTTCGTGGTTTTAGTTGTAGCGCTGTTCTTTTGTTCTTCTGCGCTGGCGCAGACGAGGGTAAAAGATGTTGCGCGAATTGAGGGAATAGAAGAGACACAGCTTATTGGATATGGCATAGTAGTGGGTCTTGATGGATCCGGCGACGGAGCAAGAACTCAGTTTACCGTTCAATCGGTAGTAAACATGTTAAGAAATCTTGGCGTTGTAGTGCCTTCTTCTCATTTGAGGCTGAAAAATGTTGCTGCAGTAATGGTTACTTCAACACTGCCACCATTTGCTAAAAAAGGTAACAAGCTGGATGTTACAGTTTCCAGCATGGGAGACGCATCAAGTCTTGAGGGTGGCACCCTGCTTATGACCCCCCTTCAGGATGCTACTGGCGAAATTTTAGCTCTTGCTCAAGGTGCCCTTTCGGTAGGGGGTTATTCTATTGGTAAGGTTAAGAGTACTATGCGGAAAAAAAACCACGCATTGGCAGGGCAGGTGCCTGGCGGCGCAATTGTAAAACAAGAAGTTGTAAGCAACATAATATCAGCGGAAAAGCTTCGCTTGAGCCTGATGCAGCCTGATTTTACCTCTGCGGTTGAAATGGCGCGGGCGATTAATGCGGCGGATAGCACAATAAAAGCATCGGCAGTTGACGCTTCGACTGTGGACCTTTTGATACCAGAAAAGGCTAAATTGGCTTTAATGGAGCTGATATCGAGAGTTGAAAATGTTAAATTTGAGCCGGCAAAGATAGCGAGAGTGGTAATAAACGAAAAGACAGGCACTATCGTTGCTGGGGCAGAAGTTACAATAAGTGAAGTGGCTGTTTCTCACGGAGCTATATCTGTTTCTGTTCAACAAACACCTATGGTATCGCAGCCTCAACCGCTCTCACTTGGAACCTCTGAAACAGTTACCCGGGACTCGATTGCAGTTTCAGAAGATAAGCCGGAGTTTGTTGTTTTGCCGAGGTCAACGAGTGTAGGAGATCTTGCAAGAGCCCTGAATCAGATAGGAGCGACTCCGCGCGATATTATGGCTATTTTTCAGGCAATTAAGCATTCTGGAAGCCTAAATGCCGAACTAATTGTGATGTAGATCACACTTTTCAAAATTTTATACCACTATCCAGTTTCCAATTTTCGGTTGATGTCCTGATATATATAATTATATGTTACCCTTTGGATGCGTAAGCAGAGATATGCGTCCTTTTTGTGCGTTAGTCAAACGAATTTATGGAGGCAGCCTTAATGAAACGGTCTATTAGAATTGGTATTATCCTTCTTTCTGCTCTTTTGCTCTTTGGAGTGCAGGCGCAAAAAGCAGCGGAATCCACGCCCGAACTGAAAGAGGCAAGAGAGTTGCTCGATCGGCTTCAGTTCGATAAAGCCAAGGCAATTTTGCAGGGCATTGTTGCTCAAAAACCTGATGAGGCAGCGGCTTGGAGTATGTTGCGGCAGATATATCAGGCGCAGAACAACAGGCGGGACGAAATTGTTGCGCTAGAAAAGCTGGTTGAATACGCGCCAGACAAGGGGACAGTTGAAGAGCTAATTGAAATTGCTAAAACAGAGGGAGATGAGGTCAAAAGGACTAAATACTCTGAAATATTCATTTCGCTGAAGCTTGCCGATGTCGATAAACCCAAACTTCGCTCCGTGCTTGAGGATCTTCTGCTGGTGTATGAACAGACAGGCAAGAATGAGGATTATTCACGCATTATCAATCGATTGGTAGAAGTCGTTCCTAAAAGTGAAGAATATCAGTTCAAAAAAGGGTTATTGGCCTTCAAAAAACAGGATTATTTCTCCGCGTACGAATCATTTTTAGCGGTTTTGGGAATTGCTCCTGCCTACAAGGGGTTGTCTGGATATCTTGGGGAGGCGGCATTTCAGATAAGCAAGTTTGAGGTGGCCGCTCCACAGCTTGAAAAGGCTGCTGCTGAGGCAGACGATAAAGATAAGAAGAACATACTTCTATCTGCCGCAAAGTCGTATGAAGCCATTGGTAATGATTCTCGCTCCGCGCAAAATTTTGAGGCGCTTCTTGCTATCGACTCAAAGAATAGTGAGGCATTAAACAGGCTGATTGCTATATACGAAAGGTTGAACAACAGGGCGAGACTTAAAGATCTGTATCAGCGGCAAATCGAGATTTCCGGCGCAGAAGATCCTGTATTGCTTTTAAAGTCGGCAAGGATTATTAAAGATACGGATTCAGAGAAAGCAATTGGTCTTTATGAAAAAGTATTGAGCAGTGATGGCAAAAACAGTTCCGCGCTTCTTGGACTTGTTGAAATATATTCCGCAAGAAAAAACAAACAAAAGGAAATAGAGTATCTCGGCAGATTGATGCTTGTGGATCCCACGCCTGAAGGTAATAAAAGGCTTGCCTTTATGCTGCTTGAAGCGAGAGACACACTTAAGGCCGTGGAATCTCTTTCCGCCTATTTAATTGTAAATCCTGAAGCATGGCAGGATATGGCTTTAATGGCCTCTCTTTACTATAATGTGCGGCAGTACGACAAGTGTATTTCTGTTGCTTCGGAAATTTTATCCGACAAGTCGCGAAAAACTATTGATGTTGGAGCTGTATCGCTTTTAAGAGCAAAAGCACATGTTGCTGTTGGTAATAGCAAGGCGGCCGAGGATGATTTATTATCCGCAGTAAGCTTAAATCCAAAACTTGGTGAGGCATGGCTACTTATTGGGGCAAGCGCAAAACAGCAATCTGACTGGGTTAAGGCAAAGGAAGCCTTTCTTAAAGCAAAGGCTTTAGGCGTAAAGGACACGGCAATTAATAGCGGAATTGCTGTTTCTGCCTACGAAACTGCTGATTATGCTGTGGCAATTCCCGCACTTGAGGCAATTGTTAAGCTGAAAAGCGATGACATAAATGTGAACGCTATGCTTGCCGCTTCATACCTCGCAACAGGAAAAATTGACGCTGCCGCTACAGTTTTCAAGAGAATGGGAACGGTCGAAGTAGAAAAAAGATTTCAGGGCAGTGTGGCCGCCGCAGAAGCATTATTGAAAATTGAGGCTTCGCTTGCTGCAAAAACCATATTAAAGCAGGCGTTGTCGGCCGATCCCAAGAATGAAAAGGTTTTACGACTACTTGCCGATCTTGAATTGGCTGCGAAGGACTATACAAGTGCGCTTGATAGGCTTGGTGTATTGTTGTCTTTAAAGGATGATAATTCCATCCGTCGTGAAATTGCCGAATTATATCTCCTTTTGAATGATCCCGTTCAGTCCGCGGCTGCCTTTGAAGTTTACCTCAAGAAAGATCCAAAGGATAAAAGGGCGCTTGATACGCTGTTTAACATTTACGAAAGAATGAACAATCCGGACAAAGCGTACCCTGTTTTAAGCGCGCTCCTTGCTTTAGATGCTAAAAATCCGAGTTACCTTTTTAAGAAGGGCCGAATTGAGTTTTTAAGAAAGGAATACGAAAAAGCCGCATTAACTTTTAGCGATGTCGCTAAGGTTAATCCAAAAATACCGAAACTTAATAAAAATCTTGGGCAGGCCAACTATTTATCCGGAAAATATGACCTCGCCGAGAAGCCATTGATTGAAGCAATCAAGGAGGATACTGGCAGTATAGAGCTTGTTCAGCAGCTTGTAGAGGTTTATGAAAAAACTTCGAGGAGTGATTTTGCAGCGCCGTTTTACGAAAAGCTTATTGTCCGAGATCCTAAGGACAATGTCACGCTCGATAAGCTAATCGCTTTGTACGAGAAGAACAGGAATTTTGCCCGTCTTGAGCCGCTTTACGCAAACAAAATGGAGATTAGTGGACAAAATGCTAATACTCTTCAGAAACTTTCCGAGGCACAGATTGCGCTCAAGGCTGCGGATAGAGCTATACTGACGATGGAAACCCTTTTGAGGGTTGATCCAGAAAATATTTATGCTTTGCAGTCTTTATCGGATCTTTATGAGGGAAAGAAGGATGTTAAGCTTGCAACTGCCAAGTTGGAGAAGCTTGTAGAGCTTAAGCCTGATGCTGCTCAGAATTTGCGTCTTGCCAATCTTTATTTATCGGTGAATGACAGTGCCAAGGCGATACCGCCTCTTGAGCGATATACTATTCTCAAGAAGGACGATACGGATCGTCTTGGGCTACTTGGCAACTGTTACCTTACAAAGAAGGAGTATGGTAAAGCAGAAACGGTGCTTAAAAGGGTAATTGATGGCAAACCATCGGTGGGAGTATATCTGTCTTATGCGGCTGCTCTTGAAGGTCAAGGCAAGACGGTTGAGGCGATAGGAGCATACGAGCAGGCGTTGAAGGTTTCTCCGAGCAACAGCGGGGCGCAGTATAAGGTAGGTAGTTACTATTTGGACAAGAATGATTATAGGCGGGCGATCCAATCTTTTCTTGTTGCTCGTCTTGACAAGAACTATGAAGAAGGCAGTGTAAAGGGTTTAGCAGAGTGTTATTACGCTCTTTCTGATTATAAGAGCGCCTTACCTTATTATGAGCTTGTTTGTTCGGGGAAGAAGGGTGAGGATGCGGTTTGTCTTGAGAGATTGACTACCTGTTATTTGGATGTTGGTAACAATAAGGCGGCAGTAAAGAATTTACGGGAGTTGAAGAACAAGGGTTTTGATTCTGACATTCGTGCTGCGTTAGCTTATGTGTCAGAGAAGGACGATAA
>CAZPWS010000046.1:0-26044 GCA_964590225.1 uncultured Fibrobacterota bacterium
ACGAAACAGAAAACATCCTGATAGCTACCGGCTCCCGCCCAGCCGTTCCCCCAATACCGGGAATAGACTCAAAAGCTGTTCTTAATTCAACTTCTATTCTCGAATTACAAACTATACCTGAATCACTTGTAGTAATTGGGGGTGGCGTTATAGGGCTTGAGTTTGCCTCATTTTTTGCAGATGCAGGTTCGAAGGTTACAATAGTTGAAATGCTTCCACAAATTGCCCCTGTTATAGATTCAGAAATTGCAAAGCGGCTTCAAATGTCACTAAAAAAAAGAGGGGTTCTGTTCTATCTAAATGCCAAGGTGACCGGAATCGACGGCAATGTACTTAAATTCACAGACGAAACAGGAACCGCACAATCAATTACAGCGACGCACATACTTAACGCAACGGGACGGCGTCCGGTAACAGATGGCCTTCAGCTTGAAAAAACAGGTATTGAGGTGAATTCGCGTGGAGTGGTAACAGACGAAAACGGACGAACCAATATTCCTGGAATCTGGGCATGTGGCGATGTCACCGGCCGCTCACTTCTTGCTCACTCAGCCACGCGCGAGGGTATAGTTGCTGTCGAAAACATGTTCGGCGGCAAGCAAAAAATGCGCTATGATGCGATACCATCAGTTGTTTACACAAATCCAGAAGTCGCAAGTTGCGGCAAAACTGAGGATGATCTCGTAAAAGAAGGGATGGCTTTCAACAAGAGTGTAGTACCAATGGGTGTTGCAGGCCGTTTCATTGTAGAAAATGAAGGGGAGTCCGGCACTATAAAGGTGCTAACCGGAAAAGAGCAAGGCGAGATTCTTGGCGTTCATATGATTGGCGGACCTGCCGGAGAGCATATTTTTGGCGCCGCCATAATGATAGAACAGGAATTGCGTGTAAAGGACATTTTTGAAATTGTCTTTCCCCATCCAACCATTAGCGAAGCACTTAAAGAAGCAATAATTCACGCGGAGTAAATAAAAAATGCCAAAATCAATAGATATAAAACCTGCCTCTGTTTTTGCCAAGAGCGAAATAAAGTTTACCCCGATTCCTGTTAACAGTTACGATAAATCCATAGAAGAAGAGAAAAAAAACTTCTCTAAAGAAGATTTTATGGCCATTTACCATGATATGTGTCTGATTCGTGAGTTTGAAACAAGCCTTAACAAAATAAAAACCGAAGGAACATATAAAGAGCTTTCCTATAACCATGCCGGGCCCGCCCATCTTTCAATTGGTCAGGAGGCGTCAGCCGTGGGACAGGCTTTTGCGCTCAATGTTCAAGATCACATCTACGGTTCACACAGAAGCCACGGCGAAATTTTGGCAAAGGGACTTTCGGCTATTCGCGAGCTTGACGATAACTCATTAATGAAAATAATGAAAAGCTACTTTGACGGACTCATTCTTAAAGCTGTTGAAGGCGACCACAGTGGAACAGTAAAAGAGCTTGCAGTAAAGTATCTCGTTTACGGCGCTTATGCGGAAATCTTCGCCAAGGATACCGGCTTTAACAGGGGAATGGGCGGCTCAATGCACTGTTTTTTCCCCCCTTTTGGAATATTTCCAAACAATGCTATTGTCGGCGGAAGTGGCTCTATTGCTCCCGGCGCAGCCCTTTACAAGCGAGTCAACAGAAAAAATGGCATAATTGTATGTAATATCGGTGATGCCTCCTTTGGCTGCGGCCCTGTATGGGAGGGTTTGTCCTTTGCGAGCATGGATCAGTACCGAACCCTTTGGGACAAAGCTCTTGGTGGCGGTTTGCCCCTTATTTTCAACTGTTTCAACAACCATTATGGGATGGGAGGCCAAACTTGCGGCGAAACAATGGGCTACGGTTTTCTTGCAAGAATTGGCGCTGGAGTCAATGGCGACCAGCTTCACTCAGAAAGAATCAACGGATATAATCCACTCGCTGTTATTGACGCCATTCGACGAAAAAAGAAAATACTTGCTGAAGGATTAGGCCCTGTTCTATTAGACACAGTAACCTACCGTGTTTCAGGCCACTCCCCAAGTGACGCAAGCTCTTACAGAAGCAAGGAAGAAATCGATACATGGACGGCCGCCGATGCAATTTCAGCTTACAGGGAAAGGGTTACAAGCGCGAAAGTTATAACAATAGCAGAAGCTGATGCCATAAAGCATAAAGTTGAGTCTCTCATATTTGACTCTTTCCGTCGCGGTATCGATATGAACATTTCGCCGCGCATAACAGTTACAAGTGAATCTATCGGATCGGTTATGTTCTCAAACAAAAAAATTGAGAGCTGTGACGAAACAAGAAAAGCGGAACTTAACCATCCCCTGAACGAAAACCCACGGGTTATCCAGATTCGCGACAAAGCGCGCTACGCCTTTGACGAAGCAGGAAAAAGCATTCCAAAAATGAAGTTATACAATGTAAGAGATGCCATTTTTGAAGCTGTGCTCCACCGTTTTTCGATAGACCCTACCCTTGTAGCTTTTGGCGAAGAAAACAGGGATTGGGGCGGTGCCTTTGCTGTTTATCGCGGCCTTACTGAAATACTTCCATACCACAGGCTCTTTAACTCCCCCATTTCGGAGGCGGCTATTGTTGGCGCAGCGGTTGGTTATGCGCTCGAAGGTGGCCGTGCTATTGCAGAACTTATGTATTTCGATTTTCTTGGCCGTGCCGGAGACGAAATATTCAACCAATTATCTAAATGGCAAGCAATGTCCGGCGGAGTATTACGAATGCCTGTTGTCCTTCGCATCTCTGTTGGAGCCAAATATGGCGCACAACATTCGCAGGACTGGACAGCTATGGTCTCGCATATCCCTGGATTAAAAGTTGTTTACCCAGTAACCCCATATGACGCCAAGGGTCTTATGAACAGCGCTCTTGCAGGAAGTGATCCGGTTATTTTTCTCGAAAGTCAAAAGTGCTACGACACAGGAGAATTGTTCGAGAAAAAAGGTGTGCCGGAAGGATATTACGAAATACCAATCGGCGAACCTTCGCTAAAAAAAGAGGGGAAAGAGCTGACAATTATTACGCTTGGTCCAACTCTTTATACTGCGATGGCAGCAGCAAAGACACTTGAAGAAAAGTATGGAATAAATACAGCCATTATTGATTTAAGGAGCACTACTCCACTTAATTATGCTCCGATAATCGAATCTGTTAAAAAAACTGGAAAGGTTCTTCTCGTTACAGACGCGGCGGAACGGGGCTCTTTTATGCATACCGTTGCCTCACGCATAAGCGAATACTGCTTCGATTCACTCGATGCCCCTCCAGTTGTGGTTGGTTCACGAAACTGGATTACACCAGCAGCAGAGCTTGAGGCAGCATACTTTCCGCAAACTGAGTGGTTGATTGATGCTATCCACGAAAGGGTTATCCCCCTTAAAAACCACAGGACAGCCACGAATCAAAGTGTTTTGGAGATGAAAAGAAGAGATAAAGAGGGAATTTAAAGATCAAGTACTAAGCGATAGATAAAAACTATCTTTTCACTCGACATGAATAACGCATCTATACCCTTTTACAAACCATTAATCAGCCGCAAATCAATTAGCGCCGCTGTATCGGTAATGAAATCCGGTTGGCTTACTACCGGCAAATGGTGCGCAGATTTTCAGCATAAATTTGCCGAATATACGGGAGCTCAATATGCGCTCGCTGTAAATTCTTGTACAGCAGCTCTTCACCTTGCACTTGAGGCAGTGGGTATCAAAGAGGGTGATGAAGTTATTATTCCCGTAAACACCTTCACTGCAACTGGCGAAGTTATTGAGTACTTCCGTGCCAGAACTATTCTTTGCGATGTACGGCCTGATACTCAAAACATGGACGAAAACAAAATCGAAGCACTTATAACAGATAAGACGAGAGCAATAATTCCTGTCCATTATGCCGGCCACCCATGCGAAATGGATACCATAGTATCAATTGCTAAAAAGCATAATCTTTTTGTAATTGAGGATGCCGCCCATGTTACGCCTGCCTTTTACAAGAATAGACCCATCGGCTCATTTTCGGACATTGCCTGCTTCTCATTCTACGCAAATAAATGTATAACTACCGGCGAAGGCGGAATGGCGGTTACAAACAACAAACAGTGGTTTGACAGAATGAAAATGATGTCTCTACACGGTCTTTCGAAAGACGCATGGAACCGATACGACCAAAAAGGAAGCTGGTACTACGAAGTTGTGGAAAGCGGTTTTAAATACAATATGACCGATGTAGCAGCAGCGATAGGATACCATCAACTTTTAGAAGCAAATGCGCTTTGGGAAAAAAGAAGAAAAGCTGTTGCCCGCTATAAAAAGCTGCTTACTGGCATTGACAAACTTATTCTTCAACCAGAACTTGAAAACTGCCTTTCTTCTTGGCATATTTTTCCTGTGCGGCTCGCTTCAGGCAACGAAGTTGAAAGAGACGGATTAGTAAACCACCTTTCAACAAAGGGAATCAAAACAAGTCTCCACTTTATCCCCCTGCACCTGCATCCTTTCTATAAAAACAGATACAACCACAGGGAAACCGATTTTCCTGTCGCCATGCAAAATTACAGAGGTGCGCTAACGCTGCCCCTTTTCCCCTCTTTATCAGCTAAAGAGCAGAAATACATTGTTGACTCAATAATAGAGTTTTTCGGTTAAGTGCGATCTAAAGCAATAATTTTATCTGTTCTTTTGCTATTTACAGTAGTTCTGTTTGCGATATCGGCCATAATTGGGAGTTGGTTTCTTTCGTGCGCCAATAAACCAGAAAATATTAACACAATCTTCTCATTTGGCGGAGAGCAGGCTCGTGAAAATTATGCGCTTCTGCTTATGAACTCCTACCCCGATGCAAAATGGATCGCTTCAGCACCATCTACTCGAACTTTATCAATAATTGACTCGCTCCGCCTTATGGGACGAAAAGTTGAAATTGTAACGGACTGTAAAAACACAATTGAAGAGGTCACCTTTGCCGTTACTCTATGCGATAGAAAAAGCCGTATTGCCCTTCTTAGCGGCCCTTACCATCTACGACGCATCCGCACAATTGCCGCCCATAAGGCATCAAAAGAGTGCTTTTCAACATTCCTCTTTGTTGCTGTTCCTCTCAAAGATTATAATTCCAGTGAGAAAGATTACCGTCTATTTCTATTTAACCGCCATTTAAGGAATCTTCTCTTTATAGAAACAGCTAAAATTTTTAAGTTTAAGCTATGTAGCCGCGGAGCCTAAGAAAATGGTACATGTCTATACGGGCAACGGAAAGGGAAAAACAACAGCCGCACTCGGACTTGCACTTCGAGCTGCCGGGGCTGGAATGAAAGTGTTTATCGGTCAATTTGCCAAGGGAATGAAATATTCTGAGCTTGATTCCTTGGCAATATTTGGCGAAAAAATAACAGTGAAACAATTCGGCCTTAATTGCTTTATCCGCAACCAACCTGAAGAGGCTGATATCAAAGCCGCAAGAGATGGTTTATCGGTAATAAGTACAGCGATGAGTTCCGGCGAGTACGGTCTTGTGGTGGCAGATGAAGGCAACATAGCCACATATTTTAACCTTTTTAGCATCGATGAACTTATCGAGGCGATAAATAGAAGGGCACCCCTTGTTGAAGTGGTAGTTACGGGACGGAATGCAGACAGCAAACTACTCGAAATGGCCGATCTTGTTACTGAAATGAAAGAGATTAAACATTACTATAATAAGGGCGTACAGGCGAGGAAAGGCATAGAAAAATGATCAGAGCAATCCTGTTATACTCTATCTTCTATTTACAAATGGCTTTTTCGCAGGACTCACTCTCTACCCCTCCTCCATTCGGAGTTACTGACGACGGTAAAATTAAGATGCCCGAAGGTACAAAGGAGCGAATGACAATTGCCGGGGATCAGTTTATAGAAGGCAAGCCAAAAAGAAAAACAAATATTAGCCCTGTATTTGTAGTAAATACGGTAAAAGGCGACTCGTTAAAAGCAAGCGCAAAACCAAATGATGGCGATGCAGAGTCAGTTACACGAAAACCGTACAAACTCCAGAACGAAGCACGAGTTGCTATCAGTATTGAAAAAGAGGACTCACTCCTAAAACTTATTTCAGACGAAAACAAAAAAGCGGGTAGCTATATATCTTACTGGGACGGACTGGACGCAAATGGGGTAAAACGCTTTGGTGAGCATGAAATTGTTATTCGCATTACAGAAAAGGGGCGATCTGAGACTATAAACAGACATAGGTTCAAGGTAAAAAAATGAGGCTCATTCTCTTAATAGCCATAATAGCTTTTGCAAGTGACCCAGTAGTATTCAATGTCCGTGCCCTGCAGCAAAGCGACAGCGGATTTGTTGAAGTATATTTTAATGTTAAAGATGAGGATAACACAGAAATCCATACCACCCTTGAAGCTTCGAGCGATAATGGAGAAACATGGGATATTCCGGTAATAACAGTGACCGGCGACACAGGAAAAATCTCAGTTGGTGAAGACAAAAAAATTGTATGGAATATCAACAAAGACTGGCCCGAACAATTCTCTACCTGTTTTAGAGTGCGATTAATTGCAAGAGACAAATTCTGCCCAGAAATAGGCGACGAAGGGATGATTTATATTGACGGAAAAACAATCAGGCGAAACAATATGGATACCCTTGTCCGTCCCTTCTGTATCGATTCGTGGGAGTATCCAAACAAACGGGGCGAACTTCCCCTTACCGATGTCTCTTGGATAGAAGCTTCTAATATTTGCAGAAAATCAGGTAAGCGCTTATGTACGGAAATTCAGTGGGAGGTTGCCTGTATGGGCAAATTCCCTCACACCTATCCCTATGGCAATAATTATCAACGGGGCAAATGCAACGCCGACTCCTACTCTCTTAATCGTATCGGCGATAATATTTCATGCGTAAGTTCCTACGGAGTTTATGATATGAGCGGAAATGTATTCGAGTGGACAGCCGACAACTACTCCTCCGACGAAAATTTCAAAGACAAAAAGGTAATAAGGGGAGGGAATTTTTATCTTGGTAAAGAAGCAAGCCGCTGTACTGCAAAACAGTGGGAGTGGCAAAATAATAAAAGCCGCCATACAGGTTTTCGCTGTTGCGGAAATTTTTAAGGGATCAGAAACGCGTGAGTGGATTAAGTAAAAACGACATAATAAAAACCTTACAAAACATAGGTATTAAAAACAGAGTTGTGGGTGTACATTCAAAACTCTCCGCAATTGGTGAAATTGAACCTACAAAAGTTACTAATAGCGAATTGCAAAAGGGCGCTCGTACCTTCGCTAAAACGGTAGTAAACGCCTTCCTCGAAGCACTTGGTTCAAATGGAACACTCTTTGTGCCAACACATACGGTTAACGGCTTTAGCCATCTTGGTCCGCTTAAAGCAAAAAAAGAGGACAATCGGACAATTGATGACGGCTACTACCGACCTGAATCGACTCCAACACATAATGGTTCATTTAGTCAAACAGTTCTTTCTAATAATAAGTCTGTTCGTAGCCTTAACCCAACCCATTCTGTTGCCGCTATTGGCAAAAAGGCACTTTATCTCACTAAAGGACATAGCCATACCTCGCAACCAGCCGGAATCGAAAGTCCTTTCGCCAAAGTGGTAGAGCAGGATGGGCTTATAATGTTTATAGGCCCTGTACTAAACTCAAACACCTCATTTCATGTATATGAAACCCTCCTCCTGCCGGACATGGCAAAGTATTTTCCTGCTGTTGCTGCCACAGTTATAAACGGAAAAAGAAGGCTTGTTACTCAAAACTGGGTACCACTATTTCATCGTGATTTTTACGCAGAGGGAAAAAGAGAAACCCGTTCGTGGAGAAAAATCCGCGAAGCGAAATTACTACACTCTACTAATTTGGGAGAAAACAGCATATTTTGGTATGAGGCCAAAAAGGTTGCTCACCTTTTCGCAACAGAGATCATTCCAGCAGAACCAGACATCTTCTATTGTAATTCCGCTCAAACCTGCCCTCCACTCGGTGAATGCGCCCTATCTATTGAGTGGTTAAAAGAGGAGTATCAAAGGCGTGGCAGATGGAATGAGGGAAAAATAATACAAAACCGCAATAGACAGTTTCTGAAATACATCAAATAGGCCGGAACACCAACACTCAAGTTACAAGCGTCTAATCTTTTACCATTAATCTATAGGACCGACATCTCTCTTCGGCCACTCATGTTTGAACTTCAGTGGTTTTTGCCCATAGGAAAAAGGGTTTTTGTCGCACGAAGAACAGGGCACTCCCAAAGAAACCTTTAAGACAGATCCCTCTTTGACAGTTTTATCTGTAAACCATAGATTTCCAAATTTATCAATACTATCCCCGTTACCTGACCATAATTTTGTAATGCCATCCCCACCAACTATAAGCCTTTCGGTTTTTGCGGATAGTATGTCATGCTCATAAAGGTTGAACTTGTTTGTGTCATCTTCTGCAATCCAGTATAACTTACCCAAGTCCCACCGTAAAAGTAAAGAGCGAGCTTTTGCATCCGCAATAAAATCAATAACTCTATCCTTAACTCTAAATCTATAAATCTTATTAACACCCTGTCGCTGAAAATAAATTGTGTCTCTTGATGCAGAATATGCCATAGCCTGAAAATGGCCAGTATATGTTCCCTCATTGTTGGGAAAACGAATCTTCAATTCGTCGATAGAATCGTGAATTTCATCAAAATTTTCGGTATAGCCTATCAATTTAGATCCATTAGCAAACCAAAGTATCCCATTGTTATCAATCATTAGGTTTCTGGATACCGCACCACCGTTATGATTGGGGAGGCCATCTGGCGACTGCCATACTGCTTTGCTCTCGCCCGTCGTCATGTCAAATTTATAAATTTTACCAGTAGGATAACCAATTCCGAATATTACATTGTGGTGATGGTCTATTGCTATATCCTGAATCCCGTCACCTGGAGCAAATACGCTGTTTTTTTTATTAAGATCACTCAGCGTTCCGCTTGTGACATCATAACAATAAAGATGTGAACCTCTAAAAAATTTGGGGTAAAACTCCAATTCCCGTATATAGGGATACACATCCATTGTTGTGGCCGTAGCGAAAAACATTTTGCCACCATAATAGCGAATAGAGGTATGAACCTTACCAGCAGCATCGAAAGGTTTAGTGGGGAAAGCCTCGGAAGAAACCCAATTCCTATTTTTTTTTGAGGCTTCCTTTACCGTTCCTATTTTTATAAAAAGATCTTTTTTATCATCAAATTTGAAGAATGCAATATCTTTTTGAGGAGAGATATAGTCCCAATCATTATGGCCGCATGCTATGTAAATGGTACCATCAGCATCCCGTCCCATGCTATTCCAGATACCGGTAAAAACAGAATCAACCAAGTATTTTTTACTAACAACATCTCTTCCGATTACCATATTAATTGTCAAAAGAAGAATAAAAAATAGATACCAAATTCTCATACCCCCCCCTTTAAAAACGACTGTCACGAGAAAGTATATAGTGAAATCATATCAAAGAAGGCAAAGGCTAAATTATTTGGTTTTATAAATTGCCACATACTCATTTTCAAAAACCGTATTTACAATTGGCGTATTTGCAAATAACGGAATAGGGCAAAACCTCTTTGAGTGTACCAAATAATCAATATCATTGTCGGCTATCAATCTTTTAATTTTATCAAAATCGGAACTGTTATAAATTTCTGAGACCACAACAGCTCTATCCTTTATCAAATTACGATTTGTGGTCACCCAAAATTCTGACTCCAGATAAAAATAACGCTCCGAAAACGCCGAATAATTAAAGAAAGGGGCTGCGATACGGTCGGACATTATTAGCGAGTTTAAAGGAGTGTGGTGTTTAAGAAACAACATCGCCTCATATTCCCCTTTTGAGAACGAAGAAGCATTGTCATGTAGTTGATCGGCACGGATGATTTTGTCAAACCTATTGTATTGTAAACCCTGCTTCCATATTTTCACAAAACCCACAAAGAGAGCGAAAAGAGAAACGACAACAAGAACAATTGCAGAGAACCTCCATTTATAAATACGATATAAAGAGATGACCGCTGCGATTGTAATGAACAATTGGGCATAAGCTATGAAATAGGAATTGTTTATGCCAAAGTTGAATACCAAGCTTGCAATAACAAATACAAAGGCCAAGCTCAATAACGCCAAGATAAACGAACGGTTAACACTTTGTCGGAATAGCGTCGAAAAAACAATTAATGACAATTGCCATAAAAATTGGGAGGATATTAATATCGGCAATAGAAATGCTACATTTATAATTGTGCTTGTTTCAATTGCAATTTTACTGTGTGCAATTAAACTATTAATTCTTCTTGTAAATTCTTGTAAGTTAACTAACTGACCATATTCTGGATTTTGAGCTACTTGTCTATAAATAAACATATAGGCAAACAAAAAGAGGGAACCCGTTACTATCATAGAAATCAAATGTTTGGCTTTTCCTTGCCGACAAAGAACAAAAGCAATAATGGGAATTGTTGTAACAACTAATACAGGATACAAAACTCCTTTTGCAAGTATTGTACCAGCAAGAGAAATAGAAAAAAGAACCATTTTACCTGGTATATCTGACTGGGAATCATTAAGTAGCAGATAATGACAATAAATAAATGGAATCAGAAAAATAAGGCTAAAGAGATATGAACCCGTAATATAGAAGATGTGCAACGAATGAGTTGCAGGAACACCACAAATATTCCCTGAGAAGAAAAACAGCAAAGTACCAGTAATCGCAAAGAGACTACTGTATCCACATACTCTCAGGAGAAAAACAAGCAAACCTGTAGACAAGTATAAAATGAAAGTTATTCCTGCAAAATGTATTAAAGAATCGAAATATGGAATGCCAGTTATATAGTGTATAGCAGCAATATGAATTTCAATACCATAATGATAGAAATGATACAACCCTTTTAACGCAAGCGTTTCTGGCGGCAATCCGATATTCACTGCATGCGCATGTGAGAGAATATAACTTACATCGGGATATATATTTGAATAGTCGTTTTTGGATGGATGACCGGAGGTATATATGGTCAATAGAACATACAAACCGATAATGAGCATTATAACGATACAATACAAAACAGTTTTTGGACTGATTGCTGATACAACAGCTGACTTATTTATATGCATACATGGCTTTATGTTTTTAAAAATCAACCCTATAATAATTAGCGACAGCGTAGGAGCGGCGAGAAAAATCATGAATTTTATTTTAAGAAGAGAGAATACAATAAAAACAAACTGTTCAAACAAAATACCAACCGGATAGGAAAAGATCAAATATTCATATCTGCTTCTGCCGGAATTAAAAAAAGAAATAGTAAGGAGTAAACCAGGCAGGATAATGTAAACAAAAAGATACAGAGAGTACTTGGCTAAATCGAAAATTGAGATTATTGATGAGTGGAGCACCAGAACAAACAATAAAGTGATGAAAGAAATCAAGAGTGCAATAGATATTTTTACTTGATTATTCAAAAAAAGTTGCCTATTTTGAATTATTATTAATGTGCGTAACACTTGACTATTTGATTTATCGGATAAATTTAATAAATTGAGCCAGATGGGGTCAACCTAAGTTTATGCTGTCACTTAAACTCACAGTAATCGGCTGGATTTTTGTGATTACCTCCATGCTTGCAGGTATAGCTGGATGTTTTGCGATGCGGTACACACTTTGGCCAGGTGTTCACGATGATGGTGTTGCTTACACAACGAGAATAATCAACAGGGCAGGTGGTTTGGGAAACAATTTTTCTGTTTATACCCATGCTCTAATGCGTTACAACAACAGCACAACCGTGAGGGGACATGGTCAACTTTACCACGGCATTATGTCCAGAATTATCCGAAACGCCACATATAAACAGCTCTTGAAGACGATGTATGATCTTAATCTTATAACTTTCATTTTGTCCTTTGTGCTGTTTTCTATCACAATATATCGTAAGATCAAAGGGCTGTTTATTAAGAATAGCAAAGTAATTGCATCGGTTTTGTCTGTTCCATTTGCCTACGCAATTGCGGCCGTAATGCTATACCTTCAGGGGCGTCCCGAACATGGCATTCCGCTTTTATTGGTTATCTCCCATTTATTCCGCCATGCTATACGATCTGGAAAAGTTATTGCGTGCGCCGATGGCATTGAAATAGGACTTGTTGCAGCAATATCTCCACTGCCCGGTGTATTATTGTGGCTCTCAAAAACCATACTTATCTGTTTTGGAGAAGCAAAATTTTATCCCGTAGTGTCAAAAGTGGCAAAAATGTACCTATTGTCCTTAATCGCTTGGTTTATTTCAACAAGCTTGTTCTTTGATGGTTCTTTAATAGCGCTAATTATGAATGATGCTGGAGTTGGTATGGGACTAATGAATTTTTTTCCCAGTGCGCTTTTAACATATTGGATTGCCCATGACTTTTTTCCGCTTTTGGGGCTTTTTTTTCTTGTGGTTGTTGCTGCCTTTTTGCATTTTTTATTTGTCAATATTTGCGACAAAAACTTACCTCTTCGCATGCTCGTTATAGTAGCACCCCTACTGCTGATACTTTCTTACGCTGTTTGGAATAATGGCATAGCCTTTGCCGGCAAGCACTATTCGTTTATTCCCTTTCTGCCAAGCATGGCATTGTGGTTGATTAACAAAAATAGTCTTCATACTAACAAAAATCTTATAACAATCCTACTCGCATCAATAATTCTTTGTTTTCCGGCCCTTGGTTTTGCGCGACTAATTTTTTTGCAAAAAGCCGCGATTTCAGAAGGGCTCTCTTTCGAAACTGCACTTTTTGAAATCGAGAAGATAAAAATGAATCTTAAGAATGATGAAGTAATCATGATTGACAGCCATATCAACAAGCGATCCGCTGTTGTGTTCGACTCTCCTCCGTGGAAAATGCGAAGCTTGCCCAAAACATCCATTGCGGATGCAGAAAAAGCACTTGGCTTTACTGTAAAACACTACCTTATACTACAATACAGCCGGAGACCACCGGTAGTTCCAGGTTTTACGCTCTCGCTTGACCGCTTTGTATCGAAACCCATAAAAATATTTGGTAAAACATTACTTTTTTTTGGCCCTGGCTATAGCTATGCTCTATACGACCGACAGGAATAGTATCTGTAATGTCCAAAAATGTAACACCAAAAATCGATTTATTTTAAAAAGTGTGATATATGTCACATTTTTTATTGACATCCACACTGATTTGTGTTAGATATAAAGCTGGAGGATGTTTAAGCGCTTAATCTTTCATTCGTATCGTTCGCCTCTCCCCTTTAAAAAGCGGCTCGAGGCACTTACAAAAGGCAGTGGCGCTTATCTATCTTTCAGAAAAGAATGGGGGCGCTATTATGAAAACTACTACATCTACAAAACTGATTTTGACTCTGTCATTATTTTTTGCAATATCCGTATTTCCACAAAGCGATAGCACTGCAAAAATATGGGTTAGCCGTTCAGTTGCGCAAGATACAATATATTATGAAGGCGCACCGGATAGTTCCATAGCCACTGTCTCACTTAAGGCGTGGGCAAGCGGTGATTCAATTTTTACCGGCCAACCCATAGATGTGGCCATACTAACTGATAACAGTTCTTCAATGTCTCAAAGAACCCCGGGAACCCGCGATTGGATTCCCCCAATAAGCCGAATACAGGGGACATACAATGCTTCAGTCAATTTTATAGATTCCTTCATGAATACAAACGACAGAATTGCACATTTGCGTTTTTGTCGAATTGTCGATACTCCTTATGCTTTCTCTACTAATTTTTCTGCCGTAAAAGCGCGTATGGATACTACAATCGATGGAACAGGGCGCGTAAATGGTGTTAACCATGATGGTACCGCTCTATGGACAGGTATTCTTACATCAATCCGTTATGTTATGGCAAATAGACGACCAGGCATCCAACCAGTAATCATCGCGCTTACAGACGGTGCCGATAACGCCTCCGGCTCTTACGGTTCATATTGGCGAAGCTGGATGCCAAATTTGGGCAGCACACAAACGAGAGCTGTTGACTCTGTTGTAAAAGTACTGGACTCCATCAGAAATGCCCTAGGTCCTAACGCCATCAAAGTTTTTACCATCAATCTTGGCGTAACAACAGGCTCGACCTATATGCAACGCATTGCCGCTGCTGGCAATGGATCGTGGGCGTACTCGGCAACCGGCACCGACCTCGACTCCATATTCCAGAACATCGGCCAAAGGCTTTCTGATGTGGTTGGAAGAAGCATATCACCAGGAGTGCCCGTATTGATTGATGTTCTTGGACCAGGCATTCATTATGTTCCAGGCTCTTTTTCGTATCGAACAGGCATTGGTTTTGTCACACCTTCTTTTAATATTGACACCGTTAATGGCTTTACTCGTCTATCTTTTGGCGCAGACACCATAAGACTTGAACATTTCCTTGATATACAATATCAAATCACAGCATCTATGAGCAAACCTGATATTTTCAAAGATTCATTAATGCGCACAAACAACACTTTCGGTGATGCAGCAAACTATTCACTGCTGCAATACAAAGATATTAAAGACACTGTCATATCCCGGCCCATAGAAAGAAACTGGGTGAGCGTAAAAAGCGGCATAAGCGGCCTTTTTTTATCGGAATCACTATCCACAATAGCTCCACCCTCAGCAACAAAGCTAATTCCACTTATATACTCGTATTCCACACCAGCAGTATATCCTTCAACAACACTCTTTTCTATACTACGGCAGCAAGCCACAAATGTAACTCAACTCACTTCAGTTAGTGCACAATGGTTTTTCCAGCCAAATGCAGGCTGGACTGCGCCGCATTACAACGGTATTCAGGCAGCAGCAAGAGATGTTGAAATAACCGTCCCTTACAATTACGCTGATCAGGATACTCTATCAATCCAATTCAGCCACAGAGGCAGGACATTTAGTGACTATTTGGTATTTTCTTCGTCCGACTCTTCAACCGCTGAATATATCGTTGGCATAGCAATTGACAACGATACAATTCAACCTGGTTTTATTAACCCGCCAAGACTCGTTATTACCGGGAACAGGTCACAATTAAACTCATCATCTTTCTCTGTTCCACTTTTTTCAAGGGCGATTACCAATAGAAACAATGTGCTACCAATCGCGTCCACATGGAGCATTGAACAGTTTAATGCCGCATCGTTTTACCTTTCACCAATATTTCAGGGAACACATACTCAACGAACTTTATCTTTTAATCTGCCTGAAGCTGGATTTACACAAAGCGATTCAGGCATAATACGAATAACAGACGGATCATTCACCTTTGCACTTTACCTTGTAATAAGAGACACAACAAATTACGATACTACGGATGTTGTTGCTATCTATAACAACTTTTACAACGGCTATTCACCAACAATCGAAGCAGCTTACCAACTACAGATGTCAAACACATCAATGAATGCATTTCTTGGAGACACAATAACCTTGTACGCTCTGCGATTTGATTCAAATGGGGCAGCCATAAACTATCTCGGAATGGCCAATGCTACATGGCAGATAAATGGAGGTACGCCTACTATTGGCCCGCAAATAAACTTTACTTCACAAAACGCACTACAGACAGATCGAATAACAGTTACATATGTCAATGAATGGGGACGGACCCTAACTTCGACTTTCACAATTAATTGGGGTTTCGGAAGAGAACGATATCTTTTTATAGAGTCGCAGCCTGGAGAATTAGGAAGTTCTGCACAGTCCCCTCTTGACTCAATATCAATACAAGCTGGAGCAACAGACACCATACGGGGAATATACGCAGTAATCCGCGATGAGTACGGCTTTTGCGTTGATGATGGTAATTCAACAAACAGCACAATCTGGGGTTTCGGCAATCCAGCTGCCTTAACTTATCTATCCATACCTGGCCCCACCGACTCTACCACTGCATGCTGGATTTACAAAAAAGAATCACCTGCAGAACCAACAGCTTTTTTCCTGACGGCAAATGGACTCCAATCTGCCGGAATTGAAGGAAAAAAAGATTCATTAAAAGTAAGACTGGTCAACTATAATTATTCACATATTGAAATAGTAGCTGGCGGCTATTTTCAAGGCTTTGTGCCAGGTGATATAATACCTAGAAATACCGTTTTACAAACTGGTTGTGACAGGTCTGTGCGAGTCTATGTTCACGCAATTTACAATGACTCAATGTACGACATTAAGCCGGTATTCTGGTCAAACTCGGCCGCATCAGCAATAAATCCGGAAGCAAACTTTTTCGGTGTTTACTACTCAATATCACCAATAGCCTACTCCCCTCTTGATACAGTTTTTGCCCATTTTATTACAGATAACGGTGTTAGCATATTTGACACTCTTCTTTTTAGCGTTGACTATCCAACTACTGCTTCTGTAAGAATAGATACAAGTAAAGGAACTGCTTCAGGTGTACGAACGGTGGAAGTAGTGGGCAACCTTTCCCAACTGCGAAGCAAAACTATTAGGCTATACTCATTCGCTAAACCTACCTGTCCACAAATGCCGGAACAGCCTGCTTTTGGAGCATGGAGCTCGACAGTAACAGATCCGTGGATCGTACCATTCGTCAACAAGAACTCCACTTGTTCTCTTGTAATACCGTTATCAGCCATACCCGTGTCAAAAGGTAACCACTCGCTTACGGGAACAATCCTGTTTAGAGACTTGAATCTGACCGATATAATCACCATAAGAATAGTAGATACAACTGATTATGACACACTTGACTGCCTAATACCGGATACAACGACCATACCATCAGTAACCACCTTTGACTCATATCTACAGAAGCGTTTTTCGACCACATACACAATGAGAGCTGGCGATACCATTAATCTCCTCTCCCGCTTTTACGATATTAACGCCATACCAAACAATAGTGGGTTAATACCAAAATATGTCGGCACCGATACCGTTCGATGGGAAATCAGAACCGGTGTCACTTCTCCGTCTTTCCAAATAGGGAGCCGTTTAAAACATACCCGAACAGTATCGGGAACCATTGACACTATTGTGGTAACATATCCCTCTGCTTTACGGGCAAACCTTCCGGCAGCCGACTACCCAATCGGCGTTTCGGAGCTTTCACACAAAGTTATAGTTCACTGGATACCTGCTGCAGCCAATAACATAAGGCTCTCTCTATCGGACCTACCATCAGCTACGCCGCTACTAAATGACACCATCACTTTGTCGGATACCGAAGATTCTGTCACCCTTTATGCGATTGTGTATGATTATTATGGCAATGTTGTATCAAACGCGGACAAGCAACTGTGGTCAACAGATTCGGCAACATGGCTCGATCTGCCAACTACCGAGACTCATATTGGAACTATTGTTCGAAAGGCTGCTCCTCCCTTTTTGGCACTTTTCCGCGTCGAAGCCCTTTTACCCGGCAACTCTTATCTTGGTTCTGGTATTTATTCCCCACTCCAAAACTTAACCACTTACGCTTATATCAAAACGGGTAATTTTACAATTGATCAACTTAGTATAATTTCGGGATCAGCGCAGCCATTACAAACAACGCTTGGCCGAACAATTAATGCTGGCGATAGCATAGAAAACTCAGACACACTGCTTGTACAAAGCTGCGATGAAACGGTAACCCTTCAGGCTCTTGTTCATAGTACAAATCCTGCGCTCGGTAACAATGGCTGGTTTAACCAAGCTATACAATGGATAGACACTATCTCAACATCAATAGCATCCAACTACAATTATTCACCAGATAACTCATTTCGTCGCTTTTTCGTAAAAGCAAACCACCTCTCTTTTTCCAAGACAATTCATTTTAAAATACTTCCCGAATACGCCCGCTCCCTATCCATTATTCCTACCACAAATGACAAAAGATTCGTTGTTGAAGGTGACACTACAAGGATAAGACAAGCTTCATTGCAACTCACTGCAAGGCTAACAACAAACTGCGGTAGAAGCGTGGATACAACAGTACAGTGGAGTACACATGGGTTCTCATTCGCCTATTGGCTCTTTGACTTCCAATATCAGCTTGGAAGCGCCCAATCGAGCTCAAAGATGCTTTCCTTTACAGCGATCTCAAGAGACACCCTTCCACAATCGGATAGCGGATACATTGTAATTACCTATACCGACAATGCCTCATATCCTGTTAAAACATTTAGAGACACAGTTAAACTTGTCATTAAAGATATAACGGACTACGATACGGTCGATGTTGTCGCTCTGGTCCCCTACACAACATACCGCGAGACAGTAGATAAGGATGGTCTGTACGACGCTTATAACTCTGCAAGAACCTTGACAGTTGCAGCCGGAGATAATTTGCAAATTTCTCCTCTACTTTACGATATAAATGCCAATGGCATGAAGTATATCGGAATTGGAAAAATACCAGGCAGAAACTATTACACAGAGTGGTTTCTTAACGGAGTTCAACAGTTCCGGCCAGATACACTTTTTTCGTACATCGTAAACACCGTAAAAACAGACACCATAGTGTCAGTTGTCCGTGGCGGAGACGGCCATGTTATCGCATCAGATACAATGATAATTAATTGGACACCAGGTAGAGGACGACATATACACCTTGAAAGTCAGCCTGGCGCAACAAATGTACCTCCATCACCGATAGATACCCTTGTCATGACCGGATTAACTCAATCAGACACCATCTACGCTGTAATTAGAGATGAATTTTATAACTTTGTTTCGAATGCAAAAGTGACACGGTGGACGATGACCCCAGCAAGTTATTATAACTACCTGCAAATACCACCTGCGAACTATCCAACCAACGAAGGAACTCTATTGAAGCTCTCCTCACCCGAAACCGCAGAAATCTTCGCTTTTATAGGCCGCATAGAGAGGAACACAGAAATCGCAGGCATAATAATCGGAACGGTTTCAAGGGATACAACCTTTGTTAAACTCTCACCGTACGACTATTCCGCAATAAGCCTTGTGTCCGCGACAACCAACATTGAGGATACAAATGGAACGAAATATGGCATAGGCGCATCGATTCCATCCAATACCGTGCTCAAATTAACCGCGCTTGAAGATCCAATAACAGTAAGAGCACTTCTGCTTAGAAACGACACTACCGCATGGGAATCGCAACCAGTATCTTGGAGAGTGAGCGGTTCTTCGGTACAGGAGACAATTTTGCCGACAGGAACAAGTGCTTCTCTGACACCGCTTAGGGCAAGCATCTCCCCAGACACCCTCTTTGCGCTTAAGCTGACAGCAAACGGCGATACCCTAACAGACACAATATGTTTCATAGTTGAACCACCGTGGATTGACACAATTATAATAGTCTATAATGGAAATCCAACTGCCGGCGACACGGTAACGATAACAATAATACTGCTTGATAAGGCTGGCGATACCATTAAAGATATTTCAAGGCTCCCCGATACATTCGCAATAGAAATTCCCGGCAATATGATTATCGTTGATACTGCCGCCCCCTATCCAGGAGGCACAACGGTGAAAGTAGTTCCTATTGTAACAGGTCCTGACACTATGATTATAGCCATACCCGTACCTATCAAAGGCGGCGGTATGGACACAATTAGAGACACTATAGTCTTTAACATTACACCATCACGACCAGATTCTATTGCCATAATTAAAACTGCCGGCGGAGATACACTCATCGCCGCAGGCAACGATTTAAGCATAAGTTCAGCAACAGTCGAGATAAGAATATTCGACCAGTATGGAAACTTAATCCCCGCTTCAAGCCCTATTTACGACTCCATATTAATTGTTCTATCAGGTGTTATCGATTCAACCGATACTATTCGTACCGGCAGAAACGCATATACAATTACGGTACAAGGTAATACTCAAAGCGGAACGGGACTTGTTCATGTATCCGTTCCTGCAAGTGGCGGTTACCTAAGAGACACACTTGCAGTTTTTGTATCGGCAGCAATTCAGATACTCTCCCTCTCTACACATGAATGGGTACCGGACACAAACGATCTTGGCACTATAAGACAGGTTATCATGTCTGTCTTAAACCTTGATCCTGATTCAATTATTGCAACGGCTGAAAATGGACAATCTGGAAAGCTGCGATTATTACATGCCCTAAATAATGGTGGTTTTCCCCAAATGCGTGACGGCTACCTCGACTACTTATCCCTTGTTTTTTCAGCTCCAGTGGAACTAAATACACAAAACATAAAGGATATTTCATTTAAAGCAGGAATACAAAGAAAAGCAGATACTGAATGGAGGCTAACCGACTCAGCCACTAACCGTTCGATATATTTGGAACCTCTTGATGCACCGGTAAATGGCAAACACAAAAATTGGCATATCTGGTTAATAACTAATGCTGACCGCTCTCATGTTGCAGCGCTGGAGACAGGATACCAGCCAGCCGTAACCTTCATGAACAATGGCATTTTAATAGGCGATGGACGCCCCTTCTACACCTATCCATCAAACCTCGTCATCGACTCCGCTGCACCCGTAATTTCAAAAGCGCTCTTTAGAAACAATGCCTGTGATAAGGCTAACCCGAATAACGCTCTTGTAATAACTTTTAGCGAACCGATATTGAGCGCCAATATACCACAGCTTGCCGCGCTTACTGCCTTTTCACTATTCGACGGCAACACCAACGACAGCCTTTTCATCCGTTCAATGGCTCTCTCTGTTAACAGAATTGATTTTGTTGACGACAATAGACTTGCATGGAATTACTCTGGTGAACTTGAAAAAGCAATGGCATTACAAATTTCTGTTGATCGTACTAAAGATTCACGGCTCCGTGTTGGCCGATCGAAGGTAAGATTTTCAGTGAACTCTACTAATAAGCAGGTTGTAGATGTGGCCAACAACTCAGCATGTAAGCTACCATCGAGAGCAGTAACTATTCAGGGGGATATAGCCAACTCAAGCTTCTTGTGCTCAGTTTCGGGACTCAACGAAGTTAATAGGGACGATGCACGATGGTTCGGCTGGAGTTCTTCAAGCAGCAGCAGCAATGGGGAACAATATCCACTATTTCCATATTTTGGCTTCTCGATTAATATGGACGAAATTGTAAATAGATCACGACTTGTTCAGTTCGGAAGCGAGGTGTTAGTTGGAACCAAGCGATTCGTGATATTTGATCTTGATAGTTCAATATCAGTGATTATATCTGAAGTGAAAATATTTGATCTAATAGGGAATCTTACAGCTGACCCAACAACACATACGAATCTGAGAAATCAATACACGCTTAAATCTATCAGGAAGTATCTCAATTTGTTAGATTATTCTTCCCCTGCGAATTTAACAGAAGCAATAATAGAACAAAATTTTGATATTGTACCAGCGTCCAACAATTTCGATCCCGATACTTTAATTCCACGATATCCGGCGACTCTGCCCATCGACTATGAATTTATGGTAAGTAATTGCGGTGCCGGAACGGGAACGCCATGCATACCAGCATGGAACTGCTACAATCACAGAGGCAGATTGGTGTCGCCTGGTGGATACATCGCTATCCAGAAAATCACCACCCCAGCAGGAAGACAGGAACTAACCCGAAGACTTATTGTTAAAGGCGGTACATCAAATGAGAATAGCGGTCTAACAAAAGGGAAATAAAATGGCAGCTAAGACGAGTAGCTATTTTTAGATCTTTTCGTATTCTCGTCTGTTCAGAAATATGATTAATGGACAAACACCGGTTATTTCTTTAAAAAACACCAGATCTTCTCTCTCATGAGTCGCTGTTGACATGCACAACCTCCTTTGTAACGGCTATTGAGGTATGCAAACGAAACACCAATCAGACAGATCTAATACAACTATTTAGTATATATAGAGATACAAAAAAACATAATGTTATTGTTATTGGTATTGGCGGACAATCTTTTCCATCTCTTATGAAGCTTTTTCCTGACTTCTAACATTTAGTGCGGTAAAGAGCCTGTTTCATAAATCCTAAATTCCTCAGTTGAAATCCATTTTTTACTACGGTGAGCTGGCCATTTGAGATAATGCTATCTTTGGCAGTGCAATATTGTCAATATTTAATTTTAACAAGGTTGAAAAATCGAACGAAGATACTCCACAAATTATAGCTCAAAATTGTCATCCGTGCTGCAAATTCAGTAACACAAAGCTTCTTGGAACAAAACCCCTCAAGCCCCCATTGATTTTTCATCTCATCAAATATGTTTTCACTATTAGTAACATACGCCCCATATTCATATTGACAAATACCTAATAAGGTACAACTCTCAGTAGGACTTTTTTCTTCAATCAATTTGCGAGAAACTACCACACGCCGACTTCGAGTCCAGCCTCGTAGTTTCAAAACTCTATCTGCAACTTGTGTGACCCCAAACCCACTTTCACCAGTCCACTCTTCATCCTTTACCAATAAAATAGCTTCATGCACACGCCTACTTAAACTGTCAATAAAAACAGTTATCAACTGAAGAATTTAGGATTCATTCTTTTTGTAACTCTAAAAACTTTTCAACCGATGATGTTGTCCACAGGTCTATTGTGAGGTTCATTATATCCTCACCATTTATTACTGCATCACGCACTGGACGACCACCGAGAAATGGGATGTACTGCTCCTGTAGAAGCACCTTTAAGTGCTCATGATACGCCATCTTGGCACGCGTCATATGAACCTCCTTGTTCACGCGGTTACCTTGAGATTATCGGCACCTTAAACCGGAAAATTTAGCGTTTTTGTTCTCAATTTATAGGACATGGATTATTACCGTAGCAGGCCTGATACCAATGTTCTGCCAGCCTCCCCTTCTGATTGTCTGGAAGCAAGCGCAAAGTTTTACCCTCAAGCTCTGGCAATGACTCAATATCTCTCGATAAATATGCCGATAGCCGTTCCATAACACTTTCGATGCGCAAAATCAGCCCACCATACCGCTGTTCCAAAATATTCCAGCCCTGAATTTTATAATTCCTTGACCATGACTCTTTATGCACCCTATATAGTTTTTCAACTTCGCGCCTGATAAAAGGCAGATCACGGTTTATGAGTTCCTTCAGTTTTTTCTTGTCCTTTTTCTGATAGGCTTTTTTTAATCGTGATGGAAAATCAGCTTTGACAGATAAAACCCGACACAGTTGCGCAGGAAGGAGTAGCCTACTATTAAATCCCTTTGCATTCCTTTTAAGAGAAGTCGCAAGTTCATTGTAAATACCTTGATAATAGTTATTGAGAGAAATGCCATTTAAGTCGGCCTGCGTTATACCATAAACTGGATCTTCCCACAAAAGATGCTTTGATGGATTTCCATTAAGATTAGTAAACTTCGGTGGTGTATCAATACGGCCAGCAGCGCTCCACTCCTTATACAAAACCCCACAAGAACCCATCAGGTTATCTGCAAGTCGAGTTTCAGAAAATTGGCCATTAAAAGCAAAATCAGCATAATATTGCAGCATAGGCATAGCAGAAAAATGGTCACACTCATTGCCATCATCACCCCACGCTGTCATAATTATATCCCTCACCCCCTCCTCCAACGAGACCTCAAGCGCAGGAACAATTGTTGCCTTGGCGTATGGATAATTTGACCAAAAACGCCCCCATGTTTGCACACCAGGAGCCATGCTTGTATCGGGATTTAGTGATTGGTGCAGTCGCAGATGTTCCCTATATCTCTCCTTATCAAAAGTATAATAATCCCAATCGACAAGCTGAATTTCCTGTGGTACTTGCTTTTTGAGATTAGGCGGCAAGCTCTTTATGGCAGGATCGCGGTAATCACCGGTTTTTGAAAGTGGACGGAAATACATGTCGCCCCACATGATTGGCCGCAACCCCATTTTCTTAAGCATTGCCCTGACCTTTGGAAAGTGGCGGGCAATTAATTCGTGCGGTGATCGGTAGCCATTTTGTTTTAAATAGCTACCAAGACCGAGATCCCAAGCCTCGTCCATTCCAATATGAACCTTATTAGATTTGAACGGCGCAACCGCTGCTTTAATCATTTTTTCAATAAGTGCATAAGTTTCCG
Source organism: uncultured Fibrobacterota bacterium (assembly GCA_964590225.1). Classification (GTDB taxonomy): domain Bacteria; phylum Fibrobacterota; class OXYB2-FULL-49-7; order OXYB2-FULL-49-7; family JAEUSG01; genus JAEUSG01. Next base: position 24,047 of record CAZPWS010000046.1, read on the forward strand.
GCTCATCAACCAATAAAACGGTTTCGGTATCCTTTACTTTTTTATATACCTGATACTGCAATATCCGTTTTAGGTGAGCAAGGGTCTGGATGCAGGGAAACATCTCGATACCAAGAGTTGCCGCGTAGCGATCAAGTTCCATCAGCTCCTTTTTGGAGTAAGCACCAAGATTGTAGCCAAAGTAAGGTTCTCCAGCTACCTCGTATGCCGTCTCGTTGTAAAGCATAAAACTGTTAAGTCCCATTAATGCAAGACGCGCGAGATACTCTTTTAGCGCTTCGACAGTCATAACAGCGTTTCGAGAAACATCAAGCATCATATTTAAGCTGTCAAATCTCTGTTTCTCTTTAACTGGTGATATTTTCCCGTCCTTACAGAGCGCAGCAACCATTAATCCTACCGCCCTATATGCTTGGTTAAGCGATTTATAATGAACAACGAATCCAGTTTCGCCTTTTACTATTACTGGTCCTTCATTTCCTCTTATAAACTCAACAGCGAACTGTTTACCCCCTATGCTTTTAAAGGATAGAGGAACAAGGCCGGAAAGAATTTTGAGCCCTTCATGCAATTCAGACGGGGTATCGTGCAGATTGACACATATTGATTTCATGCTTTCACCTTTCTGTAAATACAAAAAAAAGCAGCGGCAATTTTCAAACCACTGCTTTTTTGGTAGCCCGTAGGGGAATCGAACCCCTGTTACAGGAATGAAAATCCTGCGTCCTAACCCCTGAACGAACGGGCCAAAAGTTGTGAGAATATAAACAATGGCTTGGATATATTCAAGACTTAAGAAAGAATTTTTATATAACCAGCAGAATCACCTTATGTTTACCGGGTAATAACAACTTTTTGAGACATTTTTAACCCATTACAAAGCTCGATATTAGCCAGATAAATACCGGACGACAGATTATCAATTTTTAACCTTGCCTGCCAAGCACCGCCTATACTATTATGTATTAACGAATTTACCTTTTGACCACTTATACTGCTTAAGGTCAACTTTCCTTTATAAACGCCATCTATACTTACTTTGAATAAAAGCATATCAGATACCTGACGAACAGATAATCGTGGCATCGAAAATGTGGCATAAGTCTCTTTGTATTCATTTTTTACAGAAGATGTATCGAGCGTTAAGGGGAACTTAGTAAAAACAAGAATCCCCAACCTTCTTTCATTGAGTAGCCATGGCCCTTGGTATGTATATTTATTGTAGCTACCGGTCGGAGTAATGTGTGCCCATGGTAAATAATATCTGTGTTTTATATAAGAAATGCTTGTTGCTGTACTCGGCTGTTTAAGTTTTAATACAACTCTATTTAAGCTCGGCAAAGAGTATCCTGTATCAACGACGCCATTTGAGGTATCGAAAGCGAAATAGTCTTTCAAAAATGCATGAATTGTATCTGTTCCCGCAATCACAACCGTATCATTCATCCAATAAACTGGTTGATCAAACTCTAAAGCAACCTCATCCTTATTGTTATTAGTAAAAAAGGCCCTCTTTATAGCTGGAGGAGTAATGAATGGAAGCGAATCTGGATGATTATAGATATCCCTGTTCACAACAGGATAAGCCCAGTCCGCCAGCTTATTGTAACCATCAAGCGTAAAATGCGTTCCATCGGCTTGCAGAGGGGCATTTGCCGCTGTGGAAAAAAGGGTAACATCCCTATCCCTATAAATCTCCCCTATCTGCCGATGTGCTTCCGTTATTTGAAGGCGTGGCCTATTTTGATAGAAATAAATTTTTTTGAGACTCGGGTAATCTTTTTTCCATGCGCTATACAGTGTGTCAAATCGGGCTAAATAGTTTGGAATTACACTACTCCACTGAGCATCATCTGCGGATCCTTGGTACCAAAATATGGCTTTTACACCATTTCTGACACCCGCTTTTTCAGCCCTATAAAGCAAGCGGGAATAAAGCGATGGGGAGTTATTTTCAAAAGTTGTGTATAAGCTGAAATAAGCGAGCGTATCCGAGTA